>CAZVMM010000029.1:0-36238 GCA_964628205.1 uncultured Muribaculaceae bacterium
ACAAGGCCAGCACGACCAGCGGCCTGCTGTCCATCTTCCTGATGGCCTTCACGCTGGTGCTGGTGTCCTTCTCGTGCACGGGTCCCATCATCGGTTTCCTGCTGGTAGATTTCGCCACCAGCGGTAACTTCTGGGGTCCTGCCATCGGCATGCTGGGCTTCGCATTGGCCCTGGCATTGCCGTTCACACTGTTTGCCCTGTTCCCCTCGTGGTTGAAGTCGGCCCCCAAGTCGGGCGGCTGGATGAACATCCTCAAGGTGACGCTCGGCTTCATCGAGCTGGCATTTGCCTGCAAGTTCTTCTCGGTGGCCGACCTGGCCTACGGCTGGCATCTGATGGACCGCGAGGTGTTCCTGTGCCTGTGGATCGCCATCTTCGGCCTTCTGGGCCTCTACCTCATCGGCAAACTCAAGTTCCAAAGCGACATCGTCATGCCTGGCGACGAGACCAAGCCCATGCCCGTGATCTGCATCATGGGCGGACTGATCTCGATTGCCTTCGCCATCTATATGATTCCGGGCCTGTGGGGCGCACCGTGCAAGGCCGTGAGCGCCTTCTCTCCGCCCATGAACACTCAGGACTTCAACCTCAACACGAAGGAGGTTCGTGCTGCCTACACCGACTATGAGCAGGGCATGGCTGCCGCCGCTGCCGCTGGCAAACCCGTCTTCCTGGACTTCACGGGCTTTGGATGCGTGAACTGCCGCAAGATGGAGGCAGCCGTGTGGACCGACCCCAGCGTGGCCGACAAGTTAAACAAGGATTATGTGTTGATCTCCCTGTTTGTCGATGACAAGCGCCCGTTGCCCGAGCCCATCGAAGTGACCGAAGCTACGGGCGAAAAGCGTACCCTGCGCACCATCGGCGACAAGTGGAGCTACCTGCAGCGACACAAGTTCGGCAGCAACACGCAACCCTTCTACGTCTGCGTCGACCCGCAGGGCAACGCCCTAAGCGGCTCGTTCAGCTACAAGGAGGACGTCCCCGCCTTCCTCGACTTCCTGGACGGCGGCCTTGACAAATTCCGCCAATAAACAAAAAAGGAAAACAATAAGCACAACAAACACAATGATTTAAATATTTGTCATTATTGTATTTATTGTTTTCTTTCTAGATAAATTAAGATATAATGATCGAGAAGAACGTTAGAGAGCAGATTATCGCGCTGATGAGGCGCGAAGTTGTCCCGGCTGTGGGTTGCACTGAACCGATGGCTGTGGCACTGTGTGTGGCCCGAGCAACCGAGGCATTGGGCTGCCGACCCGAGAAGATCACGGCACTGCTCAGTGCCAACATCCTCAAGAACGCCATGGGTGTGGGCATTCCCGGCACAGGGATGATCGGCCTGCCCATCGCCATCGCCCTGGGAGCCCTCATCGGCAAGAGCGAGTATCAGCTCGAGGTCATTAAGGACGTCTGCCCCGAGGCCATCGAGCAAGGCAAACGGTACATCGACGAGGGCCGCATCGACATCCAGCTCAAGCAGGACTGTTGCGACAAGCTCTACGTTGAGGTCCTGTGTGAGGGCGGCGGGCACACAGCCAGTGCAATCATCCAGGGTTCGCACACCCACTTTGTGAGCATCACCCGCGACGACAATGTGCTGCTCGACGAGCACGCCGGCAGCAGCGAGGGCGATGACAGCGGTGACATCGCGTTGAACCTGCGGCTGGTCTATGACTTTGCCATGCAGGCCCCTCTTGACGAGATCGGCTTCATCATCGAGACCCGTGACTACAACCTCAAGGCGGCCCAGGAGTCCCTGAAAGGCAATTACGGCCACTGCCTGGGCAAGACCATGGACAGGCCTCTGAGCCACGGCATCTTCGGCAACACCATCTTCTCGCGCATCCTGTCCAAGACCGCGCTGGCCACCGATGCCCGCATGGGCGGTGCCCTCATCCCCGTGATGAGCAACAGCGGCTCGGGTAACCAGGGCATCTGCGCCACCAACCCAGTGGCCGTCTATGCCATGGAGAACGAGAACACCGAGGAGGAGCTCATCCGCGCCCTCACCCTGAGCCATCTCACCGCCATTTACATCAAGCAGAGTCTGGGCAAACTGAGTGCTCTGTGTGGCTGCGTGGTGGCATCAATCGGCAGCTCGTGCGGCATCACCTACCTGATGGGCGGAGACTTTGACCGCATCTGCTACGCCGTCAAGAACATGATCGCTAACCTCACGGGAATGATCTGCGATGGTGCCAAGCCCAGCTGTGCGCTGAAAATTGCATCAGGCGTGTCGACAGCGCTGCTGAGCGCTGTGCTCGCCATGGAGGGCCGCCACGTCACCAGCGCCGAGGGCATCATCGACGACAGCGTGGACCGCTCGATACATAACCTGACCAGCATCGGAGCCGACGCCATGTGTGCCACCGACCATATGGTCCTGGACATCATGACCGGCAAGAAATAAATATAATACACAGAATACACATGCCTTATTTTTCAGTGATAGTGCCGGTGTATAACCGGCGTGACGAGGTTGAGGACCTGCTGAGGAGCCTCACCAAGCAAACGGACAAGGACTTTGAGATTATCCTGGTCGAGGACGGCTCAACCGAGCGCTGCGAGGACATCGCCCTGCGATACAGCAAGGAGCTGGACCTGCGTTATTTCTACAAAGCCAACGAGGGGCGTTCCATCGCCCGCAACTACGGTCTGGAGCATGCCACGGGCCAGTATTTCGTCTTCTTCGACAGCGACTGCGTCATTCCTCCCGATTACTTCAAGACCCTGGGCAAGGAGCTGGCCAATGAGTACGTGCCCTGCTTCGGCGGCCCCGACGCAGCAAGCGACGACTTCACCGACGTGCAGAAGGCCATCTCCTTCTCGATGACCTCACTGCTGACCACCGGTGGCATACGCGGCGGCAAAGTGCAGATGGAGAAGTTTGTGCCCCGCTCTTTTAACATGGGCTACTCGCGTGAAGTTTATAATAAGGTGGGCGGTTTCCGCGAGATGTTCAGCGAGGACATCGACATGAGCACGCGCGTGCGCCAAGCAGGATTTGACATCCGTCTGATCCGTCCCGCATTCGTCTATCACAAGCGCCGCACGAGCCTGCAGAAGTTTGCCCGTCAGACCTATGTGTTCGGCATGTCGCGCATCACACTCAAGCTGCTCTATCCTGACAGCCTCAAGCTCGTGCACTGCCTACCCGCCGTGTTCCTCATCGGTTGCGTGCTGCTGTTGCTCTTGTCGTTGTGGAAGTGGTGGTTCATCGTGCCCATCCTGCTCTATGCTGCGATGCTCTGGGTAGCTGCTCTCATCGAGACCCGCAGCCTCAAGATAGCTTGCCTGGCCGTGGCATCAAGCTTCACGCAGCTGTGCAGCTATGGCTGGGGCTTCATCAAGGCCTACGTGTGGAAAATTCTCCTCAAGCACGGCCGTGACATCAACGAAGAAGTGATGATGAGGAAGGGGAAGTAGGCTTTAGGCTTTAGGTTTTTGGAGATTCCGTTTAATCGATTTGATCCGTTAAATCTATGCTGGAAGAGAAAGATAATAGCAAGCTGGCGGGTAGCCGCAACATCAAGGATACCGTCCCCGAGGAGGACCGCCCCCGCGAGAAGGCTAAGAAAAATGGTTTCGGCAGCCTATCGACAGCCGAGCTGCTGGCCATCCTGCTGAGAGTGGGCACGCCTGGCGAGTCGGTGGTGGACCTGTGCCAACGCATCCTGCGCGACAACGATGACAAACTCTACCTCATCGCCCGCAAGGGAATCAACAACCTGGTGAAGAACTATCACGGCATCGGCGAGGTCAAGGCCATCGAGATTCTGGCAGCCCTGGAGTTGGCCCGCCGCTACCAGCAGGAGGAATTCCAGGAACGATTCAAGATCACCAGCAGCGAGGATGCATACAAATACCTGCGCACACGCATGGACTATCTGGACCACGAGGAGATCATGGTCGTGCTGCTCAACCATGCTAAGCAGGTCGAGGAGTGCGTGCGCATCAGCAGCGGCGGTACCGCCATGACCGTGGCCGACATCAAGATGATTCTGCGGCCAGCCATCGAGCGCCTGTCCTCGGGCATCATCCTGGCGCATAACCACCCCAGTGACAACCCCAGGCCTAGCATCCAGGACGACCGCCTGACCGAGCGCGTACACCAAGCCTGCAAGGTCATGGACATCCAGCTCGTGGACCACATCATCGTGTGCCGCGGCGGCCACTACTACAGCTACAACGACCACGGCCGCCTGCTGTAATTCTGCAACCGTTTTTATACAACGACAATTAAGTATGACATTCCCCATGCAAACGGGCGATTTAAGGGCCCATTTGCATGGGGTAATCACTAATAATGATGAGGCTGGCATCAGGAAACCGCCCGATTATGGGATTTTACATCATAAAAAGTAGGTATAATTTTGCATCGTCAACGAGACGAACTACCATAACTGCAAATTATAGTCACACAATTTGATGAAAAAAAACATATTCATGTTTGCCATCCTCACGATGATAATCGCTATAGGAGGGAACACCATACACGCACAAGACACCACCAGGTCATTCGTTCCAATTCTCAATTACACTGCCGACCTGGTTGTGAACACGCACGGCGGCATCAAGACCGGAGCCCGGTATCTGGGCTACGGCGAGCTGGGAGCGGAAATCAACCCGTGGAGAAACGGTCATTTCAACTTGACCATCGCCACGACCCACGGCGGCGAGCCCTCGGCCGAGCTGGTGGGCGACTGGCAGGTGCTGGACAACATCGAAGCCGGGGACCACATCTTTGCCCTCAATGCCTGGTACAGCCACACCTTTAACAAATTCACCTTCAAGGTGGGTCTGCAGGATGTCAACGACAGCTACTCAGCCTGTGACGCATCGGGCAATCTGCTCAACACGTCCTTTGGCGGCAACCAGGTGTTGCTGTCGGGCGGCAACGTGCCCACCATGCCTTGTAACGGGCTGGGCATCAATGCCGAGTGGAGGGCCAGCGATTCTTTTACGTGGCAAGCGGGAATCTTTGACGGCGGTGTCATTCCCCTTGACGAGGGCAACAAGTTCAACATCAAGCACAAGTTGAGCTGGAGCAAGGGATATGTGATTGTCACTGAGGGACTCCTCACACCCAACGAAGCACTGACACTCAAGGCCGGAGCCTTCTACCACACGAGACTCGAGAACAACGGTTACTACCTGTCCTGCGAGAAGTCATTCGCCCTGCAGGGCGAGCGCAGCATCAGCGCCTTTGTCACTGGCGGGTTCGCACCCAGAGCCACTGATGTGGCCACCGCCAGTATCACCTGTGGGGCGACGTTCAATTCACCGTTTACCCACAACGGGGCCGACGCTCTAGCGGCTGGACTGTCGACCGTCCACTTGGATGGCCGCAAGTGGGAGAGCGCCATCGAGCTGAACTACCGTTACCAGTTGGGAGGTCACTTTTACGTCTCGCCCGACGTGCAATGGATTATCAATCCGGGGGCCGATAATGCGGTGCGTAATGCCCTAGTGACAGCGCTGCGCGTGGGATTTAGTCTATAAAACCACTCCTAACTAGTCACAGGGGGTGCTCGGCCAGGTAGCGCCACATTGGGGCTGCCATGAGGGCCTGCAGCTGGCGGTTCTCACGGAGCATGGACTCGACCTCGTCACGCGACAGGAGCAGCACGGCGATGTCCTCGCCGGCATCGAGGTGCTGGTCGCCGACGCGTTCCACACCCTCGGCCAGGAAGCAGTGGGTGATGTTGTCGCAGATGCTGGGATTCTGCCCCACGGTCATGATCTCTTGCCACGAGCCACCGCCGTAGCCGGTTTCCTCGAGCAGTTCGCGCTGGGCAGCCTGCAAGGGGGATTCCCCGTCTTCGACCACGCCGGCACACAGTTCGTCGAGCACCACGTCCATCGCATGGCGGTACTGACGCACCATGACAAACTCTCCTCCATCCGTGATGGCGATGATGTTGACCCACTCAGGGTATTCCAGCACATAGTGCTCGGGGTTGATGCGGCCATCGGGCAACTGCACCTTGTCGACCCGCGCCGTGAGCCAGGGCCGCTGGATGATGTAGCGGCTCTCGAGTGTTGTCCATTTCTTGATTTCCTTTGCCATAGAAAAGTATCGTTGGTTATTAATATATAACGTGTAATTTGGAGCAAATGGTACTTGATTGCGAAAAAAACAGTAATTTTGCACTCGTGGAAGTAAGGACAGTCATCAAGAAAGGACGCGAGGAAAAGGTGTGGTATGCCATCCGCGTGACCTATAACCGTGAACTCCGGGTCAAGGAAGACCTGGACGCCCGCGGCATCACCAACTTCGTGCCCATGCAGTATCGTCGTGAGGAGCGTAAGGGCGTGATGGTCAAGCGCCTTGTGCCCAGTGTTCACAACCTCATCTTTATCCACATCACGCCCAGCGACATGCGCGATTACAAGATGTCGACCGACCTGCCGATCCGCTACATCATGGACCGCGAGACCCACAAGCCCATTACCGTGCCCGCCCGCGAGATGGAGAGTTTCATCAAGGTGGCCGGTACCTACGACGAGAAACTCATCTACCTCAACCCCGATCCGGGCGACTTTGCCAAGGGCGAGCGCGTACGCATCATCGGTGGCCAGTTTGCCGGTGCCGAGGGCGTGTTTGTTCGCGTCAAGGGCGACCGCCGCGTGCTCATCAACGTCGAGGGTCTTGTCGCCGTGGCCACCACCTTTGTCCATCCGTCGATGATCGAGAAGATCACAGACCCCAAACCACATCAACTCGAAAACGCATTATAACGACAATGAACGAGAATAACCAGAAAGTTGCCCTCATCACGGGCATAACGGGCCAGGATGGTTCTTACCTGGCAGAATTGTTGCTCGACAAGGGCTATGAGGTGCATGGCATCCTGCGCCGCAGCAGCAGTTTCAACACCGGCCGCATTGAGCACCTGTACCTCGACGAGTGGGTGCGCGACATGAAGCAGCGGCGCCTCATCAACCTGCATTATGGCGACATGACCGACAGCAGCTCGCTCATCCGCATCATCGAGAAAACCCGCCCCGACGAGATCTACAATCTGGCGGCCCAGAGCCACGTGAAGGTCTCGTTCGACGTGCCCGAATACACGGCCGAGACCGATGCCGTGGGCACGCTGCGCCTCATCGAGGCCGTGCGCATCGCCGGCCGCGAGAAGACCACCAAGATCTACCAGGCCAGCACCAGCGAGCTCTATGGCAAGGTACAGGAGGTGCCCCAACGCGAGACCACACCGTTCTATCCACGCAGCCCCTATGGTTGCGCCAAGCTCTACTCGTTCTGGATCATGAAGAACTACCGCGAGAGTTACGGCATGTTTTGCGCTAACGGCATCCTGTTCAACCACGAGAGTGAGCGCCGAGGCGAGACCTTTGTGACCCGCAAGATCACCTTTGCCGCAGCACGCATCGCCCACGGCCTGCAGGACAAACTCTACCTGGGTAATCTGAACGCCCTGCGCGACTGGGGATATGCCCGCGACTATGTGGAGTGCATGTGGCTCATCATGCAGCAGCCCGAGCCCGACGACTTTGTCATCGCCACCGGCGAATGCCATTCGGTGAGGGAATTCTGCACCCTGGCCTTCCACCATGCCGGCATCGAGCTGGAGTGGCAGGGCGAGGGAATCGACGAGAAGGGCATCGACCGTGCCACCGGCAAGGTCATTGTCGAGGTCGACCCTAAGTACTTCCGCCCCGCCGAGGTCGACCAGCTGCTGGGCGACCCCACCAAGGCCAAGCAACAGCTCGGATGGAACCCGCAGAAGACGTCATTCCAGGAGCTGGTGCGTATCATGGTAGACCATGACATGAAGCACATTAAGAAAATCTATCACCTCCAGTAAAATGAACAAGGACGCAAAAATATATGTGGCCGGACACCGCGGACTCGTCGGCAGCGCCATCTGGAACAGCCTGCAGCGCAAGGGATATACTCGCCTCATCGGCCGCACCCACCAGCAGCTCGACCTGATGGACGCTCAAGCGGTTAAGCAATTCTTTGACCAGGAACAGCCCGAGTACGTCGTGCTCGCGGCGGCCCATGTGGGCGGCATCATGGCCAACCTGAAGTACCGCGCCGACTTCATCTACCAGAACCTCGCCATCCAGCAGAACGTCATCGGCGAGAGCTGGCGCCACGGGGTAAAAAAACTCCTCTTCCTGGGCAGCACCTGCATCTACCCCCGTGAAGCGCCCCAGCCTATCAGCGAGAACGCCCTGCTCACATCGCCGCTGGAATACACCAACGAGCCCTATGCCATCGCCAAAATCGCTGGCATGAAGATGTGCGAGAGCTTCAACCTGCAATACGGCACCAACTACATCGCCGTCATGCCCACCAACCTGTACGGCCCCCGGGACAACTTTGACCTCGAGACCAGCCACGTCATGCCCGCCATGGTGCGCAAGATGCACCTGGCCAAAATGCTCAACGAGGGCAATATCGATGGCATCCGCGCCGACCTGAGCCGCCGCCCCGTCGAGGGCGTTGATGGCAATGCCGATGAGCAGCAGATAGTAGCCACGCTCGAAAAATATGGCATTCTGAAAGACCGCCTGCGTCTGTGGGGAACCGGGGCTCCCATCCGCGAATTCCTCTGGAGCGAGGACATGGCCGATGCCAGCGTCTACTGCCTGGAGCACATCGACTTCGAGGACGTGCGCGGCACGGGCGATGAGGTGCGTAACTGCCATATCAACATCGGCAGCGGCAAGGAAATCACCATCCGCCAGCTGGCCGAACTCGTCAAGAAAACGGTGGATTACCACGGCACCATTGAGTGGGACGCCACCAAGCCCGACGGCACCCTGCGCAAACTCACTGACGTGAGCAAGCTTCACTCCCTGGGCTGGCATCACACCATGGAACTCGAGGACGGTGTCCCCGCCCTCTACCGCTGGTACCTCGACAACTGACCATTCTTCAATGATCCATGATGAAATGCCTTTATCTATCCTTATTGGCCTTGGCCGCTATCGCTCTGATGGGCGCATGTGGCCACCATGCCGACGAACCGAGCCCTGATGAGCTCAACGAGCCCATTATCATGCCCGTCGACCCACACGCCACCTGGCAGGAAGACACGCCCATGAACAATGGCGCTCATGGGAATTTCACATTCCTCACCCCACCCCAAGTCGCGCCTATTGAGGGCCTGACAACAGAAAACTTTCTATTGGTGTCCGGGGAAAGATAACCAAGGTTGCATAAATGCATTGTAAACAAGCTGAATAGCGTTAAGGAACGGACCAATGATAATGATACCAAGTATCTGAACTTGTGTGTTGCCTACAATCCGCTAGATGAACTTTGGGAAAGCGCAAAGAAGTCTTTTCCCCCCGAAGAATTCATTGATAATTTATGGATATCAAAGCTTCTTGATTTGATTATTCGGACAGGTGACGCTAATCTTCTCAGCAATTTCTTGCCGATTCAATCAAGTTTTGCCCGTCTGTACTTTATCAATAAATTATTTAATGACATCAATAATGCAGATATCGAAGAAATAATAAATTCTTTTTCTCAGATTTATAGAAAGTATGGAGAATAATGTTAATTTGGAAATAAAAGCCACGTCAGTTTACCTGCATAGCATTTCAATTCTCACATTCAAATCAAATACCGCTTTTGATGTGAAATTATCATATGAAAGCCTCAGTATAGAAAAGGGAGTTGAAAAAAAACGTGAGCCTGGACGCTTTGTTGTAATAGAGTCTCAACAAGCGGGCAGTAACCATTGTGTGATCGTTTCTGTGATTGGCCTCATCGAAGAAAGAACCGTAATCAAAGACAAAAAGTACAGCAGTATTTTGGGTAACCATTATGGGATGCGATTCTATCCATTCGTTTCGAGTATCTTCAACGGTTTTATTTATTGTACATCTAAAATTGAGAATGTTTCCATAATATTACCTGAACATTATCGATTACTGTTTGCAAATTCGACAATAAGGCAAAATGGAAAACCCTCCACATTAAGGCAATCATATGGAGACAAAGAGTCTATCTATATCTTCACATGGGATAAGATTTCCACACTAACAAAACCAGGGCAATCATATTGTTATAAATTAGAACCTGATCTACGCGTTAGATTAAGTGGTAAAAGTCTTTTGAGACTTGTTAAATTTCCAGTTCTTTATTGGATTATCGCATTAATAGGCATCACCATCATATCCATTTCCAATGACAATAAATTTCTAGTAATTGGTTCAATCGCTACAGCCTGGCTCTTCATGTTACAGAGATGGGACAAGTCATCTTTACCCCAACAGAACACTTTATTGACATGGCTATATCTGCTATATGGCGCCCTTATTGCCATTTGGGGAATATTATCGTCTGTGAAAAGTAATGAGCTAGACTTCTTTGTAAAAGCTGTTCAAAAGATTGTTCTTGATTTTTTTAGTCCAGGGCAGGCATCTTTTATTGATATGAACAATTTCTTAAGTGTTGTTCCGTTGCTGGTACTGCTGATCATTATATTCATGGTATTATTTTTCACTTTCAAATTGACAAAATACTTTGAGTTAAAGGGCGAGTTACCTAAATGGTTCGCATATCCCTATGTGAGATGGATTATTAAAGGGGACAATAAAAGAACAGAAGAGGCGGAACGGGATGACAAAAGTAAAGCATAAGTGCAGATAGGATCAAGGACCATTAAGCACAGTATTACATCGGCCAAAAAGTTGGCACGGTAATTGCAGATATAGGTTCGAACTCATAATTTTTGGAGGTTTTTTAGGGTTAAACATGATTGTCAGCATCGCTCGTGAGAGTCGTGCTGATTTTTTTCCATGCCGGTTGGATGGCTGGTTGGGGTTTTCGTTGTAACTTTGCGGAAAGAACAATGATTTGATTACAACCTCAAGGCTATAATCTGGAAATTATGACGGAGAAAGAGAAAATGCTTGCTGGACTGCCCTATAGTGCGGTCGACGCTCAACTGCTGAAGGAACTGAACGAGGCTAAGGATGTCATCCACCGCTATAATGAGCTGTTGCCCTCGTTGAGGGCTGAACGGACGGCGCTTCTTAAGGAGTTGCTGGGTCATGTGGGTGATGATCAGATACTGATCAATCAGCCGTTCTTTTGCGACTATGGCAAGCATATCAGCGTGGGCAAGCGTTTCTTTGCGAACTTCAACTTCACGGTACTTGACGAGGCGCTGGTGACGATTGGCGACGACTGCTTCATCGGCCCTAACGTGAGCATCTACACGGCGTGCCACAGCACGGACCCGGTAGAGCGCAACACGCGTCGCGAATGGGCTCTGCCGGTAACTATCGGGGACAATGTGTGGATTGGGGGTTCGGTAACGATTCTGGCGGGTGTGACGATTGGCGATAACGTGACCATCGGGGCTGGGTCGGTAGTGACGCGTGACATTCCGAGTGGTGTGATTGCCGTGGGCAATCCTTGCCGTCCCATCAAGCCCGTCGATGAGGGGCAAGGCTGATGCAACAAATGCCGCTATAGTCATTGGTTGACTATAACGGCTTGATGCGTTGTTAGATTAGCGGGCTTGTCGCCCGCAACGTCACTTACAAGCGGGATTACTTGTAAACGGTGTCGCTTACAGTGAGGCTGTAACGACCCTTAGCGCGGCGACGGGCAAGGACCTTGCGACCATCGGCAGTGCGCATACGATGACGGAAGCCATGCTTATTGGCTTTCTTACGGTTCGAGGGCTGGAATGTTCTTTTCATTTCTATCTCTGTTTTTAGTTGTTCCGAAATTTTTTCGCAAAATGCGGTGCAAAATTAGTCCTTTTTTTCAAATTACACAAGAGTAAATGCATTTTTGCAGAAAAGTTTTTGTTTTTTTTCTCAAAATCACTACTTTTGCACCCACAATAAGCTGAAGACAAACAACATTTATATAAAACAATAGCATAACAACTACAATTATGATTAATGCTCAAGACATCAAGAACGGAACGTGCATCCGCTTGGACGGCGATCTGTATTTCTGCATCGAATTCCTTCATGTAAAACCCGGTAAGGGCAACACCTTCATGCGCACCAAGCTGAAAAACGTGGTTGACGGCCGCGTGCTGGAGCGCCGCTTCAACATTGGCGAGAAGCTCGAGGACGTGCGCGTGGAGCGTCGCCCCTATCAGTACTTGTACATGGACGGCCAGGATGCCATGTTCATGAACAATGAGACCTTTGAGCAGATTCCCATCAGCAAGGACTTGATCACCGGCGCCGACTTCATGAAGGAGGGTGACATCGTGGAGGTTGTGAGCGATGCTTCGACCGAGACGGTTCTGTTTGCCGAGATGCCCATCAAGACCCAGCTGAAGATCACCTATACCGAGCCCGGCGTGAAAGGTGACACTGCCACCAACACCCTGAAACCCGCTACCGTTGAGACTGGTGCCACCGTACGTGTGCCCCTGTTCATCGACACCGACGAGATTATCGAGGTAGACACCCGTGATGGTAGCTACCAGGGCCGCGTGAGGTAATCCACCCTACTCCATTGTATCACAAGGGACGCCGCGAATCATCGCAGCGCCCCTTGTTGTTATGGGATAATGAGTGTGCGTTATATCTTACGAAGAATCCAAGGCAGAGGCTCGAGTATCTTGAAGCACACTTTCTGGTCAAGGCCACGAAGCATGGCAGCGGCATCCTCCTTGTTGTCGAAACCCTGGGCAATGACGAAGTATTGCTTGTCGTTGCCGCCATAGAGGACGTAGCTGCCCGTGAGGCCGCACTCCTGGCGCAGCCTGTCGCGGTAGCTCTTGGCGTTGATGCGCTGGGTGAAGGTCGCCACCACAACGTTGTAGGGGCTGGCGTGGTCTGCCGAGTCGATGGCGACGTTGGCATTGACGTAGACCAAGCGCACGCTGTCGCCATTGATGATGGTGGTGTAACGCTGGCGCTCGGCTTCGATCTTGGCATAGGTTTCAGCGCCAATGCCCGTCTTGCGGCGCTCGACGGCCTTCTCATAGGCCTCGCGATAGTTCTGCTCGTTGCTATGGCACGCTGTGAGCGCCGAGCCGGCCATGAGTGACAGTGTTATAAAATATAATAATGATTTCTTCTTCATTTCTTGGAATTATGTTCTGACTCGTTATTTCTGTCCATTTCCCATCATGGTGCCATAAGGCCGGCCATGAGGTTCACTTTGCCAGTTCGATGACCTGGGCATGGGTGATGTTACCACTGTCCAGCGTGAGTGTGACAAGGGTGCGCACCGCTTGCCATCCCTGCACACCGGCCGCGCCGGGATTAACAACCAGGCAGCCCAGCGAGCGGTCGGGCATGACCTTGAGGATGTGGCTGTGGCCGCACACAAAGAGCTTGGGCCGTGACAACTCCAAGCGAGACTTGATGCCAGGCGCGTACTTGCCAGGATATCCGCCGATATGGGTCATGACGACCTTGACGCCTTCGACCTCAAATATCTCCATCTCCTTGAATCGCCTACGCAGACTTGCCCCATCGACATTGCCGCTCACAGCACGGAAGACAGGCGCGATGGCCTCGAGCCTGTCGGCCAGCTCGTCACTGCCGATGTCGCCCGCATGCCACACCTCATCACAGTCGGCGAAGTGCTCGGCATAACGGTCGTCCCACCAGGCGTGAGTATCGCTGATGATGCCAATCTTCTTCATTACAGGGCGAACTCCATGAGGCGAGCCAGATACTTGCCGATGATATCAAACTCCAGGTTGACAACTGTGCCAACTCCGATGCAATGGAAGTTGGTAATCTCACGGGTATAGGGGATAATGGCGACCTGGAAACTGTCGCGCTCGCTGTTACACACAGTCAGCGACACGCCGTTGACCGTAACACTACCCTTCTCTACGGTAACATAACCCTTGCGGGCCATGTGCGGAGCCACCTCGTACTTGAAGGTGAAATAGTGGCTACCGTCCATTTCCTTGACATCGGTACACACGGCAGTCTGGTCGACGTGTCCCTGAACGATGTGGCCATCGAGGCGCCCCTGGATGAGCATGGAGCGCTCCACATTGACCTCGTCACCCACCTTGAGCAGCCCCAGATTGCTACGATCCAGTGTCTCCTGAATGGCAGTAACGGTGTAGGTGCCATCGCCAGGAAGTTCCACTACGGTCAGACACACGCCATTGTGCGAAACGCTCTGGTCGATCTTCAACTCATTGGTAAAACTGCAGCTGAGCGTGATGTGCAGGTTTCCGCCTTCCTTACGCAGAGCGACGACGCGCGCCGCTTCTTCAACGATTCCTGAAAACATATTTAGTATTTATTGTTCTACTTGTTCTACAATGACCGATTATGCGGTCATTTTATTATTCTTTTTTTAAACGTAAATATCCGTGATTTATTGCATCTATCACGCCGCCCACATCCGAAATCATAAAGACAAAAGGAGAATATCAATTATTTGTTAAAAAACTTTAAAATTGCAAATTCACACTCACTGTAACAGCTTTTATCCTCCAAAATTGTTAATTTTGCGTGAGTATAATAAGAATTGTTTAAAAATTGATGGGAAAAACATGCATTAACATTGGACAAGAGATACATGATGAGTTACTGCGGCAGGGACACACAGTCTTATGGCTGTCACAGCAGCTGGGATGCAACCGCACGAATATCTATAACATCTTTGTGCGCGATAGCATCAGCACTGACCTGCTCATCAAAATCTCGGAAGCGCTCAATAAGGATTTCTTTGCCTTGTTCTCCGCACAGTTGCACATCGAGCAACAAGAGTAAAATCACACACTTATCAACTTCTTAACCGTAACGCAAGAAAAAATAAGGCTGGCAATGACTGCTGGCCCATTTTTTCTCGACATGGTTGCCGCTAGACGAAAATCCCCGCCTCCTGAACGACCAGGGGCGGGGAGCAAGCTGTTTAGAAGTTAAAAATAATATATGCACTTGACGCCTCACGGGGTTTCCCCACGCGGGTACGAAAAGCCAGAACAAATACCCTACTTGCCAAACTGCTCGAAGAAGAGCGTGTAGGACGTCTTGTCGACCAATTCCTCGGGTCCAAAGAACTGGATGGGTCCGGGATATATGTAGCAGGTCTCGAGAGCCCACTGCTCGCGGTTCTCGACAAAGTGCTTGAAGGGTGCCCCTTCAAGGTCGACCAGAGCCTTGCGGATGACGGGCTTGTCCTTACCCGAACGGCGCTCCATGTTCATCATCATGGTGATGGGCACACCACAGGCGACCCAATCCTGGGCTTTGCGTCCCAGATGGGTGATGGCCGACATGTAACCAGTGGCACCGACAAAGATGAGGTGCGAGGCGTTGTAGCCCAGTGAGTAGCAGTAGTCAGCATCAAAGTTTGACGGGAATGAGCAGCGGCCCTCGTAACCGAAGAAGTGATGCTGGGTCTTGAACTTGATGGGCTGGATTTCGCCTGACTCGGTGCGCACGTCGAGCACATGGCCGACCATGCGGCTGAGCAGTCGCTCGGACTCGATCTGTGACACCATGACGTTGCCGTGCTCATCACGGTCGAGCGTGAGCTGGCGTGCCACGTCGTCGGGCAATGAGTCGTAGACGACACGGTTCTCCTCGCTGAGGTGCTCGCGCACGAACTCGTTCTGTTCCATATCGCGCAATTGTGAGATCTCGGGATGCTTGGTCAACAGCTCGTTGAGCTCGGCGATGAGTTTCTTCATCGTGGGCACAAACTCGACAATACCCTCGGGTACGAGTACCGTACCATAGTCCATACCCATATCATGGCGCTTAACGACGATGTCGGCGATCTCCTCAGCGATGTCGTGAAGGGTCATTTCGCGTGCCTCGACCTCCTCGCTGATGATACAGTAGTTAGGTCGGGTCTGCAGTGCGCACTCCAGAGCGATGTGTGACGCCGAGCGTCCCATGAGCTTCATGAAGTGCCAGTATTTCTTAGCCGAGTTGCAATCACGGGCCACATTGCCGATGAGTTCGCTATAGACCTTGGTCGCGGTGTCGAAGCCGAATGAAATCTCCACATGCTCGTTCTTGAGGTCGCCGTCGATGGTCTTGGGCACGCCGATAACCTGAACGCCGGCATTATGGGCCTTATAGTACTCGGCAAGGATAGCGGCATTGGTATTGCTGTCATCGCCACCGATGATCACCACTGCCGAGATATTGAGTGCCCTCAGAATTTCCAGACCAGCCTCGAACTGCTCGGGTTTCTCGAGTTTTGTACGGCCTGAGCCGATGAGGTCAAAACCGCCGGTGTTGCGGTATTGCTCGATCATGTCGCCCGTGATCTCAATGTAACGATGCTTGACAAGTCCATTGGGCCCACCCAAAAAACCGTACAGGCGGCAGTACTTGTTCAGCGCCTTGATGCCGTCATAGAGACCGCAGATGACGTTGTGTCCGCCAGGAGCCTGACCGCCACTGAGGATCACGCCAACATTGAACGGCTTCTCGGGCGGCATTGCGGAATCGTCACGCTCGAAGGTCAATTGGGGCATGCCATAAGTGCAAGGGAACAGCTTCTTGATGGCCTCTTGGTCGGCCACTGATTGCGTGGGTTCACCCTCGACCGCACGCACGGGGCATCTGAGTGTAACAGGCAATTTGGGCCTGTAAGTCAGCCTCATCTGCTCCAGATAACTCTTATTGTCATTCATTTCAATGAGTTTATTTTGGTTTGTATAAACGATTTAACAATCTCTTTTACGGCCACAAAAGTACTGCAAATTTGTCACGCACACATCATAAAACGCTAACAATTTTTCAAATTATTGTGCCCTATTTAGAATTTTTGACACTTTTGGACCGAAAAATGACGATTTTTCGTCCACCTGCGGCGGGTTTCTTTCAATCTATTACCCGTTCCGATGGTCTCAAAAGCAAATAATCGAAGAGGAATGAAGTTATTTTTTAGTGTCTATCGCTTTGTTCATCACAGAAAAGTTAGTATCTTCGCAATTTCAAACACAAGTTAGCAACCAAACAATCCACAATACTGATAGACCCGACATGAAAGGAATCGTACTGGCAGGAGGCTCTGGAACAAGACTTTATCCAGTGACCAAGGGTATCTCAAAGCAGCTGATACCCATCTATGACAAACCGATGGTGTACTACCCCATCTCGGTGCTGATGCTTGCGGGCATCCGCGATATCCTCATTATATCCACGCCCCAGGATCTGCCGATGTTCCAGCGCCTGCTAGGCAGCGGAGAGGATATCGGAGTCCGCTTTGAGTATGCCGAGCAGCCTCGCCCCGAAGGCCTTGCCCAAGCCTTTATCATTGGTGAAGATTTTGTCGGCAACGACACCGTGTGCCTGGTGCTCGGCGACAACATCTTCTACGGTCAGAGCTTCACGCGCATGCTTATGGAAGCTGTCACACGCACCGAGCAAGAGGACGTATGTACCCTGTGGGCCTACGGAGTTAAGGACCCGAACCGCTTTGGCGTGGTAGCGTTTGACGAGCATGGCAAGGCAACGAGTTTAGAGGAGAAGCCGGAGCATCCCAAGAGCAACTATGCTGTTACCGGCCTCTACTTCTACCCCAATGACGTGGTGGAGATTGCCAAGCACATCAAGCCCAGCGCCCGTGGCGAGCTGGAGATCACGACCGTGAACCAGCACTATCTGGCACAGGACCGTGTCCACGTGCAGACACTGGGTCGCGGCTTTGCCTGGCTGGACACGGGCACCAGCGAATCGATGGCCGATGCCACCAACTTCATTGCCACCATTGTGAACATGCAGGGAGTGCAGGTGGCTGCTCTCGAGGAGATTTCCTACCGCAAGGGCTGGATCACCGCCGAGCAGTTACTGGCACTGGCCGAGCCCATGAAGAAGAACCATTATGGACAATACCTGATCAAACTTGCCCAACATGGACTTTGACCCACATCACCATCTCATCGAGCTGCCCAAAATCAATGACCCACGCGGCAATCTCACCTTTATTGAGAGTGAGCAGCACGTGCCGTTCAAGGTGATGCGCAACTACTGGATATATGACGTGCCCAGTGGCATGTGGCGCGATGGCCATGCGTTCAAGTCTCAACATGAATTTCTGGTGGCTCTGAGCGGTAGCTTTGATGTCGTCGTCAACGACGGCATCAATGAGCACACATACCATCTGTCCCGCCCCCAGATAGGCCTGTACGTCCCCAACATGACATGGCGACACATCAACAACTTCTCGACCAACTCCGTGGCGCTGGTTCTGACCAGCACCTACTACAATCCCGATGACTATATCACCGACTTTGAACAATTCATAACCTTAAAAAATGGACATCTTGAATAGTATCGACAAAATCCGGATCCACAACCAGTCGCGCATCAACGACTGTCGCATTATCACCCTGAACAAAAACCATCATGCTAATGGCAACCTGACTGCCGTGAACAATGGTGTGGACCTGCCCTTCAACATCCAGCGCACATTCTATATATATGATGTGCCTGGCGGCGCTGAACGAGGAGGTCACAGCCACTACACGTGCCACGAGTTCATCATCGCCATCAGCGGTAGCTTTGACGTGACCATCGATGACGGAATAGACCAGTACACCTACACGCTCAACCGGCCTTACCAGGGTCTGCTGGTAGTGCCAGGCATCTGGCGCACGCTGCAGAATTTCTCATCAGGTTCGGTGTGCTTGGCCCTAGCGTCACACCACTACGACGAGCATGACTACGTGCGGGACTATCAGCAATTCCTGAAGTTGAAAAACGACTCAACGGAGTTATAAATTGTTACACATCACCACCACTATCAACATGAAGCAATACCCATTCCTGGACCTGGCGCTCGTCAACGAGCCCTATATGGACGAACTCAAGGCCGCCGCCGCCGAGGTCATTGAGCGCGGTCGCTACCTTCACAGCACCCAGACCGAACTGTTTGAGCAGGAGATCGCCGACCTGTGCGAGACGCGGCACTGCATCAGTGTCAGCAATGGTCTGGATGCCTTGAGGCTCATCTTGCGCGCATACAAGGAACTGGGCATCATGTGTGACGGTGATGAGGTCATTGTGCCTGCCAACACTTATGTCGCCAGCGTGCTCGCTATCAGCGACAATGGGCTGACGCCAGTGTTGTGTGACGTGGACGAGAAGACGATGAACCTGGACAGCAGCCTGCTTCCGGAGTTGATTACACCCCGCACCCGGGCTATCATGCCCGTGCATCTGTATGGCACACCGTGCTGGGATGCGGCCCTGATGCAGACCGCCAGGGAACATGACCTGCGCATCATTGAAGACAATGCCCAGGCCATCGGCGCACGCAGCGACATCGCGGGGTTGAACGGCACGTTTGCCACTGGCGGACTCGGTGATGCTGCCGGCATCAGCTTCTACCCCACCAAGAACCTGGGAGCCCTGGGTGATGGCGGTGCCGTTGTAACAAACGACGACCAGCTGGCAGCAACCGTCAGGGCGCTAGCCAACTATGGCTCGGACCGCCGTTACCACAACATCTACCAGGGACTGAACTGCCGCCTCGATGAGATCCAGGCAGCGATGTTACGCGTCAAGTTACGCCATCTGGAAGACGAGAACAGTTCACGCAACGAGGTCGCCAAGGCCTATCATCAGGCGATTGACAATCCCCGTGTCAATACTCCTGCCATCTTTGGAGACATGAGGCAGATTTGGCACCAGTACGTGGTGCGGGCCGAACATCGCGAGGCTTTTCGAGCCCATCTGTCCGACAATGGCATCGGCAGTGATATCCACTATGCCACCCCAGCCCACATGCAGCCGTGCTACAGCAGCCTGGCCCATGGGCCGTTACCCGTGACCGAACGCTTAGCCAGCGAGATTGTCTCGCTGCCCATAGCCCATCCCATCACGCCAGATGATGCTAGAGCCATAGCGACAGTGATCAACCGCTACTGATGATGCCGACATCTGGCTCCCACAGGCTTTACGCTGAGTAATCTTATTGGATTTTGAGAATCTGCAGTCTCTCTCATGACTTGAGAGAGAGGCCGAAGAGTGTCTCGACATTTCGGTCGGTGGCATCGCTCACCACATCAGGGCTCACACCCAGCACACCCGCCACAAAGGCATTGATATGCGGGATGTTGGCGCTCTCGTTACGTTTGCCGCGGTTGGGCACTGGTGCCAGATAGGGCGAATCGGTCTCGAGCAACAGGCGCTCCAGACCGATGACGGGCAACAGCTGTGGAACGGCACTCTTCTTGAAAGTGACGATGCCGTTGACGCCAAAGTAGAAGTCACCACGGCGGCGAATGCGCTCCACGTCATCAGGGGTGCCCGTGAAACTATGGAACACCCCGCGCGGCATCGGGCAATCCAGATGGTCCATCACGTCCAGGATATCATCCAAGCCATCACGGCAGTGGATGATGAAGGGCAGGTCACGCTCGTGACACCAATGCAACTGGATGTCAAGAGCACGCTGCTGTTGCAAGCGCCATGTCTTGTCCCAATACAGGTCGATGCCAATCTCGCCGATGCCTACGACAGGATGGAGGTCGAGCATGGAGCGCATCTGTTCCAGCACCTGCAGGTAATCGTCATGCACGTCCTCGGGATGAAGGCCCAAGGTCATCGACACATAGTCGGGATATTGCTCATGCATAGCGGCGAGACGTGGCACACTCTCCAGGTTCTCATTGGGCAAGATGATGTGACGGACGCCCGCCAGGTGGGCGCGTTCGACAACAGCCTCGCGGTCGTTATCGAACGCATCACAGTAGATGTGGCTATGGCTGTCGATCATGATTAAAATTAAAACTTGCGGCCTGAGAGTTTGCCAGTCAGGTCGACAAAGGCCTGCTTGTCATCATCGTTGATTTTCAGCTGGCTGAAGGAGGCTACTGCCTGGCCGCTGTAATCGGTTATCGCGTCCTCGGCCAGCTGTCGCACGCCCAAGCGTTCATAGAGCCGCGTTACGCCTGCCACCTTATTGTCGCGTGTGGCATAGGGGTCGTTGAGCCAGTGACGGAGCTCGTCGGCATCGTCGCCGCTGGCCAGGTGCATGGCATTGATGAGCAGAAAGGTTTTCTTGTTGTTCATGATATCACCGCCAATCTCCTTGCCAAAAGTCGCCTCGTCGCCCCACACGTCGAGCACATCGTCACGAAGCTGGAAAGCCAAGCCCAGATTCACACCGGCCTGATAGAACAAATCGGCCTGCTGGCTATCGGCATCGGCGATGAGGGCACCCATCTTGAGCGCACAGCCCAGCAAGACTGAGGTCTTCAGGCGGATCATCTTGATATACTCGTCAACGGTCACATCGTTGCGGCCCTCGTAGTCCATGTCCCACTGCTGTCCCTCATAGATCTCGATTGCTGTCTTGTTGAACAGGTCCATCACTTGCCAGTCGCCTATACGGGCAATGTACTGAGTGGCCACTGTGAGCATCGTGTCGCCACTCAGGATGGCCGTGTTGTCGTTCCAGCGGCGATGCACGGTGGGCTTGCCACGACGCACGTCGGCATTATCCATCACGTCATCGTGCAGCAGGGTGAAATTGTGAAACATCTCCAGGCCCACAGCAGCATCAATAGCCATAGCGGTATCACCACCCAAGGCATCACAAGCCATCATCAGCAGCACGGGTCGGATGCGCTTGCCGCCCAGAGCCATATGATAGGCAATCGGCTCGTATAGGCAGCCGGGATCTGAAGGATAAGGAATGGCTGCGATCGCCTGGTTAACACAGTCTAAGTATTCTTGAAATGGTTTCATATTCTGATATCGTTTTTTGTCATTGGTTAAGGCTCATGATTGGCCAATCCGCGGTTATAGGCATCGATAAAGACGGCAAATTCCTGCTCACTGTAGATTTCCTCGTCACGCAGACAGCTGATACGCGCGTTGATCTCGTCCATGTCGCCCCCCGGCTGACTGGCATCGCGTGCCATCGCGGCACCCAGTGCGGCAGGTCTCGACGACTGGGCATAGACACACATCTGCTCATGACGAGAGAAGCCCGCGACAGTAGCCTCGATTGTGCTGTCATAGACCTCGACATGACGGTCATAGCCCACCGTGTAGCACAGCCAGTGGATGAGCGACAGATAGTCTGCTGCCGAGTCGGTATCAAATTCCCTGAGTCTCAGCAGGTCAACCATGGGCGGCACCTTGAGCTGGGCCAGTTCGGTTGGTGACAATGTGATCACGTGAGATGCCTGGAACAGCGAGTCACGCCCGTCGGCCATCAGCACACTGGCAAAGGCGCGATTTGCAGCCTTTACCTCCCATGGCCACCGCATGCTGTCCTGGCGAAGGGCATCGAACTGCCGCACCACTTGATGCATGGCCGCCGTATCGCCCCAAGCCGCAACGAAACGCTGCCCCGCGGCATTGCCCCTCCTGGAGGCTTCGCCACAAGCTGTCAGCAGCAACATCACGGATATCAGTATGAGAGGCAAGTGCTTCATTGTTTCTTGTCGTTAGGGAATATCGACCGATATAATGAGGGATCCTTCTCCTTGAGATAGGAACGGAAGGCCTCATCAAAGGCTCTCACCGCTGCCGAATCCCGTTTCAGGGCATACACACTCTGGCGGGCCTTGGCGTCCATCACGGCTCGCTCCATCGACATGGTGTCGGTGTGGTCCACCGCCGCCAGCGCAGCAGCAGCCCTCATGCCACTATCGCGTGCCTCAGCATCGAGCGGCGACTTGTGCTCGGCACAGCCACACAAGATCACAGCCACCCATATCATGATATATAATAAATGTCTCATCACGCTATAATCAGACCGCAAACTTACAAAAAATCCCGTTTACCCGCGCAAGTAACACGCAATAAAAAAACGCCAAACGCGTTTTTATGCCCCACAGAGCACCAATAATCTCGGGCGGCATTCATTTCACGACCACTGAAAACGGAGATTGCGACAGACTTTGGGCGCGGCATGATGGCCTGCCGGGTCTTATCGCTTTCACTAAAAGGATGACAAACAGTGGTGGTTTTTACCGTTTGTCGTTTTTTTTATCTATCTTTGCGGTTTGAATAAATAATCAACATTAAACTGGAACAATGACACTCAAGAAGATCACGATTGCCATCGACGGGCATAGCTCGACGGGCAAGAGCACAATGGCCAAGGCGCTGGCCAAGCGCATTGGCTATGCCTATGTTGACACAGGCGCGATGTATCGCGCGGTTTCCTTGTTTGCCCTGCGCAACGGTCTGATCAAGCGGGGCAAGGTGGACGAACCGGCGCTCAAGAATCATCTGAAGCACGGTGACATCGTCATCACCTTCCGCCCTACTAAGGAAGGCAAGAGCGTGACATGCCTCAACGGCAAGAACGTGGAGCGCTACATCCGCTCGATGCGCGTGAGCAGTGTGGTAAGCATTATCGCCGCCATCGGCTTCGTGCGCCGCGCGATGGTAAAGCAGCAGCAAGCAATGGGCAAAGACAAGGGCGTGGTAATGGATGGCCGCGACATCGGCACGGTAGTATTCCCCGATGCCGAGATGAAAGTGTTTGCCACAGCAAGTGCCCAAGTGCGCGCCCAGCGCCGCTATGACGAGCTGCGCCGGGGGGGCGACACCACAACGACCATCGAGGAGGTGCTGGCCAACGTTACCGAACGAGACCGCATCGACAGCACCCGCAAGGAGAGTCCCCTGCGCCAGGCCGATGATGCCGTGGTGCTCGACAACTCCCACATGACGCTTGAGCAACAGGACGAGTGGCTCTATCAGCTCTACCTGTCCAGAGCCAACGGTTAAGAGACAAACCGCTAACCTGAACTGATAATCGTGGCTGTTATCGAGATAGATAAGGGATCGGGCTTCTGCTTCGGGGTGACGACAGCCATCCGCAAAGCCGAGGAGGAACTAGGAAGAACCGGGCACCTGTATTGCCTGGGCGATATTGTGCACAATACCGCCGAGGTCGACCGTCTGGCCAGTCAGGGGCTGGAGACCATCACCCATGATCAGCTGGAGCGACTCTACGACGTGAAGGTGCTGCTCAGGGCCCACGGAGAGCCCCCAGAGACTTATGAGACCGCCCGCCGCAACCGCATCGAGATAATCGACGCCACCTGCCCGGTGGTGCTCAAACTGCAGCAACGCATCCATGCCACCTATCATGGTAGTGAAGAGAGCAAGACAGCCCCCCAGATCGTCATCTACGGCAAGCGGGGCCATGCCGAGGTGCTTGGCCTGGTGGGACAGACCCAGGGCCACGCCACTGTCATCGAGAACATCGACGAGATTGACAAGATTGACTATTCGCGCGACATCTACCTCTATTCCCAGACGACCAAGAGCGTGCAGGAATTTCAGCGCATCGTACAGGAAATCAAGCGGCGTGTTCACCAGGGGGTTACCTTCAAGAGTTTTGATACCATCTGCCGTTCGGTGGCAAACCGCATTCCTCAAATTCGCGAATTTGCTGCCCAGCACGAGTTAATCCTGTTTGTTAGCGGTGCCAAGAGCAGTAACGGGCGCATCCTGTTTGCCGAGTGCTTGGATGCCAATCCCAACTCCCACCTGATCAGCGGCGAGGGAGACATCGACCCCTCCTGGCTTCTAGGTAAGGAACGCATCGGCATCTGTGGCGCCACATCCACTCCCCGATGGCTCATGCAGCGCGTGAGCGACGCCGTGAGGAGATTAGTAGTGAGTTAACGCGCCGTGGAGAGTGAATATTCACATTGTTGCCACTGATAACTGAATACTGAAACAAGATATACAAGAGACATGACCAAAAAGAATCTCATTATTGTCATCATCCTGCTCTCTGTCATCGACCTGGTGGCGGCAGGCTGGTATATGTCCCGCCGCATCGAGGCCAACGGCAAGAGCCAGAGCCTGTTTGACCAGCGTGACTCGACCGAGGTCATCGCCATGGCCGACACCTTGACGGCAGCCTCGCAGGCCGACGTGTTTGACAAAATGCAGCACAACACCTACTACTATGCCTCCACCGCTCCCAGCATCCATGGTGACGAGTCGTCCTACTATACCAGCATCAAGCACGTGAAAGTGCGCTGGCCCCAGAAGATCAATGGCAATGATGCGCTTGAGGAGCTGAACAAGGAACTGATCCGAAAAGCCTTCGGCAACAGCCAGAGCCAGCTGAAGGACGCCCGATATATGTACCTGAACACCCCGTCGTTCAACAAACCCATTGGGACAGAGTACCGCAAACTGACATCTGCTCCGCGGATTTTCCCGGTGTATGGTAACGTGAGCCAGGTGCTCGTCTACCCCTACATGACGTCCCAGCGCCTGCTCGTGATGGAAATTGACAAAGTTGAGTACAACGGCAGCACAACGCTCGACAACACCACCTATGTGCACTATGACCGCCAGAACCAGCACGTGCTCTCGCGCGTGGACATCCTCATGGCCGATGTGGACAAGGAGACCAAACTGCTCAAGACCATTAACAAGAAGATCGATGAACTCAACAAGGGTCGTGGCGAGAACAACCAGCTGCAGCACGCCCTGAACGTGCCCGCCGAGATCTGCTGCCGCAAGAACGGCATCCTGTTCCAGTTCAAGCAGGGCACCATCTCGAGCTCGGCCATCGATATACTCATCGACTATGAGAAGGTAAGGGATTACCTGACAAAGGATTTCGAGAAACTCGTGGACAACAATGATGGTTATTGGGTATACAATGAGAAAATCAAGCCGGAATCCATCAACCCTTCGCGCGTGAACAGCGACAACCGCTCAAGTGCAACACAAGCGGTGGTCAAGCCAAAACAAACCAAGAAGACCAAGTATAGCGGGGCAAAGCGTAGATCTGGACGTCACGGTCGCGCTGGGAGACGTCATTGGAGCCATCGCCGACGCTGAGTCCCCGTGAGACGAGCGCCTGGCGCATCGTGCTGAGCGCGATCTCCTCGGTATTATTGTCCTTGCTCAGGTGGCACAGGAACACGTGGTGCAATCCCTCGTGATAGTGCTCGGCGACAAACCGGGCGGCGACTTCGTTGTCCAGGTGGCCCTCCTCGCCCATGACGCGGTCCTTGAGCATCTGGGGATAACGTCCCGTCAACAACATGTTCCTGTCATAGTTGCACTCAATCATCAGGTAATTGGCACGGCTCATGTAGTATGCCGCCCGCTCGGTGATGATGCCCATATCTGTGGCCACGACAAAGCGCTCGCCCTCATACTCGATGCTGAACCCCACACTCTTGACATCGTGCTTGGTCTCAAATGCCGTGATTTCCAGGTCCATCACCCTGAAGGGAATTTCCTTGAACACAGGCACATGATGATCGCGGATGCGGCCACTGATGCGGCAACGCTGCAGCATCTGGGCCATGACGCCCATCGTGCAGAACACGCTGCAGTGGCAAGCGCTCACAGCGGCATACAGGCAGCGCATGTGGTCCTGGTGGGCATGGGTGAGCAGGACGCCCTTGACCATGTCACGGCTCACGCCGTTACGCTCGAGTTCAGCCAGCGCCAGGTCGAGTGTCGGCACATCCTGCCGCTCTGGATTTTTCTTCTTGCGGTGATACTTAACGGGTTCCCTGATGCCGGCATCGATCAGGACACCGCCACGCGGAGTACCCAGATAGGCACAATTTCCGCTACTGCCACTACTTAGGCTGATGAAACACAAGCCCTTGCCCACCCCCGTGTATCGGGGTTGGGTGTCGGCAGCATCGCTAGCCGCCATGCCGTGGGGTGTGTCGTCGCCGTCCACGTCAAAGGCGATCTTGAGCGGGCGTCCATCGTTAGTGTATCCTTTGTATTTGTGACCAGCCATAGTGCAGCGTGCGGTTTATTGGTATAACAGGAATATGGTGGGAATCTTGTGGTAGTCATACTGTGACCGTTTCCACTCTCCCAGCGTGCGGGTAATGATGCTCTGGCTCTCGCCCGTGATGTCGCTGGCCACACACAAGCGCAGCTGTGGTGGCAGATGCTGAACAAGGTCGGCGATGAGCTGGTTGTTGCGGTAGGGCGCCTCAATAAAGATCTGCGTCTGGTGCTCACGCTCGATGCGCTTCACCATCTCCCGGAGTCGGGATTGACGGGCCTGTGATTCAACCGGCAAGTAGCCCTCAAAGGCAAAGCGCTGCCCATTGAATCCCGAAGCCATCAGACTCAACAGGATGCTCGACGGTCCCACCAGTGGGAACACTTTGTAGCCGCGCCGCTGTGCCATGGCCACCAGGTCGGCACCCGGGTCGGCCACTGCGGGACATCCCGCGTCACTGATCATCCCCACGGGCTCACCACGGCCGATGGGATCGAGCATCGCCTCGATGGCTGCTGTATCCTTAAGGTCTGTGTGCTCGTTGAGCTCGCTGAAGGTGAGGCTGTCGATGTCGATATCGCGGTCACATTTCTTGAGAAAACGGCGTGCCGAACGCAGGCTCTCGACGACAAAATAGCGGATTGCGCACACAACTTCCTTATTGTGCGCGGGCAATACCCTATCCAGTGTCACGTCGCTCAATTGGCAGGGAATCAAGTACAAACCAGCTTCGAGCATCATCGGTTATTATCGTTCATATTTATTCAAGCCACAAAATTAACAAAAATATTTCATACCCGCACCACAATTACCCATCTGTTAACGACAATTTTTTCTAGTAAAAACAGCCAATCTGGTTTTGTGCTGTACCATATCTGAATTATCTGGTGAGAATTGGCTTTGGATTTTCACTTCCACATAAAAACGGGTAGGCGGCAAACAAAAGAGCCCTAGAGGCTTGCAATACTGCCCCAAAATAAATAATTTTGCCATTATAATAATTTATCGGACGAGAAATACTCATTTAAGGTTGTGATTATGAAATATTTAGCTTTGTTTTGCACAACACTGGCAGCAATTACCATGTGCGCCACGCATGCCACGACGGCTGACCAGTATCATGCTTTTGTCCCTGAGGCACGTTTCACGGCGTGTACCGTTTCACCAGTCATCCAGGCCCCTGTTCCTGACAGTACCGACATCCGCTACACCCGTCCAGCGGGTGCTTTTACCGGATACATCACCATGAAGGATGGCGTAATCACCTCCACTCTGGGCTCGCCCATGATGCAGGTCAAGCCTTATGTCCAATATGACTACAGGGGCTATGCCAGTGGCACGAGCGACAATTCTCAGCACTACTGGCGGCACACGTTGCCCGGCACCGACGAGAACGGATATGAGCTGACCCAGAAATACGGCATCGAGCAAGTCGAAGCCCCCATGTGGGTAGTCGTTGACGGTGATATGGAGTACCGCTACCAGTTGGGAGACGCCCCCTACGTGATGGAGGCTGGCGTGATGCTCTCGCCACGTGTGGCTCAGGTCATCTCTTATCCCACTTTTGGCCAATGGGTCCAGGACGACGCTGAAGACCTGCTGGTATCGAGCAAGACATTCAACTATGCCGAAATTCAGGGGCAGCGTTATCTGCAGACTTATTACAGTGGCTGCAACCATCACGGCAACAACGCCCAGGGGTGGTGGTTCGGCAAGAACGGCGGCACCAACGGCCATCCCATCGACGGCATAGCCCAAGCCTTTGAGCGTCCCAGTCACCCCTACCTGCTCAAGCAGGTGGTGATGACCGCCACGCAGCTCCAAGTCACGTCACCGGTAGTGATGACCTGCAAAATCTATCGTCTGGAAAGTATTCCCACCTATCATCCCACCGACGTCGCCATCCTGCCTGCGGAGCCTGGCACGCTCATCGCCACGGGTAAGGCGACACTCACGCCCGAGATGACTGAGGACCAGGGCATCGTCTTTGACCTCTATCGTGAACAAGACGGTATAGAATTCCACCAAGACCTGACCGTCGACTACCCCATCCTGGTGGTCGTGGACGGATATAACGCCCCAGAGATGGACGCGCTGGTGGACTTTACCGCACTGATCAGCGCTGACATGCACACCGATGAGGGCTACGGTGAGCTAGCCTACCTGAAGTATGGCCACACCGACGGCCAGGGCAACTTCACGGGAGAATACTCCTGGATCGGCCTGAACAACTTCTTTGGCTCAGAGATGAAGACGGGGTTCACGCTGTTTCTCACTGTCGATCAGCCCTATCTGGCCTTCAGCAGCGAGAAGGAGGACGGCGAGTACGTCTTCCCGACCGGCGGAGGCAGCATGGGCTATGACCTCTTGTCGTGGTATCCGAGCGAGGACCTCAGCATGACGGACCGTAATGGCGATGACTTGCCCGACTGGCTCACGGTCGAGCTCATCGACGACGTGGACGGCAAGGGAGGGTTCAACCACATCATCCATGCCGTGGTCACTGCCGCTCCCCTCCCCGACGGCCTCAGCTACCGTGAAGCGGTCATCGATATCAATGGCCCTGGCTGCACGCTCAGTTACACGTTCAGGCAGAGCGACGGTCCTGGGCCCGAGCCGCTGCTGGGCGACGTGAATGGTGATGGCGAGGTTACCATCAGCGACGTCAACGCGCTCATCGACATCATCTTGGGTCGCGGCCGCACGCTTGGCAGTATCAGCATGACCAATCCCGCCGACGTCAATGGCGACGGCGAGGTCAACATTGGCGACATCAACAGGCTCATCGACATCATCCTGGGGCTGTAAGCCTGGACTTGGAGCACTTTCCCCTTCACACATCACAAATGGCTTCCCGCCACATTTTGTCCCGATTGCGATAAAATGTGGCGGGAATTGTTGTTGGAATGGATTTATTGGAGTAATTTTGTGCTAACAATTTTTTATGACTCTGAATGATTGAACGGCACATTATCATCGACAACGTGGATCCCGTGACCTTCTACGGGGTGAATAACAGCAACATACAACTTATCCGCAACCTATTTCCCAAACTGCGCATGGCTGCCCGCGGCAGCGTGATTACCGTCATCGGTGACGATGCCGAAACGGCCGACTTTGAGAAAAAAGTCCACACGCTGGCCGACTATTGCGCTACCTATAACACCTTGCCCGAGGATGTCATCATCGACACCATCAAGGGGGCTCCACCCAAGCAGCTCAAGATGGACGACGTCATCGTGTATGGCGTCAACGGCAAGCCCATCAGCGGGCGCACGCCCAACCAGCAGCTGCTGGTCAAGACGTTTATGCACAACGACCTCACCTTTGCCCTGGGCCCTGCCGGAACGGGTAAGACCTATCTGGCCGTCGCACTGGCCGTGCGTGCGCTCAAGAACCGTGAGATACGCAAGATCATCCTCTCGCGTCCTGCTGTCGAGGCGGGCGAGAAGCTGGGTTTCCTGCCTGGTGACATGAAGGACAAGATCGACCCCTACCTGCAGCCGCTCTATGACGCGCTCGAGGACATGATACCGCAGGCCAAGCTCAAGGAGTACATGGAGAACAACGTCATCCAGATCGCTCCGTTGGCCTTTATGCGCGGCCGCACCCTCAACGACGCCATCATCGTGCTCGACGAGGCCCAGAACACCACCACCCACCAGATCAAGATGTTCCTGACCCGTCTGGGCATGGGCTCCAAGATGATCATCACGGGCGACACCACCCAGATAGACCTGCCACGCAGCGTGACCAGCGGCCTGATTCATGCTCTGCGCGTGCTCGATGGCGTGAAGGGCATCGGTAAGGTGGAGTTTGAGAAAAAAGATATCGTGCGCCACCAGCTCGTGCAGCGCATCGTCGAGGCCTACGAGCGCTTCCAGGAAGAGGAGCTAGGAGGAGTTAGGAGTGAGAAGTTAGAAGTGAGGAGTTAGAAGTTTATGACGGACGGTAAGGGTAACAAGGTCGAGCAGGTGACTCCTTATGGCACGTCCTCGGCCGCCAAGACCGAGCAGGTGAGGCAGATGTTTGACAGCATCGCCCCAGCTTATGACTTCATGAACCGCGCGATGACCCTGGGTATCGACATCTGGTGGCGACGGCTGGCGGTGAAACGCCTCAGGCGCATCCGTCCGGCCCGCATCCTCGACGTGGCAACGGGCACGGGCGATTTTGCCATCCAGCTCCATGACTCATTGCGGCCCGAGCACATCACGGGCATCGACCTGTCACAGGGCATGCTCGACGAGGCCACGCGCAAAGTGGCTCAGCGGGGACTTGAACAGGAAATCACATTTGAGCAGGGCGACTGCATGGCCCTGAAAATCGGTGACGGAACGTTTGATGCAGTGACTGTGGCCTTTGGCGTACGCAACTTTGAGCATCTGTTACAGGGTTACCGCGAGATGGCACGCGTGCTCAAGCCCGGCGGCATGCTGTGCGTGCTGGAACTGTCCACACCGACCAACCGCCTGATACGCTGGTTCTATGACCTGTACACGCTGCACATTATCCCATGGCTGGGCTCCCTCAAGAGTGGCGACAAGAGTGCCTACCGCTACCTGCCACAGAGCATTGCCGCCGTCCCTCAGGGCGACGACATGCTGCAGCTGATGAGGGATGCAGGCCTAAACGAAACCACCTACAAGCGCCTCACCCTAGGCGTCTGCACCATCTACACAGGCTTTAAGAGTGAGAAGTGAGGAGTTAGAAACTCCTAACTAACGACCTCGTATCCCAGATCGTTGATGCAGTCGATGATGAGCTGATCGGGGACGGAGCCTTCGACCAGGGCGGTACCCTTGGCCAGATCCACGGTAACCTTCTCCACACCGGGGAGGGCGGCGAGGCCCTTCTCCACGTTAGCCTTGCAATGGGCACACATCATTCCTTTTACTTTAAATTCCTTCATAGCGGTAGTTTTATGTCGTTTGATTTGATATGATTTCCAGTATTTCGCACCCAGGGCCACAACAATCATGGCCATCAGGGCGATGCTACACACTGTGGTGAACCACGAGGTGGCCATGTGGTGGTGCATGACGTGGCACGGCAGCGCGTCGACGAACAGCTGGCGCATGCCCGGCAGATAGTCCACCAGCACACCAAAGCCGATGGCTCCGCCGATAATCGACAGCAGATAGACGATGGTGGCCTTGCGGCCAAAGGCCTTGTTGACGACGAACATCGACGCCAGGTTGGCGGCGGGGCCCGCCATGAGCAGCACCAGGGCGCAGCCAGGCGACATGCCCTTGAGCATCAGGGCGGCGGCAATGGGGATGGAGCCCGTCGCACACACATACATCGGCACGGCCACCAGCACGATGATAAACATGTTGAGCAGGGGCCAGCGGGCATAGGTCGAGAAAAAGTCGTCGGGCAGCAGCACGGTGATCATCGTGGCCACCACCAGGCCGATGAGCAGCCAGCGGCCGATGCTCTGCATCATGTCGAAGAAGCCATACTTGAACATTTCTTTCACCTTGTTCCACAGGCCCTGAGGCAACTCGCTGAACTCATAGTTTGCCTCGTCCCGAACATCGTCGAGCGACCCTTTGCGCTCCCAGTGGCCAACGGCCAAACCACCCATCAGCGCTGTCACCAGCGCCGCCACGGGACGCAGGATGGCAAAGGGCAGACCCATCATCGAGTAAGTTGCCGCGATGCTGTCCACACCCGTCTGGGGCGTGGCGATAAGAAACGACGTGGAGGCCGCACGCGAAGCGCCACTGCGGCGCAGGGCCACTGCCGTGGGCAGCACGCCACACGAGCACAGCGGCAGCGGAATGCCGAACAAGGCGGCCGTCACCACCGAGCGGAACCCCGTCCCTGCCAGGTAGCGGCTATAGATCGACGAGGGCACAAAAGCATGCAGCAACCCGGCGATGAGGAATCCCAGCAACAGGTAGGGCGACATGCCTCCCAGCATCGACACAAAAGCATTTACATAGTCCATCATAACAAACGGCAAAATTAGCGATAAAACCGCATAATCGGGATGAATCACGGCAGAAAAATGCCATTTTCGGCACTTTGACGGGCAAATCTTTGGCGTTATGAAAATAAATCCCTAATTTTACCCTCCACAAATCATAACATCAGCTGTAGATATGGATATCAGACTACCAAAACGGATGGATGGCCAGCAGCCTGAAGTGCTGCTCGAGTCCAAGCAGATCACCATCATCGGCGCCAACGGATCGGGCAAGAGCCGCTTCTGCTCGGCGCTGGTCCAGGAACTGGGCAACAAGGCCTACCGCATCTCGGCGCTCAAGGCCCTGTTCCCGTCGCCATCGAGCGCCCAGCCCCTGGAGGGCTCGATCGACGACCTGTTCAACCGCATGAATGCCGCCAACCCCCAGGTCAAGAACCTGGCCGACACGGAGTTTGACAAGCTGTTCTACGTGATGCTCAACGACGAGTTCCGCGACCTGATGAACTACAAGGCCCACCAGCTCATGGGCGAGCAGACCGAGTTTCCCAAGACGCGTCTTGACATCACCGTCAAGAAGTGGCAGGAGGTGTTCCCCAAGAACAAGGTGCTGCGCGAGAACGGCAAGCTGATGTTCTCCAGCGAGGGCTATGAGGACAAGTATCCGCTGATGCGCCTGAGCGACGGCGAGAAATCGGTGCTCTACTACATCGGCGCGGTGCTCTACGCCATGCCCGACGCCGCCATCCTGGTCGACGACCCGGAGACCTTTATCCACAGCAGCATCATGCGCACGCTGTGGAACGTGCTGGAGCAGATGCGCCCCGACTGCACCTTTATCTACAACACCCACGACGTGGACTTCGCCAGCTCGCGCATCGACAACCAGTGCGTGTGGGTCAAGGAGTTTGACCCCGAAGCCGTGGCGTGGGACTACGAGGTGATGACCAGCAGCCGCAACCTGGACAATGCCCTGCTCGACCTGCTGGGCAGCCGCAAGCCCGTTCTGTTTATCGAGGGCGACGACAAGCACAGCCTGGACTCGAGGCTCTATCCGCTCATCTTCCCCGAGTACACCGTCAAGCCGCTGGGCAGCTGCAACAAGGTCATCGAGACCGTGCGCTCGTTCAACGACCTGCAGAACTTCCACCAGCTCGACAGCCGCGGCATCGTGGACCGCGACCGCCGCAGCGAGGAGGAGGTGGAGTACCTGCGCAAGAAGAACATCCTCGTGCCCGACGTGGCCGAGATCGAGAACATCTTCATGCTCGAGGGTGTGGTCCGCGCCGTCGCGCGGCAGAAACGCCGCAACGAGGACATCGTCTTCCCCAAGGTCAAGAAGCGCGTCATCGAGATGTTTACCCGCGAGCTCAAGCAGCAGGCACTGATGCATGTGCGCCACCGCGTCAAGCACGATGTGGAGCTGCGCATCGACATGAAGTTCCGCACCATCAGCGCCCTCGAGGAGCACATGGTGGAGCTCGTCAGCGAGATCAACCCGCGTGGCCTCTACGACCAGCTGTGCCGCGAGTTTCATGCCTACGAGGACGACAAGGACTATGCCAGCATCCTGCGCGTGTATAACCAGAAGCTGATGATCGGCGAGAGCAACGTGGCGGTGCTGTGCGGCTTCAAGGGCAAGGACGACTACATCCGCGGCGTGCTCAATATCCTGAAGGGCAACAGCGACAACGCCCAGGCCATCCGCACGGCCATCAAGGCCTGCTTCCGCATCCCCGACGAGTGAGGCCTCACGCAATGCCAATATCTGGCCTCACGCTAAGACGCGAAGGCTCGTGAGGCTGCGCGAGGCTTAGCGTCTTAGCGTGAGGCTTGTGAGGCTTGAAGGGTCATCTCCTGGGAGCGCTTGAAGCGGTGCATGATGATCACGGCGACAACGAAGGCGACGAAGTCGCTGGCCGGCAACGAGAACCACACGCCGTCCAGGCCCCACAGCGACGAGAACAGCAACAGCATGGGCAGCAAGAAAAGCAGCTGGCGCGAGAGCGACATGAAGATGCTGATGCGCACCTTGCCGATGGTCTGGAAGAAGTTGGTCACCACAGCCTGATAGCCGATGACGGGAAAGACGAGCATGTTGATGCGGATGCCGCGTATCGAGATGGCAATCAGGTCGGCATCTTCGGTGAACAGGCGTGTACTGGGGCCGGGCAACAGTTCGCCGATCACCCATCCCACGGTCATAGCAATCACCGACGCCGTGATGGTGAGTCGCAGCACGTGCTTCACGCGCTCGATGTTGCGTGCGCCGTAGTTGTAGCCCGCGATGGGCTGGAACCCCTGGCAGATGCCCATGATGACCATAAAGAAGATGAACCCCAGCCTGTTAGCGATGCTATAGGCTCCCACGGCCAAGTCGCCGCCATAGGTCATCAGCGCGTTGTTCATGAAGATGGCCACCACGCATCCCGTGAGCTGCATGGCAAAGGGCGAGATGCCGATGCTGACGATGTCCTTGACAATGGTGCGTGCGGGCACCAGATAGCGCCATTCCAGGTGCAGCAGCTCGCGCTGTCGCGAGAATTGCCATAGCTGCCAGCACAGCACGATGGCCTGGGCCAGGACCGTGGCGATGGCCGCGCCCTTGATGCCCATGTGCAGGGGCCAGATGAAGATGGGGTCGAGAATAGTGTTCAGCACCACGGTGACGATGGTCGCCACCATGGCCTGCCGGGGCTTGCTGGCCGACCGCAGCGCGGCATTCAGTCCCAGGTACAGGTGGGTGATGACGTTGCCCAGCAGCAGGATGAACATGTAGTCGTGGGCATGGGGCAGCGTCTGCTCGCTGGCGCCAAAGAAGGTGAGGATCGGGTCCAGGAAGATCAGCGACAGGATGCCCACCATCACGCCCATGATGATGTTGAGCGCCACCATGTTGCCCAGCACGTGGTTGGCCTTGCCATACTGGCGCTGTCCCAGCCTGAGCGACATCAGGGTGGCTCCGCCCACGCCCACGGCGGCCCCGAAGGCGGCCCCGATGTTCATCAGCGGGAACGAGATGCCCAGGGCAGCCAGGGCCATCGGACCCACACCGTGGCCGATGAAGATGCTGTCCACCATGTTATAGAGCGACGACGCGGTCATCGCTATCACGCCCGGCAGGGCATACTGCCACAGCAGCTTGCCCACGGGCTGCATGCCCAGGGCCAATGTCGCTTCCTTGTTGTCCTTAACCATAATCGGCCGCAAAGGTACGCATTTTTTGCCACTCGAGCCTCACGAGCCCCACGCAAAGACGCGAAGACGCGAAGCTTTTTTCGTGGAAAAGGCCACGAAAAGCAAATAAAAATCATTGCTGTCCGGGGAAAGATTACCAAGGTTGCATAAATGCATTGAAACAAGCTGATTAGAGGCTATTCCTCAAAATGGGGCTTGGCTTTTGCCTCGAAGAGGTTGGTCGGGTCGAAGACTCGACTTTTAAGAGAAACACCATGCAAGTTCATCGAAGATGAACGCAGCTTGGTGGCTGCTATATCAAGAGGAAAGTGCGTCGAAGACGAACTTCCAATCCGTCAAAGTCCTGTCAACCAAAAAGTTCCTCTTCGAGGCACTTACAGTATTCAGTACTGTGACCAAGCTGCGACCGTCTTCGACGGTCTGGCATGGTCTTTCTCATTGAA
>CAZVMM010000030.1:0-34861 GCA_964628205.1 uncultured Muribaculaceae bacterium
TTGGGAAAGTAGAGGCTTTTTTCATTATTGAGGTATGTTTTGCAACACCCTCTCACGGCGACCCTGACGCAGCTGCCTCCCCCGATCCCTCCCTGCTCTGCGGCAGGGTCCCTGGGGTGCCGCGGCTCTGTCGCGGCGTTTTGTTGAGCAAAATTTCCCCTTCGTTGATTTTTCCTGTGAGTATTGGCTGCATATTAATAAATTATTCATCTTTTCGCTCTACTTTTGCGCAGTTAGTGGTCGGGTTGGCAATCGATAAGCCCTCACTATGAGGACGTTGCGACTACCGATAACGGTAAGAATAACGATACTACCATCAACGATACTACCATCTGTTTCAACGGCCAACCCACCCCTAACGATTGCGGCATGCCTCCTACTAACGGGCCATGCTAACCTGCTTGCTTAAAAAAACGACGTACTACTACCGTCATTAACTGTGGTTACAACAAAATATTAATTATACTACTAACCATTTTTGTATCAACATTATGAAGTACTTCAATTTTAAATTTCTATCCTTACTCTTCGCCCTGGCCATGGCCATCCCGCCAGCCTGGGCGACGACAACCGATGTCATCACCGCGAGTGATCTACCTGCGACCAGCACCTCACTGGCTTATTTCACTGACGTGAGCAAGCCTAGCGGAGCCGTCTATGCCGGAAGGACCGGCATGTCAAGCAAGGGCGCTATCCTGATCACTAAAGCCGACAATAACTCTAACTCTGGCATCGTCTCCACCACGTCCGGAGGAAAGGCAAAGTCGGTGACCATCATCTTCAATGAGAATACCGACAAGAGAACCATCTACGTCTATGGTAAGAACACCCCCTACACCGGCTCTGCCGACCTCTCGGACGCATCGTCAAGGGGAGATCAGCTTGGCGTAATGAACTATGCCACCAATGTTGTCAACATCAGTGGCGACTATGAGTACATTGGCATCACGTCAACGGGCAGCGGTAATGCTCTGATCGATGAGGTACAGATCGAATGGGAGGGAGCCAACACCCCCTCGATTGCCATCGACCCCGAGTCGCTGACGATCAATGATGGCGCTGCCGGCACGTTCACTATCACTGGCACGAACATCGATGGTAACATCAACGCCAGCCTGGCCACCACAGCCGACTGGACGCTGTCGCACGAGGCGTTCTCGAACACGGGTGGCGAGGCCAGCGTAACCTACACCGGCCGCGCCCTGAGCGCCACCAACACCCTCAATGCCACTGCTGCTAGCGACAACGCCGTGACCGCAGTAGCCACCGTCAACTACCTCGCCGACCTGTACATTGTCACCGACAATGGCGTGACGGGGCAGTGGGACTTCAGCAACGGCACTCAGATGACCTACAGTGACGGCACCTATACGGCCACCTTCACGGCCACTGCCGACAACACCTTCATCCTGTTTGCCAGGAAGCTCGGCGAAGCCAATCCGTGGAACACCCGCTACGTCTTCGGCCCCAACAGCAATGGCGACTGGGAGTGGGGAACCTACACCAGCGGCACCCTCGACCTCAACGACGATGACCCCATCAAGCTGCCCGCAGGTAACTACGCCGTCACCATCAATGCCAACGACGGCACCTTCGCCATCACCAAGGTGCTCGAGCAGGTAGCCACTCCGACATTCACGCCTGCCGAGGGCACATACAGCGAAGCACAGACGGTTACCATCGCCTGTGTGACCGACGGCGCCACCATCAGCTACAGCACAGACGGCGGCACCACCTGGAGCAATTATAATGGCGCCTTCGCTGTGAGCGAGACCACAACCATCACGGCCAAGGCCACCAAGGACGGCATGACCGACAGCGAAACGGCCACCGCCACCTATACCATCAGCACCACCCCCTCGGGCCAAGAGCAGACAGTGACCATCGGTGATGAGAGCACCTACTCCGATCGCCTGCCCGTATATGGCACGTGGTATGACGCCGACCAGCGAAACCAGATGATTTACCCTGCCAACCAACTCGGTTGGGAGCCTGGAACAGTGGTAACGGCGATTACCTTCTACCCGTGTGAGACATTGGGTATCTCTGGCGGTAACATCAAGGTATCCTTAGGCACAACTACCTCCACATGGACGATAAGCGGCTATGGCAACACGCCCGATGGCCCCATCGAGGCCAGTGACCTTACCGAGGTTGCCGAGTTTGAGCCCGATCCCAGCCTCACTGGACAGTGGACTATCACGTTCACTACCCCGTTCACCTACTATAGCGGTAATCTGCTCGTTGAGTTCAACACCATTCATGGTACTTACAAATCAAATTCCTTCTATGCTCAAGAGCAGAGTGACTATGCAGGCTACTACTCCTACAATACAACCAAGACCCTTACTCAAGACCTTCCCAAGGCCACATTTAACTATATCGCAGGTACTGCTCAGGAGCAGGTAGCCATGCCGACGTTCTCGCCCGAGGCGGGCACCTACACCAGCGCACAGACGGTCACCATCACCACGGCTACCGACGGCGCTACCATCTATTACACCACCGACGGCAGCACACCCACCACGTCCAGCACCCAGTACGCTGGCGCCATCACCGTGAGCGAGACAACCACCATCCGTGCCATCGCCGTTAAGGCTGACATGGCCGACAGCGAGGTTGCCTCCGCCACCTACACCATCGAGATTCCCGTTGACTATGCCGTGACGGTTGCGCCCAATGGCGGCAACATCGCCTTTGGCACCGCCAACCCCGAGCAGGGCGAGAGCGTGACCCGCACGATCACCGTCACCAATACGGGCCTGCAGCCTGTCACCCCGACGCTGAGTGCGCTGACGGCTCCCTTCTCGACCGACTACACGCCGACCGAGCTGGCCAGCGGCGAGAGCGTGACCATCACCATCACGTTTGCCCCCACTGCCGAGGGCAACTTCACCAGCGAGGCCACACTGAGCTTCGGCAACGGCATCGACAACGTCAGCTTCACCCTCAATGGCAAGGGTGGAACGATCGACGAGAACGACCACTCGGTCCTCTACGATTACGACTACGACTGGACCGACGACAACGGCGAGTCCCACACCAGCAACCTGCTGGAGACGGCCACCGACCCCAACCAGATCATTGCCATGCTGCGCAAGATCTACATGACCCGGGAAATTCCTGGCAACAAGCTGCGCGGCTACACCGCTGATGGTCAGCCCGAGAGCCTGATAGTCAACGACAATGATGCGTTCCAGGTCAACTACTCGGCCGTCGGCCAGCTGAACAGCAGCCTGCAGTATACCGACACCTACGGCTGGAATATTCCCACCGAGAAACCCGTTCGGTCATTGACTAAGGGCAACTATACCTACAACTACATGGATCCGACCGAATACGAACCCGAACAAGAAGGCCTCACCCTGATCATGATTGAAATCAAGGACGGTGCCAACTACTCGGGCAGCGACTACTATTCGTTCACCAACGCGACCCTCAAGGAGAAGGTGGCCAACACCTTCAAGAGCGCCCGCATCATCACCACTTACAAGAAATCGGGCAGCGACGAGGCCGCCGGAACCCTGTTCAAGATCGATGCCGACAAGTTGAACCGCTTCTTCTTCCTGGCCAAGGGCCAGCTGCGCATCATCGACCACTCACAGGCCGGAGAGAAGCCCTGGACCAGCACCACAGTTGTTCCCTTCCCCAGCATGAGGGTAAGTGGCAGCAGTTACACGTTTACCGACAACACCTTCAACACGTCGTCGGGCAGCGCCGTGCTGGCACCGTTTGAGCACATGTTCGAGCAGTTCAGCCCCAACCAGGCCAGCAGCAGCACCGACGCCATGACCGACGTCTACCAGGACCTGGTGAACATGGAGTCCTATCAGGTAGTGCACGACTGTGTATCCATCCCCTTCGTGGGTGGTAACCACGAGTTCAACATGTATGGTGTCGAGTCGACCAGTGACGACTGCCAGGACGTGCGCGACATGATGTTCTTTGTGCCCGACTACCGCATGAAGTATTGGGCCGAGACACAATACTCGTTTGGCGACGCCACGCGTGACCCGAGCAATGACGAGAAGTTTGTCAACTACAACCGCGACCATCGTCCCACGCTGGGCCTGTATGTCATCCGCCAGAACGAGATCACTGGCGAGCAGCAGGCAGGCGCCAACGTCTACGACCTGCACCTGAGCTGGGAGAGCAATCTGCTTAACTTCCTGCCCAGTGACGAGGCCGAGTATAACCTGTATCGCGTCGAGACCGACGACGATGGCAACAAGAACTACATCTATGTTGCCACGATTGCCCCCGGCGAGACCACCTATACCGACCAGGTGCCCATGCAGGAAAATGGCCAGCAAGTAACCTACGTCGTTCAGGGCCAAGATACCGAGCACTTCTTGTCACTGCAGATGTCCAACGAGGAGAGCTACATCATCCCCGGCACCGACAAGAGCGAGATCATCACCCTCTCGCCCAAGACCGACGACTACAGCCGCTTTGACCCGCTCACCGAGCGCAACTACTACGCTAATCAGCTCAAGTTGACCAACAACGTGGGCACCAACGTCAAGGGCAGTTACCTCGGTAACGGTGCAAAGCTTACCTTCTACCGCACGCCCAGCTACGGTGCCACCACTGGCGAGAAGGTTCCCGTGTTTGTCGCCACCTCTGATGGCAACGGCACGCTGACCATCACCGCCCAAAACCAGCGCGAGGATGGACTGTACAACGAGTGGATCAACATGGTCAACCCCTCGACCGTGACCTACACCGTCGACGGTAACGACAATGTGACGTTCAACAACTTCAACCTCTATGACAACTTCTATGAGTCGGTTGCCAGCAACAATCATCCCAGCCTGTACATCTATGAGGTGGAACTCCAGGCCTCGACGACCATAGCCGACACCCAGGGCAACATGGCCCACAGTAACCAGATCGGCGTATTTGTCCACAAGACCGACATGGACGTGCTGGGTTACAGCAAGGAGCAGATCGATGCCGACACCGACCATGCCCTCGCAACCGGCGTCCGCTACATCGATGAGGAAGTGAAATATAGCAGCAAGACCGAAATCCTGCGCTATGACAACTATCGCTGGAACCAGGAGAACGAGAATCTGGGTGTCATCATCGACTGGGCCAACTCGAAGCGCGATGCCGCCACGGGTGGCGTATCACTCGAGACCGACATTGAGCCCACGGGACAAGCCGGCAACCAAGCCACCGAGTACACCGTCAAGATGGACGGCGTGAACAGCGGCAGCATCTCCATTGGCCAGGGCCAGACCAGACGGGTAACCTACGAGGACAAGGTTGTAGAGAACCAGTGGGGCATGTACACCTACGCTCCCGTGGTCGAGACCTTCACCAGCCGCAGCGACTACAACACCTATGGCGCACCGCTGCAGCAGACGGGTGTGGCCACCTGCAAGGCCAAGGTCGCCGATGCCATCATGAGCAGCAAGAGCAAGGGAGGCAGCAACTGGACAGAAGACGGTAAGGTCTACACCCACTACACCGTCACGCTCGACCTCAGTGAGCTGCTGATTCCCACCAGCGAGAATGATGCCCTTAAGGATTATGACCTGTACATGGTGCGCGCTTGGCGCCAGGTTGATCCCCAGTTGCTCAAGGAGCAGGTATTCACCGGCACGCAGAGGCAGGGCCTCAACCGCGAGGACCGCGCAACCGCGAGCGGCGAATTCATGATGGAGGAGGTTGACTATAACGTCATCTCCAGAGACATGGTGAACAACGCCCTGGGTAGCAGCCAATACAAGCTGGGAAGCAACGAGGACCTGCTGGCATTCAACAGCAAGTGGACCATGAGCGGTACCGACGAGGTATCGGGCACCTTTGGCGCACAGAAATTGGCTGAGACCGACGGTGAGGCAGGGTGCATCACACAGTTGCCCTTGTCATTCATCGTCAGGGCATACTATACCCGCAAGGCCAATATCCCGCAGACGCTGTCGGCTAATGCCAACCGCGGCATTGACACGGCTGCCGACCAGAAGTACTATATTGCCGAGTACACCTTCGACTACACCCTCACGGGTAACAACATCGTCACGGGTCTGGGCAGTGTAGTGACCGACCGCCAGGTAACCGACGTGACCTATTACAACCTGATGGGTCAGCAGGCAAGCAAGCCGTTCCAGGGCGTGAACATCATCGTCACGCACTATAGCGACGGCACGACCACGACCGCTAAGGTCCTCAAGTGATGACTACCAACACCAGTTCATCAAATAATTCACACTATAACACCAACTCTTTGCATTAAAGTTCATCAGGGGCCCGCCGCAGATGGCGCGCCCCTGATTCTTTCTTTACCGGCCCCTTGCAGCCGTGGCACAGCCACAGCTCACGGCGATCCTGATGCAGCCGCACGCGAAACACCTTGACACAGCTGCCACAACTGGGCCCTTGCTGTCGCGATGGGTCACTCCAGCCCGTCGAACAGGCTGGGCTGTGGCAACAGCTGGAACGAGTGCCTGTGGTAGGGAGACACACCATGCCGGGCAATGGCAGCGCGATGCTCGGGCGTGGGATAGCCCTTGTTCTTGGCCCAACCATACTGCGGATACTCCTCGTCCATGCGGCACATGAGCTCATCGCGGTGGGTCTTGGCCAGAATCGACGCGGCAGCGATGCTCAGCATCTTGCCGTCGCCCTTGATAATTGTGGTATACGGGATATCATGGTACGGGAAAAAACGGTTTCCGTCCACGAGGATGCCCTCGGGACGCACAGCCAGCTGGTCCAGCGCACGGTGCATCGCCGTGATCGATGCCCGCAGGATGTTGATGCGGTCGATCTCCTGGGGCGAAACCATCGCCACGGCCCAAGCCACCGCCTCGCGCTCGATGATGGGGCGCAGGCGTTCGCGCTGGCGCTCGGTCAGCTGCTTGCTGTCGTTAATCAAGTCATTACGGAAATCGGGCGGCAGAATCACCGCAGCCGCTGTCACGGGGCCAGCAAGGCATCCGCGGCCAGCCTCGTCACAGCCAGCCTCGACCCGCCCCGCTATCAAGCACTCTTGCAGCAATTATCCGTGCTATTTATATTGGAAAAACAATTTGTCTTCGGATCACAGTTCGCGCTCGATGACATAGTCAAAGATCTCGCGGAACTGCTCGATGGTATCGTCTGGCGAATAGGGCGACAAGATGTCGTTGGCCTCATCGCGCAGGCGCCGCATCGTCTGGTAAGCGTACTCGATGCCGCCAGCACGCTTGGCATAGTCGATCAGGCGGTCAATGTCATCGCTCGACAGCGTCTGCTTGTTCACCAGAGCCAGCATCTCGTCACGCTCAGGCATATCCTCGCGCCCCAGCGCATAGATCAGGGGCAGTGTCACCTTGCCCTCACGCAGGTCATTGCCCGTGGGTTTGCCGATGATGGGGTCATGGTAGTAGTCGAAGGTGTCATCCTTGATCTGGAAACAGATGCCCAGCAGACGGGCATAACGGCGTAACTCGTCGATCGACGTCTGAGGCGCGTTGTTGGCATATCCGCCGACAGCGGCGCAGCACTCAAACAGCGAAGCCGTCTTCGCGCGGATAATCTCCATATAGGTCTCCTCGTCGATGTTATGGTTGCGGGCGATATCCACCTGGTCAATCTCGCCCAGCGACAGGTCGCGGCCCATATCGGCCAGAGCGCTCAGGATGCGGCCATCGCCGGTGGCCACGCCGCAGCGAAGCGCGCCAGTGACAAAAAAGTCACCGACCAGCACCGCCACGTGGTTGCTCCACACGTTGTTGATTGTCGGCAAGCCACGGCGCTCGGTGGCCTCATCGATCACGTCATCATGGATTAGCGAGGCATTGTGCAGCATCTCCAGCGCTGCGGCGCCCTGCAGCGCCTTATCATTGATTGCGCCAAAGAACTTGGCGCTCAGCAGGGTGACAATGGGGCGCAACATCTTGCCCTTACTCTTGAGGTAAGTGGTCACGATGTTGTTAGTCAGTTCACTATTGCTCATCAACGTGGTGCTGATAATCTCGTTCAGCTCGTCCAGTTGAGTTCTCAGTTGTTCTTGTATATGTGTCAGCGTTATTGCCATAGCCTGCAAAGTTAGCAATAATTCCCGTTAGAGCCACCATTTTTCGCAGTAAAAATATTTTTCAGCCACCGATTTGACAAAAACGGCAAAAAAAGACTATCTTTACCCCCTAAAACCATTCACTCATTATGGAACCGACCAAGAAACTATTGCTCCTCGATGCCTACGCACTCATCTTCAGGGCCTTCTATGCCATGATCCGCAGCCCGCGCATCACGTCGACAGGTATCGACACATCTGCCGTGTTTGGCTTTGTCAACACCCTGCAGGACCTGCTCAAGCGGGAACGCCCGTCCCACATCGCCGTGTGCTTCGACCCGCCAGGAGGCAACACCTTCCGCCACAAGAGCTTCGAGGCCTACAAGGCCAACCGCGACAAGACGCCCGAAGGCATCTTGCAGGCAGTGCCCTACATCAAACGCATCCTGCAGGCCTACCGCATACCCATCTATGAGGTCGAGGGATATGAGGCCGATGACGTGATCGGCACCCTCTCGCACCTGGCCGAGGAGCAGGGATTCTTCACCTATATGGTCACCGGAGACAAAGATTTCGGGCAATTGGTGACGCCCAACATCAAGGTGTTCAACCCCGGCAAGAACGAAATCCTCGGTGTCGACGAGGTCAATGACAAGTACGGCATCCAGTCGCCCCTCCAGCTCATCGACATCCTCGGTCTCATGGGCGATACGGCCGACAATATCCCGGGCTGCCCCGGCGTGGGGCCCAAGACTGCTGAGAAGCTGATACAGCAATACGGCTCCATCGAGAACCTGTTGCAGCACACCAGCGAACTCAAGGGCGCACAGCGGCAACGCATCGAGGACAATGCTGAGCAGATTCGCACGTCGAAGTGGCTAGCCACCATCATCACCGATGTCCCCATCACATTTGATGCCGAGGCCATGAGCCGCAAGCACGCCGACATGGACGCCCTGAGGCAGGTCTTCGGCGAGCTGGAGTTCCGCACGCTCACCGGGCGGCTCATCGATGGCGGTGAGGCCAATGCCGGCCTGGAGGAGGGCACCACCTCTCCCGCCCCATCGGCAGCAGGGAGCGAGACCAAAGCCCCAACAGCCTCATCCGCTGGCCGTCAGCTATCCCTTTTTGACCTGGACACGCCGGCCCAGCAAGCCCCGGCAGCCCCAGTACTCACCTCGCTCGAACAGGTCGACCACAACTACCGGCTGATCACCACGCCGATCCAGGCGACGGCCCTGGTCAGCGAGCTGACTGACAAGCCACGTATCGCCGTCAGCCTGCTGGGCATAGGTGACAGCGCCATGCAATTCAGGATACTGGGCATCGCCCTCTGTGCTGGCACGCACGAGGCCACCTTTGCCAAGTGTGACGACAAGTCAGAGATGCTGCACGCGCTGGCACCTGTCTTCCAGGGCCACTCCACTATCGTCGGCAGCGACATCAAGCGACTCATGGTCGTCCTGAACCAACACGGCATCCCCTTCACGGCCCCGTATTACGATACTGCCATCGCCCACTACCTGCTGCAGCCCGAACGCGGGCACAGCACAGCCGAGATAGCCTACGAACTGCTCCACTACACTGCCATCACGCCCGAGAGCATACTCGGGCCCAAGGGACGTGGTCAGCTCAAGCTCGCACAAGTAGCCCCCGAGGCACTGACCCGATGGGCATGCGAGTCCGCCGACCTCATCCTGCAGCTGCCCGATGTGCTCAACAAAGCCCTAACGGAGCAGGGGTTGGACAAACTCCTGACCGAAATCGAGCTGCCGCTGGTCCAGGTGCTGGCAAGCATGGAACTCGCGGGCGCCCGCATCGACGTCAAGGCCCTGAAAGAATACTCGGTCACCCTGACCGAGCAGATGAACCGTCTGGAAGACGAGTGCCACCAGCTGGCAGGCATCCAGTTCAATACAGCCTCACCTGCCCAGGTGGGAGAGGTGCTCTTCGACCACCTCAAGATCGACCCTAAGGCCAAAAAGACCAAGACGGGCCAGTACTCCACAACCGAGGACATTCTGCTCAAGCTCCGCGACCGACATCCGCTGATTGACAAGATCCTGGAGCTCCGTGGCATCCGCAAACTCTTATCCACCTACGTCAATGCCCTGCCCGCCCTCATCAATCCGCACACTGGCCGCATCCACACGACCTATAACCAGACGGTGACCGCCACGGGACGACTATCGTCGACCAATCCCAACCTGCAGAACATACCCGTGCGCAACGATGAGGGCAAGGAAATCCGCCGCGCCTTCATCCCGGCCGACGGCAACGTGTTCTTCAGCGCCGATTATTCGCAGATCGAGTTGCGCCTGGTCGCCGACTTGAGTCATGACCAGACAATGCTCGATGCCTTTGCCAACGGCCACGACATCCATGCCATCACCGCTGCCCGCATCTATCATAAGCCACTGGAACAGGTCACTGGCGATGAGCGGCGCAAGGCCAAAACGGCCAACTTCGGCATCCTGTATGGCATCAGCGCGTTCGGACTGGCTCAGCGCCTGAACATACCGCGTGACGAAGCCAAGATGCTCATCGACGGCTACTACACCACCTTCCCCCAAGTGCGTGACTACATCGACCGCTCCATCGCCCAAGCCCGCGAGAAAGGCTATGTGACTACCCTTTATGGCCGGCGGCGCATGTTACCCGACATCAACTCGCGCAACGCCGTCGTCAGGGGGTTCAGCGAGCGCAATGCCATCAACGCGCCCATTCAGGGAACCGCCGCCGACGTCATCAAGCTCGCTATGGTGCGCATCTACCAGCGATTCCAGTACGAAGGCATCAAGTCCAAAATGATACTCCAGGTGCATGACGAACTCAACTTTGACGTCCTGCCGAGTGAGCTCGAACGAGTTGAGCGCATCGTCATCGAGGAAATGGAGGGTGTCTACAAGGGCAAGGTGCGCCTCACTGCCAGCCATGGTGCCGCGTCTAACTGGCTCGATGCCCACTAGTGGAAAATGGGGACACCATCGAAAAAAAACGGCGATTTGTTGCTCAGTTTGAAAAAATTGCAGTATCTTTGCACCGCTTAAAAGAGTTTCGGGGTGTAGCACAGTTGGTTAGCGCGCCACGTTCGGGACGTGGAGGTCGGAAGTTCGAGTCCTCTCACCCCGACTCAAGCAGTGGGACAACATGCTATAAGTCAGCAAGTTGTCCTGCTTTTTAATATCTTGCCTTATTATATCTCTAATCGGCAAAACTATGAAACAGAATAGAATCACACAGCTCGATTTACACGATGTGCCGCAGGTATATCACAACCTCAAGTACAACGACGGCGAAATCCTGTTTGCCGATAACATCACGTCCATTCCGGGACTGATGAAGCAATTCCAGGTCAACTTCATCGCCTACCTCATGGTTATCGAGGGCTCACTGTCGCTGGAACTCAATGCCACGGCATTCCACCTGAAGAGAAACTGCTCGCTGATCATCGACCGCAAAGTCGTCATCAACAACATCAAGCACAGTGACGACTTCAAGTGTCTCATCTGCCTGATGAGCACCGATGTGGGCTTTTCCTTCATCAACAAGAGCCTGATGCAGTCTGTCATGCACATCCTTGCCAATCCCGTCATCGAGATGAACCAGGACGATGTGGACCTGATGATCAAGTACTATGAACTGCTGTCCTTCAAGATGGAGCACCCCGAGATGAACTTTGGCCGCGAGACCATGCGTGACATCATCCGCTGCTTTGCCTATGACCTGCTGTCCAATATCAACAAGCACATTACCAGCGACTCGGACGACATGCTGCGGCAGAGCGACCGCATCTTCCGCCGCTTCATGCTCCTGCTCGCCGATAACACCAGCGTGAACCGCAGCGTCAAGTCCTATGCCGACGAGCTGTGCGTCTCGCCCAAGTACCTTACCAGCATCTGCCGCAAGCATAGCGAGTTCACCGCCAGCGAACTCATCGCCACCTCGGTCATCAGCCGCATCAAGCAGCTGCTGCTCTACAGCGACATGAGCATCAAGGAGATTGCCCGGGAGATGGGATTCGACAACCTGTCGTTCTTCGGAAAATATGTGAAAAAACACCTCGGCCTCTCGCCCAACCACTTCCGCAAGGCCAACGGCTACGGCAGATAGTAAAAAAAGTATTACCTTTGCAGCCATGAAACGAGAGTTGAAAGGCAATGTGAGTGTTTTCTGTGCTTCGAGTGCTCATATCGACACGCACTATCTCGATGTGGCCAGGGAGCTCGGTCGGCAACTGGCCATCGACGGCTGGCGATGTGTCAACGGCGGTGGCGCTGTCGGACTCATGGGAGCTGTTACCGATGGCGCGATGGACGCCGGCGGACAGGTGACGGGCGTCATCCCTAAGTTTATGGTCGATAACGGCTGGTGCTATGACCGGCTAGTCGATGTCATCGTCACCGCCGACATGCACCAGCGCAAACAGACCATGAGCGACATGGCCAATGCCGTGATTGCCCTGCCTGGCGGTGTGGGGACCCTTGAGGAACTGCTCGAGGCGCTCACCTGGCGACAGTTGGGACTGATCCGCGTGCCCATCATCATTCTGAACGCAATGGGATACTATGACGCGCTGCTGGCCATGCTGCGCCACGCCATCGACGAGGGCTTTATGAAGCCCTCCCATGAGCAGCTGTGGCAGGTGGTCACTACGCCCCAACAGGCCATCGAGTTGCTCAACAACAACAGTCCCGTAGCATTCGAATCCAAGTATTAATGCCATGCCCGCCAACATCCATCCTGCCGACACCACCCTGCCCGCCGACACGCTGGACGCCTATTATGCGCCACAGTACCTTGAGGGCTTCCCGCAAGCCAGCGCTGCCGACACCGTGTTGCAGTCGATCAATGGCCTCGCTGTGATGGAACAGCCGGCCTCGGCCGTGGCGCAACCGTTCGCACGCTCCCCGCTACACGACACGCCATCGATGTTACTGCTGCTGGCGGGCTTGCTGGCAGTAGCACTGTGCTACCACACGGGCCACAAGTACATCGAGAATTTCTTCCACTACATGTTCTCGACACGGCGGCGCGAAAATCTGTTCGAGGATCACACCGTCAACGAGACGAGCATCCTGGCCGCACTCATCGCCAACACCTGCATCGTCGAGGGCTTCCTCATCTACCTGGCAGTGCAACTGCTCAAGCCCGCCCTCGCCCCCGCGCTCCAGGCCAGTGTCTTCGTGCACATCGCCGCCTACTGCTCGCTGGCGGCCGGCTTCTACGTCGTCCAGTGGCTGGTTTACAAGGTATTGGGATACACATTCACCGACAAGGTGGGTGCAAAATTGTGGATCGACGGTTTCAAGTCGTCACAGTCACTGCTGGGCCTCATTCTGCTCCCAGTCCTCTTCCTTGCCATGCTCTATCCCAGCAGTGGCAAAATGCTATTGACCATCGCTGCATTACTTTATTTAATAGCCCGATTAATATTTATTTATAAGGGTATTAGATTTTTTTATGGCAATTTGTCATCGATTCTCTATTTTATTTTGTACCTTTGCGCCGTTGAAATTGTGCCCCTTGTCATTATGGCAGGGCTAACCCTTTGGATTAGTGATATTTTACAGTCTTAAAAGAACTACATGAGCATTAAGAAGATCCTGGTTTCACAACCTAGACCTACGTCTGAGAAATCTCCTTACTTCAACTTGGAGAAGAAATATGGTGTTGAGATTGTTTTCCGACCTTTCATCAAAGTAGAAGGCCTTACTTCTAAAGAGTTCAGGCAGTCCAAGATTAACATACCCGACTATTCTGCCATCATCTTGACCGCAAGGACCGCAATCGACCACTTCTTCCGTCTGTGCAAGGAATTGCGATACAATGTGCCCGACACACTCAAGTACTTCTGCGTCAGCGAGACCATCGCACATTACCTCCAGAAGTACGTCGTTTACCGCAAACGCAAGATTTTCTATAGCGAGTCAGGACTGATGGAGGACCTGATTCCCATCATCGCCAAGCACAACAAGGAGACCTACCTCATGCCGGTGAGCGATGTCCACAACGACAAGGCTGTGGTGCTCGACAACAACAAGGTCAAGTATGTCAAGGCTGTCATGTACCGCACCGTGAGCAACGATTTCAAGCCCGATGAGACGTTCGACTACGATATGCTCGTCTTCTTCAGCCCCGCGGGTATCAAGTCCTACACGACCAACTTCCCTGATTACAAGGAACGCAACGTCGTGATTGCCGCAATGGGCAACACCACGCTCGAGGCTGCCGACCAGGCCGGCCTGCACGTCGACATCACCATCACGCCCGAGACGCCTTCGATGGCCAGCGCCATCGAGCACTACCTCAAGAAGGTGCAGCCTGTCGTTGAGGAGTGAGGCAAGACGCGCGATGAGGCGTTTAAAAAGAGTTTTTCATGGGGTATGGTGCTTGCCATACCCCATTTTTTTGTAATTTCGCAACCTGAATGAACTACAAGTTAAATAAGGACGAGAAACTGTGCAGCCGCACGGCCATCAACAGGGTCTTCAGCGAGGGCAGGTCGACTATGGCATTTCCCCTGCGGGCAGCCTACCGCCTTCGGCCGCGTGACGTGCGCCCCCCCGTGCAGTTCCTTATCTCCATCCCCAAGAAACGCATCCGCAGGGCCGTCAACCGTGTGCTCCTGCGGCGGCGCACACGCGAGGCCTACAGGCTGAATCGCGGCACCCTGCTCCTGCCGCAACTCGAGCAGGCCGGTTGGGGGGTGGACATCGCCTTTGTGTACTTGGACTCCACTCCGGCCCCCTACGAGGTCATCAACGAGAAAATCCACATCCTGCTCTCACGCATCGCCACAGCAGCCTGCGACCAGCAGTCACCCAGTACCGGAGATAACGAGAAATGAACGGTTTTATCGACAAAATCGCCTATCTGCTGCACGCGGTGATGCGCTTCATCGGGTGGCTATTGATTCTGCCCATCCGATTCTACCAGCACTACATCTCGCCGCTCAAACCGCCCTCATGCCGCTTCACGCCCACCTGCAGCCAGTATGCCATCGAGGCCATTCGCAAGCACGGTCCTTTCAAGGGGCTGTACCTGGCCGTGTGGCGCATACTCCGGTGCAACCCTTGGGGCGGCAGTGGCTATGATCCCGTTCCATGATAGACATCGTCGACATCCATACCCACCGCCTGGATGCCTGCCGGGCGCTCATTTCGGTTGACCCGCGACTCTTTGCCCCACAACCCGGCAAGTGGTACGCTGTCGGCTTTCATCCCTGGCATGACGTGGATATGCGCTCAGACAGCGATTTCTCCCTGTTAGAGCAAGTGGCCAGGCATCATCAGGTCATCGCCATCGGCGAGACGGGTATGGATTCCCTGCGTGGAGCCGGTCTTGACATCCAGGCCCAGGTGTTCTTGCGTCACCTGGAGCTCGCCGCAACGCTCCGCTTGCCTGTGGTCGTCCACTGCGTGAGGACAGCCCAGAACATCCTCACCCTGCGTCACAAGGCGGGACTCGACGCTGTCACCCTGGCCATCCATGGCTTCAGGGGCAATGAGCGCGTGGCACGCTCCCTGCTCGATGCCGGGTGCTATCTCTCTTTCGGCCATCAGTTCAATCCGGTAGCCCTGCAGGCCACTCCTCCTGGCCGCCTGCTCATCGAGACCGACGACAGCGCCACCACAATCGATGATGTCGCCGCCCGCATTGCCCAGAGCCTGGGCATGACGCCTCATCAAGTGATGGACCTCGCCATGGCGAGCGCCGCCTCACTGCTCCGCCGACAATAACAACAGAGGCCAGGACAACCATCCGGGTCGCACTGGCCTCTACAGTCTTTTCCGCTGATTTGCGGGGTTGTTATTTCTCTTCGATAACGGTCAGATCTTCCTTTGCCTTTACCGCGCGCGAAGCGCTCATGGCTTCACCGTTTTCCACCTTGCCGTCCTTGTTCAGCGTTTTGGTGACCTCCTTGGCGGGGCCCCAGTAGCCGGCAGGACGATAAGCGGTGAACTGATAGAAGTGGCTGTCCAGAGCCAACAGCAAGTCGCCATTGTGGTCATAGCCATAGTACAGATAATCATTGTCGCCGTCATAATACCTGATGATCAAGGTATTGCCATATGCGTCCCAATCAAAGTCCACATAGGACAGGCCATAGTAGCGGTCATAGTAGGTGTAGCGGCCGGTGAAGTTTGCAAAGAAATCATAGCGCACTCTGTCATAGCCCATGATGTCATACTCGTAGTTGCCCTGGCATCCGTAATAGGATTCCCAACTGCCGACAATAGCAAGCCGGTCGGTGGGGTAGGGCGAGTCCCAGTCGTTACACGAAACCACTGTCATCGAGATCACTGCTAACAGCAGCATGTAGTATATCTTTTTCATAGCGCAATTGAGTTTAGAATTGTTGATATTTTTTTGCAAATGTAATAAGATTTTGTCAATCTTAATGTTTTTTAGTTGAATTGAATCCTGTTTTCTGTTTAAATAGCGCATGCCACCGGTGTGATTTAGCGGCATGCGCCACCCAGAAATTCACGTTCTAACCTCAAAAATTCACACCTACGTTTATCGTGAAGCAACCATTGTGCGTGTCGTCAAAGATCTCTTGGCCGATGTTGGCCAGTCCGATGTCGTAGCTGGCATCCAGGTAGAGCATGTTGTATCCCACGCCACAACCTATCTTGAGTCCGCCATCAAAGCGCTTGAAGTATCCGTTGTCAAACGAGCTGAATGCCGTCCGCCGTTCATAATTCTTGATGTTGCCATCGGTACCCACGGCCAGGTAGCCACCGGCATAGGGCTGAATGCTCGTCTGATTGCCCACAAAGTGCTTGTACTTGATGAGCAGCGGCACTTCCAGGTAGTTCAGGTCATAGGTGAACTTGTTGTCGCCCGAGCCGCTCTTGCCGCCCTTCTGGCTATAATACAGACCCGTCTCCAGAAACAAGGGGGCCCGGTATGTGAGTTGGGTGCCTGCGGCCAAACCGATGTTCAGGCCGGTCTTCACGCCGCTGCCGTCGAGCTGGTAATTGTCGCTGTTCACGTGTGAAGCGTTCAAGCCCACTCTGAAACCGAAGTAGTAGCGGTGCCAGGCAATATACTCGTTGCCATGACGGCCCACGGTCTGGACGCGGGGGGTGTAACCATAACGGTATCCGGGTTGTGCCATCGCCGGTAATGCGAACATCACACACAGCAGGGCCAGTAGTAAAGTCTTTTTCATTGTCGTCAAGTTATTAATCGTTTGTGTTTGTTGTTTCTTGACTCTTAGACCACGGTGTGTTTCCATGGTTTAACCCTCAACTTGGCCAAAATTGATAAGAACACAACTTTAACCGACCAATCCTGGAAATCAGCCGATGAAATGTCTCTCGGGATAGACTAGACAAAAATGCTCTGGAACGCGGACTAGAATCTCTCGCGCAGGAAATCATGGAGCGACTGCGTGTGCAGGGCACTGGAAATGGTCTCACGCTCCATTTCCAGGCACAACAGCAATGTGATGGCTATCACGATGACAAAGACGATGCTCCATTGCTTGAACAATCGGCGCCACCGGGCCTCGCCCACACGGCTCAGCACATAGACCGCAACAGGGACAAACATCGGCTCCACGGGCAGCAGGTAACGGTTGACGGTACCTGCCATGACATAGGCCAGGGCGACAAACACCGCCGCCGGCCACAGGGGCCATGCGCCCATATTCTCATTGCGGCGCCAGCCCATAAACAGGTAATAGAACAGGGAAATGCCACCCAGCAGGTACCAGCCATAAGTGATACGGCAGATGAAATTAGCCAATGTGGAATCTTCGCCGGCCCTCCAGGGGAAGGGGATCATGAACTGCACCGTCGACGTCAGCGGCAACATGAGCACGCGGTGAAATGGCGAGTACAGGTAGTAGTAATCCAGCAATTCCCGGTAATTCTCGCGGGTGCCGCGGCGGATGTAGAATCGCTGCATGTTCCAGCCGCCGCCAACGATCTCGGCATGACGGTCAAAGGAATACGATGCATAATGGTTGCCGGCAAACAGGGCCACTGCAATGATAGCGACCATCGCCAGGGCCATGATCCAGTCGCGCCGCCAGTGAGGGATAACCATGATGACCACACCGATGAGCACGATATATAGATAAGTCGTGCGCACCATGGCCAGCAGCAGGCAACCGGCCACGAACAGCAGCAAGTCCTGCCATGGCCTGAACCGCTCCTCGTCGGCAGCGCTCATCGATGATAGCGCATACCCCACGAGCGACATCGACAGAAACACCGAGCCCTCCTTCAGAATGCTGATTCCCATCATGAGATAGAAAAACAGCAGGCACGTCAGCAACATGCCGCACGACACCAGTGCACTGGCAGACATCGACGTGCGGTGAATCAGCAGCCGCCGTGTGGTCAGGCCTGTCAACACGACCGATATCAGGACAAACATCGTGTTCAGCGCCAGCGGCCACACGACACTCAGGCCCAGCACGCGCCACAGGCACACCAACATCAACGGGTAACCGGGAAATACCACATCGGGCGATTCCACCCTGCCGTCATAGTGACTCAGGGCCCACTTATAGTAGCCACGCGCATCGCTCTTGAGGTTGGGCATCTCGAGCGAGTAGCCCTCGACACGCGTCCACTCCAGCAGGTTGCTTACCCCGGCCAACATCAGCAAGGCCACCAGCACCAGCAGGATGACACTGGCCGTCGTCGATGACCCTCGTGACCGGGCGAGCACAATGCGCGGCACCACATAGGCCACCAGGTAGCCTAACGTGATGCAGGCCCCATCAGCCAAGCCGAAATCGCTACTCGACACCACGGCCAGCACCGCAAAGGTAATCACCTCGGCGAGCAGCAATAGCAGCTTGGGCAATGTCATGTTGACTCTCATGGATCGGAAACTATGACTTTTCGTGGTCTGTTTTTAACGTATTTCGGGGAGCAAAATTAGAACATTTCACAATCATGGGCAAATTTTTTGCTCGCAGTGTTCCTTTTTTCAGTCAAAATATCTAACTTTGTGTGTTTAAACCGTGCTGAACCCTCATTTATGGACAACAAATTGGTCAAAATAGACGTGGATCGCGTGTTACGGGAGAGACTCCCGCGGCACTATAGGTTCATACCACGCTGCGCTGTGCGTTGGCTCGAACGCACCATCTGCCAGGACCAACTGAATACCATTCTCGAGAAAATGCACGGCCACAACAGCGTCGACGCGGCCACCATCGCCCTGCGGGAGATGGACATCTCAGTCCGCGAACACGGGCTGGACAACCTGCCTCAGGGCCGCTACATGTTTGTGTCCAACCATCCGCTGGGCGGACTCGACGGACTGGCGCTCATCTCGCTGCTGGGCAACCGCTACGACCACCACATCAAGTTTCTGGTCAACGACCTGCTCATGGCCGTCAAACCCCTGCGCGACGTCTTCCTGCCCGTCAACAAGTATGGCAGCCAGTCGCGTGATGCCGCCGCGCAGATCGAGCAGGCGCTCACGGGCGACAACCAGTTCATCACCTTCCCCGCTGGCCTGTGCTCGCGCATGCAGCCCGACGGCACCATCGCCGACCTGCCGTGGCACAAGGCCGCCGTCGTCCATGCCGTTACCCACCAGCGCGACATCGTGCCCATCTATTTCGACGCTCACAATTCGCGCTTCTTCTACCGCTTTGCCAAGTGGCGCAAGAAGCTTGGCATCAAGTTCAATATCGAGCTCATATTCTTGCCCAGGGAAATGATAAAGAAATGCGGCAGCACGCTCTCGGTCATCGTCGGTGAGCCCATCCCCTGGAGCTCGCTCGATGTTTCACATCCCAGGCAGGAAGCCGCACGTCTGAGAGAGACCGTCTATAACATCAAACCCTCAAAATAGCGCCGCCCTATGGAACCTATCATCGATCCTATTCCCGTCAGCCTCATCGAGCAGGAACTCACGCCCGAGCGATTGTTGCGGCACACCAACAAGGCCGACAATGACATCTACGTCGTCACTGCACACAATGCGCCCAACACCATGCGCGAGATCGGGCGCCTGCGCGAGATCTCTTTCCGCTCATCAGGGGGCGGAACAGGCAAGGCCTGCGACATCGACGAGTTTGACACCATGCCCGTGCCCTGCCAGCAGTTGCTGGTGTGGAACCCCAGCAAGCGCGAGATCATCGGCGCCTATCGCTTCATCGGCGGATGGGATGTAGAGGTCACCGACGGTGTGCCCCGCATCGCCACCGGGCACATGTTCAGTTTCAGCGACAAGTTTCTCAAGGACATCCTGCCGTTCACGCTCGAACTCGGCCGCTCGTTTGTCCGGCCCGAGTACCAATCCACCCGCGAGGGGGTCAGGGCACTCTTTGCCCTCGACAACCTGTGGGACGGTCTGGGCGCCCTCACGGTCATCTATCCCCGCATCAAGTACATGTTCGGCAAGATGACGATGTACCCCTCCTACAACCGCGAGTGCCGCGACATGCTGCTCTGCTTCCTCAACCTCTACTTCAAGGACCATGACCGGCTCGTGGTGCCCATCGACCCGCTGCCCGATACCCGCAACGATGATCCCGAACTGACCCGTTACTTCGTGGGCAATGACTTCCGTGAGGACCACAAGCGGCTCAACACCTTCATCCGCCAGCACGGCATCAACATCCCGCCGCTGGTCAATGCCTACATGGGCCTGTCACCCAAGATGCGCATGCTGGGCACTGCCATCAACCGCGAGTTTGGCGACGTCGAGGAGACGGGTGTGCTCATCAACATCGATGAGATAACCGATGAGAAGAAGCGCCGCCACATCGACACCTACCTCGAAAATATGGAGCAGGTCCTCAAGAATAGCCCATCCAGCCCTTGACAATCATGACAAGAAACATCCTGTTATCATTCCTGCTGTCATTGTCCTGCGCCACAACGATGATGGCACTGGAGGTGACCGACACGGTCCAGAACAAGCTTGACATCTCGACCGACACGGTGTACCTGACCGAACACTATTGTCCCGTCCATTTCTATGAGAACGTCTATTCCTTCGGTATCCTGGCCAACGCTGGCAATAGCGAGTTGGCGCCCTATTACATCAGTTCCAACTGCGGTGGGGTCAATACCCAGCAGTACTCAGTCCTTGCCTATGCCGCGCTGTGGCACAACATCGACACGCGCAAGCGCTTCTCGTGGGGCGCATGCCTCGAGGCTTGGGGCGGCTATGCCTCGAGTGCTGGCTATGAGCGCTATGTGGGTGACGGCCGGTTTGAGGTGCAGCGGCAACATCCCTCGCGGGTATGGCTCCAGCAGGCCTACGTCTCGGCCAAGTACCACAGCCTCTTTGCCGTGGCGGGCCAGGCCAACAAGACATCGCCCATCGTCAATGGTTCCCTGAGCAGTGGCGACCTGGTGTGGAGCAACAATTCACGGCCTCCCGTGGGCCTGCGCGCGGGTTTCATCGACTTCCAGAACATTCCCTTTACCAAGGGCTGGGTGCAGATACAGGGTGAGTTTGGCTACTTCCGCGAGTTGGATGACAAGTGGCTCGAGAACCACTACAATTATTATAATCATTTCATCACCACGGGCACATGGCTGCATTACAAGAGTATGCACTTCCGCACCAACCCCGACAAGCCTGTTGTGTTCACCATCGGCGCCCAGTCGGCTTGTCAGTTTGGCGGCAAGGCGGACTATTACGAGGACGGCAAGGTAACCCGCACGGTCAAGATGGATGCCGACGCCAAAGCCTTCTTCCGCACCTTTATCGCCGGTAGTGGCGGAAACAGCGCGGGCGACTCCTTTGTCGAGGGCAACCACATGGGCACTTGGGACATCTCCTTGAAGTACAACTTGAGCAACTATCAGCACCTGCGTGCCTACACCCAGTGGCTGTGGGAAGACGGCTCGGGCATCGGCAAGATGAACGGCTTTGACGGCCTGTGGGGCATTGAGTTCCGCCAAAACGGCTCGTACCTCGTCTCGGGTGCCGTCATCGAGTATATCGACTTCACCAACCAGAGCGGCCCCATCCACTGGACGCCCAACGACCACCCTGGCACACCCATCACCAGTCACTCGTCGGGTGCCGACGACTACTACAACAACTACATCTACAACGGCTACCAGAGCCGCGGCCTGTCCATCGGCTCGCCCTTTGTCAAGTCGCCGCTCTACAACCAGGACGGCTACATGCGCTACCGCGACAACGTGCTGCGCGGCATCCATGCCGCTGTCGAGGGCTGGCTCAACAACGAGTGGTACTACCGCTTGCAGGGCTCTTACCGTAAAGCCTGGGGCACGCCTCTCATCCCCCGTGCGGGCAGTGTCGATGATTTCTCGATGGCCTTGCGGGTCAATTATTCCCCATACTGGATCAGGGGTATAAAAGTAGATGGGTTGTCGGTGGGCGCCACCATTGCCATCGACCGCGGCTCGCTCTACGGCAACAACTGGGGTGGGCAGTTAAGCATCTCTTATTATGGCGACTTTAATATCAAGAAACGATGAACAAGGCCACATTATATATTATCATATCGGTTGTGACCATTTTGCTGGCTTCCTGCACACGCAATCACGGTGACATCGGCCCCTGGTTCGGCACCTGGCACGTCGAGCAGATAACCGCTGCGGGCGTTCCCGTCACTGTGCAGGGCGACTACTTTTTCCAGTTCCAGAGCCACGTCTTCAGGGTGTCACACGTCGATGACCACCAGCAGGTGGTCGAGAGCTACGGCTCATGGAACGACAATCCGGGTGGCGACATCACCATCGATTTCCCCGATCCCTCCGTCTACTACATCGTCATGCCCGGACTCGAAGCCCACAACATCTTCTCCGTCTCCACTACCACGTCCAGCCACGTCACCCTTACCAAGACCGACGCCACTGGCACCCCTTACACCTACTTCCTGCACAAGCAATAACACGCGGATGTGTGCGGATTGCTATTCTAGAATGCAACAATAACTTGAGCGCTGAGCGCGTTATAACATATTATTGAGAACCACCATAACCGATGAAGGGACTGATTCACATAGTTATCGTGCTGGCTGGGCTCGTGGCGATCGCCGCGTTCGGGGGGTGCACGCCGCGCTACGACGGCCACCTGCTGGCCGGTGCCAGCCCCGTCAGCGCACAGCTCATCATCAAGAACAACGGCCATGCCGAGATTGGTGCGGTTTATCCTGCAAGTTTCTAGGAATTTCACTATGATTTTCAATAAAGTTGATTATCTTTGCAAGATAAACTATAAATCAATACTATTATGAGACGGATTTTCTTTATTCTAATGTTGGCCGTGCTGGGCATGACCCAGGTTGTGGCTCAGGAGTACGAGTACGTCCCCTTCGTGCGTGAAGGCGTCAAGTGGAAGTATGTTGTATCACACTATGATGAAATTTCAGAGAAATACACTCATCAGTATTTTTACCTGGAATTTAAAGGCGACACTATACTTAATGGAAAAACGTACAAAATGATGCATAAATATAGTACCGTCAATCCCAACCCCGAGAACGACACGATACCCGTTTTTATGCGTGAAGAGAACAAGATTGTTTATGCCATCACACCCCAGGGTTCCGTTTATCCAGATTGCCTGGTGGGCTTGTATTATGGCAGTCCTGACAACCTTGGTGGCGAGGAATTCATTCTATATGATTTTAATAATCCAACAGATTTCTGGAAAAGGCAGATCAACGACTTTCATGGAGAGGGTGCAGATGCTTATTTAACGGCATCTGTCGATACAATCCAAGTGGGAGAACATAAATCAAAGTGCTATGCCTATTCAATAATGTCCAACACGAGTTTCTGTATTGTGGAGGGTGTGGGCTATGATTCTCAATTGGGTTATACACTATACCCGTTCATTCCTAGTATCTCCAGTTCTCCTGTTATGTATGGGTTGATACATGTGGTTGAGAATGGAGAAATCGTATACAAGTCGAGGTTTTCTGGGGATGATGGCATCGACGAAGTGGCTGCCGATAGGCGCCGCCTGCAGGACACGAACTACTACGACCTGATGGGCCGCCCCGTGGGACACGCCGTACCCACCACGCCCGGCATCTACATCCACCAGGGAAAGAAAATCGTCGTCCGCTAACCGACGCGCAACGACGACTGCCAAGACAAAAAATGGGAACGATATAGCAGTTGGCCCTGAAAAGTTTTTTAATGCTAATTTCGCGAAGAAAAACGTATTTCACGAATAATTTTTAAAACTAATTCGTGTAATTAGCATTAGCCCCGCAGGGTTCGGGCCAACAGCTATATCATCGCCAAGCCTAAAGCCTAAAACCTAGATAAAGCAGTTCGGTACTTGTCGCGCAAGTGACGGGAGAAGGAGAGCACGCCACTGTGGCTGGGCGAACCGCCTGAAATCTCCTCGGTCGAAGTGACCCACTGCTGCTGGAACTTGTCGGTAACAGCACGGTAATGGGCTTCGTCAAACTCCTTGCCCGAGATGACGGCCACCGTGAGTTCCCGGATATAATTTTCCCAACGACGACCATAATAGTCCCACATCAGGCCACTCCAGTTGCGGCAGGCGTAGTCGTTCAGGCTGCCGCCCCACGTGGTCACCAGGCGGCGGGCATTGGACTCGTAATAGTCCTTCTCCTGGGCTGTCTGTCCCATGTCGCGGGCCTGCTGCAGCCACAGGTCGAGCGTGGCATGCGGATGATAACTGTTAAGGTTATCCAGGTCGGACAACAACTCATAGAGTACGTCGCTATGGGCGTAAAACGCCGTCTTGTCCCGCTGCATGTAGGCCTGCTCCATCTGCTGCTTTTCGACGAGGAACAGGTCGCCCAGCAACTGACGGCCCACCCAGATCAGGTCGACGGTCATCGCATCGGTGCTGACCGTGTCCTGCTCTAGCAGCAAATCCCACACCGCCAGCAAGTGGAGCGGGCGGTACTTGATGGGGCGGTTCTCCTTGCCCAGGGCGGGATAGGAGCAGGGCAGCGGGGCGGCAAAGTTGCTGGGGGTGATGTCGAGCACGCTGTCATAGAGGAGTTTCCATGCCTGGCGCACGGGCTCACTCTCACGGCCCGCATGGCGGTCGGCAAGCTCGTTGACCACTTGACTATCGCTCTTGCCGTAGTCCCACGCCTTCTCCAGGATGTACTCATAGGGGAATTGCTGCACGTCCAGGCCCTCGAGTGTCGATCCGATGCCCACAAGGCTCTCGCCACACTCCCGCAAGGCGCGCTCCAGGCGGTCGCCCGCCTCACGCACCCGGCCCTGCACGTTGGTGTTTCCGCCAAAGTTACCCAGGTAGCACCAGACGAATGGCTGCCCGTAGAATCCGTCGTGCTCGCGCCACATCTCCTTGTACTCGCAGTAATAGTCGAGCAGGGTCATCTTGCCCTGGGGCACGCCCGTGAGCATGGCTCGCGTGCGCTCGCGTGTGTAATCCTTGCGCTGGTAGTAGAGGAACCACGCCATCTGCAGCCACTCGGCTTTGGGATCGACAGCAGTGAGGCTCTCATAGATGTGCTTTGAGACCTTGTTGAGGTAGTCGGGCTCAAAACTGGGCGGGTCCACCTCGTTAAACGGGTCGATGCCGTAGATGTGGTCGGTGCCGAACAGACGCGTCTGCTCCTCGAGAAACATGCGCTGTATGCGGCTATAAAGCGGATCCTCGCTACTCAGGAAACAGGTGCGGTAACGCCCGTCAAAGCCGGCCCAACTGCCCAGGGACTGGATGTCGGCATCGGGGAACAACTCGCGCAACGCTCCTGGCACATGGCCGGCAAAAGCGGGCAGCACGGGGCGCATGTTCAGTGAGCGCTCTCGCGCCACAATGCGCTGCTGCAGGGCGGTCTGACCCGTGAGCCACGACTTGGGCAACGGGCCGCACCAGCCGTCGATGTTGGCCATGCGGTGCCACGGCAGGTAGGCGGGACCGGTAAAGTAGTCCCTCACCTGCTTGTCGGTTAAGCCCAAACGGGTCCACACGTTATACCACACGGCCTCCTGGCCCGTGATGGCCAGCGGCAGATTCACGCCGTTGAGGGCCATCCAGTCGATGAAGCGCTCCCAGTCCTCCCATTGCCAGAAGGGCATCGTGTAACCCCACGTGCAGTAGTTGAGGAAAAAACGCTGGGGCACTCGGGCTGTGACACGCTCGGGGGCGGGCACATCGGGCAAGACGGCGGGTAAGTCGACCGGCACACGGGCATACCACGACACGGTGGTCATGCAGTAACGGTTCAGGTATCGGTTCAGGCCCACAGCCATCGACCCGGCGTTATTGCCGCCGATGACGACAGTGCCGCCACGGCTCTCGAGGGTGAACACATCACGCCCCTGGTCGGGCGCTATCAGCCTGAACTCCACTTTCTGGCTCAACGCCTGGGACAGGCGCTCAGCCAGTGCCCGGGCCTGCTGCACATCGCTGCCTTCGGCCCCGCTAGCGGCGAGCGCGGCCATCATGACAATGGCCACCAACAACAATCGCTTCATCATGTCTCTGCATTATCTTGATTACTATGCAAAAGTAATGATATTTCGCCACTATTAACACTTGATGCCCAATTTTTCACTACTTTTGCAGCTCAATAACACGACTTCAATCATGATTGGAACTATTGTCAACACCTGCACCATCGTGACGGGAACGCTCATCGGCGTAGCCCTGCACAAGGGCATCAAGGACCGGTACAAGAATGTGCTCTATGACGCGCTGGGGCTTGCCTGCTTCGCCATCGGGCTCAACGCGGTGGTCACCAACCTGTCTGGGAGCCAGTACCCCGTGCTGTTTATCGCGGCGATGGCGATTGGCAGCATCGTGGGCGTGGCGCTCGACATCGATGGCCGCTTCCACCGCCTGGTGGAGCGCAAGAGCAAGAAGCGGAACGACGACTCCTCGCCTCAACGCCTGGCCGACGGCCTGGCGACAGCGACGCTGGTTTACTGCATCGGCCCGCTGTCGATGCTGGGGCCCGTCATCAGTGCGCTTGAGGGTGATAACACCTTCCTGTTTACCAACGCCACACTCGACCTGGTCACAGCAACCATCTTTGGCTCGACCTACGGTATCGGCATGTTGCTGGCAGCCCCTGTCCTGTTCTTGTGGCAGGGCATGTTCTACTGCGTGGCACTGCTTTCGAGCACCGCCGTGAGCGATGCCCTGATGTCCGAAATGCTGATTGTGGGCGGATTGCTCATCACGGGGTCGGGACTATCGCTGTTGCGCATCAAGGACTGCCACGTGCTCAATATGCTGCCCGCCCTGCTGGTACCGCCGCTATGGTACGCGCTGGTGGCAATGTTTGGCGGTCTCTGAATTAGCGGTTTTCTGGTCGAATCATCGTTACGCCACCGCCTCCGAGCAGAACAGTGGCACCAATCTAGCTGAATTTCAAAACTTTTTGACTATCTTTGCAGCATAAACCATTATTTGACACCCGATTCATGAACATAAAGCCCCTTATTCTCATCGCATTCGTCCTGATCGCTGGAATAAGCATCCCCGCGATGAGCCAGATTGTGACCGACACCAGGTCAGACAGACAGATTGCTGACAGTATCCGCGCCGAACTGGACAGCAGGCCCTACTTCTCCCTCTACAAGGACACGTACTTTGTGGGGGGCACCGTGCTGGGTGGCAAACCCGATGGATATAATAGCGACGTCAAGTTCCAGATCAGTTTCCAGCAGCGCCTCACCAAGAGCATCCTGCCCTATCACTCATACCTGTATCTGTTCTACAGCCAGAAGGCCATCTGGCACGTCTTTCGCAACTCGCTGCCCTTCCGCGACCTGAACTTCAACCCTGGTATCGGCATCTCAAAATACATCATCATGAAGAACCGACTTGTCGGCAAGGCCACCCTCATGGTCGAGCATGAGTCTAACGGCAAGGACGGCACTGCATCACGCAGCTGGAACAAGGTGTCGCTGGCTGCCGAGGCCTATATTGCTCCGCAGCTCATGGCACACGCCAAGTTCTGGATTCCCATCATCGACGGCATGTACAACAAGGACATCCTGAAGTACTGCGGCATCTCTCAGGCGGGATTCCAGGCCATCAGCAATGACAACAAGTGGGTGCTCGACATGACGCTGGTCAAGCGGCAGGGCTGGAATCTGAACTTCAACACGATTATCCAGCTGGGTTACCGCATCAACCATAACTCCAACCAGTTCATCATGTTGCAGTACTACAATGGTTATGGTGAGTGCATGCTCGACTACAAGCAGTACCACTCGCGCATCCGCGTGGGATTGCTCATCAGGCCCAGGTTCTTCAGCGACTTCTAGTGCGTCGCCACCTACGTGGTGCCTAGCGTGAAATCTTGAACCCTAGTTTCATTGCCATCTTGAGTGACTGCTCCACGGTGTTGCGATCGTAATCCCGCTCCACCTCGGGCAACGCGTCATAGGGCACCAGACACGGGTGCTTCTTCAGCGCGTCGTCGCGCTTGTCGCCCACAGTCCAGCCCTGCTCAATACGCGACTGGGCCCACACCTCATGAACATTCTTGGCTATATCCTCGATCCTCGCTGCAAGCTCGGCGGGCAGGGTGACATCGCTGGTGTCAATAGGACTCGGCTGATATTCCATCTTCTTCATCGGTCGTCTGCGAAGTGTCAATGATCCATCGATTCGGCCCTGACAACAGCGCTGTCGACAACGGCCTTCACAGCCTGGTTAGTAGCAGGGGCCACCTCGGTTGACGTCACACTCGTGGTAGGTTGCTTGGCGCCCACAGGCTTCGAGGGCTTCTTGATCGCTGGCGTGGCACATGAGCTGGCCAGCATCAGGGCAACACCCACAGCCGCCAACAGCCACAAACTCTTGATATTTCTCTTTTTCATCATGGTGCGCTATGTGTTATTTGTTAAGTTTCACAATCCGATGTCCTAAAGCCTAAAAGCTAAAGCCTATAGTCTAATACACCTCCAGCACCTTACCGTTCACGTCATAGAGCGTGCCCTTGTGCAGCTCATTGTTGAGATAGGTTCCCGTGAAATAGGTGCCGTCCTTCCACACGTAGGTGCCCTCGCAGCGCTGGTTGTCCTTATAGGTCCCCACAAACTTGTCGCCCTCGGCATGGTTGATATAGGTGCAATTGCCCTCAAACTCGCCATGGTTGAACTCCCCCTTATACCAGTCGCCCTGGCTGAACTTCGCCAAGCCCTGTCCATGGGGTTGACCATTCTCGTCGACGGGACCCGTGTAGACGTACTCGCCCATCACGGGATTGACCAGCGTGGTATCCACGACCTGGCCAGGCACGTCTCTGCCCGTGGGACCTCCGTCACGCAGCTGAGCGAGCAGCACTGCGACCATCCCGGCCAGCGCCACGAGCGCGGCGATAACGGCTAGCATGGTGGCCCGGCGCCGCTTGGCTGCGGGAGTCACCTGGGGCTCGCTGTGCAGGAACGACTTGAGCTTGCGGTAGAACTCGTCAAAATAACTCTTGTTATACTCCGGGCCGTTCTTGGTGGCTACAGCAGCAATATCGGCAGGCAGGTTGCGCGGAATGCCGTTCACCCCTGTCAGCAGCACGGGGATCACGTTCTTGTTTTGAGCCAGGGCATGCGCCAGTTCCCGATGCAGCCAGTCATCCTCATGGTGGTGGCTGTCGTCACTGGTCTTGTCGAACGTGTGCTTGTCGACAATCAAGATAAAGTCGGTGCACTCATCGATGCGCGAGAGCAGCAATTTGTCAAAGTCGCCCTCACGCAGCGTGTCGATGTCAAAACTCACCGTATATCCGTCATGGGTCAGCAAATCAAACAGATGATTTGCCGTCGCAAAGCCACCATCACGGCGATAGCTGATGAAGATGTCGTTGACTTTCCTTTTCATGACGCGAATTAATGATGTGACAAAAATAGGAAAAATACATCAACAGCCACACAATTATCATAAAAAAAAAGACAAAACCGACCGCAAATGGCAACTATTTGACATCTGCAGCCATGATTCCGTGCCCGATTGCCGCACTCTTGGATCGAGAACCCAGAGCCTGAAGCCTAAAAACCAGAAGCCTAATGCCTAAATAAACAATTTCTACGGGCGCTCTATTGTTTTTCCCGATTTTATTACTATCTTTGCCACAATAGATAAAAATCATCATTATGCAGTACTGGATCAATCACAATGGAGTGCAGTCGGGACCTGTGAGCCCCGAGCAGATGAAGGAGATGGGGCTCACATCACGGGCCTATGTGTGGCACGAGGGTTTGGCTGACTGGGTAAAGATCACCCAATTACCTGAACTGCAAGGCCTTTATGCTATGACCGATGAGCTGTCCGAGCCGCAGCCAGACAATGCCGCCTCGGCCACCGACGAGCCCATCGTGGGACAGCCCTATCAGCCCAGCCAGCAGCAGCCGTCAGGGTACGCTTCACAGCAATACACTCCCGCCCAGCAGCGCTATGAGCCAGCTGCCCAGTCACCAGCCCCCGCCGAGCCTTGTCCGCCCACCAACCTGGTGTGGGCCATTATCACGACTGTGCTGTGCTGCCTGCCTGCTGGCATCGTTGCCATCGTCTATGCCCTCAAGGTCACCAACAAGTACCAGCAGGGTGACATCGAAGGGGCCAAGCGAGCCAGCGAGACGGGAGCATGGTGGTGCATCGCTTCCATCATCCTGGGCATCCTGTCCATGCCATTCGCATCGATGATGAGCATGCTCAGCACATCGGCCCTGCAATAATGCCATCGACCGATGCGCCGCACGCTTGTCATCACGCTTTGCCTTGTCGCCCTACTGGCGTTCGGGCTGGTTTACTACGCGCTAGACCCTGCTGAATCTAGTGTTTTTCCTCGTTGCACATTCCTGACACTCACAGGCTACAAGTGCCCCGGCTGTGGCAGCCAGCGTGCCATCCATGCCCTGCTGCATGGTGACGTGATCGGTGCTGTCCGTCACAATGCCCTGCTGTTGATCGCCCTGCCATGGATCGCGCTGTGCCTCTATGCCGAGAGCCGCCGCACGCGCAATCCGCGCCTCTATGCCCGCATCAACGCTCCCCTGCTCATCTGGCTTTTCCTTGCAACCGTGCTCATCTGGTGGCTGCTGCGCAACATCTTCAACTGGTAACGACAATCTGCCCCAAACAACGATAGCCCGGGCACACATAAAATACGGATTCATCACCATCAGCGCTGCTATCCAGAAACAATTAAGGAGTTAAACCCCAAACGCGGGTCTAACTCCTAGTCTTGTGGTTGCCTTGCCCGGACTCGAACCAGGAAATGCGGCACCAAAAACCGTTGTGTTACCATTACACTACAAGGCAATCCTCATGTCAACCAAGCGGCAAGCCGCTCAAAATTGCGGTGCAAAATTACTGCTTTTTTTGGGAACTGCAATCTTTTTACCGCATTTTTTTGTTTTGCTCCCGCCAAATCACTTGACGATGAGCAGGTAATAGTTCTTCTTACCCTTCTGTGCCAGGATATACTTGCCATTGAGCAGCATATCGGCGCTGGCAGCCATATTGGGGTCGGAGAGTTTCTCCTTGTTGATGCTCACGCCTCCGCCCTGGGTCAGCTTGCGCATCTCGCCCTTGCTGGGGAACACGGCAGCCACCTCGGTCAGCAGCGAAATCAGGGGCGTTCCCTCGTCGATGGCACTGCGGGGCACCTCAAAGGTAGGCACGCCCTCGAACACGCTCAGCAGCGTGTCCTCGTCAATCTTGTGGAGGGTGTCCTTGGCCTTGTTCGAGAACAGGATCTGCGAGGCCTCGACAGCGTTCTCATATTCCTCGGCACTGTGAACCATGGTGGTGATCTCCTTGGCCAGTCGTTTCTGCAACGGACGCAGGCCAGGATCCCGCTCCTGCTCTGCTACCAGAGCGGCTATCTCCTCCTGGGGCAGGTCGGTGAAAATCTTGATGTACTTCTCGGCATCCGCGTCACTCACGTTGATCCAGAACTGATAGAACTTGTAGGGCGACGTGCGCTTGGGATCCAGCCACACATTGCCGCTCTCGGTCTTGCCGAACTTGCCGCCGTCGGCCTTGGTGATCAGCGGACAGGTGATGGCAAAGGCCTCGCCGCCGTTCATGCGACGGATGAGCTCGGTGCCCGTGGTGATGTTGCCCCACTGGTCGCTGCCGCCCATCTGCAGCTTGCAGCCCTCGGTCTCATACAGGTGCAGGAAATCATAGCCCTGCAGCAACTGGTACGAGAACTCGGTAAACGACATGCCGTGGTCGGCATTGGCGGCCAGACGCTTCTTCACGCTGTCCTTGGCCATCATGTAGTTCACCGTGATGTGCTTGCCGATGTCACGGATAAAGCTCAGGAACGAGAAGTCTTTCATCCAGTCATAGTTGTTCACCACGATGGCGTGATTGGGGGCATCGCTGTCAAAGTCCAGGAACTTGGCCAGCTGCTGGCGGATGCACTCCTGGTTGTGACGCAGCGTCTCCTCATCGATGAGCTTACGCTCCTGCGACTTCATCGAGGGGTCGCCAATCATGCCGGTTGCACCGCCGATCAGCGCGATAGGACGGTGGCCGGCACGCTGCAGGTGCTTGAGCATCATGATGCCCACCAGGTGGCCGATGTGCAGCGAGTCGGCAGTGGGGTCGATGCCCACATAGCCGCTTGTCATTTCCTTGTTCAGTTGCTCCTCAGTGCCAGGCATGATGTCATTGATCATGCCACGCCATTTCAGTTCTTCTACAAAATTCATCGTTCGGTTCTGTTTTGATCTTTATAGTATTGTTAGTGATTTCGTTATTGACTGGCAAAGATACTATAAAGTTTTCACAATTCAGTTTACAGCCATTAGATTTTTGACAAACTACTGCCAACTGAAAACTTTTTCGTACCTTTGCGTGTTAAAACCAACAGATGAAGCACGATGGCACAAGACCCGATGAAGACGCCGATGATGAAACAGTTTGTCGAGATGAAATCCAAGCATCCCGACGCCATACTCTTGTTTCGTGTGGGCGATTTTTATGAGACCTACCTCCAGGATGCCGTCACGGCAAGCGAGATTCTGGGCATAACGCTAACGCGGCGCAGCAACGGTGCGGCAGCATCGACCGAGATGGCAGGATTTCCACACCATGCGCTCGACACCTACCTGCCCAAACTCGTCAGGGCCGGTAAGCGTGTCGCCATCTGCGACCAGCTCGAGGACCCCAAGTTGACCAAGAAACTTGTGAAACGCGGCATCACAGAACTCGTGACGCCAGGCGTGGTGGTTGGTGGCACGATGCTCGACCGCAAAGAGAACAACTGGCTCGCCGCCGTCCACTTTGGCAAGAAGGTGCTGGGCGTCGCGTTCCTGGACATCAGCACGGGCGAGTTTCTCACCGCCGAGGGCGGCGAGGAATATGTCGACAAGCTGTTGGTCAACTTCTCGCCCAAGGAGGTGCTCATCGAGCGCAGCAACCGCCAACGTTTTGCCGCCGCCTTCTCGTCGCGCTACCTCACGTTTGAGCTCGAGGATTGGGTTTTCACCCTCGATTCGGCCAACGCCAGGCTGCTCAAGCACTTCGAGACCCGCAACCTCAAGGGGTTCGGCATCTCCAAGATGGACAATGCCATCATCGCCAGCGGAGCCATTCTCCACTATTTGGACATCACCCAGCACACCCAGCTGGGGCATATCACCACGCTGGCACGCATCGAGGCCGAGCGTTACGTCAGGCTCGACAAGTTCACCATCCGCAACCTGGAGCTCGTCGCACCCATGAATGACGACGGCAAGTCGCTGCTCGACGTGATTGACCGCACCATCTCGCCCATGGGGGCCCGCATGATGCGGCGATGGGTACTCTTCCCCCTGCAGGATGCCAAGGCCATCAACCGCCGCCTGGATGTCGAGGAACACTTCATGCGCGACCCCGACGGTCGAGACCTCATCAAGCAACGGCTCGAACTCATCGGTGACCTGGAGCGACTCACCTCCAAGGCCGCCGTGGGCCGCATCACCCCGCGCGAACTCGTTCAGCTCAAGAGTGCTCTCCAGGCCATTGAGCCCATCAAGGCCTACTGCCAGCAGGCCGCCTGTGACGTGCTGCAGAGCCTGGGCGAACAGCTGAATCCATGTGCCCTGATCAGGGACCGCATCGAGCGCGAAATCAACCCCGATGCCCCCAACCAGACCAATCGCGGCAACGTCATCTGCCGCGGCGTCGACGAGCAGCTCGACGAGTTGCGCGACATCTCCAGCAGCGGCAAGGACTACCTCGTGGCCATGCAGCGCTCGCTGAGCGACCAGACGGGAATCCCCTGCCTCAAGATTGCCTACAACAACGTCTTCGGCTACTACATCGAGGTGCGCAACACCCACAAGGACAAGGTGCCGCCCGAGTGGATACGCAAGCAGACGCTCGTCAATGCCGAGCGCTACGTCACCCAGGAGCTCAAGGAATATGAGGAAAAAATCCTCGGTGCCGAGGAGAAAATCCTCATCATCGAGAACCGCCTGTTCAACGAGCTGGTGACCGCTGTGACCGAGTATATCCCCGCCATCCAGAGCGACAGCGCCATCATCGCCCAGCTCGACTGCCTCAATGCCCTCACTCGCGTGGCCATGGACAACCGATACAACCGTCCCGTTCTCGACGACAGCCTGGACATCGACATCGTCATGGGACGCCACCCCGTCATCGAGAGCCAGTTGCCGCCAAGCGAGAGCTATGTGCCCAACAGCATCCGCCTGAGTAACGACGACCAGCAGATCATGATCATCACCGGTCCCAACATGGCCGGTAAGTCGGCCCTGCTGCGACAGACGGCGCTTATCACCCTGATGGCCCAGATGGGCAGTTTTGTCCCTGCCGAGCAGGCTCGCATCGGCGTGGTCGACAAGATTTTTACCCGCGTCGGCGCCAGCGACAACATTTCTCTGGGCGAGTCCACATTCATGGTCGAGATGACCGAGGCCGCCGCCATCCTCAACAACATGAGCCAGCGCAGCC
>CAZVMM010000031.1:0-32707 GCA_964628205.1 uncultured Muribaculaceae bacterium
ATCATGCGGTTGACGTGCTTCTGTGTGTCGATGATGTCCTCGACCACGGCATGCACCTCGCCATCGGTGAGCGGATAGAGCTTGATGACAAACGGGTGGCCGCCATGTCCCCATGGTGAGTCGTACTCGGTGAGCAGGTCACCCATGGGCGAGAACCAGCGGCAGTGCCACACGGTGGCGATGTCCCAGCGGGTGGTGACTTCGGGACGGTTCTTGTAGCGGTGCCACGTGCTGGCGGGCTCCACGGTGAGCGTGCCCTCGCGGCGGTTGTGGCACACGATGACCTCACGGCTCTCCAGGGTCCACACCTCGATGGCGCGGCACTTGCCGTCGCGGGCGTGCCAGAAGTCCATCCCCAGTTGCGAGTCGGCTCCCAGCCGGGTGGTGAAGTCGGCCATGCGGCTCTCGGCGCCGTCGGTATACAGTCGTCGCACCCAGGCCGCCTTGCGCTGGTTGCCGCCGGCGACACGCCTGAGCAGCTGGGCGATGTTCAGGTCATGCAGCTGACCGATGAGTTCGCAGTCGCGTGATCGCGGGTCATTCATGGGGCCGACAAACAGGTGGTTGACATTGACGTTGTCGATCCTTACGTGGTCGCTGCCGCCAGGTTCGTTACAGGTGTCGACGCGCTGAACGCAACAGCCCGAGATGAGGAATTCCTCGAGGGCGCGGCTGTCGAGCTCGTCAAGCTCATTGTCGTTTCTCACTTCGCGCATCGGTGTCGGCTGCTCTTGCGTGTCATCCTTGATGTACTGGCAGCGGAATCGGCCGATGATGGTCTTGACCAGCTGGCGGATAAGGTTGTTCGTGATCGTTTCGCAACCCTGGCTCAGGAGGTGCTCGCCCTCGGTCATCATGCGCCCCTGGTAGTCCTTTACCAGGTCGCCCCACTGGTCGCCATAGGTGAATCGCTTGTTTCTCAGGCGTGCCTGGCGCAGTCCTGCCGCGCTCATCCATGCCTGGTAGGCGGCATGCAGCACGCGGCTGTGCTGGTCGTTGGTGGTTGGTGTTTTCATGGTTGTTTGGTTGTTAGTTGTTTAGTCGTTATTAGTTGTCAACCTAAAGCCTCGTCTCAGTTGACGCTGCAAAGTTACACCGCCAAGATACCCCCGCACCATGTCAAAAAGCACAACAGGGCCAAAAATGTTGCCTTTTTGTGATAATTACGCGTTTTTTTCATTACTTTTGTTCCCGCATTAATTACAACAGTATAAATATGGAAGATTTTGCTACCACTATGCTGACCGACCTGCACCGCTATCTCACCGGACGCGGTGCCGTTGACGAGCGCCTGCCCGAGTGCCCTGATGTGGAAGGCAAGTGGCCCGCCATCGCCGAGGCCTACCTGCCCGACGGGGCCCGCGAGTTCGCTGACTATCCTGTGGCCTCACTGGGGTGGATGATGTTTGTCGCTATGGCAGTCACCAGGTTTTGGGACGTGGACTGGGAGAAATATGACAAGATTGACGACCTCTACCTCTACTTGAGGGACAAGCGCGGCTATGACGAGCTCGACGAGTACATCCTGGACGAGGTGCTGGACCTGCATGGCGATGCTGCCGAGTCGATGCAGTCTCTCGTCGGGGACTGTGCCGAACGCACCAAGCGGGCCATCTTTGCCCTGGACATCGAGCCTGGTACTGTCGATGCCTTCAAGGCCTATGTCGGCGGACTTCAGGTCATGTATCAGATGGGCATGGCCGTTCAGCTCAAGGCTATGGGATATCACATGGTTAGGAGTTAGGAGTTAGAAGTTAGGAGTTAGGAGTTAGGATAGTTCAACGTCTAAAAGCGAAATCGCTTTAGAAACTTTATAGTATTGACAATCCGATTTTTAAAATAAATGAATAATCCATATGAGTAAAGTATTATTAATCAATGGGTCGCCTCATGAGCAGGGTAACACGTTTGTCGCTCTGAACGAGGCTGCCAAGACCCTGCAGCAACAGGGCATCGAGACCGAAATCGTGTGGATCGGAACCAAGCCCGTGAGAGGTTGCATCGCCTGTGGCACCTGTGCTGAGAAAGGCCTGGGACATTGTGTGTTTGGTGACGACCTGTGTAACGAGGTCATTGACAAGATGAACGCAGCCGACGGCTTGATCGTGGGCACACCCGTATTCTATGGCACGCCTACTGGCAACGTGCTCAACCTGGTGCACCGCATGCTCTTTGCGGGAGCGCGTGTCGAAGGCAAGCCTGCCGCCGCCGTGGCCGTCTGTCGCCGTGGCGGTGCGACTGCCGCTTTCCAGACGCTGCAGATGCCGTTCCAGATGGTGAACATGCCGATCGCGACATCCCAGTACTGGAACATTGCCTACGGGCGCGTGCCTGGCGAGGTCAACATGGATGACGAGGGCATGCAGACCATGCGCACCATGGCCCGTAACATGGCCTGGATGATCAAGCAGTTCAAGTCGGGCTCTGCTCCGATGCCCGAGATGGAACCCTGGCAGGGCACGCACTTCATCAGATGATCGCTGCCGACAAGGACCCGATGGGCATGGCCATCGCCGACTATCACCGCCATGGCAGGGCGGCGAGGTTGCGTGTGCTCTCACCCACGCTGGCCGAGGACGAAATCCCCGTCAAGACGCTCTTCAGGCAGCCCGCCGACATGCCGCCGCTCGAAACGAGGGCTCTGGAGCTTGTTAGCGGACATGTCCTGGACGTGGGGGCTGGTGCCGGCTGCCACGCGTTGGCGTTGCAGGCAAGGGGGCACCACGTTACCGCCATCGACATCTCGCCACTGAGCGTGGCCACGATGCGTGAGCGCGGCGTCGGGCAGGTGATGGAGCAGGACTTCTTTACCCTCGATGGCACCGGCTACGACACCATATTGATGCTGATGAACGGCATCGGCATCGTGGGGACGCTCTCGCGCATGCCAGCTTTTTTCGCTCAGGTGGACAGGCTGCTCGCACCTGGCGGCCAGCTGCTATGTGACTCCAGCGACATCTGCTACATCTATGAGGACGAGGACGGATTCATCGACCTCACGGGTGTCGAGGGTTACTATGGCGAGGTCACATACCAGATGCAGTACCGCGGTGTGAAGGGGAGCCCGTTTGCCTGGCTCTTTGTCGACGCCGACACCCTGGCCGAGCAGGCGCGACGGCACGGCTTTGACGCGCAGGTGGTGATGCGGGGCTCGCACTACGACTACCTGGCCCGCATTACCAGGAAGTGACGCTGCCCTGTCGGCGCATCCTTTTTGCCGCGTTGCCTGTTGGCGATGAGGCCGTGGTTGGCATGGTTTTTGCTGTGCATGATAGTGTTAACCGTTGCAAAATCATTAAAATAATGATTAAACGGCACAATATTGATAGGGGGATACGCATTATTTAAAAAAATAATAGTACCTTTGTATCAAGTAAATTTTCGAACGACACAAGATTGAAACAAGCACCAATGAAGTCAGACAGCGTAGTAATCATCCCTACTTATAATGAGAAGGAGAACATCCGTGCCATTATCAGTGCCGTGCTCAGCATTACCGAGCACCAATTTGATGTGCTCATCGTTGATGACAACTCGCCCGATGGCACCGGCGCTATCGTCGATGAGATGATTGCCGAGTGTCCCGAGCGCATCAGCATCTTGAAGCGCGCGGGCAAGCAAGGCCTGGGCACTGCCTACATCGCTGGCTTCAAGTGGGCTCTCGACCATGCATACGAGTACATCATCGAGATGGATGCAGACTTCTCGCATCCCGTCAACAAGTTGCCTGAGTTGCAGGCCGCTTGTGCCACCGGTGGGGCCCATGTGTCGGTTGGCTCCAGATACCTGACAGGGGTAAATGTCGTCAACTGGCCGATGGGGAGAATGCTCATGAGCTACTTCGCATCGGCCTATGTGAGACTCGTTACCGGCATGCAGGTCAGGGACGCCACGGCAGGCTATGTGTGCTATCGCCGCGAGGTGTTGCAGTCCATCAATCTCGATGCTATCGAGTTCAAGGGATACGCTTTCCAGATCGAGATGAAGTTCACGGCCTATCGCATGGGCTTTAAGATCAAGGAGGTGCCTATCGTGTTTGTTAATCGTGTGTTGGGCACGAGCAAGATGAACAGTAGCATCTTCTTCGAAGCGTTGTGGGGCGTGATCAAGTTGCGCTTGGATTCCATCTTCAACAAGCAGCGCTTTGTGCGCCGCCCGTTGCCCAAGCAGATAACGGCATAGGCTTTAGGTTTTAGGCTAACAACTACAACGAATAACTATCATCACCAGCTATCCGTTGGCACGGTTTTTGTATTGTGATGATTCAGTTACCATTCGTGATTATATCCTGTACTGATGATAAAACGTAATAACAACGCGGGTTTGACCGACAAGCAAGTGATTGCCAGCCGTCAGCAACATGGTGTGAATGTCCTCACACCTCCTGCCCGTGAACCCTTGTGGAAACAATTCCTGAAGAAATTTGACGACCCGTTGATAAAAATCCTGCTGGTGGCCCTGGTGCTGTCGGTGGCCATGTCGGTCTACGAGTTTCACTGGCTCGACATGGGACTGAGCATCTTTTTTGAGCCGCTGGGCATCTTAATTGCTGTGGTGCTGGCTACGCTGGTGGGGTTTCTCGTTGAGGTCAATGCCAATAAGAAATTCCGCTTGCTCAACCAGACCGACGATCATGTCAAGGTCACAGTGATGCGTAACAAGCACATTACCCAAGTGCCTCGATGCGACATTGTTGTGGGCGATATAGTCATCCTGGAAACCGGAGAAAAAGTGCCCGCCGACGGTACGGTGATCGACAGCTTCAACCTCACTGTCGATGAGAGCTCGTTTACTGGCGAGCCTTCGGCATGGAAAACCCATGAACCGACTGCCGTTGACCATGAGGTGACTTATCCCGTCAACATGCTGCTGCGCGGCAGCACCGTTATCGAGGGCAACGCCACCATGCGGGTCGATCGTGTGGGCGACAGCACAGAGTATGGCAAGGTGTTCCGTGACGCCCAGATTGACAACAACATCAAGACACCGCTCACGCAACAGCTTGACCGCCTGGGCCGCACCATCGCCCGCGGCAGTTACTTTATGGCCGGCCTGCTCGTGCTGGGGCGCATCGTGGAGTACTTCTGGGTGGGCAGCGAGGGCTTCGTCGCCGATGTGCAGTACTTTATCGAGACGGTTATGCTGGCTGTGACGCTTATCGTGGTGTCGGTTCCCGAGGGCCTGCCTATGAGCGTGACCCTGTCGCTGGCGCTGAGCATGCGCAAGATGCTCAAGAACAACAATCTCGTTCGCCGCATGCACGCCTGCGAAACCATGGGTGCCGCCACCGTCATCTGTACCGACAAGACGGGCACCCTTACTCAGAACAAGATGCAGATATACCAGGCCCATTTCTATGGATTGCCCGACGGCGAAGGGCTGGGCGATGACGAGATGAGCGAAATCGTGCGGTGCAGCATCGCGTGCAACAGCACCGCGTTTCTCGACGATAGCGACCCCGCCAATGTGACTGCCCTGGGCAATCCCACCGAGGGTGCCCTGTTGCTGTGGCTGCACGATGCCGGGGTGGACTACATGAGCACGCGCGACGGTAACGAGACCGTGGCCCAGTTGCCCTTCTCCACGATGACCAAGTTCATGGCGACCATCATCAGCACGCCCACCGGCAAGCAGTGGTTGCTGCTCAAGGGAGCACCCGAAATCGTTATGCGCCTTAGCGAAAACACCGTGGGCGGCGTGACCTTCCAGCAGGTGACCGACGAGCTGACAAACTATCAGACCAAGGCCATGCGCACGCTGGCGTTTGCCTATTGTGAGCTCGCTGGTGACGTCCCGGCCGACAAGTTGCTCCGTGACCTCAAGGCTGGCCACGCGCCGGCTCTCACCTTCCTGGGCATTGTGGCCATCAGCGATCCTGTGAGGCCCGATGTCCCCGCTGCCGTGCAGGATAGCCGCAACGCCGGTGTGCAGGTCAAGATCGTCACTGGTGACACCGGTGCGACGGCTCGCGAGATTGGGCGGCAAGTGGGCTTGTGGACCGATGAGGACCACGATGACGCGATCATCAATGGCCCCGAATTTGCCGCTCTCGACGACGAGGACGCCGCCAAGCGTGCCGCAGCCATCAAGATCATGGCCCGTGCGCGTCCCGACGACAAAGCCCGCCTCGTGTGCTTGTTGCAGCAGCAGGGCGAAGTGGTGGCAGTGACCGGCGACGGCACCAATGACGCGCCCGCCCTGAACGCGGCCCAGGTGGGCCTGTCGATGGGCGACGGCACCGCTGTGGCCAAGGAGGCCAGCGACATCACCATCCTGGACAACTCGTTCACGAGCATCAACAAGGCGGTGCTGTGGGGACGCTCACTGTACAGCAACATCCAGCGATTCATTATCTTCCAGCTGGCGGTCAATGTGTGTGCCTGCCTGGTGGTTGCCATCTGTTCGTTCTTCAGCAAGCAACCGGCCCTGTCGGTCACCCAGATGCTCTGGGTCAACCTGATCATGGACACCTTTGCCGCCCTGGCACTGGCCTCGCTGCCACCCAATAGCGTGCTGATGAAGCACAAGCCCCGTGATTCGCGTGCCAGCATCATCACGGCAACGATGATGAAGTTCATCCTGATCAGCGGAACGCTGTTTGCCATCCTGATGATAGGCCTGTATTATCACTATGTGAGCGAGGCTAACGGTGGCCGCGTGTTCGCCCGTGGCGTCAATCCCAACATCAATACCTACGAGATGAGCGTCTTCTTCAGTGTGTTTGTCTTTTTGCAGTTCTGGAATATGCTTAATGCCAGGGCCTTTGCTACGGGCAAATGGGCGTTCAACAATATAGAAGACAGCAAGGTGTTCTGGGCCGTGGCCCTGGTGATCTTTGTCGGGCAGATTGTGCTGGTGCAGTTCTTCTCTGCGCTGTTCAACTGTCAGCCCCTCGACTTCAACACCTGGTTATGGATTGTTTTGGGCACAAGCCCCGTGTTCCTGATTGGTCAGGTTGTCGCGTGGGTTGAAAACAAATGATTCCCAAAAAATATTTGGCCTTTTGTTTTGCCTATTCCGTTTTTTAGCTATAACTTTGCATCATCTATATAGTTAAACAAACATTACAATTACTATAAACGTTTTTTAGCACTATGAAAAAGTCTTTACTTTCAGCATTTGCAATGCTTCTTGCCTGTTGTGGCGCAGCCAACGCAAGCGTTGAGTTCACAACGGTTAATGTTGATCAGCCGGCCAACGATACCCTGTTGTTCCAACTGCCGGTCGATGTGAATGTGTATCAAGACATTCAGAACTATCCTGATGCACAGCCTGAATCGCGCATGATGAAGTTCCAGCCCGAGTATCTGGTAACAGCCCAAGATTTCACTAAGGGCGACACCAACGTGGGTACCGCAACGTTGCCCGCCAATGCTAAGGTCATTGGCCTGGGACTTGACGGATATGATATTGCCAGCGACCAGACCTCACGCGGCCTCTACCTGGAGGTGACCGCATGGTGCCGCAATATCCCCGCCAGCCAGTTGGAGCTTGATCAGCCCGGCCTGTTCAACGGCTACTATATGTTTGCTCCCAAGGGCGACCTGTTTACCGACACGGTAAACTATCGCGGCTACTGGGATCATCCTGGCTACATCTGCAAGTTTGACGAGAACGCCGATGCCGAGCACCCCGGTTCGATTGTTGACGTCCCCTTTAACGCTCCCGACGAGGATGGCATTTTCACCCCGTTCTGGTATAAGGGCGAAAACATCTACCTCACCCTGTGGATGTGTAACTGGGATGACATTCACATGAAGTACCGTTACATGGCATATGACGATGCCGAGGCCCGCGTGGCCAGCCTCATGCGCTCGGGCAATTACTGCTTCAACAGCGACACTTACGAGCTGATTTATCAGTATTTCGGCACCCAGCTCATGTATGAGTTGCCCGAACACCGCCTGCCCGCCTTCCGCACTCCTTACTTCACCAACGACATCCGTATCGACATCAACGAGGAGGCCGCAATCGAGCTCCTGGATGCCAATGGCGCTGTCGTTGCCCCTGCCGAGGACGGCAACTACTACAGCCTGGATCACACCCAGACCTATAGCCTGGTTGTTGACGGCGAGTACACCAAGGAGATCACCTTCGACAACATCACTAAGGACGTCGACGTTGCCATCAACAAGAAGAACACGGCGGTCAATGAGATCGATGGCGAGAAGACTGTTGCCAGCGTGGCCTACTACAATCTCGCCGGTCAGCAGAGCGCTCAGCCCGTCAGTGGCGTGAACATCATCGTCACCACCTACACCGACGGCACTCGCTCCACTGCCAAGGTCATCAAGTGAGAAAAACAGGTTCTTCCTAATAAAAAATGTGGGCAGCGGCATTGTCGTTGCTCACATTTTCTTGCATGTCAATCACGGGTATTCTTTGCCGTCTTTTTAAGTCTCTTCTGATAATTTGCTCTGATTCACATTAATTATTACCTTTGTGTCATTAACATCAACCAATTATTGCAATGATTATGATGAAAAAACTTGGATTCAGGTTCCATCACTTGGTCGGCTTGCTGGCTGTGACGGCGCTCGTGACGGGCGGTGGCGTGATGCTGGCAGCGCCCGTGCCACAGGTGCAGGGCGCGTCGGTGCAGGCATCGACGGTGACGGGACAGGTGCTTGACGAGAACGGCGAGCCCGTTATCGGGGCGACAGTCTGTGTCAAGGGCACCAATGTGGTTACCGTCACCGATTTTGACGGACGATTCAGCATCCGTGCCGCCCAGGGAGCGACCTTGGCGGTGAGTTATGTGGGGTATGGTACCCGTGATGTCGCTGTCAGCGGCAATCAATTGACCATCAGGCTGGAGCAGGATGCCCGGGAACTCAACGAGGTGGTCGTGACCGCTCTGGGTATCAAGAAAGAAGCCAAGTCGCTGTCCTACAACGTGCAGCAGGTGTCGAGCGATGCCTGGATGACCGTTCAGGACGCCAACTTCGTCAACTCGCTGGCGGGTAAGGTGGCCGGTGTGACCATCAATGCCAGTGCGACGGGTGCGGGTGGCAGCAGCCGCGTGGTCATGCGCGGAGCCAAGAGTATCAACGGCAACAACAACGTGCTCTATGTCGTGGACGGCATCCCCATGCAGAACCTCAGTAGCGAACAGCCCGAGGGCATCTTTGCCGGCGCGGGCCAGACGGGTGACGCCACGGCAGGCATCAACCCTGACGACATCGAGAGCATCAGTGCCCTCACGGGCCCCACGGCAGCCGCCCTCTACGGTGCCAACGCCGCCAACGGTGTCATCCTCATCACGACCAAGCGCGGGCGTGAGGGGAGGGTAGATGTGACCTACAACGGCAGTTTCCAGTTCTCACACCCCTTTGTGCTGCCTCGCTTCCAGAACCAGTACGGTCCCAGCGAGACAGGCAGTTACTTCAGTTGGGGCGAGAAACTGGCCACCCCCAGCGGCTACCGTCCTGCCGACTTCTTCCAGACGGGCACCAACATCGCCAACTCGGTGAGCCTGAGTACTGGCACCGACAAGAACCAGACCTACCTGTCGCTCGGTGCCACCAATTCCCAGGGCATCATCCATAGCAACGACTACGACCGCTACAACGTGAGCGTGCGCAATACCACCCACTTTCTGGATGACCGCATGACCCTCGACCTGGGGTACATGCTCAGTGCCGTCAAGGAGCAGAACATGATCAGTCAGGGCCAGTATCACAACCCGCTGGTGCCCGTCTATCTGTTCCCCGCTGGTGACGATTTCTCCAAGTTGGGCTATTTTGAGCGCTATGACACGGGCCGTAATTTCCCCGTGCAGTACTGGCCCTACAACTACGACATCTCGATGGAGAACCCCTATTGGGAGACTGAGCGTGAGCGCTTCATCAATCACAAGGAGCGCCACCAGGCCTCCGTGTCGCTCAACTGGCGCATCACTCCATGGCTCGACATCACGGGCCGTGTGAAGTATGACAAGAGCAGCGACAAGTTTGAGGAGAAATTCTATGCGTCGACCAACACGCTCTACGCATCCAAGTACGGCCACTACGGCCTGCGCAACGTGAGCAACCGCCAACTCTATGCCGAGGCCTTTGCCAAGTTAGACAAGTATTTTGCCGGTGGCCGCTGGAACGTCAGCGGCGTGCTGGGCACCAGCTTTGACCAGCGCGATAATGCTATCGAGGGCTTCAGCGGACACTTGAAGGGAACGGCCAACAAGTTTACCCTGGCCAATGTCGAGACCACCAACTCGACCTTCAAGCCCGTGCAGAGCGGCTTCCGCACCCAGTTGCAGAGCATCTATGCTACCGCACAACTGGGCTACCGCAGCATGGCCTACATCGACGTGACCGCGCGTAACGACTGGTCATCAAAGCTCGAGAAGAGCTACTTCTACTGGTCGGCGGGTGTGTCGGCCATCTGGACCGATATCATTCCTGCCATCAGGAGCGACCGTTGGCTCAACTACCTCAAGACGCGCGTGGGCTATTCGCAGGTCGGTAATGAGCCCAACGAGCCCTTCCTGACGCGCGAGACCTATGCCATCAACCCCTCAACAGGACTGGCCGAGACCTCGACGCGCATGCTCACTGACCTCAAGCCCGAGCGTACCGACTCGTGGGAGGCCGGTATCGACCTGTACCTGCTGCGTAATCGCTTGCGCGTCAATGCCACCCTCTTTCGGTCGGTGACGCGCAACCAGTTCTTCTATCCCACGCTTCCCTCCTCGTCGGGCTACACGAGTGCCGTGGTCAACGGAGGCCGCGTGGACAACAAGGGTGTGGAGCTTACCGCACGTTACACTCAGCCCATCGGCGCCCTCACCTGGGAGACCTACTTGACCTGGACGCTCAACCGCAACAAGGTCAAGGAATTGCTCCGCGACTGGCGCAATCCCATCGACGGCGAAATATACAACCTGGACGAACTCTACATGGGTGGCACTTCGGGTTACCAGATACGCCTGACCGAGGGCGGCACCCTGAGCGATGTGTATGTCTCGACCCTCAAGACCGATGAGCATGGCGCCATCTACGTCAACCCTGAGCGCCAGAATGTCGAGGCCAATCCCAATAACAACGCTTATTACATCTACGCCGGGCAGGCCGCTCCACGCTACAACCTGTCGTGGGGCAACACGCTGTCGTTCAAGGGCGTTACCCTGTCGGCCCTGTTCGCCTACCGCAATGGCGGCATTGTGGTGAGCGAGACCCAGGCCATCCTGGACTACTATGGCGCGTCACAGGCCACCCAGGATGCCCGCAACGCAGGTGGTGTGCTCGTCAACGGCAAGATGGTCAATGCACAGGGCTTCTACCAGACCGTGGGTAACCCCAACGGCACCGTCGATGCCCGCTATGTCTATAGCGCGACCAACCTCAGGCTGGCCGAGCTGAGTCTCGGCTACGACGTGCCGATTAACCGCTGGATTAAGTGGATTAAAGGTCTGAATGTGGCCTTTGTTGCCCACAATCTGTGCATGCTCTACAACAAGGCCCCCTATGACCCCGAGGCGACCTCTAACACGGGCACCTATTATCAGGGCATCGACTACTTCATGCAGCCCAGCCTGCGCTCGATGGGATTTAACGTGAAACTCAAATTCTGATACGACGATTATGAAGACAAGAATTCTATTATATCTGTGTGCTGTCGTGCTGTTTGCGGGATGCACCAAGTCGTTTGATGACATCAACACCAACCATCATCAGCTCACCGACGAGGAGCTGGCCAACGATTACCAGAATGTCGGGGCTTTCTTCTCGCAGATGGTCAACCGGGTCGTCCTCTTCGATGACGGTTCGGGCAACTGCCTGTCTTCGGATTATCAGGTAGCCCAGGGCCTTAGCGCTGATGCCTTCTCGGGCTATCTGGCCCTGACGGGCACCTGGCGCAACGGTGTCCACAACGGCTCTTACAGCTTTGTCAGCGGATGGTATGACCAGATGTTCACGCGTGCCTTCAGCGAGGTGATGCCTGCCTGGCAGCGCGTGACGCGTGTGGCAGGGGAGATGGGACAGCCCGCTGTGGCGGCACTGGCCACCATCGTCAAGGTCGAGGCCCTGCACCGCGTTACCGACATGTATGGCCCTATCCCCTACATCCACTTTGGCAGTGGTGCCCTGGGGACGGCCTATGACCGCCAGCAGGACGTGTACAACCGCTTCTTTGCCGAGCTCGATAGCGCTATCGACGTGCTGGCGCCGCTGGCCGAGTCGGGTGGCATGCTCTTGCCCGACTACGACAACGTCTACGAGGGCAACGTGGCCCGCTGGGTAAAGTTTGCCAACACGCTGCGCCTGCGCCTGGCCCTGCGTGTGGTCTATGCCGATCCCGCCCTGGCTCAGCGCGAGGCCGAGAAGTCGGCGGCGTGCCCGCTGGGCTTCATCGAGACGTCTGCCGAGCGCGCCCAGTTGGTCCACGGACGGTTGACCTACTTCCATCCCAACTATGACATGGCCTATAACTTCAATGCTGGCGAGGTGCGCATGGGGGCCACGATGGACTGTTACATGAATGGTTACAGCGACCCGAGACTGGCAGCCTATTTTGTCCCTGCCAGCAACGACAACAAGTATCATGGCGTGAGATTGGGTGTTCACAACATGAATCCCACGCGCTATGCTGGCGTGTATGTGTCAAACCTGAACATCGACCGCGCCACCACGCCTATCGTGTGGATGACGGCTGCTGAGGCCTTTTTCCTGAGGGCCGAGGCCGCATTGCGTGGCTGGAACATGGGAGGTTCCGCGCGGGCTTACTACGAGGCTGGCATCCGTGCTTCGTTCAGCGAGAACAACGTCAGCGGCGAGGATGCCTATGTTGCCAACTCGACGGCCAAACCCACGCGCTATGTGGACCGCACGGGCGGCGGCAATGGCGCGAACGCACCGGCCACGATTACCATCGCATGGGATGATGAGGCCGATTTCGAGACCTGTCTGGAACGCATCATTACCCAGAAGTGGATTGCCATGTATCCCGACGGTTGTGAGGGATGGGCTGAATTCCGCCGCACCGGTTATCCCCGCCTGTTGCCCGTAGTGAACAACGACAGCCAGGGGCTGGTTGATACCGACATCCAGGTGCGCCGTTGCCCGTTCCCGGTCCAGGAGTACAATACCAACGAGGCCGCCGTTCAGGCCGCCACCCAATTGCTGGACGCTGAGGCACTGGGCGGCGGTCAGGACAATGGCGGCACCCGTCTGTGGTGGGACCGCAAGGAGTTAACAGTGAATAGTGGACACTAAAAGATTCATTATGATGAAAATGACAAGATATATCATTGCTGCTGCCGCACTTGCCACGATGATGGCGGCTTGTGACACCGAGCCCCAGGCACTGGACTTGCAGCCACTGAAGGAGTATAGCGAGGCCTACTATCAGGCCCTGAGGGACTACAAAGCCGGCAGTCACGAGATTTGCTATGTGTACTATGCCGACTGGGCCCCCATCGAGGGTGCCAGCGGATACAAGGACCCCGCGTCGTGGGGAGAGCGCATCATCGGTTTGCCTGACAGCATCGACATCGTCAACCTGTGGATGGGAATACCCACCCCAGAGACGCACCCGATTGCTTATCAGGACATGATCGAGACGCGCGAGAAGAAGGGGACACGCTTTGTCTTCCATGCCGACGCGTCTAACTACAACCACCGTTTCACCACCGGAGGCCGTTCCTTCGACCTGTCCACTGACCGCAGCGAGGATGCCATCCGCGCCTATGCCCGATGGGTGTGTGACACGGTCATCGAGACTGGACTGGATGGTGCCGACTTTGACTATGAGGGATGGAGTGGTCAACAATTGCTCTGGGCCATTGAGGAGTGTGACAAGATCTTTGGCCCCGGCGGCCAGTATCCCGAGAAATTGGTCATTGTGGACTATTTCTCGGTATCGCCCCCTACGGATTGCGACCCCTATGTGGACTATTACGTGAAGCAGGCCTATAGCCAGCAGGGTGCTGGCGTGGGCGCGATGGGACACCCCGACGAGAAGACCGTCTACTGCGAGTCCTTCGGCCAGAAACCCACGGGCGGCGAGATCTTGAACTATGCTGCCTGGGAGCCTGACACGGGCCACAAGGGTGGCTGTGGCGCATACTATGTGGAGCGTAACTATTACAACACGAGTGATGGGGTGCCCTATGGTGCCATTCGCCGTGCCATCCAGATCATGAACCCCGCAAAGAATTAGGACTATGATGAAGCAATTATTGATACTGCTGCTGGCCGCCGGTGTGTTGTTCACCGCCTGTGACAGCGAGGGAGACAAATTTGATTACAACAAGGTGGGCTTGCTCATCTCGGGCACCGAACAAGTGCCTGTGCAGCGATTTACCGTTGACGAACTGCCTGCGGCCTATGCCGTTACCGTCAAGGCCACGCGCCGTTGCGAGAAACCCGTGACCATGCGCCTGGCCATCGACACGGCGCTGGTGAGGGCATACAATGCCACCCACGGCACCGCCTATTATCCCGTGCCTCTGTCGAGCGTCACGCTCGATGACGCCGAGGTGACCATCCGGCAGGGCGAGGCCCTCTCGACGGCCGCTCAGGTGAGGGTTATCAGCACCGACGACTTTATCGAGGGCGCCACCTATGTCATTCCCGTGACCATCCAGCAAGTGACGGGCGAGGGTGGGGCAGTGATCGAGAGCTCCCGCACGATTTTTCTCCAGATATCACGTATCATCTCATTCTACTCGCTCGAGAATAACCAGAACGCCTCGTCCAACTACATCTTCCCCGATGACAAGATGGTGAACTTGACCAACTACACCATCGAGTTTAAGGTGTACAGCTACAACTTCGGCAATGTGGGCAACATCAAGCGCGTTCTGGCCATCGAGGGCAAGAACGAGGAGGAAGCCAACATGTTCCGCTTCGGTGAGAACGGTTCGGCCGGGGGCGACATCCTGCAATGGGTGCTGCCGGGAGGCCGATGCTTCTCCAACACCCACTTCAAGACTAACCGCTGGTATCTTGTCTCGTGTACCTACGACGGGCAGACCTTCAAGATGTATGTCGACGGAGTGGAGGATGCTCAGACCAGCGGAGCCGGCAAGGCGACGCCGTTCCAGCGATTTGAGTTGGGCATGTCGTGGGGCAATTACCGCAACAGTCAGTTCTTCCAGGGCCGTTTGTGTGAGGTGCGCGTGTGGAACAGGGCCCTCACGGCCAGCGAAATCGCCACGGGATTTGCCGGGGTAAATGCCCATAGCGAGGGCCTCGTGGCCTACTGGAAGATGAACGAGGGCGAGGGACACATCTTCCATGACGCCACGGGTCACGGCTATGACATGGACTGGACCGACACCTATCGTGACGACCGTGAGAACGGCGTGCTTGTTGCCCATGACTACAGCCAGTACATCCGCTGGATCAAGGACGACAACAACAAGGTGGCCCAGTAGGGACAGCGCTGACGGCTCAAAAAATAGGGATTTTACCCCGTGTTGATAGTTTTTTTGACTACCTTTGTCGGTTGAAAACTTTCAAGCATGCAGATTTATAAGTTCAATAGCATATTGAAGCCGGTGCTATGGGGAGGCGACAAGCTGTTGGCCTTCAAGGGGCTGCCACCGCAATCCAGACCCATCGGCGAGAGCTGGGAACTGTCGGCGTTGTCCAATCGGGAGTCGGTCGTCCGTGAGGGGCCCGACCGTGGCTTGACGCTGCCCCAGTTGGTCAAGCGCCATGGCGCCGACCTCGTGGGTGAGGACGTCTATCGCCGCTATGGAGACCAGTTCCCACTGCTCATCAAGCTGATTGACGCCAAGCGTGACCTCTCGGTTCAGGTGCATCCCGGTGATGACATGGCCCGGCGCTGCCATGGCTGCTCGGGCAAGAACGAGATGTGGTATATCCTTGATGCCGAGCAGGGAGCGACGATTCGCACTGGATTCAATCGGCAGTTGTCGCTCGAGGAGTTTGACCGCCGCTTGGCCGATGGCTCCATTCTCGACGTTATCAACGCTACTGCTTCCCGCCCGGGTGATACCTTCTATATCCCCGCAGGGCAGATCCACACCATTGGTGCCGGCAATCTGTTGGTCGAGATTCAGCAGTCATGTGATGTCACTTACCGCGTGTGGGACTATGGCCGGCGCGATGAGGACGGCAACCTGCGCCAGCTGCATGTGGAGCAAGCCCGCGAGGCGCTCGACTTCAGCGCCCGCAATGGACAGGTGCTCGACAAGCCCCTTATCGGTGCCGGCATGACGCGTCTGGTCGGGAGTCTGGCATTTGATGTGACCCTGCTGGACAGTAGTCAGGCTCACTGCCTGGACCTCCCCGTGCCACACTCCTTTGTGGCCCTATTGTGCATCGATGGCGAGACGACGCTCCGAGCCGACGGCATGCCGCCCGTCGCCGTCTGCCGTGGCGAGACGGCTCTGATACCCGCTATCGCCAGCAAAGTAGAGCTGACAGGAAACGCCAGCCTGATTATCGTCACCATCCCCAATAGCTAGCCAACGGCCTCAGGGTTAACGTGTGCATCAAGAAAATGAAGCAACACCCAAAAGCTAGCCAAGGGCCTCAGGGTTAACGTGTGCTGTGACTCTGTCACAGCATCAAGAAAAAAGAACCAATAGAAAACTCAAGACAAGAATATGAAAAAGAAATGGATTATCGTCGGCGTAATTGCCGCTATCGTGCTTATTCTGCTGGCCTGTGCTGCTCCTTACTTGCTCATGGGCGCTCCCGCCGAGGGCCTGGTCAAGGTGCGCAAGGGCAGCTCCATCGAGGCCATCAGGGACAGTGTCCAGGCTAGTGTGGAAGTGAAATATGGCGATCGCGTGGCCACCATGCTGTCGCTGATGAATGCTCGTGTGGAGAATCGTGAGGGTGCCTTCAAGATCACCCAGGGCATGTCGCCCTTTACCGCGGCCCGCCGCATCAAGAATGGCGTGCAGGACGGCATACGCTTCACCTTCAACAACGTGCGCACCCTCGACGAATGGACCCAGCGGTGGGGCGACACCTTCATGCATGGCCCCGATGCCATGCGCAAGGCGCTGATGGACAGCGCCCTGTGCGCCAAGTATGGCAAGACACCGCAGACCATCGCCTGCCTGCTGATGCCCGATACCTATGAGTTCTACTGGAACATCACGCCCGAGAAGATGCTCGACCGAATGAATGACTACTACAACGACTTCTGGACCAGCGAGCGCAAGGCCAAAGCCGAGCGACTGGGCCTCACCCCCGACGAGGTGGCTACCGTCGCCTCGATTGTCGAGGAGGAGACCAGCAAGGCCGACGAGCGCGGCAAGGTGGCCCGCCTCTACCTCAACCGATACCAGCAGGGTATGCGCCTCCAGGCCGACCCCACCGTGAAGTTTGCCATCGGCGACTTCTCGATCAAGCGCATTACCGTGCCCATGACCCAAATCAACTCGCCCTACAACACCTATCGCGTTAACGGCCTGCCACCGGGTCCCATCCGTCTGCCCGAGAAATCGACCATCGATGCCGTTCTGGACGCTCCGCAGCACGACTACCTGTACATGTGCGCCAGGGCCGATTTCAGCGGTTACCACGATTTCACGCGTGACTACGCTTCCCACCTGGACAATGCCCACCGCTACCAGGCCGCCCTCAACAAACGGGGCATTAAGTAATGAATCATCAGTGTCAACGTGTGCCGTGACTCGGTCACGGCATCTAATCAAGAGAATCATTATGGAAAAAGAAGAAAAAATTGTCGTCCTCGAGAAGTACCCTAACGCCGTCGAGGCCAATATCGTCAAGGGAGCCCTAGAAGCCAGCGGCATCCCCGCCGGCGTCATTGTCGACAGCACCGCCAACGCCATCTGGATGGCTCCCGTGCGGGTCGTCGTCTTTGAGCGCGACCTGGAACTGGCCCGTAAGGTCATCAGCGAGACCGACGAGCTGACCGACGACTCTCCCGAGTCATGAAAATACTAAAATCGCTTTTTTCTCGTTATAACTATTGAAGACATATAGTAGAATATAACGACATGATAACCTATTTGCGTCACTTGATATTGCTGGCTGCTGTGGGTGTGGCTCTAATTGCCATGGCCGACGACAGCCCCAAGACCACTGCCTACAATTTCCTGAGCGTGCCCTCGTCGAGCCACGTCTATGGCTTGGGTGGGCACAACCTCACCATCATCGATGATGACATCAACCTCATCGAGCAAAATCCCGCTCTGCTCGGACCCGAGTATGACCACCAGGTGGGCATCAACTACATGCGCTACATCGGCCAGACCAACTTCGCAGGCTTACGCTATGGTCAGGGTGTGAGCGAGCATGGGGCCATTGCGGCCGGAATCCAGTACTTCGGCTACGGCAATATCCAGGGAGCGGCCATCGACGGCACCCACACGGGCACCTTCACCGCCAGTGACATGGCCTTCAGCCTCACCTATAGCCACGACATCAGCGAGAGGTTCCGCGGCGGTATCACCGTCAAGTATCTCTATTCCAAGTACGAATCCTATACCGCTGGGGCGGTGGCGGCTGATCTGGGCGTCAACTATTATGACCCCGACCACGAGTTCTCAGCATCGCTGGTGGCCAAGAATCTGGGTGGTCAGGTCAAGAAGTTCAACGATTACAAGGACAACCTGCCTTGGGACATCCAGGTGGGCTTCAGCAGGATGCTGGGCAGGGCCCCCATCAGGCTCCATGTCACGGCCTATGAGTTGGCTCGCTGGAACTCTCCCTACTACAAGATCGAGGACGTCAATAACCCCAACAGCGATCTGGTGAAGAAGGACTCCTTCGGCAGCAACCTGCTGCGTCACCTCGTCTTTGCCGCCGATATCCTGCCCACCGACAACATCTATCTGGGCATCGGTTACAATTACCGCACCCGCACCGATATGGCCACCTATAAGCGCGACTTCATGTCGGGCCTCTCGGTAGGCGCTGGCCTGAAGGTCCGTGCATTTGGCATTGGGGCCGCCTTTGCGCGTCCACACACTGGGGCCACCACCTTCATGTTCAACCTCACCACCTCGATTGGTGAATTACTCAAATAAGATTTAGCGGAGGCGCGGCACACGTGGTGAAGCGTCTCTGCTCTTTTTATATGGAAACCAGAGATAAGTATTTATGAAAAAATTATTACTCCTGTTGTTGCTGATGGCCATGGCGGTCGTTGCCCATGCTCAGCGCATTCAAGTCGTTGATGCCGATGGATTGCCCATCGCCGCCGTGTGTGTGACCAACGAGAAGGGTGCTCTGGTGGGCTCGACCGATAACGACGGTTGGCTCGCTGATGCCAAGGGCATAAAGCACCTCTATTTCTCTCATGTGGCTTTCAAACCCACCGATGTCAACATGGATACCATTCCCAGTATGTGCGTGGTGATGCAGGACGAGACATTCCAGTTGACTGAGCTGGAAGTCAAGCCCAAGGAACTGCTGTATGTGCAGACCTATTACCGCTTGGTCTATGTTTGTGATGAGGGGCCCATCTACTACCGTGGTGGCGTGGTCGACAATACCTATGAGCTGGCCAAGCAGAAGATCTCTGCTAAAACCCGTAGCGTCTCTAAGGGTGAAAACGGGTTCATACGCTTCGTTCTCAGCACCCTCGTGGGGCACCTTATCGACAAATGGGCACGTATCGACACGACGACCTATTACAAGAAGATCATGAAGTATGTGGACAAGGGTTCGTTGTCCATCACCCAGGAGGAATCTGGACGCCGGGTGGTGAGCGATACGATTTCGACCTTGGGATATATCGACGACGATATGCAGGCCGGAAAACGCACCACCAGTTTTGATCACTGGGCCTATAGCGATCACATTGAGGCGACCAAAGAGGCTGCCAAGGCAGCCAAAACCGGAAAAAAACCTAAGGAGAAAAAAGAAAAATACTTCAGCAACCAAGGCTACTTTGAGGTCTATAACATCGACGAGAACGGCAAATCGCGCGTCGACGACTTGGTGATGAAGCAGATTCTTGTGTCCGGCCACTTTGAGAGGACCGACCAGGACTACATCATCCTGCTGGAGACCTACACCATCGGGCGTGACTACATCGACAAGAAGGACTTCAAGCAGACCCGTAAGGACAATGAGGTGGAGATGGACATCAACGAGCTCCGACGCCTGGAGCAGAACCACCACATCCCGCCACTGGCTCCCAACCTCAAGGCCGCCGTGGACCAGCTCTTCAAAATCGAGCAGAAGGATTAACCCGGGGAGGACAACGTCTGTTATGGAATCAATCACTGCATTCCTTAAGGAAAATTACGACCTCGTCAACCTCATGGTCGGTGTGCTCGGTGTCTTCGTTGCTGTCTTGGCACTCGTCTATGAGCTCAAGAAGAAGCGCAAAAAATAGAGGTCGTCGTCAGCGCTGACGTTTGACATGAAGACGTGGCATAATAAAGGGAACCCCAAAAGTTGAACATAAAACTTTTGGGGTTCACTTCTCTCTGGGACATCCTCTGGATCACATCTTGTTCTCGTGGTCCGTGATTTCGGCATCGTCCTGGGTGCACTGGTTCAGTGAGCCTTCCTTGGCCTGGATGCAGATGTAGGTCATCGGCTCTGACGAGGTGCACTTGATGTTGCGGTCACAGTGCGTGGCCACGCGGATTACCGAACCCTCAGCGATGTCAAACGCTTCATCTCCCACCTGGAAACGGCCAGCACCGCTCAGGATGATGTAGTTCTCCTCATTCTCCTTGTGGCTGTGATAGAACGGAACGGCTGCACCCGTGGGCAGCGTGCCAAACGATATTTCACATGAAGTGGCACCGATCACGTCTTTTACAAACTGCTTGCCCTCGAAGCCGTGAAGCTTGCCAACAGAGGTGTGGACGAACTTGTCGCCGCTGTTAAGAACCTTTAATTCGCTCATTGTTTTGTTATGGTTTTAAAAAATGTTGTAACTTTGCGGCAGTAATCCGCTTTATTTTTAACACCGCAAAGTTAAGGAGGAAATCTGACTCCCGCAAGAAGTTACCCAGAAGTAAGGCGGTAACCATCAAGTAACTATTATTGACAATGAGCGCATTACCGTTACAAGAAAATTTAGAAAAATATACCCGTATCGAGTCTTGCCCGATCAGGAACGTGCTGTCGCACTTCTCAGGCAAATGGTCTCTGCTCATCCTGTGCATCCTCGCCGAGAACAAGGCTACGCGATTCAACACCATCAGCAAGGCCATTCCTGACATCTCCTCCAAGGTGTTAAGCGACACGCTCAAGGGTCTAGAGCGCGATGGGCTGATCATGCGACATCAGTATGCCGAAATTCCCCCCAGGGTCGAGTATTCGTTGACCGACATGGGTTCTAGCCTGATGCCTATCATTGGCAACCTCATCAACTGGGCGCTGATGAATTTCGACAATTTCAAGCGATAAAGCAGCTATCAGCTTCTCCTCGTGTAATCACTTGGCGCCTTGGCGCTCCAACTCATGGGTATTCGTCCCCGGACCATAAAAAAAGTTGGGGATAATGACGTGTTTGTTAAAGATAATCACTATTTTTGCATAGTTATTGGTAACTCTTTAGGCCTGCAGTGCATAATTACTAACCTAAACAATACGTGTCATTATGAAATCAGAAGAGTTAGATAACCTGAACCGAGATGAATTGTTCCAGTTGCTCAAGGGCAATTGTAAATCGAAGGCATGGAAAGGAGTCTGCTGTGGGCTGATCATCATTGTTATGATGATCATGTTGTGGGCAAAACATGATGATATTACTGATATGTCATCCTTCATCTTCTCTATTATTATCGCTTGCTTGGCAGGATGGTGGATAGTGTTTAATGTTTGGTTTCAGAACAAAATCGACAACCTGGATACGCCCGACCGATTGTTGTACTACTATAAAAAGAAAAGCAAAAACAATCGCATTATATGTCTCGTCGCTGCGTTGGGGTGGAAACTAACGCTATTTGTCAGTTGGTTCGGTTCAGTCAGATTAGATTATGAATATGTGTTATTAAGTATCGTCTTTGTCGCATCTGTTTGCCTGATATACAGTATCTATAAGCCTGGATTCCGAGATTCGGTGGATATTGAGATTATCGAGAAACTGCAAAATCTTGATAAGGACAGATAATCTCCGCTTTTTCCAGGAATAAGTGATTGATAATAAAATATTTTTGTTATGGAAGTGAAAGATGAAACAAGTCAGGTGATGGGCAGTGAGCAGCATTACCAGGAACTGCGGCAGCGCATCAATGACGGGGCTGCGAGTCTTGTCAAAATGGGATTCAGTGCCGGGATAAACAGGAGTGGGATAGCTATCGTCCTTGCGGTCGTTTTTGTCGCAGTCGCAATCATTGTTGCTGTCGAAGTGTATAGCTACATGAAAAATGATTTTTGGGGATTCAACATTTGGTTATGTGCTTTTGTTGGAGCGGCACTTGTTGTTGAGCGCATCATCACAATGATCATGCGGCACTATCTCTCAAGAATGAAAGATGCCGCCACAACAGCTCTACAGCATTATCAGACGCTAATGCGGTTAATCAGAGCCCATAAATTGAGGTGCTGGCTCCCTTTTGCCGCCGGAGTGATTTGTAGTCTATTAGTCAAGCATGAATCAGATTCCTGGACACTCTCGGTCATAATAAGCAGCTCGATAGTTCTCGGTGTCAATTTGGGCTCAATGATGAGCAAATGGTATCTTGATGATGATTTTTGTTCTGATGTTGACGAACTCAGAGATTTGGTAGATATTAAGGGGAAATAAGTATATTATTCCAAGCACGATGAACATCAAGTTACATACACCCAAGACCCTCAAGACGGGAAGCGGAATGTCTTCGGCCAAGCAGTTCCTGTTGTCGCTCATCGCTACCTCGGTGTCGATTATTCTCACATTCGGTACAGCTGCCATCATCGACCATAACAAGAAACAAACGGCCAAGAAGGAAATGGTGATGATGATTATCAGTGACATCGACAATTCCATCCAGTTGGTTGAGAAAGTGGACACGGCGCTGCATCTGTGCCGCGATTTGCAAGGCAAGATCGCCGTTCATCCAGAGCAATTGGATAGTCTGTATTATCATTTAGTGGCTGGGGTGTCTTGGTGCATGGAAGAATTTCCTGAAACTACCGAGCGGATTTTTACTTCAAGTATCGAGACCTTCAACACCATTGGCGACGTCAATTTCGTCAATGAAGTTTCAGCCTTCTATCTGGGACGCCACAAATACAAGGAAATGCTTATGGACGAATTGAAAGAGCAATGGGCGGGAACGGGCGACAAGCCTTCGTTGGAATTGCTGTTCAATATCAATTTTCCTGAGTATGTTTTCATGAACTCTTCGTGGTTGCTCGACATGAAGCGCCGGCGCGACAGGTGCATGCGGATGATGAAAGTGAGCGAAGACGATTTGTCCCGCTTTAGCCAGCAGCATACAGTTGCAATCGAGCAGGAAGACGATACCCTTATGGAAAAGATGGCCGAGGAATATAAGTCTTATTCCTCCGTGCTCGAAAAAGCTAAAGATAACCTCAACAAATAATGGGTCAATGCTCAGTTATTGTTCAATGTTTTTTCGTCCGAAAATCGTCCGACCAAAATCAAAAAAAATCGGGTTAACCGTCTGACTTGCAAACGCTTAACCCGTGTTTAGCGGAGAGGACAAGATTGGCTGCGCCCATCTTGTGCGCTCCCGCGGAGCCGCTGCCAATCCGGGAAACCGCGCCCTGGCGGGGCGCTCTATCGTTTTTCTGCTGGTACCCATTTGCAAGCGAGCTTGCATGAGTTGTATTGGATATGGGGATGCGTGAGATGATGGAGTGGGGATTAGAAGGGGAGGAAGCGAGAATCGGGGCGACAAGATTCACTCGCGTTCGCTCGTGCATCTTGTGCGCTCCCGCGGGGGCGCTGCCTTTGAACAACCGATTGCTGCGCAATCATTTGGTTGTTTTGTTATAGGGGTGCGCTCGAGTAAACTCGGCGTCACCCCTATAACAAAACAACCAACCGCTTAGGCGGTCGGTTGTTCAAAGGCGGAGAGGACAAGACGTTCGATATAATGCTATGTGAAACAGTCCAACATAATAAATAGTTAAATTTCAGACAATTACAACTCTCAAAATATCAAATTGTCTAACTTAATCTTAAGCAATCTTACAAAAGGGGGGACCTCTTGTGGATGTAAATTTGGATGTCTAATTTTGCACAGCTAACACGGCTCAGGCCATGTTATTATCAGTATTTACAACACAAAAGTACAAATTATTTTTTAAACACATCGTAATTGTATGATAAGGATCAAGTATTCAATACGAGTATTTATCAAGAAGGACACCGGAAAGGTTGCTGTTCGCGTGAGGTGGAACTCCAAACAAAGCGAGGTGACGTTTATTACAGGGTTGTATGCCGAAGAGGTTAAATGGGATAGCGATGCCCAAAAGGCTAAGAAAGGAACAACTCATAATGTTCGTAAAATGACATTCACGGCTAGTGAGATCAATTCAGCTATTGCAGATTTCAGACAGGAAATCGAGAATTGTATGGATATATGCTCCCTCAAGAATGTGATACCCACTCCTGACGAATTGAAGAAGATGGTCAATGAACATCTAGGTAGGAACGAAAAGGAAATCGAGACTAATGTTGTCAAAAGGAAGACGCTGAAAACTCTTTTTGATGAGTTCATTGCTACTCGTGGACGTGAACGCAATTGGACTAAGCTCTGCATTGAGAAATACACCCAAGCATTCAATCAATATAGGGCAGCAAATCCTAAGGCCACATGGGCTTCAGATGTCACACAAGAAACTATGTTTAATCTTCGCGACTGGTATGTTGAGAACCGATACAGGAATCGTACTGCTAACAAGCAATTCGTTATGCTGCGAAGTTTTTTAAACTGGATAAATGATCAAGTAGGGTATTCCTTACCCAGGACCGTTCTTCATTATAGGTCAAATCTGAAAGTGCTGCCTAAAACAGTGACTTATGTTACTGATGACGAACTGCAGTATTTCATGGATTATGACTTTAAAAAGAACGAACGGCTTAGCCATGCAAGAGATCTATTCTGTTTCATGTGCTATACGTCACTTCGCTATTCTGACCTGAGTAACCTGCGCCCAGCCCACATCTCAAACAACCGGATTGTGATGCATGCCCATAAAACGGGCAAACCCCTTACGATTCCGCTGAATGATGGTGCACTCATGATTTTAGCCAAATATGAGGGGCAGGAAACCCAAGATGGCCATGTTTTTGAAGTGCCGAGCAGCCAAAAACTGAACAAGGCGATTCAAGATGCAGCTAAGACTGCAGAGCTTGATCGCAAGGTCTTGGATGAGTATTATATCGGGAGTGAAATTGTAACAGAGGAACGTTTCTTCTATGATATCATCTCATGCCATGTTGGAAGAAGGTCGTTCGTTACCAACTCTTTTGCTAAGGATATGTCCGCTCCGTCCATCATGAAATGTACTGGCCATAGTTCGTACAAAACTATGCAACCCTATATTGATAGTGAATCTTCATCACAAACACGTGAGATGCAGAAGTGGAACACCAACCCCTGCAAGCAAAAGATCATAAACTATCTGAATGGAGCAAATGACGAAGACCTGCAAAGGCTGTTGGATTTCATTAACAAGAAGGATGTGATCTGATATTTCGAGTCAATCCAGACGCTGTTAATGCCTTTTTCGGACAATTCTCTCGCCGTTCCATATCCAAGCAGCTCCCACAGGAAAAATACCGGCGCTTTTAATGCCTCCATATTATCCACGTGAGGTCTTTGGATATGTTCAGGCATACCTCTAGCGTCGAGCATTCTATCCTGGATTCCACACATGGATTCGACCAGGGATATTAGCTCTTGTTTGGTAGGAGGGGAGGAGGTCATAAAAACGGACTATGGTATTACAATTATGGCCTTTTCTTAAACTTGCTTCTCAGGTTTTTGATGGATACGTTCCCATGATGAAGCATTTTGTGGCAGTTCGGACATACCATAATAAAGTCGGAGGGCTTGATCTCATGCTCTCCCAATGTTGTGGACAAGCTTACTACATGATGAGCTTCAATAAAACCATCACCTATTTTACCATAAACTGTCTTGAAGTTGAAACCACATATTTCACAGAATAATTCTCCATCGTGTGACTTTTGGAATAATCTTTTAGCCTCCTTCACTACTTTTTGATTCCTTTCACGAACCTCATGAGTGATGAGCTTTATTGCTCCTTCTGTGAAATGTGACGTAAACTCATTAGCAAGATCCTCCTCTAACAGCCAGTAAGTACGCTGTTTGTTTGATGGTTCAACATCTAACCATTTACAATACTTGATATAGTTTTTTTCTAGATTAGCATTAAACTGATTCTGACCTAGTATTCTGTTAATCCTATCAGTTGTTCTCGATCCATGCTTTGTATCATTAGCATCATGTTTAATTAACGAGTTGTTTTTGTAACCAACGAATCCCAAAGGACATCAGGCATTAACCATCGCTCTTCATGGATTTGGCAGGTCATCATTGGTATGGCCTGCCTCATGTTCTCCAAAACCATATCCCTCACTTATTTTAAAAGTTGAAACTAAGACGAAAAAAAGACTACTCTAGGCAATAATAATCCATAAAAACTGTTGCCGCATAAATATTTTTGCTATCTTTGTACTTGAAAAATTGTCAAAATTTCAAAGGCTACATGAGTGGCAATCGTATCGATACCAAGACATTTCAGGTATCGATAGAGGCGATGCCTGAGGATAGAGTACTGTTCCATTTTGGCAATCCTGAATATTATTCAAAACAAGAGTTCAAAGATTGTATTTTGGCTGAGTTTCTAATTAATCTGTAACAAACAATAAAAAAGCATATGGCTAAAAATCAATTATCAATCTTGCTTTTAGCAGAAGGTGCATCCGAGGATACCATCATTAAGCAAGATATTGTTCAACCTGTAAGACGTGAGATTGGGAATGGATTCTTTTATTATAAAGAACCGATTAACTCAACTCCTAAATGGATTAATAATTTTTTTTGTAATTCCATAGATGATATTGAAGAATTAAAAACGAAAACTATACAAGCCGTTTATTTAATTCCATACCAAGGTCACTTTTTTGCTGTTTGTTTCGGATATGGACGAAATCTCATTGATCCAAACTTCATAGTTGAACGTTTTGGTATGAAAGTCGCATTAAATTCAATAGATCCTGAACATATCAGGACAATAGATATCCACAGTCTTGAATCTATTCCAAAAACAGATCGAATACAGTCTAGTAAATTATCCGATATTTCTGAATTTGGCATTAATTCTGAACAGGATTTATTAAGGGCAGTTACTGGGAAATCCATTATACCAGAATTAGGAAAGACTGTATCAGGATCAGATGCTTTAAAAGTTTCTGCAGAGTTTGATGTTAATAACATTTCAGATTTACTTGCTGTTTGTTTACGCCAATATGAATCAACAGCATATAGAGAACGTTTTGAATGGATTGACCATATTAAGCCGATAAAGAATGAAGAGCTTATAACCATTCTTGATGAGCTTCTCATTCAGGAGATAAACTGTCGCCAGCAAACAGCAAATATATGGATGGCTGTTCCTGAAGTAATAAGTTGGGATAATCTACTAGGTTTTCAATATACTCGCAATGGTGAGCTCCATGATGATATAGAATTATCAGATGTCTTAGCTGAAGTATTCGCAGATGATATAGTATCTATCAGTCAACTGAAAAGAAGGTTTGTAGAAGCAATAAATCCAGATAACTCTAAAGTGGGAAAATGGTCTTTTTATAAGTGTCTCTATGCAGAAATAACACATGATGGCGCCCTGTATTATATTAATAGTGGTCTATGGTACGAAATAGAAAACAGCTATGTGCAAGTAGTAAATGACTTCTACAACAATGCCCAAATTAGTAATATTACACTTCCTGTATGTCGTGAAAAAGAAGGAGAATACAATATAAGAGTTCAGAATGAATCCAATGGACAAATACTATCAATGGACACAAAACTAATACCCTCTGGTGTTATTGGAAATGGAATTGAAGTATGCGATTTATATACAAGAAACCATCAATTCATTCACATTAAGCGTTATGGTGGTTCATCTGTTTTAAGCCATTTATTCAACCAAGGATATGTTGCAGCAAATATGTTAATGCAAAAAGACTTTCGTGTAAGATTAAATCAACATGAAAGTTTTCGACGGTTTGACCATATTGAAGAAGACGCTTTCAATCAGCGAGATTTTGAGATTGTTTTTGCCGTGTTAAGCAAAAATGAAGACATCCCTCCTCATATTCCGTTCTTCAGCAAAATTACATTTAAGCATGTAACGACATCATTAAATAATCTGGGTTACAAAGTTTCCGTGAAGTCAATTAAAGATGAGTATGTATCTAGTCATAGGCAATAACTATATATACAAATAAAATAGACTTGAAAAATTGTCAAAATTTCAAAGGTAACATGAGTAACAATCATTCCAAAATAGATACAGATACCCTAAGGAGTCGTATTGAGGCGATGCCTGAGGATAGTGTGTTGTTCCGTTCCGACTTTCCAGAATACCATGCTGAATTTGTGGGCGGAACTTTGGCTGAGTTAACAAGTGAGGGCTTATTAGTAAAGCTTGCACAGGGCATTTACGCCAAGCCGAGAAAAAGCCGATTCGGAGTTGTATTTCCCTCCGTTGAGAAAATTGTACAAGCCATCGCTACTCGTGATAATGCGGAAACCTTACCCTCTGGCATGACTGCATTGAATGCTTTAGGGCTTTCCACTCAAGTACCGATGAACTATACCTATCTGACAACAGGTAGTGAACGGACGGTTAAACTGGCAAATCAACAAGTAGTACTGAAACGTGGAGTGCCAAAGAACTTCTGTTATGAGACACGTCTTATTGCATTGTTGGTGCAAGCACTAAGAGCGTTGAAGCAAGAAAATGTGGGACAAGAAGAGCTGCAGACAATACGCACACTGATAACCAAAGAGCCAGATAAAAAGGCTTTGGCTAAAGATGTGGATATGATGCCTGCTTGGATGAAACGAATTGTAAAACCAATGCTAAAATCAAATGAAGATGATGGAGAAACTATGGATAAATAATGAATTGGTTGACCGTCTGGCAATGTTACAACAGACGGAAATCAGCCATCCTGGCATCAATCAACTCGCAATAGAAAAGGACTGGTGGGTGACAGTGACTTTAAAGGCGTTGTTCCAAACGGATTGTCATGAGTCTTTAATATTCAAGGGTGGCACATCACTCTCAAAAGGGTTCAACATCATTGAACGCTTTTCTGAAGACATAGACTTAGCCATCAGCCACTCTTTCTTCGGCATAGAAAAGACGACTAAAAGCCAGCGCGACAAGTTGCGCAAGACTGCCCGAAAGTATATCCATGAGACCCTCTCAACTCAACTGGGTACCCGATTAAAAGATATGGGAATCACTGGATTCAGTATTGAGAACGTGACCCAAGTACAAGATAATAATGGCGAATGGCACCAAATAGACTCAGATAAAGATCCAACCGTCATCTTACTGCATTACCCTTCGATAATTGAAGATACCGCCAGTTATATTCCTCCACGTGTAAAGATAGAGATTAGTTGTCTCTCAATGGATGAGCCAACCCAAGAGTGTGAGATACATTCAATGATAGGAGATAGTTTTGAAGGTGAGGATTCCGATGCCAATAGCAAGATAAGAACAGTCGTGCCCACTCGCACGTTCTTGGAAAAACTGTTCCTGCTCGCCGAGGAGTTCCAAAAAGACAATCCAAGAAGTATGCGAATGTCTCGCCATCTATATGACTTGGAGAAACTAATGGACACTCAATATGGACGCGAAGCATTGGCAAACCGCTCACTATATGACACTATCGTTGAGCATCGCAGGACGTACTATGCTTTGAAGTACGTTAATTATGACCTACATGCCCCAGCAACCATTGACTTCATGATTCCAGAACGAGCAATGGAGGCATGGAGAGCTGATTATGCCGAGATGAGGCGATTCTTCATCTATGGCCAGTCTCTGGAATTCGATGCGCTGATGGAGAGGATAAAAGAATTGCAGGACAGAGTAAAAAAAGGTACATAGCATTGCAATGACTAGTCTAAAAATAACAGCCAACTTCACCATCTCATCTGAATGTGTAGAAGGTCGAGACTACTTTTTCTTCGATCCACAAAACCAGTCAAAAGAATGAAAGAGTCGTCACGTAATAATGCCCCTTGTGCAATCTGCAGCTTAAGGCCTGCGGATAAGACTAATTCCCATCTTATCCCTAGTTTTTTCATCGCCATGATTTCCAGTGTCGATCACAGTTACAAGCGGGATAAAGAATTGCTTTATACAATTAACGAAGATATTACTACCGCTTATATTGGTCGAGGCGTAAGAGAAGAAGAATTATTACGCAGCTTTGACTCAGTGTCTGATGAACGCCTGGATATGATGAAACAGAATACTGATTCAAAAGATTACATCTTCTGCCCTCATTGCGAAAGAAAGCTTGGAGAATATCTTGAGTCCCCCTGGCACGATCATCTCTTTAACCAAAGACGCATTGAACCTAGTAATGCATATTTCTTTTGGGTTTCACTTCTTTGGCGAATCTCTGCGTTCGAGGTATTTTACTTCAAATTACCAACACATTTAGAAGAAGCTCTCAGGAAACGACTCAATGCCTTTATCCAAACAAAAGACCAAAAAGGCGATACTTCCAAAATAATGAATAAACTGCCTTTCTCTTATAAAGTCTTGTACTGCAAAGATTTCTCAAAACATCATGAAGGCATGATTTATTGCGAATATGATCGTAAAACAAAAATAGTCTCTTTACTACTTGGTGATGTGGCAGCATGTTTCTCATTCAATAAACGCAAGACATTTGATAGATTCTCATTCTATGGCCTCGAATCTAAATTCTCTGAGGCCCCAGTCAATGATGGATCCTCACAAGAAACTATCTTAAGTATTGAGGCTGATGTTCTCAATGCTTTCAATTCGATACTTATACCCAAGATTCAAACCATTAGATTAAAAGAGGACAAGAAAAAAATCCTCGCCCTATGGGGTATGGCAATTAATAAATTAGGTATGCCTTTACCACAAAAGCCAGTTGAGCCATTCATTCAATTTGTAATCAAAAAGTTATACGATGAAACTGTCAAGTCGGGCGAAAAAACTACTCATGAATATTTTGCCAAATGCTTTAAATTGGGTCTGGATAGATTCTATAATATTCGTTTACAATAACCACATCATTTAGTGTCAGCAATGAAATTCGGTGATTGAGTTCTCTTTGAGAAAAGCAAAGATCATCCATCTGGGGGTTGTTTATTACCAGGGATTGCGATAATATTGCCATGGAAAGAGCCGCTTTTTCAAAAAATGCGGTGAAGTGTAAAAAACGGTGGTCTCAATCGTCATTAATATCGAAAGACGACACTGATATGATATGCGTGACAAGAATAAAACGGAGAGCCTGATCAAGCAGCATCACGTATCCATCAGACCAGAACCTTGATCGCTGATGATGCCGAGGCTCAGGACGTGATTCAGGAAGTGTTTGCTCGCCTGATGGAGAAAAACTTCATGATGCTTGGTGACAATGCCTGCAAAATCAGGACTTTTTCTTATTATCATCATTGTGCCTTGCTGCATCATTATCATCATCATTTGTCAAGACCCAATCAAATTTCTTCACCCACCGCCAAACGGTGACGCGAGAGAGGTTGGTCATGTTTTGTATCTGTGGCTTGGATAAACCGATACGCATTAGGTAACAAACCTGCATCTGCTGCTCGGTGAAATTACCTAACTTATTCAACAATCTATCCCTGAATGATGGATAAAGCTGATCAACTGCATGATAGAACTGTTTCCAGTCAGCGGATGTCATGTTTTTCTTGCCCGTTGATGATTGTCTTATCGCATAAATGACATCTTCGGCTTCGACCTCTAGTTCGGATTGATGGAGCAGTTTAATAACGGTCTTGTTCTGCTCCATCTTCTCAGACAACTGTTGCTCTCTTTCTTTCAAGGTTTCTTCATATTCCGATAATTCGGCATTGACCCGTTGCAGTTCGCTGTTCACGTTGCTGAGTTCATCAGTAGTTTTCTCCAATGATGTCCTTAATTCTTTCAATTCCTTTTCCTTCTGTTCAACATACCCGCGCAGTTGTTTCTCATCACTTGACACTTGCTGCAGTTCTGACGAAAGATTAAGCACTTCCTTCAGATGCTTGCTGCGCCTTCTGACATTATACAGATAGGCGAAACTTGCCAGCAGTATTGCTGCCAATGACACAATAATAAGAGTATTCTTGTACCTCTCTCTTTCGTCTTTCAGGCTTTGTTCTTTCTTTTGGTCTAAGTGATACTGAAACTGATTGTTTACCGTGGCCGCCAGTTCTTGACGTTTCCCGAAATCCAATGAATCGCTCAGGGCCATATAAACCGCAGCATACCGGTTGGCATTTTTCATGTCCCCTTGTCTGTTATATATCCGGTGCAGCAGCCTTGTCGCGTCATATTGATTATAGATGTCTGTTCCTTTTTCCAGCACCAGGTTACAGTAAACGATAGCCGAATCAGTCTTACCGCATAAATCATAGTATTGGGCAAATGCCATGCACGGGAAATCGGAAAACTCTTCTAATGGGTCTGTTTCTATCATCGAAAAGCACTTTCTCGCTTTGGGCAATAGATCCATGTGGAAGTGTTTTAGAATTTTGTAAGTATTTGTAATACAGATAGAAAGAAAT
>CAZVMM010000032.1:0-32333 GCA_964628205.1 uncultured Muribaculaceae bacterium
TTTTTTATATTGTTTCTATAGATCCTGTAAATGTATTAGTCGTGCCAACATATTTAGGAATATTTGTTCTATTAAATAAGCAATCTCTAAATCTATTATATCTACAAACTTTTTTCATTGCTATTTTGCAATTATTAAAAGTACAATCAATGAATTTACAATTATTACTATCTTCTAATAAAATATAGCATTCATTAAATTCTACATTATTAAATGTAACATCATTTTTTACTATAAGAAAATCTGCATTTATATTACAATTACTAAAGGATATGTAATTACAAGTCATATTGTCAGAAATAAACTTAGTAGAAGTACCGCAGCCATCAATTGTTAATGTGCCTTTAGATATACGAGTTCTACTTATATCAAATTCAGATATCTTATAATTTCCAGATAAAAATAATATAAATCCATTAAGACTATGAATATTTTGTATTAGTGAAGAACCACTCAAATCGCTATTTGTTGGTAGATATATGTCTGCCATACTATTATTCTCTCCAGCAATAGAATAAACTTTAATATATTTACCACGAGAACGAACTTCATCATATGTCTTATCATTTAAGTGACTTGCGGTATATGCATTTCTGCTATAGTCTAAAGATACATCATTAATTTTATCTATAGTGCCATCCTTGATAAGTTCTAATAAAATATTTAATGCGCTTCTATCTGAATTTGTAAGATGCATATATGATTCTGTATGACGTTCAAAATCTTCTATACTTACTTTCTCTTCTAAATCTTCTACTAACCCTGTTAATACAGAATCATTTGAAATTAATTTAGATATTTCTCTTAACTTGCTTACAGCATTAGGCATATTAAGCAATCTAGCATACATTTCGTTGAAAGTATTCTTTATGCTATTATAATAATTATTAACTAAAGTTTCTACTTCATGCGCTGTTGGTTTAGATTTAAAAGTATCTAATTGTGTTTGAGTAATAAATCTATGTTCAGCATCCGTAAGAATATTCTCAGCTGGAATGTCTCTATTTTCTTCTTTAAATACTAAATCTCTAAATTCAGCATTATCTAATAGTGCAGCAGATTTTACAGTATCATCATTAATATCGCTGTGAGCGTTATCAATATTTTTAATATGGGAACTAAACGCATCTTTAAGCGCTCTAATACGTAAGTCTACATATTCTTTTGAAACCAATAATTGCTCTTCACCAGTTTCAGGATTTATTATTTTATATATATCACTCATTACCATAAACCTCCAGATGATATTATTTAAATGTCGCTCAAAATATAAAAGCAAATCTAGAGGAGCCAAAAAGCTCCTCTAGTATTTTTATTGATCTAGTGTCGATAAAGTAAGTTTAGAATACTCAGAAAATGAAAGTATCGGAGCAATTTTATCTGCAAGTTCTCTTAAAGCAGCATATTCTTTATCAGATTCATTTTTTGTATATACATGATCATATTCTGCTAATACAAATCCTAGCATATTATTTGTATAATCATATATACTTACCATATATGAATATCTTATTTTTGATGATGAGATAAACTGAGATCTTGCTGTTTGCATTGTTTCTTCATCATTCATTACGATGTACTTACCATTATCCACAAGATTTTCTATCATATTATCTAATATATTTAATGGTATATTTGAATGATTTAATATACGCTCTTTAATACCAGAACCTATAAGAACTTTCTCTCCAACACAACTTGTTTTTAAGAAATCCACACCACCGGTAGACTTTTGACCATTGTGTAATAAATATAACGCTATTCTACATGCTCCAGTATTGCTCATTGTATTGCTTAAGTCATCTTTAATAATTTTACGTAATTTCTGAAATATATTTACTAATTGTTCTTGATGTTTTCTATATGCCTCAGCCTCATCTAGTGGAGCCTCTTTACTATTCATAACCTCTACAATATCATCTAATAATTTTCTATTCATATCTATAATTGATGACTTAAATGCAGAAATATCTTGATGATTTTGCTCTTTTATTTGCTGTCTCATTCTTTGGTTATTTTTTCTAACATAAACAACCAAAATTATAGTAAGCGCGATTACAAATATAAATATGGCTATTAAATATGGCTGGATAATTGTAATTACATTTGAAGCATCTGCATTCATTGTTAATAACCCACCTTATATTTTTTATTAGAGAGTATAGAATTCTCTAGAAAACTCAGTTAATTAAATGTCTAAAGTACTAAGCCTTCTAGAGAATTACAATACAATCAATTTAATATTAAGCAAAATCTTCAGGATAGAAATGACGTTCATCTCTTTCAGGATTTGTATCTCTAAATTTCCCTCTTGAATAAACATAAGCTGGAGCAATGTACCAATTCGGTTCCCCATCCACTTTATCTGTATAAATATATGGAATGGCATTTAAAAATGTCTCATGAGTTTTACTGTATATTCTTACCAATTGCAGTAATGTCCATAAATCTACAGATGCTGTTGCTTCGTTTATACCATCAGTTACGCACATTTCTATATGATATTCTCTAGCTCCACTTAATCCATTAAAATATCTAACCATCTTTGGATAATAAGTACCATAATTACTGCCAGTGTAGCCATGACCTGGTCTATTTGGGCTAATAGTTATTTTATCTGGAACAAACGTAATTGGAATGCCTGATATTGGATCTATATTATATTCTAATTGATCTGCAAGTGCTTGCCATTTAGTTTCAAGAATATGTATATGAGGAATATAATCGCTAAATGCCAACTCAAATAGATTTGTTTTATCTGTATATTCCTCCACTGTATCGAAATTGCCATCTTGGTCTCTCATACCCTCTATTCTTACTCTTACAGAAAATGGCGTGTTATGACGGAATAAGATGTACTTACTAGTAGCAAAATCATTCATACTACCAGTCCAATCCATTCTTATAGCTAAGTCTTCAACTATTTCATATTGAATAACTCTACCGGCTGGTAATCCTCTATTAGAATGGCAATCGAATTGTACAGATCTTGTAGATTTAGATACATTTTCAAAGAATAATTTATATGTAGTTTCTGTTGTTGAACCGTTATAACCATCTGCATAAGTAATAAAGTTTTCTACTGTATTACCTTCATTATCTTGACCGTAATATCCAATAGTGTGTTCTTTACCTCTCTGCAATCCTGTAAACCAAATTGCCGTACCGCTTACAGTAGTTTCTTTAGTCTGTAATAGTACACCATCTGCAAAAATACCCATTTGGCAAGTTAATGTATTATTAGGTGAATTAGAAGCTATCCATGTCGGTGTTACAGATATAGTAGTTCCAGTAGCATCAGTAACAACTTGAAGATTAGATGCTACATACTTAGTTTTGAATGTATCACTTACAATAGTATCGTTAATAATTTCAACTTCTTCCCCAGTACTTTCAGCTGGATCTGTTGAATATGCAGAAATACCATCAATATATGCAATAAATCTATAATCAGTATTTGGAGTTAATGCATAAATTGGATACGTATCAAATATATTTGGATTTGTTCGTCTACAGTTTACTGTAGTAGAGTCTATTATAACATCACCATCCATAGTTGCAATAATATATTTCACTGCAGAGCCTCTAGAAGCATCTTGTGCTGTGGCTGATGCTCTTTCGCCTTCAGTGTATTTTATAATATTATCTTTAACCATTCTGGTATATGTAGTACCAACTTGTAATGTAACTCCATATGTTATAATTTCAATATTTTCTATAGGGATATCATTATTTCCATCATCAGTTGCTGTGAACGTAAGATAATACTTAGTTCCATTCTCCAATCCACCTATCCATGCAGATGGCATTGTTGAAGCATTAGCTTGTTTTGTTACACTACCAGTTCCAGCAACAGGACCATCTGGAGCGCCTTTATGTGCTGTTACAGTCCAATTTACATATTCAGAATTATTCCATCTTATAAAATATGGAGTTACTGTAACAGTTTTACCTGTAACGCGTGCATTAAATGCGCCTGCAACAGCTTTAGCTTCAGTTGTGAAATCTAAATAATTATTTGCGTCTGGATCTCCATTGGGCTCTTTATCTTTACAATCATTAAGATATACAAATACTCTATAATTTGTTGATGCTTCTAATCCAGATATATACACATCTGTTCCAGATATGGTTACATTACCCACATTAGTATTACCTATTGATGAACCATTTCTAGTTCTGCAATATACTGAATATGACTTCTCATCTCCTTCTACCATTAAATGATAGCTTTCAGCCATTGCACCTTTGACTTGGGATAAGCGTCCATCAAAATAATTTTTGCCAATTTTAAATGCTGATATTGAGCAACCATATGTCATACAGTCATAGGAAATGTCTGTTGCTGCATATTCGAGTTTACGAATATCAGTATCAACTTCAATTGCATTACCTTCAGCATCTGTCATATTTGGGTCTTTATTCACTGTAGCAGCATGTAACCCATGGAATATAATATTATAAGTTGTTGAATTAGCTAAAAGTTCAAACCTTACTTTGGTTGATTCAGATGGTGTAGACTTACCAAAAACAGTTATTCTTCCCAGTTTTGCAGACCAATTTACTTCTTTTATATCACCAAATTCAAATACAGGTTGCATACTAATTGTAGTACCTGTAATCCATCCATACATATCCACAAGATCAGTTGGGTCTATTGGTTTTTTATCAGCTTCAATTTCTGCCTGAGCTATGAGTAATTTCTTATTAGCTCCACCAATATTTTCATTACACGTTGCATAAATCTTATATGTTTTATATCTATTTACAGTAAATGTGTATGACCCTCCATTACTTACTTTAGCTACTATGGGTGTATTTTCATATGAGTAATTAGTACCCTTTTCTACAGCAGACACATATACTTTATTAAGTAAATCTGAAGCCTGTGCTGTTGATACGTTTTTTGCAGCCCAGAATTTAGCTTCACCAAAATAAGTGCCTGTTAGAACAAGAGTGTTTTCTGTTCTTTCACCTTCAATTTGCACATATCCAGGAGCAGCATAAGCTTCAACATCAGCCGAAGCAAGTAAAGAATGTTTATTTTCAAGCTGTTCAACTGCATAGGCATATATAGCATATGGCTCAGTGCTTATCAATCCCGTCCATTCTACATTAGAACCTCCAGAGGTGCTTATATATTTATCATCTCCAACTTTGGTTCCTGAAAAATCCATTATTCTTAGTAATATTTTATTCTTATTACTATCAGTAGTCCCGCTAGTAGATGTTGAACCCCATACAGCTGTAGCTCCGTTTGGTGAGCCTTTAGTATATTTAGCATTTGCTTGAACCTTAGTACCATCTCCAACTTTGGCGGCTGTTGTTATAGACAAAGTACCAGCGTTAAATGATTCTGCAGCAATAGTTGCTACGGCACTACTTAGTGTTGGTGTTCCATCAATATTTTCAACAACAGCTGCTTTAATTGTATATGCAGTTGTAGCTGCAATGTTAGTAGTGAAGCTATAACTTGTTGCATCTTTTGATACATATACTTGTTGAATTGGAGTAGTTAAATTAGAATTAGCATATATAGCCAACCATACTTTACTACTATTAGTTGAATTTTTAGCAGTACTTGCTGATATAGCACCCCAAAATGTTACTCCACTCTCTCCAGGAGTATATTTTGGTTTTGCTATAATAGTAGTTCCACCACTTCTTGATGCTGTAAGAGCAATTGAACCTTTTTTGGTTGTAAATCCACTACAATCAAAATTATCTGATAATGTCGTGTACGAACTATCTCCAAATTTTTCTGTAACATATACCCAGAATTCGCACCATGATTTTGTAGGGAGTTTATCATTTCCAACAATAAAATCAAAACTATATGTACCATTACTATTAGTACTTACATTTACATTACTAATATATGCGGTATATGCTGTTGTTAAACTCGAATCAGTAGCTTGTTTAAAATAAAGTATTTTAATACGTATCTTATTTTTATAAGTTGCAGTGCCCGAACCACCAGATTGGGTACCATAATATTCTAAAGCATTCTTTCTTTCATATTTCACCCTACCAGTAAATCTATTTGCACCATTAACTTTTTCTCTCTTATATCCGTCTAATATAGTTAAAGTACCAGGCTTGACATCATAAGTAGTCATTTTAAATATGCTTCCGCAAAAATACGCACTACTATTATCCGGATAAGTCTTTATAGTATTTACAAAATTATCATCTAATCCTTTATCTAATCTTGTATTAGCATTCCATGTATCGCAATCCTCGCCTACTAATGCTTCAGATTGCTGGCATTCAAAAAGAATATAATATTCTGCTCCTGAGCTATGATTAAATGAACCGTCGGGTATAGATACTGTCACTGGTGAGCGATTCTCTCTCGTTCCAAATGTATATTGCTTAAAATATTTTAATTCTGTTCTAACGCTACCGTTGGTTCCAGGTTTTCCTTTATATATACTAAGATAACTATCATAGCCATAAAATCCAGTTTCAGATGATACTTTTAAATTAGTATACGTGCCTGTACTAAAATTTATAACACCGGTTATATATATTCTTGGTTTCGCATGTACATATAGTACTCCGGAAGTAGATGAGTTCCATGTAGCCATTAAATATATTTTCCTCCTTTCTGGAGTATTTTCACAAAACTTTATTCAGGCAACAATGCTTGTTGCCTGAATAGCAAAATATTAGTCAAGTAATTTAAAATATAATGTACCTTCTTCTATATCATTCCATCCAACTATTTCATCAGGTTCAGCCAAGCCATATAGATGAGCTGAGTTCTGAAGTCTTATAGCTGGAACGTCAAAGAACATGCTTTCACCAGATTGTATGTGACTAACTCCATCAACTACTAACTCTAGATTACCACTTCCTCTAAGATCAAGATCTCCATTTTTAGCCTCAGCCATAAAGTCTCCAGCAGCTTCAAATTTAACATATCCAGATCTTGACCTCATGTCAATATTCATATTGACATCAACCGACTTTCCACCATTTACAGATTCTTCTTTAATTAAACCATTAGCTTTTAGAGTTTTACCACCGTTTCTACTCTCTTCATATATGGCGCCGTAATATGTGCCATTCTTAGATCCAGAAGTACTTTCTTCAAAAATACTTTCTTTAACCGTAGTAATCTTACCGCCAGCATCTGAAGTTTCAGTAATATCAGAATGTACAGAAGTAGTCTTGCTTCCATTACTTGAAGTTTCTTCTATATTACCTTTAACATTAGTAGTTTTACCACCGCTTCTACTTTGTTCATATATAGCAGTTTCTACTATAGTACTCTTGCCACCATGAGTAGAAGCTTCATCTATATTATATCTAACGCTGGTAGACTTCTTACCTCTAGAAGATTCCTCTGTGATATCATTTTTAACTTTAGTAGTTTTACCACCACCTTTAGTTTCTTCATAAATATCACCTTCGCCTTCACAAATAAATGACCTACCGCCAGCATCCGTATATTCGGTTATGGCTTTCTTTACTAAAGTATTTTTACCTTCAGAGGTTGACTCTTCATATATAATACCATTAACTTTAGTATATTTTTGACCACTTGTAGATTCTTCATGAATATCACCAGTAACATCTACGTTATAATGACCATCAGTAGTTTTAAAATCAATATCCTTTTTAACATCTACGTTGTAATGACCATTGTTAGTACTCTTAAAGTCAATATCTTTTGTGACTTGGGCAATATAATGACCATCGGTAGTTTTAAAATCAATATCTTTTTTAACATCTACGTTATAATGACCATTTGTTCTGCTTAGTAAATCTATATCACCAGTAACATCTACGTTATAATGACCATCAGTAGTTTTTAAATCAATATCTTTTGTTACACTTGCAGAATAATGTCCATCATCAGTACTAAAATCAATATCTTTGCCAACGTCTACATTGAAACTGCCAGTTTCATTTAGAAGATCAATATCACTATTTACATCAGCTTTAAAATGACCATGGCTTGAAGTAAAATCAATATTTCCTCGAACATTGCTTCTTCTAAATCCTTCAGATGAATCTTCAGTAATATTGCCTTTAACACTGGTAAATCTACCACCATCTGTAGAGGTTTCAGAGATATCACCTTTAACGGATGTAGTCTTTTTGCCACCGGTAGTATATTCAGTAATATCTCCCGTACCAACATATGACCTTCCGCCATTATCAGATTTTTCTTCTATATTACCATTAACACGGACAGATTTTTTACCACCACTAGATGTTTCTGTTATATCATTTCTTACATTTAAATCATAATGACCATTAGAAGATTTTAAATCTATATCTCCATTAGATTCCATCGTGTAATGACCATCATCTGATTTCATATCAATATTTCCCTTAGAATGCTGAGAGAATTTACCTAATGATGAATCCAGAGTCATATCTCCAGTGGATAGTACATCAAGTGTACCACCCTTGGCTTGAAGTTTGGCGGATCTTTCTGCTATTGCATTTATATCTCCGCCTCCCGCATTAATATCTACGCCTTCTATAGCTGAATCTATAGTAATCTGTCTTTGAGTTTTAAAATCACCAGTGCCAGTTCCCTCAATAAGCATATTAATACCGCGTAGTGTGGTATTCAATCCAATATCTGCTAAAAGAAGGGTATTATCTTGTATTACTGCTAATTTATGCTTCTTTTCTGTTATATAATATCCGTCGAATACATCTATAAGACCATGAACGACAGTATCATTTAACCTTGCCATATATTTAAACCACCTCCAATCTTTATATATTTAATCTAAGGTGCTTATAGAAATAAGACGCTTTTATATTATATTCTCCAGCAATTGCCAAATCTCTTAAAATATAATTTTCATCTATGATTTGATCATAGTATTCTGCGCCTTGTTCCGCATCGTGTTCTTCTTCTGTTTTCATTATTCCATTTTTAGGAATTAGAGCAACCATATTGGAATCATTTACAGTTGCCACAGGAAATTTATAACCTATATTTCTAGAGAATAAATCTCTTAAAATAGTATTTTCTTGTAAAATTCTAGCATATCTATTAGTACTTCCAGCTACATTATTATTTGTTATTGTAGTTATGTAATCATTTTCGAAATGCGTTTCAAAAGTTCCCACATATTCTTGATTAGATAAAATATTTCTTAATATTCTATTCTCTTCAAGAATTCTATAATAAAATTCAGTCTTACCGGATTCTTGTTCTTGTTCGGCAATACTTTTAATAATTCCATTTTTAGGCACTACACCAATGATATTACTAAGAAGATATCTTGAAAAATTTTTAACTTCATATGGATTAATTGCGATAGACGTATTATTAAAATAAGTTGGAAGTTTATATTTATCCAAAGCAAGTTGTCTATATTCATAATTTGTCAATTCATACTCTATCGTTATAGGACAACAATATTCTATTATAGGATATTGAGATTTAAAATCTTCATATGATTTATAATAATTACTTATAGACAATTTGCTATATTCTTGCATTCTTAGCTCATGTAGAGTATTATTAGTCATAGTATACCATTCTAATATCTTAGCACGAACATCATCCCATTCTGGGTAATCAGAATTTTTCACTTTTATAAAGAAACCCTGATACTGTTCAGTTCCTCCGGAACAAATGCCTTCGAAATTAAATGTTTTATCCCGCATCTCATCCCAAGTAATGGTATTAAAATGACTACAACATAGATAACTTCCAACCTTAACCATTTTATTATCATACCAGAAAACATTCATCTCATTAGAAGAGAATTCATCTACTTTAACAAATGGTTCATATCCAGATAATACTAATCTACCAAGTTTAAATAAAAATAAAGCTCTATTAGAAGCACCTTCAACATATATTCTGTCAGCTATAATTGTTCTAGCATCTACTTTCATACTTTTAAGATAAGACCTCATACCAAAGATATAATCTTCATATGATTCATCTTGTTTACTAATTCTGATATTATATGTTGAAGTAAAGTCTATTTTTCTCGGATGATTAAGGTCAACTACAAATGGTGGTTCTTTAACTCTAGTGTACCCATCCATTGCAAGAATATCTATTCTATCATTTACGCTATGTTTTAATTGATAACCCATTGCGTCAATTATAGTTCCTTCATTTATTTTATATAAATATAAGGGTCTTTTTCTTAAAGCAATTATAGTGTAGGCATCATTTTCATCATTTATTACAATACGATCTGACCCTCCCAAAACATCATGTAATAGAAAAGCATACTGGGTTCCATTAATCGTTATTCTATACATTCCTTGAGAAAGATTATACAGAGTTGTATTTTTACCAGTATATTCTACTAAAGGAAAATCATTCATATTTTCTTTAAGAATGTATCCTTCACGAGTAGTATGCACATGATTATTTTTATGGATCATTTGAATGCCTGAGAATAATTGATTAATTCCTGCCACGATTTATAACCGTTCTATGCCATATAAACATATACGAATTAGAACCCATATTCGCATAAGTAAAGGTGTAAAAATAATAATCATCAGAATTAACTATTGATACATACTTATAGTCTGCAGAATAATAACTATTGGCGGGTAAGGATAATTCATTCTTAGTAATTATAATACCGCAACAACCATCATATACATTAGAAATATCAAGATTCAGTGTTTCTTGATCAACTTCAGGAATAAATATTTTGTCACCATTAGAATAATCCCAAGCTCCGTTTGTTACTTCTAAGTATGGCGTATAATAATCTGCAGTATCTCCTTTTTCACCTCGTTTTGCAATAGGCATCCAATACAAATCAGATTCATTTTCACCTTCTGGAGATACTCCAATACAAGCAATACCATCAATAGTATCATAATTTATATTTATATATGAACTACCATTATATTCTACGATATCAAGATATCTATACATCTCTATATTGCTAAAAACACCTCTAGGTCTAGGCCTATATGGTCCTAAATTATAATCAGCCATATTTATACCCCCACAGCTTTATAGTAATCATCGCATTCTACCCAAAGCCGCACAATATTACCCGATGTCATATTTTCAAGACCTCTATCCATTACACTTCTTAAACTTCCAGATGATACTACATCCATAGGATTATCCTGTGTTAATGGAGTTATTTCATCGTTTACTTCAAGAAGATAATTAATATTGGTATTTGTATTAGCAAATAAACTGCATTGCGGCAACATTGCAAAGTAATATGGTTTTCCAAAGCAAATCATTTTATCTTGCTGATTTCCAGGAATTGCTCCTGTATCATCATTAAAATACCATACTAGTACATAATGCTTATTATTATATAATTTAAAAATTAATTCAGTTCCTGGAGGCAATTCAAGTACTGGAACAAGGGTATTTCCTTTACCCTTTTTAAATACGCATTGCTGGTCATAGAATCCGTATTTTAACAATACTCTTTGACCATGATATCCAGTTCTATTTTTAAGATAATCAAGCAAATCAGCATTGCTTGTAAATATTTCTTGATCATCCAATGGCCCAGGATTTAATCTATGAAAACCAACTGGAGTGTCTCGATATACCATATCCATAGATATTATAACCCTCCTTTATATTTTAATTCAATTATAAGAATGTTCCGGCTTACAGATCTTACGTGTTTTGCAATTTAAAAGAAATTTAATTATATAATATATAAGTGTATAACGAAGCAAACTAAATCCATATATTAGAAAGGAGAATAAATAATATGGATAGAAATTTTGTGAGAGAGCTTGGTACTATAAAAGAGTACAATTGTAGGATGGCTAATCGCAATCTTATTGAAGTTGTAGAAAGATTAAGCAATACTATTGAGGAGCTTAAGAGCTGCGTTGATAGTATTAATGATCCTACTCTTGTCAGTATTGATGGTGAAACATATCGTCTTACTAAAATTGAAAAAGATCTGAGACAGGGATCTAGAGAGTTGCAGCTTGCAGTTGATGATATTGATGCTACGTCAACGGGACATTTTCCAATTGAATATGGAGAAATTAAAACTATTCATCGCGAAGATCCCCGCGATTGGTTTTTCGATTTCGTCAATATTAACAACTGCCACGACTGTCCGTTGCATGCACATATCCGCGGCAACAAAAACAAGCCGTGCGGTGCTGAAGAGTGCATTGTAAAGCAGTTGTGCTGCATGATCGGATATTATCATAACGGCTAACCAATTAAGAAATATAAATACCGTAGGCTTTACGCCTACGGTATTTATATCTTGTGATTTATTTTTTATTAAAGATATGTAACACTTTCTTGTGGAGTTGTTAGCTGAGTTCCAGAATTAATTCCAGAGCTAGCTTGCTCTACTTTAGGGATTACAATACTGGTAGTATTTGCTGCATTTTCTTTTGCTGCTTCAGCAATAATTTTCTGATTTTCAGCTTCTTTAATGCCTGCTTGCATCTGATCATATGCTTTTTGAGCAATAGCCTTAATTTCTTCTTCAGAAATATCAAGATTATATCTATTGGCAATATTCATAAGTTGCTCTACTACAGCAGCCATTCTTTCTGCCCCAGTATAATCTTTCATAAACCATTTAGCCCATGAAACAAACTTATCTGCATAACTAATAATAAGATTTACTTTGGCTGTGACATCTTGTATTGTTTCTTGTGGAACATTTGGCACGATATATCTTCCAACCAGATATGCTCCAATGATTAAGATAAGCTGAATTAGTAGTACTAGAGTTTGACTGTTCATAAGTTATATTTCCTCCTATTTATTTAGATATTTATTTTTGTGTTATAAAATAAATATTATCCTACTGAATTGTCCTTGGGTTTTACATTATTATGCCATCCATGACTTAAAGCATTAGGTCTAGCAATTTCACTAGGTTCAGTTTCTTCATCCTCTAATTCATCATTATTAAGAAAATTTTGAATATTAACATGTATCCCAGCTTCAGCAAGAATATTATTTATTTTATCAGTAAGATCCCCTTCCAATTCTTCTTTTATTTTGCTATCTAGGTTATTATGCTCAGCTTTAGAATCAAAATAAGCCCTAACCATATATACAAATGCCACACCTAATATAGTTATACAAAGTTGAATTGATAGTGATTCTAGAGTATTTTGTTTGTCAAGAAAAGCTAAAACATAACTTGCAGAAATACATAGTATAGAAAATGCTAAAATAGCAGCAACCATTTTCTTAGTATATGTATTTATCTTTATCTTACTCATATTAGTAAGAAATTTCTGTTTTAATGCTTCATCACGAAGCATGTCATTATATCTTTCTTTTCTTTTTGCATACTCTATAGCTTCAAGTTCGTTTTCAATTCTTTCTTTTTCAATTTTAGCTAATTTTCTTTTCTCTTTAAATTTTTGTATTTTTTCTTTAAATTTCATATTATTCCTCCTATAATGGAAGGGAGTCTTATAAGAATGTCCAAAAATGTATAGGCTGAACATTTTGGTAAATTTAAGAATTTTATGCTTATAAATACATAAGGAGGATATATAAATGAGCCTAGATACTCAATTCCATCATAGCAGAATTCCGCTTAAACCATTACCGTATAGAAATAGAGAATTAGCGCAAAATAGTGAATTTTTAATTGATTATGTTGGGGATGTAGATAAAGAACCAACATATCATCTTTATATTGTAGATCCTCATGATGCTACTAAAATTATTGATATTACCAATATCATGATTAAAGAAGCATTTGGTAATGATATTACTATTAATATTGAAGGACTTGATGAGCCATTATCATTACACGATCTACTTAATTTTATATATAAAAGATTTCTTTATCCAGAAAATCTTTTAGGCTTTGATTACGCAAGAGATCTTGATAAATTATTCTCTCCAGATACCAGAATGGTTCTTATGAGGAATACAGATGGTATTTACTTTGTACCTGTAACTACAGCAGATGCTGTATTTGATAAAAACGGAGTTAATATTCAAGAGCGCTTAGATAATATGGTTCGTCTTGGTTTTGCTAATGATTACATTAAAGTAGCTCAGGAAGATCAGAATGTATTTGAAATCACTTACCCATTCCCGAATTATCCAGATAATGGTAATTATCTTGAATTGAGAGTTGGTACAGTATATGTAGATAAATCAAGATATTCTCTTGTAGATAACAGAGATGAAAACGGTGATATTATAGGCGCTACAATTACTTTCTTTAATGAAAAATTTGAGATTGGTAGACGTATTGATATTCTTTATATTTATAATGCTATTGGTATTGCTGATGGAGCAAAAGCAGCAATCTATGGCGGTCAGATTGCAAATAACTCTATATCTTTAAATAAGCTAGAAAAAACATCAGATTCTTATACATTAAATGATTGCACATCTGCTGCAACATCGGCAGCCGTATATAGCTTATATAAAGATTTTTCCGATGCTATAAATGCTAATTCTGGATCAGCATATTTTGTCGTAGATAATTCATCATTACCTACAGAGATTAGAGTAGAACTTGTATCTAATAACGTAACATTAGATGGAAGATTTATTATGCTTAATATCTTAACTACAAATGTTAAAGATGAAAACTTTATTCTTACTATAACTCATGCTAATAGTTCATTTATTCAGTATCCAATTAATATGCCTGGAGGCGTTCCAGCTAATCGTATTATAAAAATCTTAGTAAATGTAGGTGTGGCTAAACCATTAACCCTTACAGAATCTATGTTAACGACTACAAGATATATTCATACTTGCAGAGATGATGAAAGAGATATATCTTATAATATGCTTGGTTATGAAGTTGGTTCTGTAATTAGAGTATATAGAAATGGAGTAAGATTATTTGAAGATCTAGATTATTCTATAAATAGACAAACAGAAATAATTACTTTATTTACAAGAACTGAAGAGGGTGAACGCATAGTATTTGAGGCTATGACATGTTAACAAAAGGAGGTGAAATAAATATATGAATAATATTCCTTTCGATTTAACTTTAGATAAAGCTACAGAAAGAGAATTGGTATATGATATTGTAGAACGTCTTTCATTAGGAAAAGATCTTACTGAAGGAACTACATTATATTTTAAAGCCAAAACTAAACTAGTAGATATATTTAAAAGATTAATTTTAAACTTACCTCCAAGTTTAGTATTGCATTTTGCTGATATTAAAATTGGCATAATTAGTATCTCTGCAGGGCAAAAATCTGGAACTTGTCGTTTATCAGGACTTAAAGTGGGAGAAATAGTTCTTGCATATTCTGAACAAACACAAATGGATATAAAAGAGTGTATTTCAACATCTGGAGGAGTTGATAGTTTTATTTGTACTTATACAACCAAAGTTCCATTTATTAGAGATGAATACGTTAAGGTATACTGTATTTAAAAATAACATATCCTCTAGGGATTACTCCCTAGAGGATATTTTTTATTAAGCGTATAATGTATAGATAATACTTAAACTCTTTGACCTATCAGATAAAATTTCTGAAGGAATATTAATTACAGAGAATGGTCTAACGTCTTGGAAATATTCATAGTTAATTGTTCTAATATTTCCTTGAGCATCTGCTTTAGATACTGGAACTGTCTTCTTCCATCCGTATACAAGAGAAATTTGATTAATCTTTGCAGATTCAAGACCACTATGAGCAAGGAAAAATTCTCTACAATCTTCAGAAGTAATTTTTAAATGAAGCTCTACATATGTCTGTGCTTTGTCTGCACTTGCATATGGACTATATACATTATTTGCAGATACTCTATCAGTGAATGTACCAATAGTAGACACATAATTTTGAACCATTTCTGGAGTGTTAGAAAATTCTTTGAAGTAATATGCATTAACAGTATTACCATTGGTTAATATAATCTGTTTTTTGCCCTTATAAATATTTTCATCTACAGTATCAGAAGCAATTAATGGATATCTAAATGGAACAAGATTATCGGGAGTAATCCAAGATGCATATGGTACATCAAATACATCAGATGCATCTAGTCCAGAACCACCCATACCAACACAGAATCCAAGAATTACTCTTTGAGTTTCATCTTGCATGGAACCAATTACAATTCCATCACCATCTTTAATTGCTATAGTTGGATATGTAGTTCCATCTGCTCCCTCATCAAGACCTAAACCCAACTCTGAATTATCATATGTAGGAGTATTTTCAAGAACGCTTCTACTAAAATTAAACAGTTTCATCATAGTTAATGCAGCACCAGCAATAACTGTCTTGTTATGTAGCGGCTCCCAAATCCTTTCTCCCGTCGCATCATTAAAAAATTCAACTTTAGAATTAATTCTTTGAGGATTATCAATCTTGAATCTTTCATTTTGTCTAACTCTCTCATTTAAATAAAGCAGTTTATTGCTCATTCGTCATCATCCTCCAATTCATCGTATTCTATATAATCACCAGAAAGTAAATTAATCTCATCTATATATTGAGAGATAAACATATCATCTTCTGTCTCATCTGTAGAAATAATCATATTATTTTCATTAATTGTTGAGAATTGATCTCCATTGATAGTAGAAATAGTAAGAAGATTATCTTCAGTAACAGTGACTGTAGTTGTATCATCATTAAGTACAATATGCATATTATAAAGACCATCTCTAAATTCAATAGAATTTCCTGTACGGGCAATTATTCTTACCCTATCCATAATACGCACTTTATTTTTAAACCTATGTGATGGGTCTAAATCATATTTGTCTGTATATGGAGTTCCATCTGGTGATGTTGCATCGAATGGATTAATCTTGCATTCTCCATATATGAACCCTTCAGGATATTTTTCTCTTAGTTTAATACGATATTCATCATTCTGTAATATCTTAATCCAGAAATCTGAATTATCAAATGTAGTTCCAGAACCTTCAGTTCCATCACCCATTACTCCACCTAAACGATAAACCGTATTTATACCTAAGAGTTGAACTTTCCATGATTTAAACCAATTGATTATTTTATAAATATAGTCTTGGATGAAATTTATAGATGCTCCAGGGAAGTACGAGTATAAATAATCATAATTATATTTACCTATTACATCATTTAATGCATATGTAATTTCGATAATTTCATCAGCAATGGCGCTTTGCATAGCTCCAAATTCCATTGATTTAAAATTATCAAGACGATCATATAAAACATCATCCCTATATTTTAAGAAATCAGCATAAGTCTTAGCATATGTATTATCATCAAGCTTAAATACTTCTTTATTATATTTAGCAATCATTAATGAGTCATACAATTTCTTATAGATATCATAAGATACTTTATCATCTGTATTATTCATCTGGCTTATTAGCCATTTATATATTGCTTCATTAGTTCTATAGATATAATCTAACTGATCATATGATGGTATATCTAATGAAACAAAACTATCTGAATATGATTTTAATATCCTTACATTAGATATTACAACATAATCTCCTATATTTATTGGGTTTTCAGTAAATCCATATTTTAATACTCTAAGTGCCGGACGCTGAGTTTTATTAGCTTTAAATACCTGAGAAACATGTTTCTTTTCTCCAGTCCTTATATAATAAGATCTGTCTGAAGTAGTTTTAACATTACTATCTGCAGTACATGATATATTTACAGTTCCATCAAAATTAGTTTCAAAATCGAATGATATATAATATTCTTCATTTTCAACCATTATATTGGAACCAATATATTGATCGCTATCAAGATAATAACCAGAACCTATAATATCAATAATTTGAGCATTTTCATTTACTATTTCTCTTGTTTCTCCTGGCTTTACATAATACCATAAATTTTCACCATGCATTCCGGATGGATTATTTGGATCATGCCCAACGCCTTCATAATACCAGTCATTTTCATCCCATACATTATCATGTAATGATGGGTTATATTTATCATTTTCAGCCATTAAATCGGCAATGGTGTTTGTATTCATTGCCTTATTGAAAACGACAATTAGAGACTTAGTATTTTTATATTTTGGTTCTTTATATAATAGAGTTAAGTATGATTTATCACTATTATATACATACTGTTTACTATTACTTATAATTTCAGAATATGTATATGATTTATTTTCATATTTAATATAATCATTATTTGATTGCCTAATAAGTACGTATCTAACGTCTTTAGGATTATCATAGTCACTATATGAATAGAATGATTTAATCACCAGTTTATAACTATTAGTATTACTATCATAACAATAGCAATTTAATGGAGATACAAGATTATCTTCAGGAATATAATTTCCAGAAGAATCCTTTACATATAAAATATCTCTATATACAGTATAGTTGTTTTCTGAATAAAAATCTTCTATCTTCTTATAGAATACGTCAGGCTCATCAGGATCATAGTATTCCGTCTCTTCATTAGTGATTACATATAATGGTTCTTCATTATACAATGCTTCTACAGATCTTTCTTCATCATTATGAGTTCTTATATAATAATCTGTATAATCAAATCTAATAAAATGCCCATCTGAATGTCTTATATAACAATCAGAGTCAGTTACAATTAGATTATTATAATCACTAATATTTCTAAGAAGAACATATTTTATTACGCTATTCTGTTCTACCTTTATATAGCAATTATCAGGATTTAAAATATATTTTCCATCTTCTGTAATATTATAATACTCCTCGTTAAAATTAAGAATACTATATTTAGTTCCAGCTTCAGGAGTGAAATATTTTTCATCTGTAATTTCTACAAATTCTCCATTTAATCTTTGGTAAACATGATCTGAACCAAAAATAAATAATCCGTTAGAATTTTTTATTCTGATTGATCCAGTAATCAATGGAACGTATTCTTTATCAAGATTTAATATATAATATTGAACATCGCTTCTACTATAAGTATCATTATATCTAACAAATTTATTATATATTGCAACTGCAGTACCGTCTGGTTGCAATGCACAAGTTTTGTTATTTAGAATATAAATCAAATTATCTGTAGAATCTATGACTTCAACCAGATATTTATATCCAATTTTTTCTTTAACATGTTCAGTTATTTCATCATTAAATCCAAAGATATTTTCTAATATATAATTATCATCATAGAGGTCTTCTTTAGAATTAATAAATTCTGCTCGTTCCATTAATTCTTTACTACTTGGAACTGAAGTGTATTTTGGTATTATGGCAAATATTCCTTCAATATAACCATAACTCATACCAATACTTTCAGCAGACTCTACTTGTTCTTCTATATAAACATGAGGATTTAATGAAACATCATTTAAATATAATTTATTAATTAATTCGAAATCATAAGCATATTTGATATCATTATTATATTGAAGTGGGCTCATGTTACCATTGAATATACTCTTCTGATAATATGAGTTATTTAAAGAATAGAACGATTTTACTGTTATAATTTCATTGAAATTAGTTAAAGTATCATCAACAATAAAATCTTCCAATGACATTTGATAGTTATCGCTTAACCATTTATCAAGAGCATCAACATCTGCTTCCATATTGAAAGCTTTTACATAATACTCTGGAACATCAAACGTCTTTCTATAATCATAATTATCTTCAGATATTCTTTCATTAATATCAAATATGTTTTTCTTCTCATAATCTAATAATTCGCCATATCCATCTGTTTGTGTAAATATTGTTGCATCTTGAAGAATTGTATTTAAATCTTTATTAAAATTATACCCCTTAACATAAAGAATCTGTGTTGGAGAATACATTATATTGTCTTCAAGACCATAGTAATAATACATCAATGCAAATAGATAACAAATTACATCATTAAATTTAAATTTATGACTAGATTTAATATATGGAATATTTAAAGTCAATGCGTCTTCCAAATAATAATTATCAAATATCATATTATAGAAATATGACATCTGGAATGAAAGATCAGTCATATCAGTAGCTGTCTCTATTGATATATATTTAGACCTTACAGCATTGAATTCATAATCCAAAATCTTTCTTTTAAGATACTCATGATCTAATCCACCATCCCAGAATTGGTCTCCATTGGTAACCTCATCATAATTTAGCATATAATCAGTATCTTTCTTATATCCTGAAAGTTCTTCTTTAATTGGAACTTTGATAAATTTTAATGATGCTGGATGTGTATCAGCTTTAACATGAGTGAAATATGTGCTATCTTTAAGAGGAATCATTTCATTATATTCTTCATCATATACGAAAAGTTCCCTATCATTATTTATAATTCTTTTACTTACTATAGTACCATCAGATTCTTCAACCTTAACTGTCTTATAGTAATAATCCTCTACAAAATTTCTATATTCAGATAATTTTGTGAATCTTCTACTGGATTTATCAATAATATTTCCATCTGATGGATCTAACACATAAAGATATTCTGGCTCATAATTGATATCATTATTTTCATCAAGAATAAATTCTCCAGTATAATCATCGGTATTTCTATCTTTCATTAAATAGTATCCAAATACTTTTACGTCTCTGAATCCAAATAAAGAGCAAATATCTACCATGTTTTTTGTACTGGACTTAAACTTAATTAAAATATTAAGATTCTTTAGCATTGCTTGCTGATATTTAATTGGTATTTCTCCATAATACGGAATACCAAAAGATTCAAATAAATATTTGATACATCTAGCATCAAATACATCTCTATTAATAATTAAGTCAGGTATACCAGTAAGCATATCCATTATAGTATTTATTAATATAAATATTATAATAAATTTATTATAATAATCTGATTGGAATTTATATGCATCAGAATATACCGCTCTTATGACATAATCTCTATTTACATTAAATATATCAGAAAATTTACCTTTAATTATCTGATCATCAACAGTGGTCATTCCTATAAGTTCAAAATTTCCAGCTTTACGGCATTCATATAAATTTAATTTTTCATCGCCTAAATATTTAAGATATCTATAACGCGGTTGATGAATATTGCCTCCACATGCGGCAATAAACTCATTTATTAAATCATATTCCTCTAAAATTGATACATCATAAGCATCATATTTATAGAATTCTTGCCTCCAATGATATTTTGGATAAATATTTGTTGGTGCTTTATTTATATAAGTTTCACCAAACTCTATAAAAGATTCTGTATTTGGGTCATATGAATGTATCAATGTATCTTCATATACATTGCCTTTAGAGTCCATTGGCGGTAATCCAATTAAAGCTCTATAGTAATTATTTTTTTCTACATGGTTATTCGGATACCAATTTTGCATATCAAGATTTATTGCTTGTTTAATTTCTGTTGCCGTATCCTTATCTAGAGTATTGAGATAAGAGTTTAGCATCCGTTTATCTTTAGAATAAACTTGAATATTAGTAGTTTCATCAAATTCTGTATTTAATATAGATTTTAATGTTTCTTTTGGAATATAATCAACTAGATCATAATAATCTACTAATTCTTCTTTACATCTATAATATACATCACTACTTAAGAATGTATTATAATTACTTATGTATATTTTACGCATTTTAGTAGTAAGAATATCTATCTTGCTTGCAGCATCTTCGCATACGTCTCTAAAATACGCTTCTAGAATATCTTCTCCATAAATAAGATTATACTCTTCTACATCGTCTTCACCAAGTACAGATTTTAATACTTCTTCAAGAACGTCCCTAGCAAAGTTATCATACATTTGATTATAAGTTGCAGTATCTTGAATACACCAATCGTATACATCTTTGTCATAATAAAAATGCATCCAATCTGGATCTTCAGGATTTACAACTTCTTCGAAGTATCTACGTTGTACCATAATTTCATAGTGATCTATAAATACTTCACGCATTGCTTTTGATATTCTAGCAAGTTCATTGAGAATTTTATCATCAGTACGCTGATTTATCACCTGCTCTAATTCTGGTAAATATCCGGAAGCAATTGATGGATCACTACCAAATTCAAAACTAGATAAATTCTCTAAAATGTAGTTTGTATTTAGTATTAATGATTTTTGGTTTTGGTCTTCTGTTCTGTTTAATAGCTCTTGATATGTTGGTAATAATTCACTAGCATCCCTTGGAACTATAGCTAATAAATCATCAATACTAATTAAATGGTTACTATCCCATTTTTCAGATAATTTTACGTAATTATCAGAGCTAAGATATTTTTTAAGTATTCTTAACACTGTCTGCAGAGGTAAATGCTCAAATAAATCCTTATAGTCAGCTATTCCAGATTTACATTTTTCATATAATTCAGAATTGTCTTCAAGCCATGTTGGTCCGGCTTCTTCTATATAATGGCTCATTATATCATAATGATCTATATATACTGTTCTAGCTAATGAAGATAATCTATTAAATATTTTATTCTTTTCATATTTAGAGTATGAATTAAGATGCGCTTTAAGTGCATCTGGTGTTTTTATATATAAATCAAGATTACTAGTAGAAGCAATATACTTTTCCAATATTTCAGCAGGTATAGTAGTAAACATTTCATAATTGCTTTTCTTTTCAACACAAGCAATTAAAACGTCTGCCGCATATAGAGATTCTTTAGTCTCATTTGCTAATGCTTCTTCTTCATCTTTTATAGTGCAATTTAAAGCCATTAGTTTAGCATAATATATAATATTATCAACAAATGGATTTGTACTATAAGTTTTTTCTGGAGTAATCATGATAATTGATTAAACCTCCTTTCAGCTATTATTTCTCAAATTATTAGTATGTGTGGATTTGACAAAATTACTGAGCTAGGGATCATATCCCTAGCTCATATAATAATTTGGTTTATATAAGTTATTACACCTTATAATTTTCAACTTCAACAATTCCGTTGGTATAATGACTTGTAGATTGTATTAGCTTACCATCATCGGTATAAATATTCTCTTCCCAATAACCATCGTCACGTTCTTCATATACTATATCGCCATATTTATTTAAGACTTTTTTAATAATTTCACTCATATTTAAAAATCCATAAGATCTCCGGTTCGAAATCTCTTATATAATTTTTCAGCATGTGAAAAATCTGTAATATCAAAATCTTCTGGTATCTCCAAGCCTGATGAAGTCATTAATCTTGGAATCAAATAACAATATATTTTTTGTAATTCGATAAGCTTATGCATCTCTTCAATATCTTTCTCATGGCTTTCAATCTCATTTCTATACTTAGCAACAATAGATTCTGAAGATTCTATTAATTTTTTATTAGCATTTTTAGCATTATTAAGCTCATTAGTTAATTCTTCTGATAAGGCTTTAGCTCTATAAATTTCTTCTTGTAACTGTGTTTGTAGTATCTCTGTTTGTGATCGTACTTGTAACTCTGATGCAAATACCCGCTCTTCAGTAACTTTGTTCATTGTAACTTCGCTCATTGTATTATAGTTTTGCCTCCTTTAGAAGTATTTTAATTATATTAATGTCGTTATTATAGTAAAATTATAGCCTGAAACATTAATATAAAACCTATTCCTTAGGAGGGTATTTTTATGATAGATATGAATAATACAAATCCAATTATAGGCGATCCTAGTATGGTAAGTGTAATACAATTCGCTCAAACTAGGGATACTTTAATGGATACAGAAATATATTCAAAATTTATATATTCTGCTGAGAATTCATTCCGTAGAAGTAGATTTTATAAAGATTATAAAGCAAATATTATGAACAGAGGTTTAAATTTTGATGAGCTGATTAGAGGTATTACAAGTGAACAGGCAGATATAGATTTACATCATCATTTACCAACACTGAATATGGCTTCAATAATGATATGTGAGCATCTATTAAATACTGTAGGTAAAGTGACAACTTTTGATATAGTTGAAGCTTTAGAGGAAGCTCATAGATGCAATATGATAAATGTTATTATGCTATCTGAGACAATGCATCAAGCGTATCATCAAGATGCAACGGCATTCTTATCAATAACTCAAGGTTATGGAAATCCATTTCTGTTTCTTGATAAATATAAAGATGGATTAACTTTAGATATATCATTTAAATGGTTATTACAATTAAAGTTAGAGGAGCAGTTTGGTAGTAAGTCCACTTGGTTAAATATACCAAAACAACGAGAAATTTTATTAAATTGGCAAGAGAATGCTGGGCCTATAAATTACTAGGAATTAGAGAAGGCTAAAATAGCCTTCTCTAAAATTATATATTGTTTGTTACATAAAAATAAAAAGTAAAATTTGGAGGAATTATTTAATGGATATGGATATTTATAATATTATTTTTTATAGATTTATTGACGTATTCTTTTCTTTAAGATGGATGTGGATAATTGCCATAATTTTAGTTTATAAATTAGGAAAAAGATATTTAGAAATTAATGCACAAAAAATCTCACTTAATAGAGATGAGTTAGTTAAAAGTGAATATAATGAGGCAGCAATTATAGGGCATCTAGATTATATTATTAATGAAGCTTTAGACCAATATGTTATATTTAAATTACAACCTAAAAATATTTATTATATAAATTCAAAAATTGAAACAGAAATAATAGAATTTCTTACTGATAAAGTTCCAGATAGAATTTCATTTAAATTAATGCAACAACTAGAATTAATTTATAACAGAAATTTTATACCTGAATTTATTGGCAGTAGAATATATATGATAGTATTAAACTATGTATTAGATTACAATATTAATAATAGCCCAGATGATAATACTAAAAATGCTACAGATGCATTAAAGAAAAATAAATAATAAATAATATACCCGTAGGCGTAAGCCTACGGGAATTATTTATATTTTATGAAATACATATTTACTAGTATCTTTTGTAATTCTAATAATATATTGAGATTATAAGAGACATCTATTAATGGTTTCATTTCTTCTGTTATATTATTTATAGCAAATCCTGTTCCTATAGAAGTTTTTATTTTAAAATGATAATCATTTTGGGTATCAAACCTTCTATAATACTCTACTGGTAATTGTAGATTAATATACTGAATATAGAAATCTTTCATCATTCTTATAGCTATTTCTACGCCATTGCATTGTATTGTATAGAATAAATCTTTTAAGAATTGATAGAAGTAATCTTTATGATACTCTATTACACTATCAGATATTCCTTTTACATGAAGATACTCTTCCTTATCAAAATTGCTATAGTAATAATAGAATTCAAAATTCCTTACTTTATAAAAACCAGTATATTTATTTTTAGGAACAAAATGTAATAACCCAAAATCTCTTATTTTAGGTATCTTATTTAATAAGAATACAGCGTCATTTTTTATAGACAAAACTTCATAATCTTTTATATCATTAGCTTCAAATAAAAGTCTCTTAGCTTCCAGAATACCCTCTTTTAGGGCATCTGACACACGCTTATCTTTACAAAGCTTACCTACATAAACCTGTCTGACCATTCGTTCAGAGTTATATAAGTATTCATATGTTTTTTGGTCTATGATGTTTTTGGTTCTTAATACATTAATATTTGCTTTAGATAAATCTACCTCATAAATAAATACATTATTGAGATATGATATATCTGAAGTGTAATTTATATTATTCCATAACTCCATAACGTATTATACCTTAAAAATTTATTTTATATAAACTATCTTTATCAAGAGTATAATATATAATTACAATTTTATTTAATATAGCAACATTTATTTTAACCATTGAGTAATTTTATATGCATGGTCATCATATTTACCTTGATGAATTAATCTATCAAAATGAAATCCATGTTTATACGGTGATGGAAAATATGAATCAACTTTGTCATATTTTTTATAATACACCGTAATGTATAAAACACTACATTGGTCTATATAATGCTCGTATACGCTTGAACCACCAATTATAAAAATATCTCGATCGTCAATTATTTTTATTATTTCATCTACCTCTTCAATAGAACCGCATACTACATCAGGAATATTTTTAAGACTATCTTTTGATGTAATAACTATATTATTTCTACCCTTAAGAGGCTTTGAACCCATAGATTCAAAAGTTTTTCTTCCCATTACAACAACATTACCCATTGTTGTCTGTTTAAAAAATTTCATATCTTCTGGAATGTGGAATAATAAATTATTATTATATCCAATTCCATTACATCTATCAACTGCTACTATGCCCTTTAACATTATTAAAATCCACCATCTTTAATCTTTATAGTTTAAGCATTAAACTCTTTTATTGCGCTTTGTGCGTCTTCATTAGTCATGAAATATGGAGTTTTTTGTTTTACATTAACTAATGGTTTTTCTACTTTAGGGAAATTCTCTATATCTAATACATAATAATCTGAAGTCAAATATGAATATTCAATACCATCAGATATAATGCCGTTAGGTAAATAAATATACTTCCAATCTAGTTTACCGGCATCATATAAATTTTTAGCTTCAACTGTAGATTTACCATAATATTGAATAGCATTAGTATATATCTCTTTTACTGGTGATGGATCAATAAAATCTTGAACTAATACGCCTTTATTATATAAAAATTTTTTATATCCATAGATATTAGATGGATATCTTGGATTAAAATCTTTCTCATACGGCCCTTCAGAATTCTTTACCACGTAATAATGCACATATCTGGTATAGATATCATAATAGCATTCTTCCTCTTCTATATGATATTGTTCTGGATGGTTTTTGTAATTTCTAAGTTCTATATAAGCGTTTTCTATATTTGTAAGGCTAAGTTTTACTACTTTATATTCTGGAACACTCTTATATTTTAGCTCTTCAATATATCCTTCACGAGTTTCAACCAATGAAGCTACGTAGTATATATATGCTTTTTTCCCAGCTTGAATATTTTGCATTAATAAATCTAAATTATTTTGAGTAAGCATTATTATTTTAACACCTCCATTAAATATTATTGGGATGTCGGGCTTTTGTTCTAAAAAAATAATAGAGGGTGGAGATATTCCACCCTCATAAGTTTACTCTGCACTAAAATTCGGATCTATTACAGGATTCGGTATTACATTCATTTTACAATATTCATAATACCTACTTAGATCGCTATTAAGTTGCATGATACCGGCAGGAGTGTAGAAAGATTCTCTTAATGTTTCTATATCATCAAGAGAGTCAACTATCCATGCATTACACCCATACCGTTGTTGGACAAGTTTGCATAAAGATTCCATTACTGCATCTCTATAATATTCTCTATATACAAGTATTAATGCATTATACCCAACATAATCGCATTGGATAATATCCATAAATGTGGTAAACATTAATGGGTCTTGCATTATTACATTTGCATATTGAATATCAAAATCTACAGTTTCCACATAGTTATTTGTTGGAATTCCGGTATTATTTATTATATTCATATTTGTAATAAGACATGTTGCGTCTTTATAACCGGAATATAAAGAAGACAAATTATAAATAATTGTCTTCTTTTTAAAATATTGAGCTATATCTGGAGTTGAGGCAAATATTATCATGACGGTTGTCCCTCAATTGGCGCTGTCATTCTTCTACGCTGTTGCTTAGAGGCATTTAGAGTATTAAAATAATTTTTGTACTCTTCATAAGATGCCGGATAGTTGAATGGATGCAGGTCATGTGCAAGCTTATTTATAACAAAATCAGGCAATTGATAATTACCAGGATATGAATCTAAAAACATCTGTGCTTCCATTACATCCATCATATAAAATTTAGCCATTATGAATGGAATCTTGGAAGTGTTTACTGAAAATCGTGTTGTTGGAGTGTTACATATTATTCCATACATATAATATATATGAGATAACAACATTGGACCAAATACATTATACTCGTCCGAAGGTATATAGAGTATAATATTCTTCTGAGTCAATGCTGCTATCAATGCAACAATCATGTCATCGCAATCTTTCTCCAATAGATATCTTGGATACTCGATTTGTAACGCTTGTTGATTGCCATCTGCCCACTGCATTAGTATTTCTGTCGGGGGTATTAATACCCCCGCATAATATACATTCGGGGCATCAGGATAATCACTTGTGGTGATGGCTGCCACGGTGACAAAATCTATATTCCTTATATCATTAGCTATAAGACTAAGATCTGTTACTAGTGACATCGTGTGATTATTAAACATTATGCCTCCTTATTATTAATAACTCATTGGGTTACGATGCTTTTTATTTCTTGCATCATCATAATAGTTATCATACGTATCATCGTACGCGTCATCATAATAATCATCAATAGTATCTGAATCTTCTTCATCATCTCCAATTCTGAATTCTTCAGATGGAGATTTTGAGCATTCAACCATAGCTTCAGTTATGGCTTTAACAATATCTGTATCATCGCCCTCATCGTCATCCCCATCATCTGCCTCATATACTGCTGATACTGGTCCAAGATGAATTGTACTTGTATTCTTCTCTTTGTACAATACAGAATTACTGGGATCAGATGTAGGTCTTGTTATTGGGCTGATTTCTGGAATCTTATCCTTTTCAGGATCTATAATAGATGAGTTAATATCAACAACATCATTATTTGTACTTGTTGCTGCTTTAACCTCGTTCACCATCCTATGTACTTCTTCATCTGATATAATCTGATCCGGAAGATTTTCAGATGGCATGATTACGCTTGCACTTGCATCTTCATTGTTATCAGCAGTAAATGGAGGGGTAACATCTACAGGCGTATTATTCAACTCTGGAAAAGTATTTTCTTCAAGAGTTTCTATATCTTCACTGCTGTAAATAATGGAGCCATCTGCTATAACACTTGAAACTGTGACGGCTTTACCCATAATAGGAGTTTCTCCCTCACTATCTTCAGATTTGATAGGAGTTATCACTTCGTTTACTGTAGAGACCATAGTGCCATCTTCAACCACTGGGTTGAACATACCAGCTTTAACAAGCTTATCATAATACTGCATTTGAAGGTCTGTGTAATACCTTCTTTTGGTCTCTTTAAACCCCGGGTTTTTCTTTCTAATTGTCTTATCTACTGTTACGGGTCCAACTGGTAAACTTGCATTATTCATACTATTAAATTCCTCCTTTAAAAGTATTCTATTTGAACGTCTGCCAGAGTCATAAATTACTTTATCTCCATCAATAATTTTTCCTCTGACTAAGTGTCTTATACTTTTAGCAAATGCTTTTTCAGCATCAGTATAAACTAACTTTATATCTTCATTTTTTTCTTTAGCTAGATCTAGAGCTTTATACTCTCTTCCACATTTATTGCATATTAGAGTATTAAAGCCTGGGTCGTAATCAATCTCTCCGCCACATTCTTCTAAATTACCATGTGCATTTACAATTTTATGAGCACATCTAAGTTTAGCTCCATCTAGTTCATATGCATACGGAAAGTCAATTATAACAGGTCCAAATGCAGTACCATTAGCATTCATTCTTATACCAAAATTCATGAATGCTTTAGTACCAAGATCATCGACAATATACTTACCGATAATCTTTGTCACCATCATATTGAAAATATCGTCTTTCACCGACATAAATTCTTCTATAGAACTAATTGGATTAACTCGCTCTATAAATGAAATAACGCCAGAAGGATCGACTTCAAATATTTTGCAACAAAACGGCTGAAAATAGGCTTGATTTCTATATTCTGCGGGAGAATCTTCCATGCCTACTCTGTCTACTGCTACTTTAGCTACAAATCGATCGTCTTCTAGAAAATTATAGACTACTCTGTTAGTACCACAATGGGCTCGACGAAATCCTCGTCTTTTCATTACGGCATCTATCATATCATATTTTCTAGCGATATTGCCAGCATACCTAAGACTTGTTGCTATTCTTACTAACTCTTGGATGTCTTGTGGAGTGAATAACGACATTATGGGTGGAGCCCATAAATCCTCATAATGAAAATCTAGGGCTGTTTTCTTCTTAGGAGCCGTTAATTGCTCTAATATACTTACCCTAGACATTATTTCTCTTCATCTCCTTCTTATAAATTTGATCCATCAATTGCTGCGTATATTCAGCTCTTGCTTTTTGTATCTCCGGTGAGCTGATATATTGCGGTAGTTTCCCTTCTAAAAGATTTCTTCTCCTCCTTTCACGTTCAAACATTTCTGCTAACCCGATTTCCATGTCATCTAGATTATTATCATATCTAGCATTATTCATTATTTCATTTATATATGGATTGCTAGAATGATGCAGATTCAACAATTCGTTATATGCCTTAGAATTATATGTAGTACTCATATCTCTAAGGCCATTTCTTTTGATATTTTCTTCAATCCAGAATTCTCTTTCAAGTCTTGGATAATCCTCTTCAAAGAATTCACACATTGAATGATTATCAAAATACTGATGGTAATTATTAATCTTTCTTCTTAAGAATTGTGCTAATTGCACCTGCGGAGTTTGCGCCATATTATTAGGATCTAATGACGCTTGATGATACGATATCACTTCCCTCCATTGTCTATCTTCTTTTATCTCCTCATCAGATTTTATATTCTTTTTATTATTCGGATTATATAGTTCATCCAAATAATCCTCGTCAATAGTTTGCCCTAAATACGTTGCGCATATTCTATATTTAATTTTATTTTTATTAACTTCCATTTTTATCATATCTTGCTGCATTTGCATTGACATAAATGGAGAGTAATTATAATAAGTATTATAAGAATATGGCTGATATGTTTGTTGTTGATACTGTGGAAATGGATTATAATAATCCTGTCTAGGCTGATTATATACACTATATGGATTTGGATTATAGCCATTCCCCACAGGCTGAAATACATAATTTGTTGGCTGTTGTTGAAAGCTTGTCTGATTGTAGTTATAACTTCCAACCGGAATCATATTCGTTAATGGAGCCATATATCCTTGATTTTGATAAGGATTATACATTCCACCATTCATTGGTTGGGTTTGTCCGAACATGCCGTTTTGTATCAAGTTCGGTAAATTCATAAGCATCCCCTTTACTTAATATAGTCTTTAAAATTAGATGGAATTATATATCTACACATAGTATCATTATTATCATTATAATTAAATACTGGGTAAATATCTGGATTGATTCCTTCTAACATATTTCTTGAGTTTTTATCCACGATATCATTATAAAATGATATCTTGAATATATCCTCTGGTTTTAAATAATAACCGTTAGTATCATAAAATTGGCGATTAGCTAATGCCAGATCTCTCTGGGAGTTTACATTAACGTGTCCTTTTTGATTATAAAAATGCACTACTAGATTTCTAGTAACGCAATATGTTATAATCATTTTGAACATATTTTGATTTTTTACTGGTTTATTATTACTGCCATATAAAACACCGTTGCTGTCTTGATTCTCTATCCAATTTACCATCCAGTCTCTTATGCCTAAGATACCAAATTGAGAATCGGAATATATACTAATTTTATTATACATATTTGGATATTTAGATATTGTGCTCTCTGCAAGCTTAATACCCAAATATATTGCTAGTAACTCTCCTCTATTATTAGTAGAGTCTTGAGATATAGCATATGTTTCTTCTCCAGTATTTATACATATTGCTCCTGAGCAAGTAAATACTCTATTACTGCCACGACTGTTAAATTTTTTTAGACTCGCGTCGCAACATATTTCTAAATTCACCTGTCCCATCACCTCCATACGTTTCTTCTTCATAACCATTATCGCCATATCCTTGTATTTTATATGGCGATTTAATTACTATTCTTTCTGCATCTCTACCACTGTTAAATATTTTTATAATTGTTTTCCATTCTTCATCTTCCCAATCTTCCTTTTCTAAGATTAGATCTTCCATTTCAGTAAGTTGAAAGTATTTGTAATTTGGATCTTTCATTTATTATCACCTCACTTCAATATTATAATATACAATCTAATTATATTTTAATATTTAAAAATGTATATATCATCTGCAGTGATTATTAAATTAATCATAACACAATGATATAATTTTGTTAATAATGGGCTTGATGTAAATATACATTTTCCTTCATTTGGTACTTGCTTAGTTAACAACACCAATTCCGATGCAATAGTCAGAAATGTTTTAGTATATTCATCCCTAGGTAAATTATCAATATCTTCATATCCTGGGGTATTCTTAATAATATCTTGCAACTGAGTGTTAATAAAATCGTGTAATAATACTAAGCCTGTAAATTCAGCTTGTATTTTTGCTTCAGATTCTTTATATTCTTCCGCCTTTTTATAATATTCTTTGAGATTAAGCTCTTTTAATTCTTTCATATATCCTCCTAGTTAGTTTACATTTAAGTTTTTATTACAATATTTTTTTACCTCCATCTATAATATAATATATAACTAAAATAAGATTTA
>CAZVMM010000033.1:0-31539 GCA_964628205.1 uncultured Muribaculaceae bacterium
ACCCCATCATTATTTTGATAGAGTTGGCCTTTTTCGTTTAGTTGGAATTGGATTTTGACTTTCTTGGGCGGATATCACTAAAAACTTATTAGTGAAAAGCGCGCCTTAAATGTCAAATCAAACTTTCCCTGGCATGGAACGATGCTCTTTGCGAGCACGCTCCAGCTGCTCACGGAACGCGTCACAGGCATGCAACCTGGCCACCACCATCGAGGCAATAACACGCGCAGCTTCAACGTCACTCCGCCAATGATAGTTTGCTATCACACGAGACTCGCCATAGTCGATACCGCGTTTAAAAATCTCGGTCTGATGCTCCGGGGCGACCTCTGCCAGAATCAACGCAAAAGCGAAGCCAACAGCAGAATGCCCTGATGGGAAACTCCCGTTTCCTCGTAGCGCATCTTCGTCATCGGGAATCAATGTACCCTCAGCAAAATACACGTAGGGACGGATACGAAGATACGCATTCTTGATGGAACGCAAGGAGATCGAAACATCAATCGCCACGTGTTGAAGTAACTCATAGAGTTCAGGGGTCGTTTCAAGTGATATCTCTTGACCAAACGCCTTCTCAAATCTCTCTGCAACGCCGATTTCCCAAGGACTATCAAGGCAAGCATCCTCAGCACGTTGAGTTTCCCATATGCTTCGGGCATGGGCATGATGGCACAAATCGTAGAAAAAGAGTGGATCTTCGCTTCCTGGAGGTGCAAACATCGTCACAAATCAGCATAGTCCTTCTCACTCAGAAAGGATTCAACAGGTGCGCTGGCCCAAGCAGGTGCAGAAATCATCGTTGCTATAGTGGCGATGAAAAGATGCAATGCCACCGTTAGCTTTTGTTTTCTATTAGTCCTCATGAGGTTCATTATTCAGATGTGTTATTCTTCTATTCCTCAGGACGGTATTTCCTGCCTGTTTTTTTCTTTCTCCCATCGTCAGAAGACTTATCCGAGAACATGATGGCACGTGCATCATAACCGTTCACGAGCAGATTTATATCCACGGGATGATCAACGCCAGTTACGCGGCCTTGTTCAGAACACTGCCACAACACCATTCCTGATACACGTGGCATTTCCTTGCTATACTTAGCGATCCAGAAAATAGATCCATCAAAGGCTGACCCCAAAATATTATTGTGGAATATTTCAGAAGTGTAGATGATCGGCCTACAACCATAATAGTCCTCTATCAAGCCAGAGAAGACTTTGAGGCTGTCACGCAACTGCTGAGCTGTCCATTTCGTACAGTCTTCAACATCTACCACAGGTAACAAATCCTGCTCCTCACGATTGACGTTTCGAACAAAGTTCTGAAACTGGGTAGTCACACTTGACCTGCTCGTCAGGCAATGATAGCTGCCCACCTTGAAACCGTTGCGGCGTGCTTCGCGGACATTCTCTTTGTAGCGGGAATCCAGATAATCACTTCCTGCAGTTGCCTTGATGTAAACGCATTGGATTTTAGAGTTCATCCTGAGATTATCCCACTGGATGGTACCTTGATGCCTAGACACATCGAGTATGATCTGCCCCGAAGGCCAGGAACTCAGTTCGATGCCAGGGCTTGCAATGGCCATGATGCCAGTCATGGCAAGCGTGATAAAAACATAAATGTACTTCATCGCGGTATATAATATCAATTCGTGCCTACTCTTTTATCTTATGGCTTTTCGGCTTCTGCCAAATCATAAAACTATTACGGCAAATGAGGTGTATTTGATCACCTTCTTGCCATTTTTGCCTAGTTATTAGCTGCGGCTTACTAACTTGCTGCTTGGCCATGATTCAGTAGGCCAACTTGCCACTTCGGTACCCGGCCATGATTCGGTAGGCCAACTTGCCACTTCGGTACCAGGCCATGAATCTGTGGGCCAACTTGCTACTTCGGTTCTAGGCCATGATTCAACGGGCCAGCTTGCTAATTCATTACCGGGCCATGATTCGGTGGGCCAGCTTACCACTTCGGTACCAGGCCATGATTCAGTAGGCCAGCTTGCTACTTCATTACCGGGCCATGAATCTGTGGGCCAACTTGCTACTTCGGAACCAGGCCATGAATCTGTAGGCCAACTTACTACTTCAGTACTGGGCCAGGATTCGGTGGACCAACTTGTTACTCTGATTACATTTGTCTGTGCGTTGCCTAAGAGGACAACAGTAGCCAAAAGATTGGCGAGAATTAAGATCTTCTTCATAATAATATAAATTAAATTGTTTATGCCTACTCTATTCATTGCTGGTTTTCGGCTTCCCCAGACTTTATCAAAATGGGAATGGTTGGCGCTACGAGACCGGACACTCCCGTGGGTTTCAAGATATTCAGTAATTCAGTGTTGTGGTAACGATGAGTCAGGGGAAAAGCAGGCAAAACAACGCTTTGTTCAAACGTGTGATTTACCTGGGGCATGTCATTAAGAACACGATTCATCATCTCAAACCTATTTTTTTTAAAAAAAACATTGGTAGTATCAATTCCATGAACCCCAGAAATAAGCGAACCTTTGAGCCCTATACACGTTACACTCGTTCTCGTTTTTAAGTTTTTCAACCGTTCTCGTCTTACCTTCTCTTGCTCGGCCTGCTGACGCTTCCACTCAGTAAACCAGCGATTCCTCTCAGCACGTTCCTTGGCCTTTTTAACTTGTTCAAGTCTCCAATGGCGGCCCTGCTGGTGAAGCTTCTTTTGAACTTTGGAGCTTGTACGACCATAATTTTTTCTTCCACCCCTTTGAGGATGTGCATTGGCTTCATTTGCTGTTAAAGCACAAATAATCAATAATAAAAGAACAATTCGTTTCATTTTGTTATATCATTTAAAAGTTAGTTGTATATGTCTTTTGCTTCTATATCAAATCAATTCACTGAAGGTAATCTGGCAAACTCAACTTTTTTTTATAAAACATCAACTGGTATTTGTCCCGATAAAGGCAGATTGTGGTTGTTGCTGTTCTGCATGATTGCTTTCATTTTATTTTAGTGATTTTTTATGGCCAGGCTGATTACCTTTTGATAATTGCGGTTATATAGAAGAAAACAACAATTATTCATCTTCTAAATTTTGATATTATGGTACGTTCTAATACTTTTCTGTTTGTGCTCTTATACAGTATTCTTCTTATGATATGCAGTGCCAAGACAACTGCTCAGATTCCAGCCGTAGACCTTCAAACCTCTTCACTCAGTCACATTGATGTTGGTGCCGGCTGTAATGCTGATAGCCAAGAGATCGGTTTGGGGAATGGCATTCCTCTCGTTTATGATAAGATTTTTTTTAACAGGATGGCCTTGTGCCTGAATAAAGCTGCACCTTATGACGCGGGTTACGGCATGACGGTGTTCAGCGTTACTATGGAGGGAAATTCAATTAACTTCACCCTTACCTGCGACTACTCAATTTACCTGTGTCTTACTTTGTTGGAATACGATATAGACGAGGATTTCAAGTATGAACTGGCGATGGGGTTATTCGAACTATTTGATGCTATGGGCTGTGATGACAACGGTGACAGTATAGAAACAAAAATGAAATCACTTGGCTTGGAGTTCAACTACAGTCTTTATGTTACAGGCTATCAAGAAACTGTCGCATCGATCAAAATCACAGGCGAAGACCTGATAGGAATATATGAACTCAACAACGGCATCTTTTCGGTTTAATCACTTGGGAAAGTGCAATCATGCTAAAATTGTTTCTACTTCTTTCATATTTCAAGGAATATGTTTTAACTTTGCGTTTCAAACATATTTTCTTGACAAAATGAATGATTACGAAATAATTGTAAATGACTGGTACTTGAAGTTGAGGAATTTTTTCATCAATACCATCCATAACGAGTTTCCGGATATGCCCATCGAGGATATTGAAGATGTCTATAGCGAGACTTTTATGGCAGTCAGGAAAAACTTGATTGACGGAACGGTGAAAGAAGGCACCAACTGGAAATCCTACATCTTCAGGATTGGTCTCAACATGACCATCAACAAGGTAAAGAAAGACGATAAGACTTTACGGGCTCTTAATCAGCCAGCCGATGACGACATTGATGCCGATGAGAAATTTCAGACTCGACTGTCTTTGAAAGATCTCGTGGATGACGATGATGATAAGGAACAGCTTGAAAAACGTCTTGAAGTGCTCGGCCGTGAGATCCGGTACTTGCCCGAACCCTGTGAAACCATTCTCAAGAGTTTCTACTACGGTAAATTCTCTTTGAGCGAAATCAGGGATGAGATCCATTACAAAACAACCGATGCAGTGAAAGCAATGAAATATAATTGCATGAAACGGCTCAGGGACAGAATAAAGATTGCTTTTAAGATGTTGGATTTAACAGATTGACACAATGAAAGAATTTGACAATAATATCGAACTGTTTGATGCTTATCTGAACAACTCGATGAGTGCAAACGACAAGAAGGCCTTTGAGATGCGCCTGGCCCAAGACGCTGCACTCAGGCAGGAATTCACCGCCCACAAGGAAATGGTCTATTTGCTGCAAAAATCCTGCAGCGATGCCGACCGGGAGTTTGAGCAGGCGATGAAAGGCATCTCGGACGATGAATTTCGGAAAATAGTGTCTGTAAAAAAATCGCAAAGGACTTCCACAAGCGAGGAGAAACCTAAAGGACGCATGGTGCCGCTCAAGAGTGTTTACCGGTGGATGAGCGCCGCAGCAGTAGTCCTTCTTCTCGTTGGCATAGGGAGCAATCTGTTATGGAATCGTAATACGGGGCAGTTTACCGCTGACTCGGTCCAGATGGGACACGATTTCAAAAATGCGCCTGGACTACCACCTAGACAACTCGATGTCGCAAGAGGTGGAGATGAAGATCCAGAGGTTGACAATTTTGCTGCAGCAATAGTAGAGCTTTCAAGCGGCGATTTCGACAAGGGAGTATCTATGCTGGAAAATCTCTATAAAAACGCGTCAACCCAAGAAAGAAAAGACCGGATTGGGACCGAGCTTGTTTTTGCCTACTATATGAGATCATCCCGAGACCGTGCCGCTGCCAAACTCATTATTGAGGAGTTGAAAAAAGAGAATGGTGGAAAGCTTCCCAATGAACTGGAAGATATCGCAAAGGGTCTGAAATTAGAATAATCATAAATAGTAAAACAACATTTTCATTATGAGGAAACTATTTTTTATACTGACAATGATGGTCTCGCTGCTTGTCTATCAAGCTGATGCGAAGAAGATGGCTTTACTTATTGCTGTTCAGGATTATCCTGGTATCACGGGATGGACCACCCTTCACTCGCGGGAAGACATAAAACTCCTCAAGGGGCCATTAGAAGATTCGGGTTTTACAGTATTCACGCTTATAGATGGTGCTGCCACACACAAAGGCATCATAAATGCAATAGGTAAATTAAAAGAGAAATGTGCCCCTGGCGATATGGTCTTGATCCATTTCTCAGGGCATGGACAGCAAATGCCCGATCTTGTTGGAGATGAGAATGATCATAAAACTGAGGCGTTTATTCCATATGATGCCAAGGACAGACCCACTAAAGGTTATAACGGGGAAAACCACCTTACTGACGACGAGATTAATAATGCGCTGATTCCAATCAGGAACAAACTGACCAAAACAGGGCATCTTCTTGTGACTTTTGACGCCTGCCATAGTACCGATATGTCAAGAGGTGATGATGAGTTCAATGAGTTGGATAGCTTAATTATACGAGGTTTACCTAAATTCAAAGGCAAACCCTTAAACAAAAAAATACAAAGGAATCATTTGAACAAGAATGCTGCAAATTGCATCGAAATAAGCGCATGTGCCTCTACGGAGTTAAACCGTGAGTATCGAAACCAATACGGCTCTTTATCCTATTTGCTTCACTTGGGAATCAAAAAACAAGGGAAAAAACTTGACTTTCAGAAATTAGCAAAGTTTGTGACTGCCAAAGCGAACTATAAACCGATTATGCCAAATCAAACTCCGGGTTGTCAGATTATCAAATAATTTATCAAGTATTTGTTAATTAAATGCTTTACAAACAGCAGACATTGTCTGCTGTTTGTTTGAGCCACAGCCATGGCATAGCCTGGTATAAATCCTGTGCAAATTACAATCCAGTAGCGCTTGTTAATGCCGCCAGAGGAGATCTTAAATAGTTATGAGTGATCAGTGTCCTCCTGCTGAGGAAGGATCTTCACATTTATTGTATGAGGAGTCATGTCCACACCATCTTCAACAGCTTTGAGATAAGCATTAATAATATCATTGTAGTGTTGTTGCTCTATCTGTTTGCTCTGCTCTATTTTTATTCGTGCCTCTTCAACACCTTGCTCAGCGGCTCGCTGCCACCAAACCAAGGCCATTTTTGTATCTTGTTGCACGCCATCACCACGATAATAGTAAGATCCAAGATTGTATTGTGCTTGAGGGAAACCCTGCTCGGCTGCCCTGCGGCACCACTTTACTGCCAGCGTTTGGTGTCGATCCACAAAAATACCTTTATCGTAGCAAACACTCAGGTTGTGTTGAGCAGATGGCAGACCCTGCTCGGCTGCACTTCGCCACCACTTGACCGCCATGGCGTAATTCTGAACACAACCTGTGCCATTGGCATAACAAAGACCCAGGTAATCTTGAGCCTCAAGCACACCAAGCTCAGCAGACTTGCCAAACCAATAGAATGCCTTTTCATTGTCTTGATCAGTCCCCATCCCACTGTAATAGCAGTGCGCTAAATAGTACTGAGCGCCAGCATTGCCCTGCTCAGCAGCTTTGAGCCACCAATCTACAGCTTTAGCATAATCACGCTGGACACCATCACCATTAAAAAAGATTTTACCAAGTTCAAATTGCGCGGTGATGTCCCCGTGCTGAGCCATTTGTAATAACATTGTGAAAATCTGCTTTTTCATAATAAAGACGTATAATAATTATATATTTTCAAATAGTATTGTTCTCAATTATTAAATGATACCAGTTTTTTCTCATTCAAAACGGCAAATGCAGACCTGTTTGAAACAAGTGCGCCGTTTCTTCTATATCATTCCACATCAAAAAGGTAATCATAAAAACTAAAAAATTCTCAACCAATAGTCTGAGGAGTTTTTGAATAAACTGATAGTTAGTTGTCTAATGCATCAAGTAGGATGAAAGCGGCCCAATGAGGCCGGGTGGCTCTCATTTTCTTGTCGGTCTCCTTGTCTTCATCATATATATAATCATTATCCTTATCCTTGATGTACTGTTGAGCCTTCAGGAATGCCTCACGTTTAGTCATTCCTTCGTCGAAGTAGTAGTGATAGAACTTGGTCATCATCTCGCTTGTAGCCTTGTCATTAACACTCCACAGGCTCATGATGATGGACCGGGCACCTGCTTTTTTGAAACCTCGTTGCAGGCCAAATACACCTTCACCGCCGATGACTTCTCCCTGACCAGTCTGACAGGCAGACAGAACCAGTAAGTCTAAGCCGCGAAGGTCGAGCGAAGACGCCTCCCTGGCAGTGAGCACCCCGTCGTCTTTATCATTGGGAATCTTGACACTATCGGCAAAACAGTTGTTCGCACCACTGAAGAGCAGTCCGGTGCGTGACATGACCTTATCCTCATAGTTCTCCCCAATCATGAAACTCAACTGTTTCTTCATATTATATTTACTCGCAGTGGAGTCGCTCCAGCAGAAACCGTGGGTAGCAACGTGGATAATGCTTTTTTTCTTACCCGCTAGATATTTGAACGATGTTTCAGTGGCTGTGTCTTTTGTCATGTAGTCAGCCATGATCCCTTTACTCTCGAGAATGGACGTGATCGAATCAACTTCGTCCTTTGTATTATAAAGAGGATTCCATATCTTACCGCGATAGCCTGCAGAGTCAGCGTCAAAACCACGATTTTCAGCCAGAAAGAAAGGGTCATTAGCCATATAGGAGGTGGGCAATAATTTAACTTCGGTGTTGTAGTTGATATCACCATAGACTGCGGCTGTTCGGGGCTGGATGTTTTCGCGATCGATAGCAAGTTCGCGGGTCGATGACAGACGGTAGATGTTGTAGCATTGGTTCATCAACAAGTCTATATTCATCCAGTGCGGCATCGACTCGATGGCCACCTGATGAAGCATTCCGCTGGGAGAAAAATAGATGTTCTTGACCGTATCGTTCTTAACCCCATACAACTCATTGGAGAGTCTTCCCCAGATGAGTTTGCTCAGTTCGCTGTTGGTATAGGCATTCTTGGCTGCGGCTTGCAACTCGTGCTCCTCGCCCAGGAAAACCATATGCGGTCTGTCATAGTCCTTGCGCACTGTCAAAGCGATGTAAAGTGCGCTGTCACTATCTAATTTAGAGAAAGTAAGAAACTCTATGGCAATGTCCTTTTTGCCTAGTTTATTTTGTACATCTTTCCAAGTAAGATTGAGGTTGTGTATAATGTTACCGTAGCTTTTAGAACCATTCAACAATGTCGCTTGCAATAATTCTGCTCTGTCTTTTAATGATTCAAGATTTTGCCTATCCTCTAGTAATGGATTCGCTTGTATAGCATCTATTTTCGTATAAACCGCTTGAAGTTCTTCAAACATTCCTGTTAGAATGCTATCGCCACTTTCGAGGACAAGATTGAGTAATTCTTTTTCTGAATTAAGCATTATACCCTTTGCAAACAAAGCAGATTTGTCATATAATTCTCCAAAGGCTGAAGGGTCATTATCTGCTAAAACAATGTTTGGGAATACTATTTGATATATATTTTTTATTTTATCCCAATAATTGGTGCGCATTTTTTTAGGTAAACTTCCTAAGTTATTGGAATCAAATACATAACGTTTATTAATTGATTCTTTCATATAAGCAGAGGCGTTTGAATAATCCCCTTGCAGATACTCAACTATAGATAACTGTAGTAGTATTCCACTTTGTAAATCAAAGGACAAATCATGATCAATATTCTGAGACTTATGAACTAAATCCAGCAATATCGTACGTGCTTCATTATAGTTTCCTTGTAACGAATAGCAATCTGCAAGATAGCCCATTATCATGAAATTATCGATATCTGATTTTTTATTTGATAAATTATATATTTTTTGTACTTCAACATACTGTTTTATGGCACTTTCTATTTCACCACATTGCACATAACAATTAGCTTGTTCAATTCGTATCTCAGAGATCCAATCATAAATAGACAAATTATTAATAGAATTAAAATCAATGCTATTTGTAACGGTATAAAGATAGACAAGAATAGTGTTGTTGGTCTCAATAGCGTTTATGAAATCTCCTTTGCGTGCATAGCACTTGGCCTTCCCAAACAAACATTGCAAATGTGCAAAATAATTATTTCTATAGATATAGATTCTATCTGCTGCATTAAAATATTCTATTGCTTCATCATATTCTTCGATATACATATACCACGTCGCAATCAGCGTTAGCGTCCTTGTATTAAACCAGTTATCTTTGGAAGTTCCCCACGGATTATTTTTTAATTCAATAATATAATTAAGAAGTTTACTGTAGTTTTCTGGTTTATAGCCTTCTTGAGTTTCCAAATAGCAAGAAATGAGCAACAATAAAGTATTAGCATGTGTTTCGCTTATATAATCATTGTTTCTTTTATCTATTTCTATTATCTTTTCAAGCAAATCAACTGCACGATTATATTCATTGTTATTATAATGGCACAATGCAAGTAATGCCATTATGCCAGAATAAGAACGCTCTAAATCGATTTTTTCGTTTTCTTCTAGTGTATCATATTTCCTTAAGCCTTGATACATGAGATTAACAGCTCTTTTATTCTCTCCAATAGAAATCAAAAAATTGGAACTGTCAAAAACATAATAAATGAACTCCCAGTCTGGTATTTCCTCATTCTTTAATAGCATTTCAGCTTTAAGGTACATCGATTTTGCCATAGTTATGCTGTCAATACGATAATAACAGTTACCTAAAAGATGAAACAAACTAAACTCTTCACTAACTGTTATTCTGGAGTTCATGCCTAACAGCTCTTTTCCTAATGCAATAGCATCATAGTAATTATTGTTAAGATATTGTTGCATAAACGGTTTGATGGGAGACTCTTTGTGCTGAGCGCATAATGATGTTGAGCATAAAAACATCAATAAAAAAAGAGCTACTATTTTGACAAGAGAAAAATTATTCATAGAATACCATGATTATCTTTAATTAATAAAGCGATTTAACTGTTAGAAAAGCGATGACCGCTTTTTCTCATTTCCAAATCAGTATGGTTTTTATTGCAAAGGTATATTTTTTTTTAAATAAGATATTCATTGCACAAAAATATCCGCACCATATTTTTCAAGTCTTTCATTAAACTTAATCATAACAAGTCTCAATCTTTTTATGGGATATAAGATAGATATTCTGATGGGGCACAATGAACTTCAATCAGACCTTATAGGCGACGAGGTCGATATTATTGAATAAAAACGAAGCAAAGGAAGTTGGCTACAGCAGCCAGGATGAGAAGGATTGCAGCCCATGATGCGGCGCGAGGACTCTCGCTCTTGAAAGCGCAGATGGAACATAAAAAGAGTACGGTCATTCCCAAGAGGAGCAATATACCGGCGAACGCCAAATCAGAAGACTGAGAATATAAGTTGCTGAGCTGCATGCCCATCAGGTTGTCGGATGCAAATATTGTGATGAAACCCCAAAGCAGCCAATAACATAAACCCGATAATTGCATCACAAAGGTATATTTCACAAACGCCCAGATGGATTTAAATCTATATAACTCTGCATCCTCATTAAATAATTCAAAAAAGATTCCATACAGAGCACCTGCTACAATAATAAAGATAATCCATGCCACGATGGTGCCAAATGTCCCACAATCGGTTAGATATAATGCCAATATGGCCATATTGATGATTGCCCCCATACCAAGGGGAAGGAGTAAGAAGTCCATCAACCGCTCATTGGGCCTGTTGGCAAGAATCCACTCTCCGAAGGAATTCGTCTTGTTTGCATTAGTTGCGTTAGTTGTTTTCATAATGTTTCGTGTTAGTTGGTTTTATTCTATATCAACCCAATCGGCCAAAGGTAATCCAGCAAAACAAAAAAAAAACATCATCAAACTTGCGTTAATTCTATCACATTTCTCGAGAACCCATTCAGTTTCTCGGTCGCCCTCAAAACTGGCATGGAACCTCTTCGAACGATTTTTCCTTGATGTCCACTTGGCCTTCACGTGTGCTCCGGCCAGTGTCCATTTAACCAGGAAAAATGCTTACGCCGTTGTGGAAACAGAAGAAAGGAACGGCTCGCTATCGCTCACCCAATCCGTCACTCTCGTCTTTTCTTTTCTCGCCGGCCTTTTTCTGCTTTTGTTCGGAGAGAGGTGCTTATTATGTCGTGGTGTGTTGTTCTGGGGGTAGTGGACGGATTAGGTTTGGCTTTTTAAGGCAAACCGTCCTTTTCTTCTTTCTTCTCTTCTCTTTCCCCCTTCATCACAACCTTATCCAACCCAATATCACCTCAATTTTGGACCACTTTTTTGTAGAATTTTAGCTTATCTATTAAAAACCAGAAAAAAATAGGTCCAAGTTAAATTTAGGCTTTATACCATTCCTCTCCCATGAATCAGATACCACTTTTCACATAAGACAAAAAGAAAAAGAGACAGACTAACCCAATGATAGAGTTAGCCTGTTTTCCTTTAATGTTCCCGTTTATATTGAGAGTAAGGTTTGTAGTTTAATCTCTCACTGCAATAGAGGTGTATGTTTTTCTGATATGCCCGATTTACCTCATGCCTTAGTTTCCATTCTTCAAAACCTGTGGGAAGGAATTTTGACTTGAGATAATCTATAGCCATATCCTCATCAATACCAGCCAAACATAACTTACTAGCTTGAACAAAAACGCTATGAGTCCTGTTTCCGTCTTTATAGTTGTCTTGAAACTTACTCCACCTGATGTCCAATATCTTTATAATCTGGTCATCTGTAAGGGGAGATCTTTGTTTATTCATCTGGGCTATAAACATTTCAGCAGGGGTTAGTTCCGGCTTTTCATTTGGAGTATAGGAGCGTTGATAATGGGGATTGACTGGTTTATCGAATTCCGGCTTATACTCGAAATGCCAGGGGAGTGTCCTTTCGTTATGATATAGTTCTGGGTCGTAGCTGATATAACATGCATGACTCAGATCCTCACAGCTTGGATCTGGTTTAATCCCGAAATGATCAATGAAAATCTGCTCTACCTGTCGATAGCAATTGGAATACTTGTCGATATCGTAGTTGTCGGTATGGATGATAACCTTTAGTCCATCACCGCTTGGACTCCTGAAGAAAGCCCAAACAAAAGACCAGCCAATAAGAGTATGTTTAATGTTATCCAGCACTTGTTCGTCTCGATGGTCAATGTCAATGCAAACAAGAGAGGATAAGGAACTACAGCTGGTTTTATCACGTTTAGTGAAAATACCCTGCCATAAAACGACCCGAAGATTACCTTTGAGATTATCCTTCTCTTCTTTTGATGTTGACCTCCTGATAGCATATACCTTATCGGGAATACCATGAGAGCCGGTCCTTATAATGTCCAGGATTTGTTCAGCATCATAGTTTTTGCTTTGGTCTTCGTTATTAGTGTCCCAGATGTTATCGAAAGTGCTGACCTGGAACGTTAATGAATTGTTCTTCATATCTCTAATCTTTGTTTAATAGTTTATACCCATGCTGCTTTTTCCCATTCTCATCTATGAATCGAGTGGGAACGGCATCAGTCACGTACTCTGTGATATCTTTGGCTTTAGCTGCCTTTTTTATCCCAAGCCGGTTATACTCTTCCTGTATCATGGCCTTTATCTTAGCGTTTGAATAGATTATACCAAGTTCGAGGGTAAGGTTGACATTGCCGAGTCTTGATGAATCCTCCAGCAGTCGTTTTAACTTAGCCTCTATATAACCAGCCCGTTTAATCCTGTCACTTCCCAGTTCACGATAATACTTCTTAAACTCAACCGGGAAAACTGATGAAGCCTCTATCCTCGGTATCAATTCCGGATGACATTGGACCGTATCGACATATAGTTTCATTCTACGCTCAAAGTTACTATCGATGAAGAAGTCTTGATAAAACTGCTGATACATACGGTCTTGCTGGGTCTTCTCGTGAACAGTATTGAAACCGCTGTCTTTCATATAACAAAGCATCTGGCAAGAGTCCTTATTCTGCATCTTGATTTCAACGGCATGGAGATCGGCCACATACGCTACATCATTGCATACGACCCGACCAATCTCTTTACCATGATCTTCAACATCGAGATAGTCCTTGGTGTATTTATCAACTTTCTGAGCCACCTTGAACTTGTCGAGAATGCTTTTGTCTGTTATGTTCTCTAGTGTTTGAACCTTTGACATCGTTTCTTTCCGCTTCTGGTTATAATACTCGATCATCTGCCTTTCATTCATACCATCCTCCATGTCAGCATTTTTGTAGTAATAGTAGATCTCGTTTCTGAAAGGATTGCTTCTGGACCGGCATCTTCCAGCTATCTGCCTTAAATCTGTAGATATATCCAGGCTGAGATTGTCCCTATTGCAGTCACTGAACACATAGGTCGTTGAACAGTCAGAATAGAAATCTGTACCCTCAAAAGCACATTTAGTAACAAAGGTAAAGGTCTTGTTCATCGTTGTGTATTCTATCTCATTGGGGACAGTACCGATAGAATGATGGACCTTTCTCAATAGTGACCTGTTCTTAGTTTCATCCGCACAGATAACAAGCGTCTCATTGGGTTCCAGCTCATTCTTCTTGATGATAGAGGCGATATCCTTCACGCTGTTAAGGAAGAATACGGCTTCGGTTGAGTTGATCTGCTTCCCATTGATGATTTTGGACTTGAAGAAACCCTGAGTTCTGTATTTCTGGATAATCTGCTCGATAGCCCATGAGGTGCTTTTCATGCTACGGGGAATGATGTTAGCCGTCTCAATCCTGCTCGGGTCCCATTTAAGCGATACGTATGGCATATCTTTAAACTCGCCCAATAACTCCAGGTAGGCTTCCTTTAACGGGGTAGCACTGATATAGACAATCCGGTTAGGCAGGGTATTCAGTTCATGCAGCAGGTTGATTTCAGTTGATCCTTTAAGTTTGACATCGGTGAAGATGCAAGTGAATTCGTCTACCACCAGATTGAACTTGTCCATCATATTGCGATTGATTAAAGCCTCTTTCAGATAAGGCAGGGAATCATAGGTCACCATAATCTTCGGCACTAAAGTTCGGCTGTCAAAAGGATTGGGATTACATCTGAGCAGGTAATTGTCCATATCGGCAACCGTATCATCCATTGTCCCGCTGCTCCTGTCGAAATAGAAGAGTTTACCTGCTGTCCTTCCATTTTTGAGCTTGCTGGTAATCAGGTTTCGTCTGGGGCTTACAAGGATGTTGGGCTGGCCGTTCGTTAGATAGTAGTCAGTACATCCACAACCACAAATCTCTTTGTTCAGTAAAATATGTCCCTCTGGCAAAATGCTGTCAAAATCGGTCCATTGAGAGAGATACTGGTATTCTTTCGGGACCTTTATATCAATTCTTTTCATTTTCTTTATCAATTTGTTATTCAAGAAGGAGGGTCCAAAACTTTCGCTTCAGACCCATCCCATCCGTTTTTCATCTATCAAGCAGCATTTCCGTTAAGATACTGAGATAGGCCTCGAGTAGTGTTAAAGCCTTTATCTTCCTTGTAAGACTCATATTTGATGATATATTCGGCCTCTTTCTGTTTAAGTTTCTCCTCAAGTTCATCGGCACTATTAGCATCAACTCTTTCCAGGACATCCCACATCCAATTTGAAGGATCATGTTCTTTTCTGGCTTTTTCAATTCTCTTACCTCCATACTCTACCTTTAAGCATCTCCAGTGGTAATTCCTGTCAAGCATGTTAGATGACTCACCAATATAAATGAACTTCACTCCATCTATGATAATGCTTCTCATATAGATAAATCCCACATGTTCTTCCGTGTCCTTCGAAGGTGTATAATTTGTTATCATTTCCGTTTCCTTCTTAATTGATACTTTTCCCATTGTCTTTAAGTTTTAATTTGTTTTCAGAAAGATCCTTATGACCTTTCTTTCTGCTTACCAGGTTCATTGTGATATTTTTTGATTTTAAGAACCTGATAAATCTTCTGTACTGCTCCCGTTCTTGCTTATGACGAGGGCAGATTTCAATGATATCGCTAAGCTTGATCGTGAATTCATACTTTTCTCCTGTCTCATAGGCTTTTCTAAACTGTTCATCATACTGCTTTAGCGATTCGACATCCATAGCGAAATACCTCTCTTCAACTATGGGATTATGATAATAACTGGAATCGTTATTCATGGGTAAAAATTAAAATTGTAGTTCCATCTCCATTCCTCTTGTATTAGAATGGGATAATACCACGCCCTTTATTCTCGATGCATGGTTCTGTCTGGCTAGTCTCTTGTAATCCTGAATGATGTCCGGGATATAGAAGTAGAATAAGAAGCCGGGGAAGTTTGGTACATTCAACCCCAATGAAGGCCTTCCCTCTCCCAAGATCAGCCACATCAAAGGTTGAGGCAGGTTTTCACTATCATCCTCGAACTCTTTAAGGATTATCGGCCACCAGAACTTGACTTTATTGTTCGGCTCATCAACAGTCACCTTAAACCCGCTTAGATCCTTTCCATTGGCGATTTTCTTGAGTTCATGGTTTACGCTCCATTCAAAATCATCAGGATAATCAAGCCATAATTCCCGCAGCTTTCCCATCAGCCAAATCTTCTTAATCTTTTTTCTTGCCATCTTTTCTGCTTTTAATGGTTAAGATCACGCCCATTTCATCCTTCAAAACCCTCTGTAAATGTTTGTAGGCATCCTTTCTGGGTCTATTTCTGGGCACGATTCTGAGTAGTTCCTGGAGAGTCACATTTATCTCCTGTCCACTCTCTAAAGGTTGCCCATTTGAAAAGGCTTCCTCTAGTCTCTTGATATCATCGGTAAGAGGGTTTTGTTTTACCTTTCCCACCGGCGCACATTCACTTTTTTCCTGAGCCTCCGGTATGGGTGCGCTTACATCATCCTTCTTCGGCTCGGTCCATATCCCAGGAAAAGCTGAGAACATGGAATTCAATAATAGTTGTAACATATCTTATTTCGTGTATAGGGGGACTCGGCTTTCTCATCCCCATTTTCGTTATTTCAGAGATAAGAGTAATGGGGCATCTCAACCCCATTTTCTTCATTTCAGCATAGGTAAGGCGGCTATCTCCCTCAAGGATAAGGCTCCCAGGTCTCCCCAGCAGCGTTTTTCACGTTTCAGTACATGGATAAGGGAACAAGACCCGCTGGACCTCCCTTTTTCTTATTTCACACAGATAGGGGTTCTATGGGCCTGGAAGCGCGTTTTTTCGATTTCAAGGCCAAAAATATGAACACATAATTATGAGATCTTATGGAAAATGACTAAAAAAGTATGAGTCATAATGCAAAAAAGCGCAAAAACTTGCAAAGAATTATAAAATGCCTTTATTTTGCAATCAATACTAACCATTTTCAAGTTTCTTTATTATGGCTTATCTGATCAGTTTTATAGTCGCTTTTTCGATTATTATTTACTTTTTGGTTTATGGATTAACCCATATGACTAGTGAGGAGTATTATTTTAACTGCAATAAACAATTAGGATGGTTTGAATTTGGAAACTCTTTTGCAGCGGCAACAACTTCACTAGCTACCGTATTATTGTTTTTTGTAATATTAGGATTGGATTATGGTCTATTAATCCTATGGTCTCCAATTACTTTTATTATTGGCACCACCTTATTTAATCATACTATGCTTCCAGAATTAAAAAAGCAAGGATTTATTTCTCAGGAATCCAGCCATAATTCAATTGGACAAACATTAGGAGCATATATCCAAAATCGATATGAAAGTAAGGCAGTTTCAATCGTTATTATGCTCATTACTCTAGTAGGTATATTATCTGTATTGCTCATAGAGTTATTTGTCGGTGTAGAAATTTTCAAAGTGTTTCTAAAACCAGACTATGAGGAGGCGGCGCTCTATATTATAGCGATTGTTACTTTTATATATACAGGTGTTGGTGGACTTAATGCCGTAGTCAAAACTGATAAAGTTCAATTTTGGTTTATGGCTACTGTAGCAATTCTTATTGTTTTGTACTATACCTATGTTATTCATTCTAGTAATGATATTTCGTTAAACACAAATGATTTTCTGCCTTCTCGTGAAACTCTACCTGTTCGTGATCTAAAACACATATTAAATAAAGAGTTCTCGGCATTGTTTATTAATATGCTCGTCGTCAACGTATTATTAATACCGTCACTATTAAGAAATTGGCAACTTATCTCGGCATCTAAAAGCGATAAAGAAATCAAAAAAGGCTTTACTAGAGGTGCTGGATTGACGGTAGGTATTTCTTTTTTATTTGTAATATTTGGAATACTATTTTTTAAATGTAATGAAAGTTGTGAACCGTCAATGATAGGAATATTAGGGACAATGGCAGAATCAAATTCCCCATTAGTTTCTTATGTATTATTTCCAGCCCTTTTTGGGGCTTGTTTAATGGCTTTGTTAAGTACAGTTGATAGTTCTCTTTTACCTATTATACAGTGCTTGAAATTTGATATTCTTCCGGATTTCAGAAATAAGTATTATAAGAAATGGAGTAATCCTTTATTAATAATTGCCATTTTGAGTTTGACTATTATTCTATATCGAGTGGTCTTTAAGATGCTACAATTTGATCTGAAGAACTGGTTGTTTACTATCTTCAGCCTTGTCACTATTTCTAGCCCAGCCATCCTCTTTGCATGTTTCGGCAAAAAAACGATATTGAAAACAAAAGCAATGAGATTAGCTATAATTATATGCACATTTATGGGATTAGCTATCGCTCTTTGGATATCGCTTAGAGGTAATGTACTTGGTAATACATGGATTGTACAGCTCAACGCCCCAGTTGCAATAGTCATAACCTCTGCACTTTTATTCGCCATATATTTTTTGTTAAAACTAATAAAAAGATAATACTATGAATAGTTTTTTCAATCTTCCTGGAACAGGGGTTCTTGGCCTTCTTTTTTTTCAGCTTGTCGTCAATATTATATTATATTTCGAACTAAAAGAAAAACTGGGTCAAACAAATTTTTTTGCCGATTTCGTTAGAATTTCTATCAGACTTCCTGAAGAGTTAAAAAGGGAACAATCTATACATGAACTAAAGCAAATCGGCATTAGTCTAGAGAATAATGATAATATGGTTTACCCGATTGAACAAATCGTAAATCTGTCAAAGTGGTGCAGAGTTATTATCGTATTTCAATGGATTACAATTTTTGCTACTAGTGGTGTTGCTCTTTTTCTATTTTTTTCTTACATATTTAATGAGAATCTCATACCTGAATTCTTCCGAAATAACCTTACACTATTATGCAGTCTTCTCATAATACTTATAGATGTTGCATTAGTTTTTATTAGAGCACAAGGCAATTTACTAAACATAATCTGTATGGGTGACAAAAAATATAAAAAGATTAAGCCCTATCAAGTTGTTCTTTGTTTGTATTATTTTATAAAAGAGAAGTAGAATTTTTTCAATGAAAAAAGCATTTGTTCCAGTTTGTCTCTATAGTAATGGCTTTTTTTTAATTAAGGAAAACATTAGGTTTTTTCTTCATATTTTTTCTGACTATGATGAAATACTATTTGTCATTGTTGATCGCTTGTATGGAAATAACTTATTAATAAAAGAAAAAGTCACGAATGAAGAAGACGCATTCATGGCATTTACAAAGAGAGGAGCAGATATATATTCCTTGTTGAACAACTCAATTCAAGAGCAGGGAAAAATAGAGCTATCAAAAACCAAGATCACTATCAAAAAATGGGATGAAATTGCTGAAAAAGAATCAGACTACAAGATATTAAAATCAAGAATAATTGATGTATTCGATTCTAATCCAGTACTAGATCATTATAGTACAGCTTTTATTCTTAACAACCTTAAAATATTGACCAATAACAATATAACAGAATACAAAAAGCAATTAGAACATGACTACTTATTCAGTGAAATAGCAATGAGCATATATCTAACAGAGTATTGTGGATATACTGACGAAATTTGGGAACGAGCCCCCAAAACGAACCTTCCCGATCCTATTGATATTTTGTATAATAGTGAAAAAGTTAGTCTTTATCTTATACTTGGACACAGGAACAGCACGAGAAAACAGCTATACCTTAATGACATCATCGATTCGTACTTAGATGGTTATTCACAATAAGAATTTACAATTTAGATATATGTTTTTTAGGTAATTTTCACCGAAAAAGTATTATTCGGGTCTGAAGGATGCTAAAGCATTATTAGAAACACTTTGCGCCGTCGGAAATGGGTGCTATATAAGTGATATTCGTAACGCTTTGAATATCTTCATAGTAGATATCATCTAAGGAATCTCGATTGAGATATTATTGAACCTAGCATATTCAATCTATGAGGAAATGTGATATTTTGTACTAAAAATCAGGCCTCAATTAAGCGATTTTAAACTATAATTAGTATATTTGCAGGTTAAAGACATGAACCTTCGAAACTGATTATAGTATGGCAAAGAAAGCGAAAGTTGTCAAAGAGAAATCTATTGAAGACCGCATATGGGATAGTGCGAATAAACTTCGTGGTAACCTCACAGCATCCGAATATCAGAATGTAGTGCTTGGCCTCGTTTTCCTCAAATACATCAGTGATTGTTTCGAGAAACGTTACAATGAACTGGTTGAGGAAGGTGACGGATTCGAAGAAGATCGTGACGAATACACAGCCGAGCATGTCTTCTGGGTTCCCAAGGATGCTCGTTGGCAGGTTATAGCCAGTAAGGCACATGACCCTCAGATTGGCCAGGTCATCGACCATGCCCTTGAAGAGATAGGCCGTGAGAATCCTCGCTTGAAGAAGGTCATGCCCAACAACTACTCCCGTCCTGAGATTGACAAGATTCGCTTGGGTGAGGTCGTAGAAATCTTTGACAATATGGATATGCATGCCCAGGGTGAAGGTATCGACCTCTTTGGACGTGTGTATGAATACTGCTTGCAGAACTTTGCGGCTGAAACCCAGTCTTCAGGAGGTGAGTTCTATACACCTTCCTGTATCGTCCGGACAATTGTTGAAGTGCTTCAGCCATTTGAAGGTCGTGTTTATGACCCTGCCTGTGGCTCGGGTGGTATGTTTGTTCAGAGTGCTAAGTTCATTCAGCAGCATCAGGGCAATCTTCGCAATGTGACCATCTACGGTCAGGAGTTCAATGCCAATACTTGGAAGATGGCACACATGAACCTTGCCATCCGTGGTCTGGAGGCAGATCTTGGCGATAGCTGGGGCGACTCTTTCGGCGATGATAAACACGCCACCAAGAAATTTGACTTCATCATGGCTAATCCCCCGTTCAATATGAAAGATTGGGGTGCAAGCCGTCTGGCAGATGATGTGCGATGGAAATATGGCGTTCCTCCTGAGGGCAATGCTAACTATGCATGGATTCAGCACATGGTACATCACCTTTCTCCCACGGGCCGCATTGGTCTTGTGCTTGCTAATGGTTCATTGACTACAACATCAGGCGGAGAGGGCGAAATTCGTCGGCGACTTATAGAGGCAGACCTTGTTGAAGGAATTATTGCTATGCCAAATCAACTGTTCTACAATGTAACTATCCCAGTTTGTGTCTGGTTCTTCAATCGCAAGAAGAAGAATCCAGGCAAGGTCCTCTTCATCGATGCTCGTGAAATGGGTATGATGGTTGACCGTACGCATCGAGAACTCAGCGACGACCTTGTCCGCTATGATACAGTCAAGAAGGAAGATAAGCCATGGGCAAACCTTCCTGCTGAGGGGTGTGATGTTCAGCGTATTGCAAAGGCTTTTCGCGACTATGAGGCAGGTTCACTCGAAGATGTCAAGGGATTTTGCAAGGTAGCAACCATTGAAGAGATAAGTCAGCAAGATTGGGTGCTCACTCCTGGCCGCTATGTGGGTATAGCCGATGAGGAAGAGGATACAGAACCATTCGAGGAAAAGATGACTCGTCTCACTAATGAACTAGGCGATCTTTTTGCGGAAAGTCATCAACTGGAGATCTGCATCCGCGAGAAACTCGCTGGTATTGGATTTAAGATAAAGAAGGAGGGGTAAGAATGAGCGAGTGGAAGGAAGTGCAATTAAGTGACTTTTGTGATTTGATTGCAGGCTATGCTTTCAAAAGTAAAGATTTTGGCGATTATCCCACCAAAGTCTTGAAAATTGCTGATATTAATCCGCCCTTCGTTTCATCTGAAAATTCATCTGGAGTGGACTTGTCCAAATATGACGTTTCCAAATTGAAGAAATTTCTTGTTAAGAAGGGCGATTATATATTAGCTATGACAGGAGCGACTATTGGGAAATTAGGAAGATATATTTCTGATGAACAAGCATATCTTAACCAGCGAGTCCTCAAATTCAAACCTCATGAATCCATTGATTCGAATTTCTTGTATTATGTTCTTTATGGACGACTATTTGCAAAATATGTTGTGAATCATATTGATAGTGAATCTGCACAGCCTAATATTAGCGCAGGGACAATTGGGAAATTTGTTTTTAATTTGCCAGATATAGAAGAGCAGCGTTCCATTGCCTCTATCCTTTCATCCCTTGATGATAAAATCGCCATTAATCGCAGTATCTGTGAAAACTTAGAGGCCCAGGCCCAAGCTCTTTTCAAACATTGGTTCATTGACTTTGCCCCATTCAAAGATGGAAAATTCGTAGAGTCAGAACTCGGAATGATTCCTGAAGGATGGAAAGCGGGATCTCTTGGAGATATTGCAGAGTTCAAGCGAGGCAAAACTATTACCAAGGCTGAAACAAAAGATGGTACTATTCCTGTTGTGGCAGGAGGGATGGAGCCCGCATATTATCACAGTCAGTCAAATACATCATCAAGGGTTATTACCATAAGTGGTTCCGGTGCTAATGCAGGATTCACAAGGATGTATTTTCAGCCTGTTTGGGCTTCAGATTGTTCATTCTTAGATAATGCTTCAACTTCCCTTTTACATACAGTATATTGTTATCTTAAAACAAACAAGAAAAAGGTGGATGCATTACAGTGGGGGGCAGCCCAACCTCATGTATATGCAAAGGACATAAACAAACTACCTTTTGTAATTGCTCCTATTGAGGTGTTGAATAATTTTGAAAAATTAGTATTCGAGATGTTTGACTGTATAGAAGTCCATGATAAAGAGAATATTCGTCTTTCAAACCTCCGTGACGCCCTTCTTCCAAAACTTATGTCTGGTCAAATTAAACTGTAAATCAATATGGCAGCATTCTCAGAAGATACCTACGAACAAGCTCTTATAGCACTATTCCAGAGTTTTGAGGGCAAGCAGTACCGCTACGAGTACGGCCCTGATATAGAGCGAGACTACAGCAATCCCATATTGGATGATGTGCTGCAAGAATCGTTGCTACGCATCAACCCGACATTGCCACTGTCTGCTATAGATGATGCCATCAAGAAACTGCATCAGATAGAAGGATCTTCGCTCTACGAGTGCAACTTCAAGTTCACTCAGATGCTACAGTATGGCATTGAGGTGACATTCAGCGGAAATGAGCGCCGAAATAATTATCAGATTGACGATAGCGCAACTGGTGTTATTTGTGAAGACCTTGAATTCTATGGTCGTGAAAATAAGAGAGTAGAAGCACAAGAGGGACAAAAGACAAGGATAGTTAGACTGATAGATTTTGATCATCCTGAAGAGAATGACTTCCTGGTAGTTAATCAGTTCACTGTCCAGGAACTTGATACCAAGCGACCTGACATCGTAGTGTTTGTGAATGGTCTGCCGTTGGTGGTCATTGAGTTGAAATCGCCAAGCCGTGAGGAGACCGATGCCAGCGAAGCCTATCTGCAAATTCGCAACTATCAAAAATTCATTCCTTCGCTCTTCATCTACAATGCTTTCAATGTGATGAGTGATATGGCTCTCACAAAAATTGGAACAGTCACAGCAAAGGAAGACCGATACATGGAATGGAAGCGGCCTACCGGTGAGGTGGCTGACTATGATGTGGCTTTCAAGTCGGTCTTCACTCCTAAGATTCTGCTTAACCTCCTGAAGAACTACATTCTCTTTGATGTTCGTGAAGGTAGTTATGCCAAGATTCTTGCAGGCTATCATCAGTATTATGCTGTGGAGAAAGCAGCCGTTAGAGCTGAAGAGGCGGTAAAGGGTGATGGCAAGATAGGTGTGTTCTGGCATACACAGGGCTCAGGAAAGAGCCTTTCGATGGTATTCTTGGCTCACCATCCCAAGGTGCAAGCCATGAATCCAACGATTGTCGTGATTACTGACCGCAACGACCTCGACGAGCAGTTATACGGTCAGTTCTCTCGCACCGTTGATTTCCTTCGTCAGAGGCCTGTCCAATGTACCAGTAGAAATGCTGAGAATGATGATACTTCGCTCAAAGCAATGTTGAAGAACCGTCATTCCGGCGGTATCATCTTCACTACCATGCAGAAGTTTGATGATTGGGACGGTCCACTCTCAGATCGGCAGAATATCATCGTTATGACTGACGAGGCTCACCGTGGTCAGTATGGTATGGAAGAGAAGATTGACACTGAGGGAAATGTTCATATCGGTGCAGCTCGCAAGATTCGCAACTCGTTGCCTCATGCTTCATACATAGGCTTTACAGGAACACCTATATCTGACAAAGATAGAGACACTCGCGAAATCTTTGGCGATGATATTGATGTCTATGACATGACTCAGGCTGTTAATGATGGAGCGACAAGACCTGTTTATTATGAGAGCCGTGTCATCAAACTGAAACTCAATGATGAAATACTGGCCCAGATAGATGCTGAGTATGACCGTCTGAGGGAAGAAGGTGCATCAGAAACCGACCTTGAAGAAAACAAGAAGGAAATGTCTCACATGGATGCCTTGCTCGGCAGCGATGTGACGATCAATGACCTGGTATCGGATATCATCACGCACTATGAAGACAATCGTCAGTATGTCTGCTGTGGTAAGGCTATGATTGTGGCATACTCTCGCCCAATAGCTATGAAGATATACAAGCGAATCCTTGAACTTCGTCCGAATTGGACCGAGAAGGTGAAGGTCGTGATGACCAGCGGCAATCAGGATCCTGAGGAATGGGCAGATGTCATCGGTGGTAAAGCTTACAAGAAAGAACTTGCAAAGAAGTTCAAAGATGAGAATGACCCGATGAAGATTGCTATTGTGGTGGATATGTGGCTGACTGGTTTCGATGTCCCGTCACTGGCAACCATGTACGTGTACAAACCGATGAGGGATCACAACCTCATGCAGGCGATTGCCCGAGTGAACCGAGTGTTCCCAGAGAAGGCAGGTGGATTGATTGTTGACTATGTGGGTATAGCGGCAGCCCTAAAGGATGCCATGAAACGCTATACCAAGCGTGACCGTGACAACTATGGCAACAACGATATTAAGGAGAAGGCATACTCTGAGTTCAAGGAAAAACTTGAAATTTGCCGCGACCTGCTGCATGGCTATGATTATAGCAAGTTCCATCATGGCTCACCGGCAGAACGTGCTCAGCTGATAAAGGGCGCTGTCAACTTCATGATTGCTCCTGAGAAGGCAGATGCTTGCAAGGAATTCATTAAGAATGCTTCACTGCTCCGTCAGGCAGTAACCCTCTGCCGATCTCTACTCAGAGAAGAAGAACGGTTTGAGGTCAGCTTCATGGAATCAGTGCGTATCCTGATCATCCGACTCCAGAACCCAGGCAAGATTACCAAGAAGGAAATCAACAAGCGTATAGCAGCCCTTATTGAGCAAAGTGTTCAGAGCGACGGCGTTGTTAATCTTTTTGATGAACAAACCGAGTTCTCCCTCTTTGATGAAAAATTCATGGAAGAGGTCAAGAAGATGAAGGAGAAGAACCTTGCCGCCAAGTTGCTTGAAGACTTGCTCCGTGGTCGTGTTAGAACAATGATTCGTTCAAACATTGTCACTGGTGAACTGTTCAGCAACAGGTTTAGTGAAACACTTAACCGCTACGTCAATGGCTTGCTGACTAATGAAGAAGTCATCCAAGAATTGCTGAAACTGGCTCAGGAGATGATGGAGGCAGAACAACAGGGCAATGACCTTGGGCTATCACATGAGGAGAAAGCCTTCTATGATGCCTTGACACGTCCACAGGCTGTAAAGGACTTCTATTCTAATGACCAGTTGGTTGCCCTAACCAAGGATTTAACTGACATGCTCAGAAAGAACCGTACCATTGACTGGAATCGCAGAGAGGCAGAACGAGCCAACATGCGCCGCCTGGTTAAACGATTGCTGAAAAAGTATAAGTACCCACCAGAGGAAGCCGAAGACGCTATGAAGATAGTTCTGAAGCAATGCGAACAGTGGGCCGAGAACCAAGATGACTTAGTAGCATAATAGACTAATAGCAGAAGGATAAACTTAACGTGAATGAGATTTATTGGGTGATTAAAATATCATTGGTATGAAAAAGTATAATCGTATAATGTTAGGTAGGGGCAGTAAATTTGCCGCTATGTGCCGTGAAGAGGGTTATATCGGTGCGGGATTTGAGATTTACCAAGACCTCACTGGGCACCTTCCTGAAAACTGGCGTGACTTTAATGCTGAATTCATACCTATCTATATGAAGAATGTTCCAGGGAAATCGAAGACTGCTGCTGGCCTCGCATGTAGTTTTCTTTGGACAATAGCAAAGGGTCTCAAGGTTGGTGATGTTGTTCTTTCACCAACAGGAAGCGGATCTTATTATGTTGGGAAAATCTCCAGTGATTACTACTATGCCCCTGGGACAGAGCTTCCACATCGCAGAAAAGTTGATTGGATGGACGTTGAAATAGCTCGTAAATCAATGACACAGAAGTTGAAGAACGCATCTGGAGCTATTGGTACATGCTGTGACATCTCTAATTATGCTGATGAGATTGAAGCATTAATTGCTGGAAAACCATTTGTTGAAATTCCAAAAGAGGTGGTTACAGTTAAAGAGAAAAATTTTACAGAACGTTCACTTCATAAATTGTTCTGCAACTACCTCCGTTCCCGTGACATCTATGCAAAAACTATATTCCACGAGAAATCAACTAAATCAGATCAAGCCCAGAAATGGGTGCATCCTGATATTGTTGGAGCTCAGTTTGAGGAATTTAAGTCCGAAGAAACGTTGTCACTACTTAAAGCGACAGAGCCCAAAGAGTCTGTCCACATCTATTCATTTGAGCTAAAAAAGAAAATAGAATCCGATCTTCAACTTAAGCAGTACTTCTTCCAAGCTCTTTCTAATTCGAGCTGGGCCAATTATGGGTATCTGGTTGCTTTTGAAATTGCTGATGACCTTGAAGAAGAAATGGCAAGGCTTAATAATGCTTTCGGCATCGGTATCATTCATATGCAGCCGACTGAATCAAAAGTTCTCTTCCAAGCAAGAATGAACCGGCTAGACTATACCACCATCGAGAAATTAAATAATATCAATACAGACTTCAATACTTTCATCAATAAGTTGTCAAAGGTCCTTATGGCATCTAAGGATTACACGGCAGATGCATTACTTTCATTCCAGAAGATATGCGATCCTATTTTCAACACAGATGAAGAAATTGAGACATACTGTAAAGACAACGACATCCCATTTTAAGAAGTGGTCTTATGTCTACGAAAAAGATCATAATCGACAATATCGTTTCGACGCCACGCTCACGCGAGTTGGTGCGTCTCATCATCCCTATTCTTATCCGATGGGCCAAATCAGGCAAGACAGACTCGACATATGGAGATTTAATCCATGCTATCGGAATGCAGAAATTTAGTGGTATCGGGAAACTACTTAAAAAAGTTCATTATGTAGTCGATGAATTACATGCTCAGAGTGGTGTAAAAATTCCAACGTTAAATACACTGGTCAAGAATCAAACTACCAAATTACCATCAGAAGGTTTCGAACTGGTCTATCCATCATATAACGATCTCAATGAAGATGAGAAGAAAGTGTTTATTGAGGGCCTGGATAGTAAAGCCATAAAGTTTAAGCGGTGGGACTGGGTACTAGATCAACTTGGTTTAGAACCGGTCAAACTCATTACAGAGGAAGAGTTGCAGTCAAAAACCAGTAAAATGGAAGGTTCTTGCGGTGAAGGAAAGGACCATAAGCAATTGAAACAATATATTCTTGAACATCCTGAGTCCATCGGTTTGAAAGATGTGGTTTATAAGACAGATGAGTTCGTTCTCCCATCGGGCGACAGGATAGATGTCTACTTCATTAGGAAAAATGGAGACCGGGTCGCTGTTGAAGTAAAGCCAAAATCATCACCCGATGAGGACATGATGAGGGGTATCTTTCAATGTGTAAAATATAAGGCTGTCATGGAAGCTGTAAGAACAGTAGAATGTGGCTCTTTCAATGTATCAACAATATTGGTTTTAGGCGGCTCTTTATCCAACCAGAACAAGGAAATCGCATCAGAACTTGGAGTAGATCATATCGAGGACTTCAAGTGTAAATGACCACATAACTAAAGATGCTCTGATATAAAGATTAACGACGATTAATGAGATATAGAAATAATGGCTATCAAACAAGTAAAGATAAGACCTCGGACAGAATTACAAAGTCAGTATCAACGATTTTGGGAAAGGTTCAACATCTACTCTGCTCAAGACAATAAGTTTAGGGCTGAATTCACCCCACATACTTACGCTGATGTGAGATCATATCAAGATTACGCTGTAGGAGTGGGGCCATATCATCTAAATACTGGCATTAGTTTTAGCCGGCATGAGTATAAGGTGGGTGTTTATTTTAGAGATGTGGATGTATGGGATGTCTTTTACAATCGCCATAGAGAAGATATAGAAAGCCAAATCGGAAATCGGCTGATATGGGCAAGGCATAAAACGAAGGGATCAGCTACTCTCATCCGGCAGTTGGTATTTAACGAGACAGATAGTTGGGAAATAGTGTTCCAGCAAATGATTTCAGATTTAATATTGATGAAGGACGTTTTCCGCTCCATACCATATATCTCTTGTATTTAATTATATCAAAATCTACTAGATTAATACAATTATGAATAAGAAATCTTTCTTTTTAGGTGTCCTGACTGGAATTGTTCTGACATTTGCGGTTCTATTTGTTATTGCGTTAGTGAATCGAAACTCTGTAGCAACCGATCCAATACAGTATCTAGAACAGCCTGTAAGCTATGAGGACAAGGCTAAAACATCCTTCAAAGTGTTTCAAGTTCTTGGCAACGCGGCATTGGCAACTGAAGAATCAGACAGAATAGGCGGTGATGTAATGTATTTGGGCAATACTGTCATGATACTCGGTGAGAATTTTTACAGTGATCAGGTTGTTACCATAAAAAATCCAAAGAGAGTAGGTACTTATAGCTATACAAACAATGGAGGAATGCCTATGACTGTTCCTGTAATAGAAGGCAATTCAAGTTCAAAATAAATCTCAGCATACCCGGGACACCAAGGATCTCAATAACGCTAAAGATCAAGCCCGGGAACTAGAGCGCCAACTGAACGAGCTAAAGAATAAGAATGGCGGGAATAATATCGGCGCCATTATAGCTGCAGTGGTCATTACAGCGATATTAACAGCGATTATATGTTTATTATTAACATAAAACCGAGATAAAAACACCCGCTATTCAGAAAGTAACGAATTATGGAACAAGATAACAATCAACAGGAATCTGAGCAGATGAAACAGTACCAGGCTGTTATGCTTTGGAAGCTTGGATTAGGGCACATGGGCAAGTATTTCAATGGCAAGAATCCATTGCCTGACAAGAATGAAATAGCGACTAAGGACAGCTGGAAGACAGAGCCTATGCCCAATGAGGATGTCTCTAGATTACAGATGGGTATTACTGTGACTGATGACGATATGGAAATCATTCGTCGAGGACACATACCAGAGGCCCAGGAAGATCACTGGTTTATGTACTGCGATGATGAATATATCCGTTACTATCGCAGTTGGACCGGCATGTGTGCTTTTGAGGCTCACTATACTAGAGTCGATGACCACTGGCTTATAGATAGCCTCACAATCAATCACGCTCTTGCTGAATTTGGAGTTAATGGTGATCAATCGGGCGCCTTCTTGTTCATCTATCTGTTGGTTGCCGAGACTGGTTCTGATGCTACTCCTCAATGGAACGCTTATCTTGATGCATGGACGGATACTCATTTCAAATATGCTGATGGACCTGATAATAACAATAGTTAGAGATAATAACCGTTTTCATTGTAACACCATAGTCCTTTTTTATGACCGAACCTCCCACAAGTGTTAAAGGTGGCATTTTTGAAATCTGCTTAATTATCTTTATCTTTGCAATATCATAACATCGGTGCCATTATAGCTGCAGTGGTCATTACAGCGATTATTTGTTTGATATTGAATTAAAAAATGATTAATTATGAGAAAGGGGTTATTATTGCTGCTTGTGCTGCTCCCAATAGTAGCGAACGCCCATGACTTTGAAGTTGATGGCATATACTACAAAATATCCGGGAAAGAAGTAACAGTAACTTATCAAGGAGATAATATCTATTCATCTAGTTATACTGGTGAAGTGATAATTCCCAATACAGTTTATTTTGATTCAATTAATTACTTAGTTTCATCTATAGGCCAGTATGCTTTTAGTTTTTGCACAGGGCTAACTAAAATAACTATCCCGAGTTCTATTACATCTATAGATGATTTTTCTTTTTGGGGCTGCTGTAACTTGAATAACGTAGATATACCATATTCTGTTGTGTCCATTGGCAACAACGCATTTAAAGCTTGCGAGAACTTAACTAATATATTTGTTCCCAATTCGGTTAATTTAATCGGTAAGAATGCATTTGAAGGCACAGCATGGTACAATAACCATCCAGATGGGTTAGTCTATGCAGGTTCAGTTGCGTATAGATATAAAGGCTTAATCTCAAGCGGAACAGTGATCAATATAAACGAAGGTACGGTGGGAATAGCGAGCAGTGCTTTCGAGAATTGTACTGGTCTTGTCGGTGTCAAGTTTCCAAACTCAGTCACCGTGATTGGCTATAATGCTTTCCAAAGTTGCAGTGATCTAGTAAGCATCAAGATTCCGAATTCAGTAACGACAATTTTCAGTGGTACTTTTCGCTATTGTACTGCCTTGACCAGCATAGAGATTCCAAACTCGGTGACATATATAGCAAATTACTCTTTTGTTGGTTGTATCAGCTTGACTAATTTAGAGATCCCAAACTCAGTGAAATCTATAAGCCATTATGTTTTTGATGGATGCGGCTTAAAAAGTGTTGTGATAGGGAATTCGGTGACATCTATTGGAATGGATGCTTTCCAAAACTGTGAAGAGATAGAAGATGTATATTGTTATTCTGCTTCACCACCAGAATGTGACGATAATACGTTTACAAACTACGGTGGTACTCTTCATGTGCAAGCAGCATCGGTCGCTGCATATTTCACTGCTCCATGTTGGAGGAACTTTGCTACTATCTTAGGTGATGCTGTTGGTCCTACCGATCTGCTGATAAGTCAAGATAGTGCTGAGTTGCAACTAGGTGAACAATTCAACCTGACAGCGACAATAGTGCCTTCAAACGCCACTAGCAATATGATTATCTGGAACTCAACAAATCCGACTATAGCAACAGTTGAGAATGGTGTTGTGACAGCAATAGGGATAGGCAACTGTGACATCATAGCTACCTGTTTTGGAATGCAAGTCATTTGTCACATTAATGTTCGGGATCAAATTAAGCTTGATTATGAGGAGGTTAGTGTTTTGCCTAATCATATCGTCTCACTCACACCAACTGCCTCGTTGGTATTGCCTGAATTAATCGTAGAATCGAGTGATCCGACTATCGCTGCGGCACGTCTGATAAATGGCCAAGTACAAGTAGTAGGAATCAAAGAAGGCACAGCAATCATTACTGTCAGTTCTATTGATGGCTCCGCTCTAGAAGCGACCTGTCTTGTTACGGTCTATACCGAACCAGGTGATTTGAATCTTGATGGCTACTTAACCATTAGTGATGTCACTTCTTTAATTGACTGTTTGTTGGGAGGAGGGACTTCAGGTGCCACAAAGAATACTGACGTCAATGGTGATGGAACTGTCAATATCTCAGACGTTACTTCGCTAATAGACATACTGTTAGGAAGATATGAGTAATCACATATAACCTTAAAACGATATAGTGGGATGATAACGGGCCTCCCACCAAACAAGAACTTAATCCTTGGTGTGATGTCCAGGATAGAATGCTCGGTTTAATGCAAAAATGAAATAAACGCCTTATTTAATAAACCTTAATTCCGCAACACTATTACAAATATAACTTTTTAAGTACCTGAGCAACAAA
>CAZVMM010000034.1:0-30937 GCA_964628205.1 uncultured Muribaculaceae bacterium
CTGCTCTTTCAAGAATGAAAATCTTGCGTCCTAGCCGATAGACGAATGGGCCAAAAGCGGTAATTTTCCGCAAAAGCGACTGCAAAATTAGAAACATTTTTTGAATTGACAAAATTTAACCTCTCGAAAAGCGGAAAAAGTTGCAAAATTTGGACTTTTATGCCTGATGATTAGCGAATAATGAGTAAATTAGCGGCATGTATGAGAAGCTGAAGGGCATTGTGCTCAACACCATTCGCTACAGTGATAAACACAACATCGTCCACGTCTATACCGATGGCCGGGGACTGATGTCCTTTGCCGTGCCGCAGGGCAAGACACACGCGGCACGCATGCGCAATGCCATGCTGATGCCCTTGTCGCTGATCGACCTGGAAGCCCGCGTGCGCAATGACCGCGAGTTGTCGGTGATGCGCGAGGTGAGGCGCAACTATCCGCTGGCGACAGTCTATAGCGACCCGCTGAAGAATGCCATTGCCCTGTTTGTCAGCGAGCTGCTCACCCATGTCATCCAGGAGCCCGAGGGCAACGAGCCCATGTTTTGCTACATCGAGCAATCGGTTCGGTTACTGGAGCAACTGCCCGACCAGGTGGCCAATTTCCACATCTGCTTCCTGTATCACCTGGGCGCCCATCTGGGCATCCAGCCCAACGTCGAGAGCTACCGTGCCGGATACTGGTTCGATATGACCGACGGCGTGTTTGTCCCTGCTGCCGTGAGGGGTCACATGCACCTGCAACCACGCGAAGCCCAGGTTATCCACCTGCTGTCACGCATGACCTTCGCCAACATGGGGGCCTTCCGCTTCAACCGCGAGGAGCGCGGCCGCATGCTCGATGTCATCATCAGCTACTATCGCCTGCACAACGCCGCCATCGGCACCCTGCGTTCTCCCGACATCCTGAAGCAGCTTTTTGTCTGACAAAAAACGGTCAGGGACCTTAAGAGCCCTGAAGCCCTACAAAGTCCCTGACAATGCTGTAGAGTGGATGCTCCTACCAGCTGCCGCCGCCACCGCCGCCGCCGAAGGAGCCGCCGCCAAATCCTCCCCAGCCGCCGCCAAATGAGCCGCCACTGCCGCCCCACGAGGAGCCGCCACGGCCCCAGTCACTACCACTGGTAAAGATAATCGGCCCGCCCCAGGTGCCGGTGTCGCCGTTATTGCGGTTACCGCCGCCCTGGTTGCCCTTGTGGGCAAGGTATAGGAACAGGGCGAAGATGAAGATGAACATGATTAGGGCGAACAACGCCTCGTCATCACCTCCCTGCTGGGCATAATCCTCCTCATTGTACTCGCCGATGGCCAAGTCACGGACGACCCGTGCTCCAGCCCACACACCGCCCAGGTAGTCATTATCCTGAAAGTAGGGGATCATCTCCTGATTGACGATACGCGTGCTGGTGGCATCGGTGATCGCACCTTCCAGGCCATAGCCTGTCGCGATGAAGGCTTCGCCCTTGCTGTCTGGTGTCTTGGGCTTGATGAGGATAACGACGCCATTGTCATGATTGTCCTTGCCCACGCCCCACTCCTGGCCAATCTTGTAGGCCATCATGGCCTTGTCATAGCCGCCGAAGTCGCTCATCGTGACCACGCAGATCTGGTTGCTGGTCTCCATGGCAATCTGTTCGAGCGAATCTTCTAGCCACTGGCAATCGCCAAGAATGCCAGCAAAGTCGTTGACCAGCCGTGGCGGATTGGGGCGCGCAGGCACCTGGGCCACAGCCATTACTGCAGCCAGCCACAACATCAGTGTGGCCACCATCATCCGCATCCTGCTGTTATTCAAGATTGCCATAGTCATCGTCGTGGTCATCGGTTTCGTCATCATCGTTACCGTCGTCATAGGTAACCTCGTTGCTCAGCTCGTTCTCATCATCGCGCTCACCAGGGAAGAACTGCGACAAGCGCTCGCCCATGTGGGCAATGACTTCACACAAGCCATCAACGGGCCGCCCGGCCTTAAGGAAGCTAGCCAACTGGGAGACCTCATCGTCCCAGAACCCCCGGGGCACTACGGCATTGATTCCCGTATCCCCCAGGATGGCCAATTTGCGGTCCTCGTAGGCTATAAAGATCAGCACAGCGTTGCGGCGCTTGGTCGTGTACAGGTGAAGGCGGTTAAACACCCTGGTCGCCCGTTTCATCACGTCACCCCGGCAGCCCGGCGTCACATGGACGCAGATCTCGCCCGTGGTGTGGCGCTCGGCGGCCGTGATGGCATCGGCGATGCGGCGCTGGCCTTCACTGGGAATGAAATCGACCAGAGCCATCGCTTACCTGTCCCCGCTAGTTCCGAAGTCCACCTTAGGAGCCTTATCGGCACCCTCTTGTGCCTGGAAGTAAGGCTTCTCGCCGAAGTTAAAGATACCAGCGATGATGTTGGTGGGGAAGGTGCGGCGCTTGGTGTTATACTCCTTAGCCACCTCGTTGAACTTGTTGCGCTCCACGGTGATGCGGTTCTCCGTACCCTCGAGCTGGTTTTGCAACTCCAGGAAGTTCTGGTTAGCCTTCAGGTCGGGATAGCTCTCGCTAACGGCTATCAGACGGCTCAAGGCGCTGGTAACTTCACCCTGGGCCTGCTGATACTTCTTCAGGTCCTCGGGGGTCATGTTACTCGGGTCGATGGTGACCTTGGTGGCGTTGGCACGTGCCTCGATAACACCCTCCAGCGTCTCCTGCTCGTGCTTGGCATAGCCCTTGACGGTCTCTACCAGGTTAGGAATCAGGTCAGCGCGGCGCTGATACACGTTCTCGACTTGGGCCCATGCGGTCTCAACACCCTCCTGCGAGGTCACGAGTCCGTTATAGGTGCCTTTTACCCATCCAAACAAAGCGATGGCAATCACGCCCAGGACAATAAGTCCGATACATCCTTTTTTCATTGTCAATTACATTTATTAAGGTGAATAATTGTTTCAACAAATGGCAAATTTACACAATACCTGATAAATAATAGCAAAATTTGTGCCACTTTTTTAATTCAGTGGCACAAATCATAAGATAATTTCCCTCTGTGATCACAAAACCAGTGCTAACCTCAAGCCCAAACCATGGCTGCAGTAATCCGGCACGAGACCGTTGCGGAACGACACGCGGCAGAACCACTCGTCAAAGTACCAGTTGCCGCCGCGATACACGCGTTGGGTGCCTGCCGGCGGCCCAACGGGGTCCACCAGGTCACTGGTGGTGTAACCGCCATACCAGTCCTGGCACCACTCGTGCACGTTGCCGCTCATGTCAAACAGGAATAACTCGTTGGGCATGCGGGTGGCCACCTGGTGGGTGCCATGGGCTCCTGAGCCACGCAATTCCCACGAGTCGTTATAGGAATACCATCCCACAGCCGACAAGTCATTGCTGCCGGCATACTTGTAGCCCTGGCTCAGGTTACCCCCGCGTGCGGCAAATTCCCACTCAGCCTCGGTGGGCAGACGGAATTTTTGTCCGGTCAGCTCATTAAGAGCTGCGATAAATGCCTGGCAGTCCTCCCATGATACCCGTTCCACAGGGAAATAAGTGCCATGGAAGTAGCTGGGATTGTCGCCCATGACGGCACGCCACAGCTCCTGGGTCACCTCGGTCTGACCGATATAGAATGTCGATACGGTCACTTGATGCACTGGTCGCTCTCGCCCACTGCCGTCGGTCCCCTGCTCGGCAGTGGCTCCCATCATGAATGTGCCCCCGACGACGGGCATCATGACAAATGTCACATCGCCCACAGTGAACTCCAGCGGCGGCAGCACGTCATCCTCGATGGGCGGCAGCTCTCCGTTACCCAACAAATAGTCAATCAGTGCCGACACATCGCCAATCGATACTTCCCCATCGGCATTGACATCGGCCACAGGGTCACACACGTCCCAACCATCGCCCAGCAGGCCGTCGATAAGGGCGCTGACGTCGGCAATAGTGACTTCGTTATCTCCATTCACATCGCCCCGCATGCTGCCCGAAGCCTCAGCTCGCAGGGGCCACACCATCAGCAGCAACACTGGCAATAGGGCCACGAGATACTTATTATCATGAAGAGTCATCATAGTCGGTAACATGTTACTTGGCACGGATAATCTTTCTGGCACGGCGGGTATTGTCATCACCGGTTGTCACCTCGATGTTGACACCGTCCTCAAAGGGGCGCACGCTCTCATGGCCCTTCAGGTTATAGTAGCGCACCCTGGAATTGCCACGGGGAGCGGGAGAAGGGGTTACCTCATTGACCGAGGTCATGGGGTCATAGCCCTCGTCATTGATGGGTTCGAGGTAGAACGAGCGCAGTGGCTCATAGCCTTTCTCCTCCATGAGTTCGTCCCAATCCTCAGGCAGCTCGATGGCCACGGTAGACTGGCCGCCACCAGGCATGGTCTGGATCTTGTTGCGCGACGGGTCGCCAGTGACAATGAACGCCGTCTCGCCCTTGACCATGGTGGGGATGGTCATCATCTGGGCCTCATCGTTGGCATACCACTCGGGGGTGGGCGTCAACTCGGCATTCTCTTCCTGCTCCAGGCGAGCCAGGTATTGCTCAAAGGGCATGGTGACAGCACTGCCCGGGTTGGCATAGTAGTGCGCGTAGGTACGCTCGTACAGGGGCCTTCTGGCGGTAGCTATCAACTGGTCCTCCAGGTCATCGACAGTGCCATACGCCTCATGGAGGAGGGCCGCCACTTCTTCGGTCATGAGGATGGTGCGGTTAGTGAACTGCACACCGCTGCCTAGGGCCAACTGGCAACGCTCGGTAATGTCCCAGGCCAGCAGCTGCATGATTTTCTCGCCATCGGTGGTGGCGGGAGGCATGTTGTTGCCCCACAGCAGCGTCGAGGCAGCGGTCACAGCGCTCTCGTTGAGCGCCAAGCCCTGGCGCACGTGGTAAGGGTTCCACCCCACCCTGAGGCACGCCTCGTCGTCCTCGGCAAGACACCACGACACGGGATAACCGAAGGTGCCCATGCGGTCCTGCTTCACATAGTAGCCGGCCAGGTTGAGCATGGCCAGATTGAGGAAACGCCCGATGGCGACATTGGCCTGCTCATTGATCTGACCCTGGCCATGGTCGATGCCCAGCTGACGGGCAACAGGGCCATTGAGCCAGCAGAAGGGCACCCAAGCGTGGGTGCTGCCCAGGGTGCGGCGGAAGTCGCCCGAGGTCATCGCCTTGGTCAGCGCGATCAAGATGGGCATATGCTCAGGTTTGCAACCCGCCATCACGCCATTGACGGCGACATGCCACACCAGCGACTGGCGATAGGACGGCGACAACACGGCAATCGTACGGTTCCAGCGGTAATCGGTATACTTCATGAACTCCTCGACACGGTCCCTCGTGGGGGGCACGATGGGCATGCCGTCGCTCCACATCATCTCATTATAGAACTCGTTGACCTCATCGATGGTGCCGCTGAAGACCACTTCCTGGGGGTCGGTCGACTCCACCTGCTGGTTCTCGTCGATCTCTTCTTGGGTGATGGGATAGGTGAGCATTTCCTGGATTTGGGGCCATAGCACTTCACGGGTGTTCTGCTTGAGTTGCTCCTCGGTATGAGAGGCAAACGCGCCCGGATAGACCGCCACGCGCAGCAGCGGCAGGCCGTTGTGATAGGCTGTCGTCTTGGCTTGTGTGTCAAATCCTGGAGCGGCAATCATCACCGATGGGATGCCGATATACTCGGCCGCGATACAGGAGCCGGTCTCCTTGGGTGTGCAGATGCCACAGCCGCCGTTTCCCGAGATAACCGCGTCCACACCATATTCCTGCAGGCGTTGCTGGAAACGCTCCACCTGCGGTTTGCGCGTCCGCGGTCCGGGGAACAGGCCCGCCGAACCGATCTCGCTCAGGACGTACACCTTAGCATCGGGGTAATTCTCAAGAATGATTTTCCTTAGCTCCACATGAGTCACACTTGCCATGAAAGAACCGCCTACCAGCGCAAATGTCTTGCCATTAAGGTCATCCAGACGGTCGGCCATCTCTATCATCTCGACCGCCGACTGCCCCACAGGAGACATCACATTGAACATGCCTGCCGACTCCTCACCCTCGCAGTCTCCGCTGGGATCACACGTCTGGGCGCTAGTCGTCACAGCCATGAACAACAAGCCTGCAAGTATCGATACTTGCTTAAATATTCTGCTGCTAATCATAATAAAACGGGTTTTGTTAGGTTATTCATATAAATGATGCATGGCCGCCGATAAAGTTAAATTACCGGAACATTTTTTGGGGCTACCCTAGTCCATACGAACAAAAAAGAGAAAAAATATCCGTTGTTGTTTTAACTTTTAGTCCCATTACACATCATATATATTGCATGACGAGAATGACCGACGACAACACGTTGCTGATGATGCTCCATGACTCCACGCGCCGCGACGAGGGATTCAGAGCGCTCATGAATCGGTATGGGCATACGCTCTACTGGCACATCAGGCGCATTGTCGTGGGCCATGACGACGCCGAGGACGTCTTGCAGGAAACCTGCATCCGCGTACTGCAGCGCATCGGCACATACAAGGGCGACAGCACACTGATGATGTGGCTTTACCGCATCGCCACCAACGAGGCGCTGCAGCACTTGCGTCGGCAGACGCGTCTGTTCCAGAGCATCGATGACCTGGGCAACACGCTCACGGCCAAGCTGCAGGCCGAGACGCCCCTCGACAGCAACAAAGTGGAGACGCTATTCCAGCAAGCCCTGCTCACCCTGCCCACCCAACAGCGCATCGCGTTCAACCTGCGCTACTACGACGAGATGAGCTATGACGAGATTGCCCGAATCACCGGCAAGTCGGTTGCCACTCTGAAGACCAATTATCACTACGCTACACAGAAAATAAGAACTTACATCCAGGCCCACTCACAATGAGAGAGACGAGTATTAACGACATCGGCAAGCGTCTGCCCTACCAGGAGAGCGACCAGTACATCGATGACCTCATCGACAAGGCCACCGAGCAAGCCATCGGCCATCATCACGATCGGAGCAACAAGCGCCTGCGCATGATGATTGTGTCGGCGGCGGCAGTGGCCCTGTTACTCATCGGCATCGGCGTGTCGGTTATCAACCAAGACGACAAAGCCGCAACAACGGCAATGCAGGCCAGCAGCCCGCTCGATGAATTCCTAAACACGCTATCGACCGAGGAAGCGGCACAACTGCCATACTACGAAATTGAGGAAATTCCAGAATACTAAACATCAAAGCAATGAGAAGAATCATCATTATCATAGTCATCGCCCTAGTGGGCCTTACCGCTACGACCCAAGCTAGCAGATCACTGAACGAGCGCCTCTACAAGGCCAAGGTGCGCGAACTCGTTTACCGTCTGCACATCTCTCCCGAGCAGCAGAAGAAGTTTGAACCCATCTACCACGACTACTGCGAGGAGATGACCGCACTGTGGAACGAACGCAAACGGCCCATCAAGCCTGGCACGAGTACCGATGCCGCAACTAAGGCAAAGCGCAAGATGGAGATGCAACAGCGGGCTCAAGGCATCCGCATGAAGTATATCGACCGCTTGGCTACCGTGCTCAACGCCAATCAGGTGGACCGATTCTTCGAAGTCGAAAGCATCATCCAGAAAAAGCTCAAGCAACGGCACGACCAAGCCACCAACCAATAGCGCACAAGTCTCATAATAATCAAGAAATGCCGACAAGAAAGGAAAAACCTCTTGCCGGCATTCTCGTTTCTAGCCCTTGAGCCTAATATCAATAATTCTCAGCCTTGATCTGGAAGTAGGCCTGCGGATGGTTGCATACCGGGCACATCTCGGGGGCCTTCTTGCCGATGACCACGTGACCGCAGTTACTGCACTGCCAGATGGTGTCACCGTCGCGCGAGAACACGATGTCCTGCTTGATATTGTTCAGCAGCTTCAGGTAGCGCTCCTCGTGCAGCTTCTCGATAGCGGCAACGCCTTCCATCTGGTCGGCAATCTCGTCAAAGCCCTCCTCACGGGCTTCCTGGGCCATGCGCTTATACATGTCCGTCCACTCAAAGTTCTCACCAGCGGCGGCAGCTTCCAGGTTCTCAATGGTGCCCTTCACGGCGCCACCCTCCAGATGCTTGAACCACAGCTTGGCATGCTCCTTCTCCTGATTGGCCGTTTCCTCAAAGATGGCTGCTATCTGCACATAGCCGTCCTTCTTGGCCTTGGATGCGAAGTAGGTGTACTTGTTACGGGCCTGAGACTCGCCAGCGAAGGCTTCCATCAGGTTTTTCTCTGTCTTGGTTCCTTTTAACTCCTTCATTGTGATAGTGATTCGGTTTAGTTATTAATTAATGATTGGATATTGCGCTAAAAAAAGTAATGCAAATGTAGCAACAAAATCACACACCCCAAAATCCACACCTCATTTTTACCAAAAATATATGTACTCCCTAAAACCTAGATTCCTAAAACCTCATGACGATACTGATAGTGGTTCCGAAGGGATTCGAATGCCGACGGGTCGCCCTTGAGACGTGCAGTGTCGGCCATGATGTCATAGCTCGCGGCAATGCCGTCAAGGGTAACATCACGAGCTCCCGTGGCGGGAGCGGGAACATCAAGGACGGGGATATCCCAGCCGTAGAAGTCATTGAGTGACTCCAGCATCATGGCTGTGCCGCGTTGCTTGCCCTCTGTGCTGTAGCCAGCGATATGGGGCGTGGCGACGATACATTTTTCTAACAACTCTTGTGATATGTTGGGCTCGTTCTCCCAGCAGTCCAGCGCCACGTCACCATACCAAGCCAGCAGAGCTTTGTTATCAGCAATAGCGCCACGGGCCGCATCCAGAATCAGGCGACAGCGGGCCAGGCCATCGAGAAAACGCTGGTCACACATGTGCCATGTGGGCCATCGGCCGTCGCGCGTCAGCGGCGTGTGAAACGTGATGATGTCGCACTGCAGCCGCAACTGTTCCAGCGAAGAGAAAACCACATCCGTAGAACCGTCTCCATATTCCCTCGGCGGGTCATTGAGCATGACGTTAAAGCCGAGCTGAAGGCCCCAGCGGGCAACGATGGAACCGATGTGGCCCACACCGACGATGCCCAGGGTCAGACCCACAGGCGAGGTAATGCCGCGTTGCTCCATCCAGGCATGAATCGCGCAAAACACCCATTGGGCAACGGCGGGAGCGTTACAGCCGGGAGCATTACGCACGGAGATGCCGTGGTTGGCACAATAGTCCATGTCGATGTGGTCGGTGCCGATGGTTGCCGACCCGATGAAACGCACACGACTGCCATCGAGCAGGTCGCCATTGCAGCGGGTGCGGGTGCGCACGATGAGCGCGTCGGCATCGGCAACCGCTTGGCGCGTGATGTCACACGGCTCTAGGTACAAGACTTCAGCCCGAGGCTCGATGAGTCGCTGGATGTTAGGTATGTGGCTATCGATGATAATCTTCATGGCATGGTCAAGTTTGCTGCCAGCAGGCCGACACACACCGCTATCAGCAGCAGGACAAAAATGTAGCGATAACGCAGTGTGGCACGCAGCGTGTGCACATGGGCAATCTGGACTGCCGTCATCAGGCTCAGTAACGGCAGATAAACAGCCACATTGCCAAAATCAACACACATGGCAATCACCATCATTACCAGGGCAAACACCATGAATGCATTGTACACCCTGGTCTGTAACCTGTAATTCATGATGGTCATCAGGTTCATCACGGCCAGTATGATACCCAGCAGGCCAAAGAGGACCGCCTGAACCAGCACAAGACGGGTCCATGGCTGGCTTGCCAAATGCCAGATGCCATCGAGCTGCGGCAGCACTAGGTCGGCTGGGCTGGCGAGACCCAGACCTAAGGTTATCCAGAACGGTGTGACAAGACCAAACGACATGGCCAACAGGCCTTTGAGGTCAAGCACGCCCATATTGAGGAATCCCAACACGAAGGCAGGAATCAAGGCAAAAAAACCGTAATGGAACATGCTGCCCGTGGCCACCAGAGCAAAAATGAGAAATATGCTGCGCTGGGAGTGACGGTCCTGATAAGAGGCGAACAGCGGCAGCATGGCCACAGCGGTCACCAGACACAACAGGGTGCCGGCATTGAAGGCGACCAGGCCTGCGGGATGGGCTAGCTGCAACAAGAAAAATGCCGACACAAACAGATGTGTCACCGCCCGCACGTAGCTGAACACCTTGTTCAGAGCCAGCATGATACCGCCCGTTGCCAGCAGGCAGGCCAGATTGATAGCAGCGGACAGAGGGCCTGCCTGGATAAGAGAAGTGCCCAACGTGAAAAAGACACCCGTACCCTGACCCACACTGGGCTGCAGGCCCATCGACAGCGATATCACCACCGCCACCGCTAGTGCCAGCGCACACAGTATCATGAACGGTCGCCCGTTGAAGTACTCATTGATTTGTCCACTTGCATTCATTACCTAGCCATGAAAAAGCAGAAGGCAGCTTAAACAACTCCAGCAACCTGATTAATCCAAAGAGTTGTCCACGTTGTTCAAGTTGTCCTCTTTTCCCGATTTATCTTTTTGAGGGAAATCTTATTGGTTGTCCTCTTGAGGATTCTGATCCGTCGGCTCATCCAGGTCTCGGCGCTTCCAGCTCTTGCGGCGGCCATGGATGATGGGCACTTCCTTGTCGGCACCCAGGGTGGGTTTGCGGTCACGCAGGATGCGCTTGGCAAACGTGCCTGAGTGACGGAACTCCTGGTCAAAGTCATCGTCATAACGGCCCTTCTTGTCACGGTTGTCTACGCCGGACATCATGCGACGGTCACGGCTGATGGCAGAACGGCGGCGGCGCTCGTCGTCACTGATGGGCTGCTCATCGTCGCGGCGATCGCGATCGTAACGGCGCGGACGTCTCTCGCCATCATCGTGGCGGCGGGGGCGCCTCTCAGCATCCTCACCCACCCTGCGGGAGTGGTAATTGCCCTGACTGCGCTCACTGGCGCGGAAGCCCTCGTTGCGGATGTGCTCGCCACGCTCACGCATCTCGTCATAACGGCCATCAAAGATGACATACTGCAGCAACTCGCAGTCCAGACCGCCATTATTGAGTTTATAGCGCACCGACGGCTTGAGGCCGATCTTGTATGACAACTCATTGTCATAGCAGATGATCCACACGTTATACCCCTTGAAGGTGTGCTTGAACTTGTAGCCCATGTCGCGATACAGCGACTCGATGTCCTCGACGTTGAGCCGCTCGCCATAGGGCGGATTGCTGATGAGCGTGCCGCCGGCGGGCACCTCATTGATATCGTTGATGTCACGGCGCTCCAGCTCGATGTACTTATTCAGGCCCGCGCTCTTGACATTGGCCCGTGCGATGGCAATAGCCTTGCCCTCCACGTCACTGCCGTAGATCTTGTGGGCAAACTCGCGCTCATTGCTGTCATCATTGTAGATTTTGTCAAACAGGTCGGCGTCATAGTCGGGCCACTGCTGGAAAGCAAAGCTGTCGCGGTAAACACCAGGAGCGATGTTGGCGGCGATGAGGGCGGCCTCGATCAGGAAGGTACCCGAACCACACATCGGGTCAATGAGGTCGGTCTTGCCATCCCAGCCACTGAGCAGGATGATGCCAGCTGCCAGCACCTCGTTGATGGGCGCATCGGTCTGTGACACGCGCCAGCCGCGCTTAAACAGCGGCTCACCGCTGCTGTCGAGCGACAGGGTCACTTCACGGCCCGAGATATGGATGTCAAAACGTATTTCAGGATTACTCAGTCGGATGCTGGGACGCTTACCATACTTGTCGTTAAAGTAGTCGGCAATGGCATCCTTAACACGATAAGTGACAAAACGTGAATTGCTGAAATTCTCACTGTACACTGTGGCATCGATGGCAAATGTCGTGTCCACTGTCATCAGCTGCTCCCAGTCAAAGGTCCTTAACTGCTCATACAAGTCGTCGGCACTCGTCGAGTTCAACGTGAGAAATGGTTTGAGCACCCGCACAGCAGTGCGACATGCAAAGTTTGCACGGTAGAGCATCTCCTTATCGCCCTTGAAGTAAACCACTCGGTTACCCTCAGTCACATCATCAGCACCCAGGGCGCGTAACTCATCGGCAAGAACACCCTCCAGTCCCAGGAAGGTTTTTGCCACCATATCAAATTTGTCGGTCATCATGTTCTAATAATCTTTTTTGGATGCTGCAAAGTTACGCTAAAAACTCGACATATCACGAAATTTGAACTATCTTTGCACCAAAATTTAATAACAACCACTTAAATTACATTTCAATGGATAAAATTCAAGCAGGTAAGTACGTCGAGCTCGTGTACGAAATCTTTGTAGTCAACGGCGATCAGCAGGTCAGTGTATTCAAGTTCAAACCCGAACACCCTGACGCTTTTGTCTTCGGACTCGACCTCTCGCTCATCGAGGGTTTCCAGAATCACATCATCGATCTGGAGCAAGGTGAGAAATTTGACTTTACCCTCAAGCCCGAGGAAGCTTTCGGCGTCAAGAACCCCGACCTGGTCTATGAGCTCGAGAAGGAGATTTTCCACGTCGACGGCAAGTTTGACCATGAACACATCCGCGTGGGCGCCATCGTCCCGATGATGACCCAGGAAGGCATGCGTGTCGAGGGCATCGTCACCCAAATCACCGATGACAAGGTCACCATGGACTTCAACCACCAGCTCGCCGGCGAGACGGTGCGCTACGTGGGACACGTGCAGCTCGTACGCGATGCCACCCCCGAAGAGCTTCAGCCCAAGCATCACTGCGGATGTGGCTGCGAGGAGTGTGGCGACGGTGGCTGCGGCCATGACCACGGTGAGGGCTGCAACTGCGGCGGATGCTGAATTCATCATACACGGCCAAACACACCAACGGATTTCAGCCGTTTTGTACTAAAAAAGCATAATTTGGCCATTAATTAAGGAAATTTTTCTTTAATTAGTATTGCGCATTATAAAATAATGTGTAATTTTGCATTCCAGTTTCAAAAAGGGTAATTTCTAAAACATTAATAATTAAAGATTTATTATGGCAAAGTTTGATAAAGCTATCTTAGCCGAGAAGTACGGTATCACTGGTGTTACCGAGGTTCTCTATAACCCCAGCTATGAGGTATTGTTCAACGAGGAGATGAAGCCCGATCTCGAGGGTTTTGACAAGGGTCAGGAAACCGAGCTCGGTGCCATCAACGTGATGACCGGCGTCTACACCGGCCGTTCGCCCAAAGACAAATTCATCGTTGACGATGCTAACAGCCACGACACCGTGTGGTGGACCACTCCCGGCTACCCCAACGACAACAAGCCCGTTACCGAGCAGACTTGGAGCGCCGTCAAGGACCTCGCCATCAAGCAGCTCTGTGGCAAGCGACTGTTTGTTGTTGACGGTTTCTGCGGTGCCAACAAGGACACCCGCATGAAGGTGCGCTTCATCATGGAGGTGGCATGGCAGGCCCACTTCGTGACCAACATGTTCATCCGTCCCCAGAACGAGGAAGAGTTTGACCAGGAGCCCGACTTCACCGTTTACTGCGCCAGCAAGGCCAAGGTGGACAACTACAAGGAACTGGGTCTGAACAGCGACACCGCCGTTGTCTTCAACGTTACCAGCAAGGAGCAGGTCATCCTCAACACCTGGTACGGTGGTGAGATGAAGAAGGGTATGTTCTCGATGATGAACTACTTCCTGCCGTTGAAGGGCATTGCTGCCATGCACTGCTCGGCCAACTGCGACATGAACGGTGAGAACACCGCTATCTTCTTCGGTCTGTCGGGTACCGGCAAGACCACCCTGAGCACCGACCCCAAGCGCAAACTCATCGGCGACGACGAGCACGGCTGGGACGACAACGGTATCTTCAACTTTGAGGGTGGCTGCTATGCTAAGGTCATCAACCTGGACAAGGACGCTGAGCCCGACATCTACAACGCCATCCATCGCGACGCCCTGCTGGAGAACGTCACCGTTGACGCCGAGGGCAAGATCGACTTCGCCGACAAGAGCGTGACCGAGAACACTCGCGTCAGCTACCCGATCTATCACATCAAGAACATCGTGCGCCCCATCAGCCACGCTCCCGCTGCCAAGCAGGTAATCTTCCTGAGCGCCGACGCATTTGGCGTGCTGCCTCCCGTTTCGATCTTGGATTCCGAGCAAACCAAGTACTACTTCCTCAGCGGATTCACCGCCAAGCTCGCCGGTACCGAGCGCGGCATCACCGAGCCCACCCCGACCTTCAGCGCTTGCTTCGGCCAGGCATTCCTGGAGCTGCATCCCACGAAGTATGCCGAGGAGCTCGTGAAGCGCATGAAGATGAGCGGCGCTAAGGCTTATCTGGTCAACACCGGCTGGAACGGCACTGGCAAGCGCATCTCGATCCGCGACACCCGCGGCATCATCGACGCGATCCTCAATCACAGCATCGACAACGCTCCCACCAAGGTGATCCCCTACTTCAACCTAGTGGTGCCCACCCAGCTCGAGGGCGTTGACACCGGCATCCTGGATCCCCGCGACACCTATGCCGATGCTGCACAGTGGGAAGAGAAGGCCAAAGATCTGGCTGCACGCTTCATCAAGAACTTCACCAAGTACGAGTCCAACGAGGCTGGTAAGGCCCTGGTAGCTGCTGGTCCTAAGCTCTAATAGAGTTTCACGAACAGGAAATAATAAAACAAATTTCATATTTCACGGAGGGCGGTTCCCAGTAGGGAATCGCCCTCTTTTTGATGCTTACCAAAGAATAATCCACAAAAAACCAAAAAAGTTACATCCATGTAATTACAAGGATGTAACTTTTATTATCTTTGCAGCCAGCACCTATGTTCCAGAACGACATCGAGCAGCGGGGACAGAAGTACGACTTTGTTGACCCTATTTTTTCCAGCTGTGGTTCAACCAGAGGAATATAACAATAACTAACCAGCATCACATGGCATCGCAGAAAAGTTACACGAATGTTACTTACATCTATGTAACTCTCATTGCAATCCTTTACTGAAACTATTATGAGGGTACTGATTGTCAACACATCAGAGAGGACGGGCGGCGCGGCGATTGCCGCCAACAGACTCATGCACGCGCTGAATAACAACGGCGTGGAAGCCCGTATGCTCGTGCGCGACCGCAAGAGTGACTCCCCACTCGTGGCTAGCATACCGCAGTCGTGGCGGTTGCGGGCCAACTTCCTGTGGGAACGTGGCGTGATCTGGCTCGCCAACGGCCTGAGCCGGCGCAACCTCTTCCAGGTGGACATTGCCAACGCGGGCACCGACATCACGCAGACGGACGAGTTCCGCTGGGCCGACGTGATCCACCTGCATTGGATCAATCAGGGCTACTTGTCATTGCATGACCTGGAACGAATCATGAGATCGGGCAAGCCGGTGGTGATCACGCTGCACGACCAGTGGTACTTCACCGGCATCTGCCACTACTCGGGCGGATGTGACAAGTACCGCACCAGGTGCGAGAAGTGCCCGATGACAAAGGGCTGCTTCGGCATGGACCTGGCGCAACGCGTGTTTAACCGCAAACGCGCCATCTATGAGGGTAGCAACGTGACCTTTGTGGGATGTAGCCGATGGATGGCCGACCTGGCACGCGAGAGCAGCCTGACCCAGGGCCACACGGTCACCAACATCCCCAATGCCATCGACACCGACATGTTTACCCCGATGGACATGGCTGCGGCCCGTAGCAAGTTCAACCTGCCCATGGATAAGCGCCTGCTGCTATTCGGTGCCCAGCGCATCACCGACGAGCGCAAGGGGTTCACCTTCCTCAAGGAAGCCTGTGAGCACATCAGCATGCACCACCCCACCCTGCCGGACCACCTTGGCGTTGTCGTCCTGGGGGGAGATGCCCAGAGCGTGCAGCAAGTCCTGCCGCTACCCGTCTACACGGTCAACTACCTGAACAATGAGCAAGAGATTGCCCAACTGTATAATGCCGTTGACCTGTTCGTCACCCCCTCGTTGCAGGACAACCTGCCCAACACCATCGTCGAGGCCATGTCATGCGGCGTGCCCTGCGTGGGCTTCAACGTGGGCGGCATCCCCGAGATGATTACCCACAAGCAAGACGGTTATGTCGCCGACTATTGTGACAGTATCGACTTTGCCCACGGCATCGCTTGGTGCCTGGACGAGGCACGCCTTCCCGCCCTGAGTGCCGCCGCCCGTGCCACCGCCATGTGCACCTATGCCGAACCCGTCGCCGCCCGCCGCTACCACGACATCTACCGCTCTCTCCTGCCCTAACTCGCGCACAGGCCGCAAGGATTGATGATAGAAGACAAGAAGGACAAGAAAGACAAAATATTGATATTTTATAATTGTCCTTCTTGTCTTTCTTGTCTTCCCACCTCACTTCGCGGCTTGGCAGCGTGAGGTGCGATGGATCGACGGGGTTACTTTACGCGCCAGTCGATGGTAGTGGCGAGCTTGCGCTCGTAGTATTGCTTCAGGTCTTTCCAGCGGTAGTAAGGCCCCTGAACTGGCGTGAATGGCAACGTGGCCTCATGCTCGTTGAACAGCACCTTGACCAGGATGTCGTCGGCACGGTTGCCGGTCGTTCCCACGGGGCGGTAGAATACCATCTGGATGTTGCAGCCCTTGGGAATGGTGTTGTAGTCCTGCCAATGCTCGTGCAGGGTCTCCAGGTCGTCGCAGCTGTAGTTCACATTGTCGATTTCCAGTAGGCAGGCCAGGGGCAGCACGCAGGTCTCGTGGCCGAATCGCAGGGCCGCGCCGCGCTCACCGGTTGCGATGGCCTCGTCGGCAGTGGCAATCATGTTGCGCAGCAGGGCACGCTCGATAAAGGGCATGCGGTTGCCGTTCTGGGGCGCGTTGGCCCAGTGGATATACCAGTAGATGTTCTTCAAGCGCCAGAGTTCAAAAAGTTCCTCATTGGAGAAGTAGTTGTACAGGTTGATGTCTTCAAACTGGTGGTGTCCCTGCAACGAACCGGCGATGTCAAACACGTCACGCATCAGTTTCCCGCCATAAACATGGTGGTGGGCCCACAACGTGTCGTTGACCAGCTGCCCGACAAAGCGGTCGGCATGCACATGCTGAGCATACAGCTTGTCCATAATCGGGTCCATGCTCTTGCGCAGGTCGTTGGCCAGGGTGTCCTCACCATAGCCCCAGCCCATGTAGTACATGTCGTGGTAGCTGGCGTCGGTGGTGATGCGCAGCTGCGGGTTGAGTGTGCGCAGGGTCATCGTCTCGTTCTGCATCGACAGGATGCAGCGGATGATCACCGTCGAGCGGGCATCCACACTGGCATCGCCCTGAAACACCTCGGGGAAGTTGCGGTACATGCGCTCGGCAATCTGCCGGTGCTGCTCGGCGCCGATGTCGCTCAAGTCGCCGGCACGCTTCTGTGCTGCGTCGTTGATGCGCGTGAGCGCCTGCAGCAGGCGTTCTCCCAGCTGGTTGAGCATCCCTGCCTCTTTAATGTCACGCAGGGCCTTGACGGGATAGGCATACACCTTGCCGTTGGTGAGCCAGCGGCTGCCGTGACGGCCATAGTGGTCGATGTAGAAGGGTTCATAGCCCGCCGGGGCCGGGGTAAGTGCTGGCAGGTCGGCATCGGTGCCATAGGGGTAGGCATAATGGTTGCTGGCCGAGCGGTCAAAGTTGCCCTTCACCTGCGTGACAGGGTTGATAGCACTCAGCGACAGGCAGGCAACGGCTGCCAGCAGATATAATGTGATGCGTCTCATTTGTTCGGTTTAATGAAGGGTTGACTGGAAAGTTTGTTGATAAAGTAGTCGCGCACGTCGCTCCAGTGGTAGTAGGGGGCGACATCGGTGGCAACGGGCAAGGTGGCCTCACGCTCGTTGAGCAGCGGCAGCAGCAGCACGTCGTCACTGCCGGCCTTGCGGAAGTAGACGAACTGGATGTTGGCCGCCATGGGGAAAATCTTGTAGGTCTGCCAGTACTTATCCAGCGTCTCAAGGTCGGTCGTGCGGTAGTCGGCACCGTTCAGGCCCATCAGGCAGCACAGCGGCAGCACCACGCTCTCGTGGCCGAAGCGCAGCGAGGCGCCCGGTGCAGGCGCAGCACTCGTGATGGCTTTGTCGGCATCCTCGATGAAGTTGCGCAGCAGGTTGGCCTCCATGTAATCGACGCGGCACTGGGTCAACGGAGTCTCCCCCGAGTGGATGTACCAATAGACATTGTTGTAGCGCCACACGTTGTAGATGTCATCATCACTGAACAGGTCATACAGGTTGACTTTCTCGAACTGGTGATGACTCTGCATGTTGCCAGTCACTTCCATCAAGTAGAGCATCATCTTGCGGGCATCGTCCACACTGTCGCGGGCAAAGCGCTGGTCACTGAAGAGTTTCTTGAGCATACCCTTGGGGTTGAGCCACTTCTCGAAATAGAGCTTGCGCGTCTCGGCCATGCTGGCCTGTAGGGGCTTAACCACAGAATCAGAATAGTTCATGTAGTACATCGTCGCCTGGCTGGCGTCGGTGCTGATTTTCAGCCGCGGATTGAGGGATGCCAAGACGTCTACTTCGTTCTGCATCGACAGGATGCAGCGAATGACAACCGTGGAACGTGCCACCACTGGGGCCCCGTCCTGGAACACCTGCGGGAAGTTCTGATACATGCGGCGAGCAATCTGCTGATGCTGCTCGGCACCGATGTCGCTGAGTTCGCCCAAACGGCCCTTGCTGGCATCGTGCACCTGGCGCAGGATGGCCAGCACTTCCCGGCCCCGACGAGTGAGTTTGCCGTTGCGCTCGCCTTTTTCCAGCATCTGCAGGGGATAGGTGTACTTCTTGTCATTGATGAGCCAGCGACTGCCATGACGGCCGTAATGGTTGATGAAGAACGGCTCGTAGCCCGCGGGCGCTGCAGTAATCGCAGGGAACCCGCTGACAGGATAGGCCTGATAATTGTTCGCGCTCAACCAGGGATTGGCCTTGAAGTCGTCGCGCACCCCGGCAGTGAGGGTCATCACTCCCAGCAGCACCAGGGTAAATACATGAAGGATTCTTCTCATAGTTATTACTATAGTTAAATTGATGTCGCAAATTTACATATTTTCCCGCAGATGGCTGTTTTTTAGCCTCACTAAATAAAGCGGGGTGCCACAAAAACTTCGAGGCGACTCATGCCGCAGCACGAATCGCCTCGATGGTGTCTTATCGATGACGTGATGGCGCGCTTAGCGCAGCACCTTCACGGTCGACATCGTGCCATCGGTGTAGGTGGTAACCACGATGTTCATGCCATCGAACGGGGTCTCGCTCTCCTGGCCGGCCACGTTGATGTAGCGGACATTGGCAATCTGCTTGTCAGCACTCAGCTGCTCAACGCCGGTCGTGTTATCGTTAACCATACCCAGGGCATCTCCAGCCAGGTAGGTCTGATGCTTGGGAGTCACCAGGAGCACATTAGCGAGCAGCACCTCGGCACTGCGTGCGCTGTAATCGTCAGTTGCCCTGACGGTCAAGCACATCACATTACCCTCGGTGCCGGCATACTTCGACAGGTCATCAGCGATGCCAATGATGGAGTAGACGTTGTTGTCGATGGTGTTTCGGCGCGAGAAATAGTTGTGGTTGCTACCACGCTCGATACCGCTTACCGACACGAGTTCAAGGCCCTGGGGCAGAACCACCTCGCACTGCATGGCGATGTAATCGTGCTCATCGTTATTCAGAGCCACCTCGATGTTGCGTGTGTCACCAGCACGCATCGAAACGGTCGACAGTGTCAGGACATCGCTGGTCATCGGTTGGCGTGCGCTCGTCAGGCGCAGGTTGTTCAACGACATTCCTGCGCTACCACCCAGAAGCATATCAATGAGAGCGCTCACGTCGCCGATGGTCACGTCACCATCCTGACTGACATCAGCGGCCTGCATGTTGATGCTTAATGAGCCACCCAGCAGATAGTCAATGAGGGTGCTCACGTCGGCAATGGACACGCTGCCGTCGCCATTGACGTCACCCAGCAGGAAGTTTCCGCCGCCAAAGAAGAAGTTCATCCACTGATCTGCACCCTTGTACATATCGATACTGCCTTCAGGGACAATCAGCGGCACACTGGGTTGGTCCACACCGGCCCACACCTCGCTGCCCAGGGCAGGGACATCAGTGGCATCGGCCTTGAGGGCCTGCATGCCGATCATGCCTGCCATGGCCCGGTTGCCCAGATAGGTAACACAGGCGGGAAGACGCATGGTATCGATAACGGCACTGACATTATAGAAGGCGAAGTCACCAATGGTGGCGACACCGTCCTTGACGATGTTGCCCGCGTTGAGATTGGCGTCACCGGCAAAGGTGTAGTCACTGATTTCCTCCAGGGTGCGGTGAACACCGGGAGCCGAGCGGCGGGGATTGGTTCCGTCATTACCGCTACGGCCAGTACCTGACTGCTGGGACAAGCCCGGCAGCGTGACTGTGGTCAGCAGGGGGTTATGCGCCAGGGCGCCCGTGCCCAGGACGGTCATCTCGTCGGCCAGCTGCACGCTCGAGAGCTTGGTCTGAGCCAAAGCCCACTCGCCCACAGTACCCACACCGAGCGATTTCACATCGATTGATTCCAGACCCGAGTTGATGAAGGCCTCCTCGTCGATGCGCGTCATCCGGCACGCGGGATCAACATTCAGCGCCTTGAGGACGGTGCAGCCATTGAAGGCGCCCCGGCCGATCATGGTCACGTTAGCGCTCACAACGACATTCGAGAGCAGCTTGTCACCCAAGAAGGCGAAATCACCGATGTAACTGCTGTTAATCACAGCACTGGTCATCGCCTCGCAACGCGAGAAAACGCCCTTGCCCATTACCTGAACGGACTGGGGCACCTCAACGCTCGTCAGCGCGGTTCCCGAGAAGGCGTAATCGTCGATAAAGGCCACCGTGGCAGGAATCGTGACACTTCTCAGCTGGTAGCAACCGGCAAATGCAGCGAAGCCGATACTCTCCAGATTCTGAGGCAGTGACACACTCGTCAACTTCTTACCGAAGAAAGCAGTACGGGGAATCTCATTGCCATGATAGCTCGTGATCGTGCCGTAGAGCGTCTTGCTGCTGCTATAGGGCTCGATAGTAACCCCCGACAGGTCAAGCGTCGTCAACTCGGTCAACGATTTAGTGATGAACACGAAGTCACGGGCATCCATCGTGCCAGTCACCGTCAGGGCGGTCAGATCAGCACCCGAACCCACCTTGTCAGCCAGCTGGCCGGCAGTGTTATTGACTGTCACTGCAAGGCTACTCAGTGATGTGATGGCTGCTAATAGCAGCGTGAAAAACAATTTGCGCATTTTGTATTTCTTTTGTTTGTTATAATTTTCGTGTCTTGTAACCTGCAAATGTACACATTTTTTCGCTGACGCAATGTGTTTTAAGCTTTTTTTTGAATTTCTCCGACATCAAAACTACCTCAAACCACCTTTTTGCCGACAAGGATTGCACCTTGGCACACTTTTTGATAACGCCTTGCTTGCAATGGGCCCATGATAAGCGTAACACTTTTTAACGCTGGAATTCGCCATAAGTGGGGAAAAGGCACTAATTTTGCTATTTAATGGGGAAATGTGCCCCTACACAGAGGATAAAGACAAGAATATAACAAAGAATATGAGACGATTACCGCTATTAGTAATGATGTGTGTGCTACTGGCAGGGCTGGCGGCATGTGGCGGTCACGGCAAGCTGGAACGGGCCGTGAGAGAAGTAATGGTGAGCGGAGACACGACCCGCGCCGCCTATGACTCACTCTGCTCGATGGTTACCGACAATCCGGGCAAGTATGGCGACCTGCTGACCCCCGAGGGCAAGGTGGATCACAAGAAAATGGCCGAATTAATCGAACAAATCGGCTCACAGCTGCGTCCGCCCATGCACTGGGACACGCGCCCCTATGGCGGCGTGGACGACCTGTCGCTGACAGTCTACTTTGAGCGCAGCGGATCGATGGTCCCCTATGACCAGCGCGGAGGAGGCGGCCAGCTCAAGAAAGCCGTCAACGACCTCATCAACCACTTCCCCGCCGGCAGCAAGGTGGACATCAACATCGTCAACGACGGCATCTACCCCTACCAGCACACGGTCGACGAATTCCTCAAGGACCGCGACATCTACCAGAGCACCGCAGGTATCGGCGATGCCAGTTACACCGACTTTCAGCTCATCTTCAACAAGATACTGGAAGCCCAGCGTCCGGGCAACGTCAGCGTGCTCGTGAGCGACCTGATCTACTCGCCCGAGGACACTCACGGCGTGAGCCTGGACAAGATCTTCAACGAGGAGAACAGCCTGGCCACCCGCGTGTTTGCCCGCTACAAGGGTAAGAGCGTGGTCGTTCAGCAGTTCATGGGCGACTATAGCGGCAAGTACTATCCCTACAACGGCGTGCCGTTTGAGTACACGGGCAAGCGCCCCTTCTATCTGGTCATCATCGCCGACAGTGACGTGATGGACCTGCTCGCACAAGACAAGCGTTACAGCGGCGTGCTCGATGCCCCCGAGGTCAAGAACAGCTACCGCTTCAACCAGGGCACGAGCGAGGTGGAGTGCCGCGTGCTGCCCGAGTGGAAGGACAATGCCGGCCGGTTCCGCGTCAAGCATGGCGACGGCATCGTGCTGGCCAAGTGTGACGGAGACCGCCAGACGGGCAAATTGTGCTTCTCGCTGGCAGCCAACCTGGGCTCCCTGCTCAAGGACGATGCCCTGCTGACCGATGCCGCCAACTATGACGTGCAGAGCATCGACGGCTACACGCTGACCATCCAGCCCATCGACAAGAGCATGGTCACCGCCAACAACAAGGATTATCTCGAGGGGATGACCCACGTGCTGACGCTCGTGGGCGACCTGAAGAGTCCGCGCGACGAGGTGCGCATCTCGCTGCGCAACGAGTTGCCGGCATGGGTGCGCCAGAGCTCGAGTACCAGCGACACCAGCGCTGGCGGGTCGTTCCCGACCACGACGCTGGGACTGGAGCAACTCCTAGGCGGCATGTTCGACGCCATGAAAGGCGGCAGCTCACTGTTCGACATCACCATCAAACTGCAAAACTGACAACCGACAACTAACAATATGAAGCATCTCACTTACCTGATTATCGGCATCGCCGTTACCGTGCTGTTCTTTATCCTGAGTTGCACCGACGGCTTTAACATCTACGAACTGTTGTACTTCAATCAGGGGTTCAACGACAAGATGTACAATCTGGACATGTATCCCGTGATCGCAGCCATCACCATCATCGTGGCCTGGGGCGGCGCGGCAATCTACTATTTTGCCATCAACTCGGTCAAGTTCGACCGCTGGTACCACTGGCTCGCCGTGCTGGCGGTGGTAGCGGTGCTGGCTCCCGTGGTGTGCTACATCTACAACGACACAGTATTTGCCGACAACGGCTTGATGTACGTTGGCGAGTCGATCAAGTTCGAGATGCAGACCGTGCTGTTCGCGGCACTGCTCTACATCGTGGCATCTTACTCCATGCGCTGGTGGAGCAGCAACTGCCGCCACACGCCAATCCCGCAATAACACGCGACGGCGTGTGGATATTGCAAAACACTGGGGACCAGAAACTTGAAACCACAGACTAAAAACTAAGGACTAAATATGAGACTTTTTCTTTTTGCTATCGGAGGTACCGGATCCAGGGTGCTGAAGTCGCTGCTGATGCTATCGGCTGCAGGAGTGCGCCCCCTCGACGAGAACGGTAAGCCCGTTAAGGACCTGGAGATTGTGCCTGTCATCATCGATCCGCACAAGGCCAATGAGGACCTGAAGCGCACCGAGGCGCTGCTCAATGACTATCGCGACATCAGGCGCAAACTCTACGGCAACGAACCCAACGCCGAGGGCTTCTTTGCCAACCGCATCGTGACCCTGCGCGAGATCATGAGCAACACCAGCGTGACGCTGGGCGACACCTTCATCTTCAACCTGGGTGCCGTCGAGAACGCCAAGTTCCGCGAGTTTATCGGTTACGATACGATGAACGAGGCCAACCAGGCGCTCACGTCCCTGTTGTTTGCCAACTACCAGCTCGAGAACAAGATGAACATCGGCTTTGTGGGTAGTCCCAACATCGGCAGCGTGGCACTCAATGAGATCAAGGACAGCAACGAGTTCAAGGCTTTCAGCAACATCTTCCGTCAGGGCGACCGCATCTTCTTCATCAGCTCCATCTTTGGCGGAACAGGAGCAGCCGGCTTCCCTATCATGGTCAAGAACATTCGCCAGGCAGCCAACCTGGAGGGCATCGAGAACCGCGACGCCTTGAGCCGCGCTCCCATCGGCGGCCTTACCGTGCTCCCCTACTTCACCCTGGAGGGCAACAAGCACGACCAGCGCATTGCCACGAGCGACTTTATCGTCAAGACACAGAGCGCGCTCTACTATTACAAGAACACGCTCACCGGAGCCAACGACAGCAACGTGAACAGCATCTACTACCTGGGAGATCAGGTCAGGAGCAAGCCTTATCTGTATGACCCCGGAGAACACGGACAGCGCAACAACGCCCACCTGATTGAGCTCATCGGTGCGCTGGCTCCCCTGGACTTTGCCGGGGCTCCCGAGAGCAAGCTGACCGACCCCGATGGTTATCCGCTGCCCACAACGGCCTACGAGTATGCCCTTGCCAAGGACGAGTTGAGCCTCAACTTCCTGTCACTGGGACACCGCACGCGCCAGCTCATCTATGAGCCCATGAGCAAGTTCCACCTGCTGTTCCTGTTCCTGACCACCGGGTTCAAGCACATGATCGGTCAGGGATTCACCGAGGATGCGCCCAAGATCAAGAGCGACTTCCTGGTTTCGCAGTTCTACCGCACACTGGTCGACCAGTTCATGCTCGGCTATGCGCAATGGCTGACCGAGATGAACGACAACATGCGCAGCGTGGCCCTGTTCAAGCCCGGTGAGATCGATATGGCCCACGCCATCGAGGGCGTCAACGTCAAGAAACGCCTGCTGGGTCACTACAAAGTGGACAACGACGTGTTCAAGGCTGAGATGAACAAGCTGAGCAAGAACAATGCCGCCTACAGCGACCGTTCAGTCGAGTTCAAGTTGCTGGACCTGTTCAACCAGGCCGCACACAATATCTTCATGGAACGCTACGAGAACATCAACTAAAAACTAAGGACTAAATGAGCGAGATACTATCATACAGCAACAACACGAGTAAGAACGGCGAGGAGGACTGGATTGCCCATGCCCCCTACAGCGATGACGATATCGCGCGCATCAAGGACCCCGATGGGGGCCTGAGTGAGAATCCGCGCACAGCCATTCCCAGCCCTCTGGCCCAGCTCGACCTGGTCAAGAATGCCTTCAAGCAGCTGGCCAACGAGCGCCTGCGCGGCGCCAAGATGAACGAGCGGCTGGTGTCTAACGCGCTCGACGTGGCTCAACTGTTCTTTGACTACGAGAACCACAAGGACTACCTGCGCATCATCCGCTGGAACCGAGAGGAGTGCCTCGAGCAACTGAAGGCCAATCCTCAGCACCGCCTGTATGGCGAGACGCTGGACCTGTTCCTGCGTAGCGACAAGGTCTACAATTTCGACTTGCTCAAGGATTGGTACATCCTCATGTGGGACCGCAAGGTGCTGGGCGGCACATCGCCCGCATCGGTTGTGATGGCAGCGCCCGCCCTGGGAACAATCGATGCCATCAAGGTGGAGCAGGGCGTGAGCCTGTTCGGCGAAGTGCGGCACCTGTGGCAGCGCGACGAGGACTTCGTCTACTACATGTACCTGCTGATGAACGCTTACACCACCCTGCGACTGCACTGTGGCGAGGTTTATGCCTACATGCAGAAGAATCTGGAGCCCCTGCGCGAGAACCGCCCCGACCTGTACCGACGCATCACAGCCGTCATCCCCAATCTCGACGCCCTGGACGAGGGACGCGCCGGAGCCGTGCTGGAGCAGCTGGAACACAGTTATGACCCCTTCGGCGGCGGCATCGACGTGAGCGTGCTGGGAGCACGTTTCTACCACAAGCGCGTGCTCGACATCCGCACCGCTGCCAGCGAGAGTGACTTTGTCATTACCCCCACCTTGCCGCAAACCAAGAACGAGCTGCCGTTGGTGCTCGTCAACGGGTTTAACGGCAGTGTGGAGCATTACCGATACATCGACAAGGAGTGGGACAGCGCCACTCAGGTCTATGCCGACGGCATACCCCTGAGTGACCGCAAACTGCCCGACACCTCGATCCAGTACCCGTTTATCACCACCGACGATTTCCTGACCGACACCATCGTCAGGCTTGATAGCGGATGCGTGATCGACACGGACCACTTCTTTGACGGCAACATCAAGCCGCGCACGCCCCAGCCCACCTGTGGCTACCTGCTGCCGCTGAAGCCGTTGCTGTTCACCTACTTCGACACCGACTATCTGAAGGGATTCATCGCCGGACGGCATGTGATTGACATCGAGGAGTTTGCCGATGGCAGTGTGATGGTCACCCTGCGCATCCGCGTCAAGAAGGGCGAGAACCGCTACATCGAGCTCTCGCGCAAGTATGTGCCCATCAATGACCACACATGGACATTCAACGAGCGCCGCGGCACGGGCCGCGTGGTGGGAGCGACGTTATCCACCTCGATTTTCCCCTTTGTCAAGACCGAGGCCAACGACGACTACACCGTTGAGCTGTTCACCATGATCGAGAATGGTGGAGCCACGCTACGGTTCTACAAGAACGGCATCAAGACCGACAACCTGAACGTGCGCGACGCCATCCGTTCCCACTCGGGTTACAGCACGACCTACTACGACGTTGACGGCTCGTTTGACTACATCGAGGTCAGCGTCCAGAACCACTTGGGCCGCTCCAGCGGTGTGATTATCCCGCAATGGAAGCCCTACAACCCCAGTGCCAAGGAACTGATCTTTGCTGTGGACTTTGGCACGACCAATACCCACGTCGAGTGGGCCGAGCGAGGCCAACCCTCTCAGCCGTTCACCTTTGAGTACGGCTCACAGCAGGTGCTTGTCGCTTCGCTGCACAAGCCTCACTCGCTGGAGTATGCCGAACAGGTGCAGCGCGTGGAGTTTGTGCCCCGTGAAATCGACAACGTGTACGGTTTCCCGCTACGTTCCACACTGGCACGCAACGAGAACAGCGGCATCGGGTGCAACCTGTTCAGTGACGTGAACATCCCGTTCCTGTATGAGCGCCGCTACTTCCACGGCTACGAGGTGACGACCAACCTCAAGTGGAAGGGCGACACCGAACTGGCAAAGTCGTTCCTGCGCGAGCTGACCCTGCTCATCAAGGCCAAGGCCCTGCTCGAGAATGCCGACCTGCGCCGCACCGAGATCGTGTACTTCTATCCCGTGAGCATGGGTGGCGCCGACCGCAACACGCTCGAGCAGTCGTGGTCTGAGCTGTTCAGCACCTACATCGGGGCCGACAGCGACCGTCTGCGCTCCTATCCTGAGAGCCTGGCACCGGCCTATTACTACAGCGGAGCCGAAGTAGCCGGCAGCAGCTATGTGTCCATCGACATCGGTGGCGGCACGTGCGATACGGTCATCTACCAGCCCACTGCCGACCGCATGAGCAGCGAGCCGGTGGCCATCTCGTCGTTCAGGTTTGCCGGCAACGCCATCTTTGGCGACGGTTTTACCGACAAGGATGCCGACAACAACCCCCTGCTGCAGCACTACACGCGCTACTTCAAGCAACTGATCGAGAACGACAAGGGCAACAACATCGCCTACCTGAGCAGCATCTTGAGCGACATCATGGCACAGAAGCGCAGCGAGGATATCAACGCCTTCCTGTTCTCGATTGAGAACGTGGAGGAGCTGCGCACGCTGCGTGAAATCGACCGCAACCTCTATAGCTACAATGCCCTGTTGCGTAACGACAGCCAACGGAGGCTGATTTTCATGTACTTCTACTCGGCCATCATCTACTACATCGCTCAGGCCATGAAGCAGCGCGGCTACGAGATGCCCAAGCAAATCTACTTCTCAGGCACCGGCAGCAAGATATTGAACATCCTGGGCTCTATCAGCCGCACCAACATGCTCACGCAGCTCATCGTCGAGCGCGTCTACGGCAAGCAGTACAACGAGCTGTTCGAAATCAAGATTGAAAACAAGTGTCCCAAGCAAATCACCTGTCGCGGAGGCATCAAGCTCGAGAACAAGCGGCTCGAGGGCCAGGCCGACGTCGCCCGTTACAACGCCACGAGCGTGAAGCGCATGCGCTACTGCTGCTCGATGCTGGGCGACAACGAACTCACGATGGCCCAAGTCGAGTCGCTGGAGGTACGCGACCAGTTGGTGGAGAAGGTGAAAGAATTCAACCAATTCTTCATCGACCTGTGTGATGCCACCGTCAAGGACGAGTTCGGCATCGAGAACAATGTGCTGCGCCTGTTTCAGAGTGTGCTGAGTGACAATCTGGCCAACTACCTGACGGCAGGTATCAACACCTTCCTGAAGGGGCGCTACAATGCCACCGACGTGGTCGAGGACGTGCCGTTCTTCTACCCCATCATCGGTGTCATCCGTCACAATCTGCTCAAGAACATGCGCAACGATATCATCAGCAAGTTTAATCAATAACAACAACAATAAATAATCTCTAAAAGTTATGAAACGCTTCACATTACTGATGGCAGCCATTATCTGCCTCGCCATCTCGGCTCTGGCGCAAATCTCCGAGAATCAGACCCTGTCTACCACATTGTGGAAACAGGGCATCGCCCGTTGTGCCCACTACACGGCCTATGCCAAGGGCTTCGCCAAGCGCTCCGATGAGCTGATGGCCAAGTTCCCTCAGGGCTACACTCTCGACGACCTGAACGAGGTCTACAGCAACCAGGGCCAAAAGTGGGAGAAGATCTATAACGAGTTCAAGAAAAACGAAGACAACAACGGCTCTATCAGCGATCTCAAGGAACTGGTGACGCCGCAGATCTGGAAACTTGTTGAGCCCGATTTCAACACGTTCATCAGCAATCATCCCGAAATGATGCAGGACAGCCCCGAGCAGACCGCCGACCAGCAAGCCGATGGCGAGCAGCAACCCGAACAGGACGGCAACGCCAATCAGGATGCCGCTGACACGGCCAGCACCAACTTGCCCATCACATGCCCGGCCGACCTGCCCCTGTGGTTAGGTATCCTGGGTTCGCTGCTGGGTCTGTGCGCACTGCTCATCTCGCTGAGCAACCGTGGCAAGATCAAGGAAATGCGCCGCACCTTCGCTCGCGAACTCGACCGTACCAACGCCAACCTGCAGGAGTTCTCGACCGATGCGGCAGGACAGATGAAGGCCCTGTCGATACGCCTGACCGGTAAGGCCATCCGTGGTAACAAGCCTGTTGCCGCCATCGATGAGCCTGTCGAGGAGGAGAACACTGTAGCCGAGGAACCCCAGCAAGAGCAGGAAGAGTGCGCTGAAATCGAGCAGCAGGAAGAAGAGCCCATGGGTGGCGGCATGATGTCGCTGTTCATGTCCAAGCCCGACGAGAACGACAACTTCACCCGCGTGACCGATGAGTTCGAGCCGGGCAACTCCATCTATGTGCTCGACACGAAAGACGGCACACACGGCACCTTTGAGGTCATCGACAAGCCCGAAGTGCACCGCTTCGCCCTGATGATGCCCGCCGAGAACCTGATCCGTGCCTGCTCGGGTAACGCTATCCAGATTCCCAGTGGCACACGTATCGTCAACGACCGCCCCGGTGAGGCCGAATTCATCGACGGAAAATGGCACATCATCGTCAAGGCTATCATCCACTACGAGGGATAATATGTGATGAGTGATGAGTGAGAAGTGAGGAGTGAGGAGTGAGGAGTTAAATATACTTGTCACTCCTAGCCCCTCACTCCTAACCCCTCACTCCTAATTCCTAACTTTTAATGCGCTGGACCTGCCCCAAATGCGGAAAAAAACTCGACGTTAGCAATGAGCAACTCATTGCCAACGATGGGGTTATTGTGTGCCCGCAATGCCTGCTCCAGGCCCACCAGCCCATACCCAAGGCCCGTGTGACCCGCCGTGCCCCGGAACCAGAGAGCGCTCCCAAGCAACGGCCAGCACAGCAGCCCAGAAGCATCGACTTTGACACGGCACAGACCTTGCCAGAGTACAAGCCAGCAACTCCTCCTCCGCACAAGACCCGCATGAAACAGGCTTCTACATCCTACCGCTACACCGGTTTGACAGGTAGCGACAGCAATCCTGACACCGGAAAGAGAACAGCACCGAAAAAGAAGTCCAGCAGAAAAAAGAAGAAAAACCAGACCAATGGCATGAGCGCCCTGGGGTGCCTGGGCCGCACCGTTGTGTTCACTCTCGTACTGTTTGCCGCCTATGTCTTCTTCGGGCTGCTCCTCGAGGCGCTCCAGTAAGCCATCAGTAAACGACCGCTAGAGCAGCGAGAGCTGTATTGCACACCATGAAACACCACACCACTGCCGATACCTGCAAGCGACAAGACAATAACACATTTTAAGGTTATTTGGTGCAGGGATTTCGACGAAATCTATTATCTTTGCAGAACTTTTTTCGTGAGGGCATTCAGGGAATATAATGCCCCGCTGGTATGCGGCAAGAAATACGATTCTGAACTGAAATGATGGAGTTTTTATCAACATATCACCTCCAGGGACTGGTGCTCGGTTTGTGCTCGTTCCTGATTATTGGCATCTGCCACCCTATCGTCATTAAGGGCGAATACCGTTACGGACAGCGCATGAAGTGGTTCTTCGTGTTGGCTGGTGTGGCCTTGTGTGTCGGTTCTCTGCTCGTCGATGGCGTCATGCTCTCGGCGCTGATGGGAGTGGGGGCGTTTTCCTGTTTCTGGGGTATCAAAGAAGTGGACGAGCAGCAGGAGCGTGTCCGTAAGGGTTGGTTTCCGCGCAATCCCAAGCGCACCTATCCATGGGACAATAATAGTGAGGAGTGAGGAGTGAGGAGTGAGGAGTGAGGAGTGAGGAGTGAGGAGTGAG
>CAZVMM010000035.1:0-29364 GCA_964628205.1 uncultured Muribaculaceae bacterium
CAGGCCTCGCAGGTGGTCTCGATGTTGTCCATGAAGGCCATCTCGGCGATGACCACGCCCTTGCCGCCACACACGGGGCAACCGCCCTTGCCGTTGAAGGTGAAGTATTGCTCCTTGATCTTGTGGGCGCGGGCAAAACGCTTGCGGATGTCGGGAGCGACGTCCATATAGGTCGCTGGCGTGGAACGCAGGCTCACGCCGATGTTGCGCTGGCTGATGTACACCACGTTGCCGTGCTCGCGGCGAAAACACTCCATGAGGGAACTCTTGCCAGAGCCCGCGACTCCAGCCACGGCACCGAGGATGCCCATGGGCAGGTCGATGGAGATGTCGCGCAGGTTGTGCAGCGTGGCGTGGCGCAACGCGAAGGTCTCGTGCGGCTTGCGCGGCTCGGCCTTGAAGTCGCCGTGCTGGCTCAGCATCTGTCCCGTGCTGGTGCCGCTGTTCAGCAACTGCTGGTAATTGCCCTCGAAGATGATGCGTCCGCCCTCGCTGCCGGGCCCGGGCCCCAGGTCCACGATGTGGTCGGCCATGCCGATCATCTCGCGGTGGTGCTCGACGAGCAGCACGGTGTTTCCCGCATCGCGCAGGCGCTTAACCGAATGCTTCATCTTCTCGATATCGTGATCGTGGAGGCCCGTGCTGGGCTCGTCCAGGATGTACAGGACGTCGGCCAGCGACGAGTTGATGTACTTGGCAATCTTGCATCGCTGGGCCTCGCCGCCCGACAGGGTGCCCACACCTCGGTCCAGGCTGAGGTAGCCCAGTCCGATCTCTTCGAGTGCGGTGAGACGGGCACTGATGGCCTGCTTGAGGTCAACGGCCAGTGGCTCGGTCAGCGCCTGAACCCACTGGTTCAGGCGGGTGATGGACATGGCGCAGGCATCGGCGATGTTGATGCCCTGGATTTTGCACGAGAGCACGCGGGGACTCAGGCGGGTACCGTGGCAGTCGGGGCACACGCCCATGTTGAGCATGGGGTTGAGCACGGCGGCGTGCAGCAGGCCCTCCTCGCTGTTGATGATGCTGCGGTACATGCGGGGGATGATGCCCTCGTACTTGGCACTCTTGGGCCAGTTGGCGGGCGGGTTCTTGAGCCTGATCTGCGGGCTGTTGAGGAACAGGTCCAGCTCCTCGGGGCTGTAGTCCTTGATCTTCTTGTCCAGGTCGAACAGGCCGCTGTGTGCGTAGCGGATCCATCGCCAGCCTCCCTTGCCGAAGGCGATGTAGTGTATCGTGTCCTCGTCGTTGAGACTCTTGTCAAAGTCGATGAGTTTGTGGATGTCCAGCTCGCGTATCTCGCCCAGTCCCGAGCACCGCGGGCAGCTGCCCTCGGGATGGTTGAAACTGAACGACTCGGCATAGCCCACAAAAGGCTGTCCCACTCTGGAGAAGAGCAGTCTGAGCAGCGCGGCCACGTCGGTGTAGGTGGCTACCGTGGAACGCGAGTTCTGGGCGGGCTTCTTCTGGTCGATGACGATGGCGATGGGCAGATTCTCGATGGCGTCGACGTGGGGACGGCCATACTTGGGCAGGTACTGCTGCACGAATGACGGGAAGGTGTCGTTCAACTCGCGGCGCGACTTGGCCGCGATGGTGTCGAGCACGAGCGAGCTCTTGCCAGAGCCCGACACGCCGGTAAACACGGTGATCTGATGCTTGGGAATCTCGAGCGAGACATCCTTGAGGTTGTTCTCGCGTGCCCCTCTGATAACTATTTTGTCGCCATTCATGACTGCAAAGGTACAATTTTTTCATAAAACCTGGGGGCTCTAGATTGTCTAGATTGACTAGATAGTCTAGAGCCCCCGGTGCTCGTGGTCAGAGAAGCAGGAGTTTACTTCTTGCGGTACTTGTACTTCACGCCCAGGTTGTACATGATGAAGGCCTGGATGTCGGTGTACTCGTCGATGATCTTGCTGATGGGCTTGCTGTGGCCGTGCCCAGCCTTGCTGTCAATGCGAATGAGCTTAGGCTGCTCGCCAGTGTTGCAGTGCTGCAGCTCGGCTGCATACTTGAAACTGTGTGCGGGCACCACGCGGTCGTCGTGGTCACCGGTGGTCACGAGGATGGCGGGGTAGGGGATGCCGTTGTTCTTGATGTTGTGCAGGGGTGAGTAGTCACGCAGGTAGCGGAACATCTCGGGGCTGTCGTCGCTGCGGCCATAGTCGGGAGCCCAGTTCCAGCCGATGGTGAACTGGTGGTAGCGCAGCATGTCCATCACGCCCACCTGGGGCACGGCAGCGGCAAACAGGTCGGGACGCTGGTTAACGACGGCACCGACAAGCAGACCGCCATTGCTGGCACCATTGCAGGCGAGCTTCTTGGGGTTGGTGTACTTGTTGCCGATGAGCCACTCGGCAGCGGCGATGAAGTCGTCGAACACGTTCTGCTTCTGCATCTTGGTGCCGGCCTGGTGCCACTCCTCACCATACTCGCCACCACCGCGCAAGTTGACGTAGGCGCAGATGCCGCCGCAGTCCATCATGGCAAACAGGGTGCGGGTGTAGGTGAAGGCGGGGTTGAGGCTCACGTTGAAGCCCCCGTAGCCGTAGAGGAAGGTGGGACGCTGGCCGTCACGCTTCAGTCCCTTCTTGTAAACCAGGAACATGGGGATGCGGGCACCGTCCTTGCTGTTGAAGAAGACCTGCTCAGTCACATAGTCGTCGCTCTTGAGGTTGACCTTGGGCTGGAAGAATAGGTCGCTCTTGCCAGTCTCCAGGTCATACTTGTAGATGGCGCCGGGGAAGGTGTAGCTGGTAAAGCTGTAGAAGACCTCCTTGGCGCTATTCTTGGCGCTGAAGCCTACCGAGCCATAGGTGGGCAACTTGATCTCGCGGATGAGCTTGCCGTTCTGGTCATACAGGTAGGGATGGCTCGAAGCGTCCTTGTCATAGGTGAGGATGAATTTGTGGTCGGCCATTGTGGCTCCGGTGAGGACAGCATCCTGCTCGGGGATGAACTCGGCCAGCGTAGCGGGTGACAATCGCTCGGCATCATAGGTGACAATCTTGCCCTTGGGGGCATTCTCGTTGGTGCTGACGTAGATCTTGCCGTTGTCGATACCGATGATGCCGCGCTCATACTTCATGCCTCCAATGAGCTGCACGTAGTGCGGGTTGCGGTCCTTCAGGTCCTTGACATAGATGTCGTTGCCCTCGGCATCGCTCTTCCACAGGATGACATAGCGCTCGTCATCGCTCACGCTCACCTGGTGGAAGTGCAGCGGTTCGCTCTTGTCCTGATACTCGATGTAGTCCTCGCTTTGGGGTGTACCCAGCTTGTGGTAATACACCTTTTGGAACTCGTTCTTGGACGACTTGGCATCGTCGGGAGCATCATAGCCGCTGTAGAAGAAACCGTCACCCAGCCACTGGGCGTCGGTGAACTTGGCCCACACGATGTGGTCGTCGAGCACCTTGTTCTCCTTGAGGTCCTTGACGTAGATTTCGTTCCAGTCACTGCCGTTGCGGGTAATGACGTAGGCCAGGTAGCGGCCGTCGTTAGAGAAATCCAGCGACTGCAGGGCCACGGTGCCGTCGTCGCTCAGTGTGTTGGGGTCGAGAACCATCTTGTGGTTTCCGTCGGCGCTATACTCGTAGAGGACGCTCTGGTTTTGCAGACCGTCGTTTTTGTAGAAGTAGAATTTGTCCTTTACCTTGAAGGGGGCCGACATCTTCTCGTAGTTGGCGAGTTCGGTGATGCGCTTCTTCACATCCTTGCGGAAGGGGATCTTCGACAGATAGTTCTGAGTCACCTTGTTCTGGGCATTGACCCAGGCCTCGGTCTCGGCGCTGCGGTCATCCTCGAGCCAGCGGTAAGGGTCGGGCACCTGGGTGCCGAAGTAGTTGTCCACCGTGTCCACGCGGCGCGTGTCGGGATAGTTGATGCGAGCTTGCGCCGACATGGCCGACGCTGCAATCAATGCGCTCATGAGTAAAATCCTTTCTTTTCTCATTGTTTGATTATAAATTTATTGTTTATGGTTATTGGTTGATTGGATTGTCATATCGGTGCGATGGCGGGTTAATAGCTTTGCATGGCAAATTTTATGCTGTCAAAGCGTCTTGCCTGCAGATCTTCACGCTTGATGTAGAAGTAGATGATGCCGTGGTCGCCGAACGTCAGGTCGTGAGGTGTCTTGTCATCCTTTGGCCAATACTCACTGGAATCGAGTTCCAACAGGAGTACATTATCAGACAGGTCATCGACGATAGGCTCTTGAATGAGGAAGGCAAAACCGAGCATGCTGCCGATGCCTTCAATTCCAGTCCAGGATTCCTCTAATCGGTCAAATGCCTCTTCATACTCAAACCTATATTTGTCGTTGAATGGCTTATCTGTCAAGTGGCCAAGTTCTTCAATCGACGGGATGCTTCGGCGTTGGAAAAATTGCAAGCGGCATTCCTGTAACTGGTATTTTTTGTCGAGATTCGCAGGATAATCGAGTGGATGCAGTTGTGAAGAAGGCTGGTCGTTATAGATGACTTGGACAGCGTTCTTTTGGCCGCTCCTATTCATCTTGCTGAGTTCGTAGAAGAAATACAGTTGTCCGCTTGAGGGCAATAAACCCTCGCGGTCGAGGGGCGCGAGATCAGCACAATCGATTTGCAGCAGCAATGATAAGGGACGGCCGCTGGTGTCGTGTGGCCACTGAAAATCATCGGCCACATCAGGTCGTCCGCCATATTTGGAGCAACCGGCAGGTAAAGGGACATTACTGTTTTCCGCCAATGAGATCTGAACGGAATTGCGGCGTAAAGACTTGAGCAACTTCATGTAGTGGCTCACCCTTTTTTCGTTAAATTTGATCTCATCGACGCTCGGATTGCCCAAGAATTTCTCTAATTCTTTGTCGATTTTGTCCATTCCTAGCGCCAGCAGAAACATCAAGATGAGAATTGCTATGGCCTCCATCCACATCGTCATCGGCATGTCACACAGCAAGATATCATCGTTGCTGGACGGTATGCTAAGGAAGGCAATAACGACGATTAACATACTGAAGATCAGTGCTCTCGCAGCTATTAGTATTCTGGTTTTTCTGATGTCCAAATGCATGTGGTGGCTCACCTTTTCTTTGTTAAATTTGACCTCATCGGCGGTATCCACGGCCAAGATTCTGACGACTTTGCAGAGTCCGAGAATCGACAGCAGCCCGATGACAATGAACGTGACCCGCGACGTCATGCTCCTGGTATTCCATCTGAAGAGCAGAAAGAAAAAGCTAAAAATGCCTCCAAACAGGCAGAGCCTCAGTAGCATAAAAGCGATAGCCAGTCTTCTAGTATTTCTCACGTCCAAATCAGTTGATATGAATTATAAAAAACGTGAACCGGGAATATCAAATGATTGAATTTCTCGGTCCGCGATTATGGACTACTGTTCGAGGCTGGCGATGACGTTGAGCAGGGTCTGGCCGACCTCTGCGAGTGTGGCGGGGTCGATGCCGTCCATGGTGTCATGCACGGTGTGCCACTCGGGGCAGAAGCCCGTGGAGCTGTCGGCGCGCAGGTCGATGATGTCCACGCAGGGGATACCCGCCCGGTTGATGAAGATGTGGTCATCGGTCACGGCTCCGCCCTGGGAGTTGATGAAGTGGCTGCCCGCAGCGTGGTTCCAGACGAGGTCAACAAAGCCTCGGGCATACTGCATCGAGTAGTATTCGCGGGTAAACGTGGCATCGCTGGCACCCACCATGTCGAGCAGGATGCCGAACAACGGCTTGTAGCCTTCCACGTGCGGGTGCTGTGCCCAGTACTGTGTGCCCAGTGCCCACGACTCCTCGTCATCATCCACACCCATGTCCTCGGCATCCACGAGCAGGATGTCGATACCCAGCGGTGTCTTGTCGGCCTTGAGTTGGCTGGCCAGCTGCAGCAGCACGGCCACTCCGCTGGCACCATCGTTAGCGCCCATGACCGGCTTGCTGTGGTTAGCAGCATCGGGGTCGTTGTCGGCCCAGGGGCGAGTGTCCCAGTGCGCCAGCAGCAGCAGTCGCTGGCTGGCCTCGGGGTTGATCACGCCGACGATGTTCTTGATGCCCATCGCCCCCTGGGTTGCCGTCTGCACGGTGGCGGTCTGCAGAATCACGGTGTCGCACGACGCCTGCAGGGTGGACACGAGCCAGTCGGCACACTGTGCATGTGCTGGCGTACCTGGCACGCGCGGTCCGAATCCGCACTGCTGCCGGGCCAGGTCCATGGCCTTGTTACCGTCAAAGGGCTGATGGCTTGCCGCGGCTGCAGCCGCGGTATCGGCGGTAGCTGCAGATTCGCTAGCGCCAGTAGAGCCAGTGCTGCCACATGCCGTGATGAGGGTGGCGATCAATATATATAATAATGTCATTCTCATGATAGCCGTTAGCTAAAAAGAAAAAAAGATGTGGTATGTCTTGCTCCGCAGTGATGCGGATACGACATACCGCATCCTCATGAAAAAAGTCTGTTTTAAGATGCAGTTTGCTGTTTACTTACCTTCCTTGGCAGGAGCGGCGGGAGCTTCCTTGGCGGGAGCCTTGGCAGCAGCGCCATCCTCCTTAGCGGGAACCTTTACTTCCTGACTGGTGGTGGCAGCGGCGGGAGCCTTCTCAGCCTCAGCGCCAAAGTTGGGAGCCTGGGTCTCGCTGGTGGGCAGCTTCTCGATTTGGGGAGCTCCTTCCACGATGCTGGGAGCAGTGACAAATGCCGAAGCGATGCTCAGCGCGCAGATAAAGATGGACAGACCCCAAGTAGCCTTCTCAACGAAGTCGGTGGTCTTGCGCACACCCATAAACTGGTTATAACTATTCACGTTGGCAGCAAGGCCGCCACCCTTAGACTTTTGGATAAGGATAACACCGACCAGCAGGATCGATGCGATCACAATCAGAATTGCAAAAATAGTGTACATTTTTTCTTATTTATTGTCGTTTAGTGTCTCATTTAAGACCAATTTGGTCAAAAACCGAATTTGGTCTGCAAAGTAAATACTTTTTTCTGGATATTTCAAACTTAATTGCTTAATAATTTCAAGTGCCTGCGAATATTTGTGTCTGGAGATGTACATTTTAGCCAGACTCTCGCTGAGCATCGAGTCATCGTTAAGGGTAGGCTTATCGATGGTCTCATCGGCAATTTCGGCTTTCTCCTGCTCGTCGATTGGGGCGGCGACAGGAGTGTCGGCCACTTGCTCGCCCAGTTGCATCTGTTCGGCGATGAACTGGTTGATGAGTTCGTCCTGAGAGTCGCCTGCCGAGGGCTGGATGCCTCCCTCTTCCTTCTCCTGGGCCGCCAGCACGTCGGCATAGTCGGGCTGTGGGTTGAAGATGGCGCGGCTGATGGCCTCGACCTCGCCTGGGGAGGTCTTGCCATAGTTGTCCAGAAAGCGGTCGATGGTGGTGACCGTGTCGGGTGTCTGGGGCATCGCTTCGGGTGGATAGAAGTCCGCCAGTGTGCCGGCGTCCTCGCCCAGTTGCAGGGCCAGGGCGCGACGGTCGGGGAATGTAATGGCCAGCTTGGCCAGGATGTCCTCATTGCCCTTTACCCCCGCGGCTCTGAGGTAGATCAGCGCGGGTAGCGTGCTGTAGGGCGCCTGCCGCTGGGCTTGTTCGAGCCATTGCCTTGTCGGCTCGGCACCGCTCTTGATATCGTCGATCCAGGAAGTCATCGTTATGTGTGTTGTGTCCGTTTACCAGTCGCCCAGGGTGGCATTGAAGATCAGGTCAGCAAGGTCCTTGCAGATCTGGTTGCACAGCTCGTCCTGTACGTCGACCAGGAGCTGGTCGCTCGAGAAATCGCGGTAGGCACTGAACGACAGATCCTTGGAAAGGCTTTGGTTCTTGTTGTTGGTATACTTGACCTTGACCGAGATGGTGAGGCGGGTCTGGGAGGCGTAGGCATCCTCGCCCACTGCCTGTGGCGAGAGCTGGTAGTTGGTGATCTCTCCCTCCATGCGCAGGTCGGCGTTGTTGCCGTCGATGACGCGCAGACGGGTCTGCTGGGCAATCATGTCGGTCATGCGGTTCTCAAACATCGGCTGCAGCGGCGGGTAGACCAGGGCAGCGCGGATCGGGAACTCGCCAAACGAGATCGTCTTATAGACGTTGTAGTCGATCGACGCACCGTTGAGGGTGTACCGGGGGATGCAGGCTTCCCAGCCCATGGCGGCAACGGCAAGGGTCAGTATGATGAATAAGCGTTTCACTGGCGTTCGAGATTGTATTGCTTGATTTTGCGGTACAGGGTACGCTCCGAGATGTTGAGTTCCTGGGCCGTGGCCTTGCGGCGGCCGTTGTTGCGGCGCAGGGCGCTCTCGATGGTCTCGCGCTCAGTCTCCTCGAGGGTCTTGACTGTCTCGCCCTCGACATCCATTGCCGAAATCTCGTCGACACGTCCCAGCTCCTGAGGCTCGTCCTGCATGTTGCGGTAGGGCGAGGCCATGCCGATGTCGTTGCTGTCGTTGCCCGAGCCAAACTCGAGCAGCGGTCTGGAGTCGCGCTTGAGTTCGTGGACGCTGGTGGCCACGTGTGAGGTGGGACCTGCATTGTCCATGCGCTTCTTCAGCGCCTCGATCTCGGCCCGCATCGAGAGGATGAGCGTGAAGAGCTGCTCACGCTCAGCATTGTAGTCATAGTTGGGCTGTGACTGTACCGTCAGTGCCGTATCGCGGTTGGTGGGCATGTACTGGCGCAGGGTGGCGGCATCGACCGTGTTGCCCGACTCGAACAGGGCCACCTGCTCGATGACGCTCTTGAGCTGGCGCACGTTGCCAGGCCAGTGAAAGGCCATGAGCAGCCGCTGGGCGTCGTCGGTGAGCGTGACGGGGCTGGTGCGGTTGTCGTTGACGAAGTTGCGCATGAAGAGCCGTGCCAGCGTCACGATGTCCGCGCCGCGCTCGCGCAGGGGCGGCACGTTGATCTGCACCGTCGAGAGGCGGTAGTACAGGTCCTCGCGGAACTTGCCGTCCTTGACGGCCTGAATCATGTCCTTGTTGGTGGCGGCCACGACGCGGATGTTGGTCTTGCGCACGGTGCTGTCGCCCACGCGCAGATATTCGCCGTTCTCGAGCACGCGCAGCAGTCGGGCCTGCGTGCTCATGGGCATCTCGGCCACCTCGTCCAGGAAGATGACGCCGCCGTCGGCTTCCTCAAAGTAGCCCTTGTGGTCGGCGATGGCGCCAGTAAACGAGCCCTTGACGTGGCCGAAGAGTTCGCTGTCGATGGTGCCCTCGGGGATGGCGCCGCAGTTCACGGCGATATACTTCTTGTGCTTGCGCGGGCTGCTCTCATGGATGATCTTGGGGAACGATTCCTTACCCGAGCCGCTCTCGCCGATGATGAGCACGCTCAGGTCGATGGGAGCCACGAGCATGGCGCGGCGTATGGCGGCAATCAGGGCGGGTGATTCGCCCACGATGCCGAAGCGCAGTTTCAGTGCGCGGATGTCATTGTCGGTTATTCTTGTTGCCATTTCTTCATCTTGTAGGTTTCGGCTTTCAGGAATTGTCCCAAAGCTTCGGGAGTATCATATTGAGCGTACTGCTCGGGCATGATAGGATCATGCACACTCACGCGGAAGTTGTAATTCTTGCGGCGGAAGACTTCGCTGGGCAGTTTCAGCGTGCGCAGTTTCCAGCTGATGACGCCCAGGATGATGGAGGTGATGCTGTTGTGACCGTGGATGTAGATGGGGATGACGGGCACCTTGAGCTTCATGATCAGGCGCATGATCACCGGTTGCCAATCGCGGTCCTCGACGCGCAGCTTCCACGTCAGCTTGCTCACGGCACCAGCGGGGAAAAATCCCATCGGGTGGCCGGCCTTGACGTGCTTCATCGTCTCGCTGATGCCCTGCATCGACACAGCACGCTTGGCGGGGTCGTCGCTGGCCAGCGCGTCGACGGTAATGAAGTTGGGCATCATGCCGCCGATCTTGCTCAGCAGCATGTTGACCATGAACTTGTAGTCGGGGCGTCGCTGGCCGATGATGTGAATCATCATCACGCCGTCGAGCGCGCCAAACGGGTGGTTGCTCACCGTGATAAAGGGACCCTCGGGCAGGTTGTCGAGCACCTGTCCGTTGTGGTAGGTGATGGTGGCGTTCAGATCGTTGAGCAGTCCCGTGCAGAAGGGGACACCCGGCGTACCGCAGTTGTGGCCGTGAATCCAGTTCACGTCATCGATGTCGAGCAGGTGGAACAGCCACTTCACCAGCTTGGGCTTACCCTTGAAGAAAGGGGCCATCTGGCACACGTCGTCATAGTCCAGGATGTCAGGCTTGATAGGCGTTGCGGCTTGCTGCTGAGGTGAGTCTTGTTGTGGTTTGTTTAGCTGTATGTTGTTTTGTTCCATTCTGTGTTTTTTTGAATTTGGCCCGCAAAGTTACAAAGAAATTTCCGGAACTGACATCAAAAAACGTTAAAAAGTGACATTTTGGCAGATTTGGGTAAAATAGGGACGGTTCTTTTGATGTAATTTTGCCATAAATTACATCAAAAGAACCGTCCCTATTTTACCTTTTTTACCCTTTTTATTTATTTTGTGGGGAATCGGCGAGTGGTTTGTAGGGATTGGTCTTGACCAAGTTGGTGTCGGGCTCTATCTTGGTGACGACTTGGCGTGAATTGCCGCGCCATAGCACTTTGCCCTTGTACTCCTTGTAGGTGAGGACGATGCGCTTTCCGTCCTGGGACCAGCGCATGGCTTGGCGCATGAGGCTGTCGTCGGGGATGCTGAACTTGAAGTCGGTCTTCATGGCCAGGAGGGTGTCCTCGATATAGCCCTCGCTGATCATCTCTCCCTCAAAGGTCTTGAAGATTGACCCCTCGTTGCTGACCTTCATGATCCAGCCCTTCTCCTGGCTCACACGATAGGGGTGGAAGTAGTACTGCCATACCCACCATCCCAGGAACAAGACCATGGCGACGATGATGAGTGCAAGCAGCATCTTGACCGAGGCGCCGCGGCGCTCGATGGTGGCTTCCTTGATCTCGCGTTCCTCGCGTTCCTGTTCGGTCTCCTGGTGCACTGCTGGCTTGTCCTCGGGAGCGTCCTCGGTGAAATAGTCGTTGAAATTGTCGTCCATTTTGTTATTGTTATCGGTTTTGGGATTGAATGCGGATGCCGTTGGCTGCTGAAGACGAAGCTTTACAGCTGGATAGAATCGTTAGTGGTGTCGACGACGGTCTTGCCCTTCTCGATGCGGTTACGGTCGATGGCCATCGATGTGAAGGCATAGATGCCCAGCACGATGAGCAGCACCGTCTGGAATCCCCACACGAGCATGGCGAATGCCGAAGCACGCGGGTCGAAGTTGGAGGGCGAGAACACGCCCACGCCGTAGAGCGACAGGCCGAAGATGATGGCCACATGCCATGAGCCCAGACCGCCGTTGGTGGGAACGCCCATGCCGATGCTGCTGAGCACGAACATCACGAGCACGGCCAGCACGCTCAGCCCGCTGGTGAAGGTGAAGGCCTTGCTGGCCAGGTAGAGCTGCAGGAAGTAGCATCCCCAGATGAGGAGGGTGTAGAGCAGGAACCACCACTTGCCCTCCATCTTGGTGATGGCGTAGAAGCCTTCCCACAGGTTGCGTGCCATGAGCTGAATCTTCTTGATGACCTTGTTCTCGGTCTTCATCACCAGCAGCCAGCCCAGTGCGATGATGCACACGGCGGCGCCAATCCAGATGCGGGCATCGCTGGCTGCGCTCAGAAAGTTCTCCTTCATCTGCGGATAGGCGTCAAAGAACTGTCCGAACGCGCTCTGTGCCAGCATGAAGGTGACCATCGTCAGCAGGAGCACGGTGATGGTGTCGGTCAGGCGGTCGGCAACCATCGAGCCCATCACTTGGGTGACCGATGCCTTCTGCCGATTGGCGATGTAGCCACAGCGCCACACCTCACCCAGCCGTGGAAACGCCAGATTGACGGCATAGGTGCCGAAGATGCTGTTCAGCACGGCGCTGAACGATGGCTTGACGTCGATGGCGTGGAGCTGCAGCTGCCAGCGCAGCGCCCTGAACACATGGCTCAGGATGCTCACCACAGCCACGGGCACAAACCACCAGTAGTTGACATCGGTCTTGAGCGTGCCGATCATCGAGTGGATGTCCACGTTCTTGTACAGGAAGTACATCAGTCCCACGCCGATGGCCAGGGGGATGCCGTATTTCACGAGATAGGATATGGCCTTTTTCACTGTTTTTGTTGTCTTGTAGAGTTAAAATGTCGTTGCCATTGCGTAGCGTACGGCAAAAAAGCAGTATCTTTGCACATTGCTAAAGGACGCAAAGGAGCGTGCAAAGTTAACAATAAAAGACTAAACATGCGGAAAGTTAGAGCAAAAAAGTCACTGGGGCAGCATTTCTTGACCGATTTGTCGATTGCCGAGCGCATAGCCCACACGCTGGACGACTTCAGACACCTGCCGGTGCTCGAGGTGGGGCCCGGCATGGGTGTGCTCACCCAGTACCTGCTCGACATGGGCCTGGACCTGACGGTCGTGGAGCTCGACAGCGAGAGCGTGGACTACCTGCAGGCGGCCTTTCCGCAGCTGCACGGACGCATCATCGGCGAGGACTTCCTGAAGATGGACCTCCACAAGCTGTATGGCGACCGCCCCTTCTGCGTGATTGGCAACTACCCCTATAACATCTCTACACAGATTTTCTTCAAGGTGCTGGAATACCGCGACCAGGTGACCTGCTGCAGCGGCATGCTGCAGCGCGAGGTGGCACAGCGCATCGCCGAGCCGCCAGGCAGCAAGACTTACGGCATCCTGTCGGTGCTGCTCCAGGCGTGGTATGACATCGAGTACCTGTTCACCGTCGATGAGCACGTGTTCAATCCGCCGCCCAAGGTCAAGAGTGGCGTCATCAGGCTGGTGCGCAATCAGGTCACTGACCTGGGAGTGGACGAGCGGATGTTCAAACGCGTGGTCAAGGCCGCCTTCGGTCAGCGGCGCAAGATGCTGCGCAGCTCGCTGAAGCCGTTCTTCGGCAACGACCCCTCGGTGATGGAGCGCGACGTGTTCCGACAACGTCCCGAGAAGTTGGGCGTTGACGATTTCATTGCCCTGACGCGGCTGGCCATGGAGCAGCCGCAATCGGTTCCCTGACGGCCAGCCCCAGAGATGGGGCCCGTGCTGACCATCATAACCAAGCCTCCACATTGTATCACGATTACTAAGACCCTAAAAAAACGCAATGAAAGAATTTACTGAAGACTATCTGTCGTCCCTCAATGAACTGATCGACAACAAGGACGAGGAGCAGGTGCGCAACATGATCCAGGACCTGCACCCTGCCGATATCGCCGAACTGGTGGGTGACCTGAATGATCAGGAGGCCCTGTTTATCATGCTGCTGCTCGATGACGAGACGGCCGCCGATGTCCTCATCGAGCTTGATGAGGACCAGCGCCACGACCTGATGGAGCTGATGCCCAACGAGGAGATCGCCAAGCAGGTGGAGCAGATGGATGCCAACGACGCCGTGGATGTGATCCAGGAACTGGACGAGGAGGACCGCGAGGACGTCATCAGCCATATCGATGATGTGGAGCAGGCCGGCGACATCGTGGACCTGCTGCAATACGACGAGGACACTGCCGGTGGCTACATGTCGACCGAGATGATTGTCGTCAACGAGAACATGTCGATGCCTGACTGCATCAAGGCCATGCGCCAGCAGGCCGAGGATCTGGACGAGATCTACAACATCTATGTCGTGGACGACGACAACCGCCTGAAGGGTATCTTCCCGCTCAAGACAACGATTACCAACCCCTCGGCCAGCAAAATCAAGCACGTGATGGAGCCTGACCCCATCAGCGTGCGCACCGATACCCATATCGAGGACGTGGCCCTGGACTTCGAGAAATATGACCTCGTGGCGATGCCCGTCGTGGACAGCATCGGCCGCCTGGTGGGCCGCATCACCGTCGATGACATCATCGACCGCGTGCGTGAGCAGGGCGAGGACGACTACCAGTTGGCATCAGGTATCTGGGGCGACATCGAGACCGACGACGGCATCTTCCGCCAGGTGCGGGCCCGCTTGCCGTGGCTGCTCATCGGCCTGGTGGGCGGTATCATCAACGCCCTGATCCTGGGCGGCGGCGAGGGCGATGCCGACCTGCTGCGCATCTTGCCGGGCTTGGCATTGTTCATCCCGCTGATCGGTGGCACGGGCGGTAACGTGGGCACCCAGTCGAGCGCTATCGTCGTGCAGGGACTGGCAAACGGCAGCCTGGACATCAAGCACGTGGGCAAGCACTTGTTCAAGGAGTTCAGCACAGCCCTGATCAACGCCTTTGTCATGGGGCTGCTCATCTTTATATACACCCGCTTCTTCCCTGTTGATGACGACCCCACCAAGTCATATATCGCAACGGCAGCCGTGACGGCCTCGCTGTTCCTGGTGGTGATGTTTGCCTCGCTGTTCGGCACGGTGGTGCCGCTGGTGCTCGAGAAGGTGAAGATAGACCCCGCTATCGCGACGGGTCCGTTTGTCACAGTGACAAACGATATTGTGGGCATCACCATCTATATGGCCATCAGTGGCTGGCTGATCCAATTGTTTACCAACTTCATTGGATGATGAGTAACGGCATACCCCGCGCGCGCATGGGGTGAAGACAAGAAGGACAATTTTTTTGATTTTGTCTTTCTTGTTTTTTCATAGGGCTAATTTCTGCCTGAGATCATCAAAATTCCCGAAAAATCATGAATTTTACGGAATAAGAGTTGCGAGATACTATTGAGGGAATGGGCGGAATTGTTGCTTGTCGGGGAAGCATGTGGCCATGTGTCTGTTGACAAGTTCGGGCTGGATGTGGGGAAGATTGTCCTCGGGGAACTCTAGCCACACGTAATAGTTGTCGCACCGCAGCACAACGGTGTCGTTGAGCACGATGTTGCTATCCAGCCTGTTGAGGTCGTCTTTCTCCTTTTCCTGCAGTGGCTTGTCATAGAGAATAAAAGAATAACTCCTGCTGGTGCCGTAGTGGGTGAAAATCAGTTCTATCGGCGTTATGCCCACATTATAATTGAATCCGATGACGCCAGCCTTGTGCATCAGGTCTTGCAGGCGGGTCTTGTCAATGCCCAGTATGAGCAGCATCGAGTCGGCAATGTGCTCGTCATGGGTTGCCATGGAGCAATCGGTATAAACATCATCTTGGCCATGCTCAGCGGCAAATATCTTGAAGAACTCATGGCCCGGGAAATCGGGTGAACCAGCCACTAGCCGCAAGAATCTGCCTGCCTCGTCAAACTCATAACTCTCGATAAAGGCGGCATCCGCTCCAAATTTCATGGAGTCAAGCGTCCGGAGCGGCAGGCTTTGACTGATGTAGTCGGCCAGATTGTTGATCTCTTGAAGGTGTGACGTGTAGTGATTGGCCATCATTTGGGCAGTGCACGGTTGTGGCTTGGGAAGGAGCAGACCGTATCCCGTGATCACGGCCACATTGCCCAGAACTAGCATCAACAGTAACCACTGCCACCATCGCCGTGGCATGACTGAGATGGCAACAGCAATAACCAGGGTGAGCATTAGCACAATCGCAATGGCGTGGTTAACGGCACCATGGAGGAGAAAGTACAGGAAATCCTGCTCGTCGTTGGCACCAAGGATGATGCTGGCGCTGATGGTAACCGAAATATAAATGAGTATCAGTAAGCACCAGAGAGCAAGCAGGGATAGAAGGATATGCTTAATGCTCTTTTTCATGATTTATTATCGCCGGATGTGAGTGCGCAGACGTTTACCTAAGAAAACAATGAGTATCAGCAAGCAGCATGCACCAAGCACGTAGAGCAGGATATGGTTAGTGCTCTTGTGATTAACGGTGTCGGCACTGCTGAACTCTCGCCATGCGTCGTACTTTTTGACGAATGCTTCAGGGTCATTCAGGAACTCTTGCCGCAGGGCGTTGAAGTCGATATGGTTGGAACCGTCTGTTTCCAGGGAGATATAGGTGTCGACCAGATGCTCACAATGCAGGAATCTTGAGAACTCGATGAGTTCGTCGCCCTGCTTCGCCTTAAAGGCGTCTCTAAGGGCGTATGCGGGTGAGTCCTTGATGGTCAAGTCCTGCAAAGAATCGTCTTCGATAGTCAGGTCGAGAAGATGTTCGGAGGTGTCAGGCCACTCTATTACGATGTAATTGGAGCGGAGTCCAATATACTGATTGTGGAATTCGGCAAAGTTATCAAGTGTCTCGATGTCATAGAAATCGGCTGGGAAATCCTTGCGGAAACTGATTGTGAGGTTGCGACACTGTGGCATGAGTGCCTGAAGGCTGTCGAGGCATTGCGCCTGGACAGCAGCGCAGCATCGGTTCCAGAATCTCACCAGTTCACGGCACCTGCTATCCTCTGGGCTCCAGCAGTATGCCGCTATTGACGCGGTACCAAAGGTGTAGGTCGTGCCGTCGCAGCCCACTCGCTCGAACAGGAACGATGATGCTTGAACCGAGGACTCGACCAGTCGGTAAAGAGCCTTCATGATGCTGTCGGGGACATGCAGGTCGGAGGTGGTCATTGAGACCTTGTGCTGCTGCGATGGCATGTCGCCGTAGGTGTTGAGGTCGAACTTCGCGTAGTGCAACGTGCCAGCGGTGTCGGCAGACAGGGCATACTCGGTATCAAAGGAGGGTTGCGCAAGATAGTAAAACTGTGTCCCCCACGGGTCATCTCCGCCGACCAGCAAGTGCTTGAGCAGGAATTGGTCGTGTTCCGAAGCGCGTTCATAAAGCGGTGATGTGGGCACCAACCTGCCTCCGGCTCTTGCAATAGACCCCAAAAAGGCTATCAGTAGCAGACAAACTAGGATCCGAGAAAGATTACTCCTTATTTCGCTGTGATTCTTCTTCATCGTTACATCAAATAATTCAGGTTATTGCCGTCTGCAAAGTTACATTGTTTTGAGATTGCGCCAAATTTTCTGCGATTTTTGGAGCAATCTGTGTTTTTTGCTGTGATTGCGCCAATTTTAATTGGTGTTAGGGCTTATTGCTGGATGTGAGGGTGGAAATCCAATAGGCGAGCAGGCCGAAGGGAATGATGAGGATGATGGCTGCGATAAACAGAAAGACCAGACTGAGGAGGATTACCACGACCATGGGATATGTCTCATGGTCCCCGATGCACGTGATGAGCAGGAAGGTTACCCAAGGCATCCCGATAAAGAATAGCAGCATTTTCATCCCCAGCAGCATCCAGGAGCCATGGTGCTCCCGGCGACAGGCGAGGTATATGCTCAGCCATGAGAACCCCATGACCAGGATTGAAGGCAGAATGGACTGAGCAAAAGAGGAATCATAAATCATGAGCAGGCAGCATGCCGCCACACCCAGTAGCACCGAGAATAGCACTGACACCAGGTTGAATATTTTTTTCTTGTTTGAAGGTATCATCATGTTGACAATCAGTGGCTGAGATAGCGGGCGGTGCGGCGGGCTATGTTGTCGCGAAGGTGATTGCGGTAGAGCCAGATCTCGCGGCTGTGGTAATTGCCCTCGCGGCCGATAAGAGGCAGGATGTAGTCGGTGCCTGTGTAACCGTCCACCAGCAGCAGGCCCGATGCCGTGTCGAGGGTGACGGTGAGGGTGTCCGGGCGCTGCTGGTCGAGCGGGATGAGTGGCGACGGCTCGGTAATGAGCGTGGCCGGGGTGGCATCGGTGCGCCAGTTGACGGGATTGATGGCCACAGCGCTAAAGGTCCAGGCAGGCATGGCGCACGAGAGGTCCCGCACCGAGTTGTAGCAGATGGTCACTCCCGTGTCGTCGGCATCACGGGCAGGAACGATGCGGGGATTGTGCTTGAGGTCGTCGCTGGAGATGGTGACGCCGATGGCGTAGGCGGCAATCATCCTGTTGCTGGCGGCATCGTCCATTTCCCTCATCAGGTCGAGCATGATCATCGCGCCCTGGCTGAAACCGGCCAGCACAAATGGGCGGCCACCGTTCAGGAATTTCAAGTAGTAGTCGAATGATCGCTTCACATCACCGCTGGCGATGGGCAGCCTTGCCCGCAAGGTGCTGTCGCTGGTGAAGGTCTGCAGCGAGCACTGGCGGTAGTAGGGGGAGTAGAAGTTGAGCGAACCGCTAATGAGTTGGTCCACCCCTAGCATCTCGTCCCTGATGGGACGGCGCGTGCTGTCGCTGTAGGTGTCGGCATAGTGGCACATGCGGCCGTCTTGCAGCTTGTAGTCGCCAGTCTCGGTCGATGTGATATAGAAGATGTCGGCCTGCGCTCCACGGCTGGTGATGAACCACTGCGATGAGTCGGCATACTGTGGCGTGGCAGGCAACGTGTCGATGGGGGATAGAGGCTCATTGTCAGCCGTGGCACATTGGCTCAGTAGCATGCATGCCATTGCGAGAACGGCAGTTAATAAGATGAGGTGTAATCTACTTTTCATGATGAATGAGGAGCGTGGGTTATCGTTTGCGGAGCTCCCAGAAGGCGACTGCGGCAGCGGCAGCGACATTGAGCGAGTCGACACCGTGCTTCATGGGGATGCGCACCGTGTAGTCGGCCTCGCTGATGACGTGATGGGCGAGGCCGTCACCCTCGGTGCCCATGATCAGGCCTAGGCGCGGCTCTTGCTTGAGAATCGGGTCGTCGAGCGTGATGCTGTCGTCGCTCAGCGCCATTGCGGCCGTCTTGAATCCCAATGCGTGTAGGTGTGTGGTAACAGGCTCGTCGATCCACGTCCAGGGAACAAGGAACACCGATCCCATCGACACGCGCACGGCACGGCGGTTGAGCGGGTCACAGGCCGTGGGCGTCAGCAGCACCGCGTCGATGCCCAGGGCAGCAGCCGAGCGGAAGATGGCGCCGATGTTGGTCGTGTCGGTCACTCCGTCGATGACGACGATGCGGCTGGCTTGGCGACACACTTCATCGGCAGGACGGGGCAGGGGGCGGCGCATGGCACAGAGCACGCCGCGGGTGAGCGTGTAGCCCGTGAGGGCCGCCAGCAGGTCGCGCTCGCCCGTATAGACGGGAATGTCGCCGCAACGCTCGATGATGCTGGCTGCATCGCCCGTGATGTGCCGGCGCTCGCACAACAGCGACAACGGCTCGTAGCCAGCATCGAGGGCCACGTGGATGACCTTGGGGCTCTCGGCGATGAAGATGCCCTTGTCGGGCTCCAGCCGGTTGCGCAGTTGGGCTTCGGTCAGGGTGCCATAAATTTCCACCCCGGGATGATCGAGTGATGATATCTCAATAATCGGCATGACGTGTCAGGTGTGCATGAGGTGCCGTCACACGGCATTGGGCGTTCCGGAGCCCTGGATGGCTCGCACTTGGCGCTGGAACTCCAGTGGGCGCTTGATGTATCGCAGCACGATGGTGCCAGCACCGGTGCCCGAGACCTTGATGGTGCCGAAGTTGAAGATGCGTCCCCACAGGCTCTGTTCCACCAGGATGCTCTCTACCTTGCTGATGACAATCTCGTGGGCATGGCGGTGTATCCAACCGTGGCTGTGAAAGAAGCGTTTGTCGCTCACAAAGATGGTGGTCGTCAGGTTGCGCACGAGGCTGCCCAGCTGCAGGTAGGCCCACTTGCTCAGCCTGGGCTGATAGATGATGTTCTCGCCAGGGGCGATAATCTTGCTGATTTTCATAACTTGTCCAGAGATTTGAGAGAACCGAAAACAAATGCAAACTTTATTTGAAATCTGTTGAGGTCCGCCAAATTTATATAAAAAACGTTTCTTATTGGGCAAAGTTACTGCTTATTTCCGCATTATTTAGTAATTTCGCAACGAATTTTTTCCTAAAATGAGACAATTATGCTGACTGACAACGATAAAAAAACGACTGAAAACAAGAAGGAAGAGGAATATGTTCGCCAGACAGGCTCGCTTAAGGAGCGACTGGCTCGCGTGAAGACGACCCGCTGGTGGCGTTTTGGTGCCGTGGCGCTGCTCTATGTGCTGTGGACCATCTGGATGGGTAACCCCTTGCTGCTGCTCGGCTTGATCTTGCTGGGCGACATCTACCTGACGCAATTCCTGCCGTGGGGCGCCTGGAAGGGTCTGAAGAACAAGACCCTCAAGACCATCATGAGCTGGGTGGACGCCATCGTGTATGCCCTGGTGCTGGTCTACTTCCTGTTCCTGTTTGTCGGGCAGAACTACCAGATTCCCTCGTCCTCGCTCGAGAAGTCGCTGCTCACCGGTGACTTCCTGTGGGTGAACAAGGTGACCTATGGCCCGCGCGTGCCGCAGACGCCGCTGCACTTCCCGTTGGCTCAGAACACCCTGCCCTTCCTGAACTGCAAGTCCTATATCGACAAGCCCCAGCTCCCATATCACCGCCTGAAGGGTCTGCGCAACGTGGAGCGCATGGACATCGTGGTGTTTAACTTCCCGGCCGGCGACACCGTGGCCCAGAAGATGCCTAACCCCGACTACTACACCTTGTGCTACGAGCGCGGCCGCGACGTGGTGCGCAACAACAAGGAGCTCTTTGGCGACATCATCTATCGTCCTGTGGACCGTCGTGACAATTACGTGAAGCGCTGCGTGGGTCTTCCCGGAGAGATGCTGGAGATCAAGGACGGCATCATCTATGCCAACGGCAAGGCCGTTCCGCAGCCCGAGAATGTGCAGTACTTCTACTACGTCGAGACCGATGGCACACTCATCGATGAGCCGCTGTTCGACGAGTTGGGCATCAGCATGGACGACCGTCACATGGTCAGCGGAGGCTATATACTGCCCCTGACCGAGGCGATGAAGAAGACACTCACGTCCAAGGCGTGGGTGCGTGGCATCCAGCGTATCCAGCCCGACCCGGGCGAGACGCTGATCACCTATCCCGTCGGCACCGATTATGGCTGGACGCACGCCAATTACGGTCCCGTGTGGATTCCCAAGAAGGGTGAGACGATGCGCTTGTCGCTGCGCAACCTGCCGCTGTACGAGCGTTGCATCCGCAATTACGAGGGCAATACACTCGAGGTAAAGGGCGACCAGATCTACATCAACGGCAAGGTGGCCACCACCTACACCTTCAAGATGGACTACTACTGGATGCAGGGCGACAACCGCGACAACTCGCTCGACTCGCGCTACTGGGGCTTTGTCCCCGAGGACCACATCGTGGGCACTCCGTCGATTATCCTCATTTCGTTCGACAAGGACCACTCGTTGTTTGGCGGTGGCATCCGCTGGAACCGCATCTTCAAGATGCCTAATCCTGATAAGAAGTAGGCTTTAGGTTTTATTTTTTAGGGTAATGCTGGAATCATCGTCATCAGCTGTGGTGATGGGTAGCATGTGTGCCGCCAGTGTGCGCTGTTATGCCGCTGCCCTCCACTCGGGCACCTTGCTTGTCGACGTGGACGAGCGGCGCCTGCCCCTGCGTCACAGCCACCACCGTTACCGCATCGACGGCCCCAACGGCGTGCAAACCCTTACCGTGCCGCTGGTAGGATCCACCAACAACATGATGACGCCACTGCGCGACGTGCTCATCTCGGAGCACGGCGACTGGCGCCGCCTGCATTGGGGGGCTCTCTTCTCGGCCTATGGCCGTTCGCCCTACTTCGATTACGTTGCCGACGACCTGTCGCGTGTCATCCACGGCACGCAGCGCTATCTGCACGAGTTCAACAGCCAGATGCATGCCCTGATTGTCGACTTCATGGACTTGCCACTGACCACGCGATATGGCGTGGGCGGGGACCTGCCGGCTGGTGTTGCCGACATGCGTGGTCACATAGCGATGAAGCGGGCCGACAAGCTGCCGCTGCGAGACGTGCCTTATTACCAGATGTGGGGCGGGAACCAGGGCTTTCAGCCCGACTTGAGCATCCTGGACCTGATGATGAACATGGGGCGCGAGGGTGTGTTCACGCTATTAGACATGGCCAAGTAGGGAGGGGGAAAAGAAAAAGGCCCAAGCATCACTGCTGAGACCCTCAAAATAATTACTAATACTTGAAAACTATATTTACCCCATAAAAGCATTTATCTTCGTCATCTAATGCCGTGATTAGATGTACTTTTCTTCTTGACGTTGCAAATTAAATAATTATTTCTCTAATCTATATAATTCTAATGTTTAAAAAATGTGAAAAGTCTCATTTTGTGCGCATTTTGTGCATAAAAAGCTGTTTTTTCAGGAAAGAGGTCGGCAAAGGACGCAAGTTCGTGGCTTTTTTCCATTCTGGCAAAAAAAGTCGTCTAGGGGATTGTCAGTTCATAAACTTTTTGTAACTTTGCACCCGCTTTACAGGGCATCCGGCCCTGAACAAAGCCGGTCCTATAGCTCAGTTGGTTAGAGCACCTGACTCATAATCAGGGAGTCCTTGGTTCAAGCCCAAGTGGGACCACTCTATTGAAAATAAAGCACTTACGATTGATTTCGCAAGTGCTTTTTCTTATCTTGAAAATACAAAGGACTAAAAAGGGGTTTCGTGGTTTTTCGCTCTCATTTACGCCTATGCTTGTTGACGAAATCTTGCTTGATTACCTTATGCTGACTGCGGTGTGATGACACCATGGATGGTGTCGATGTACTTGGCGAGGTTGGGGATGTAGGGTTCGAATACCGATAGCCGCTCGTCAAACGGGGCTTCGTTGACAACAATCTCCTTTGTTATGTCTCCGTTCTCGCAGACATAGGCGATGATGGTATTCAGGAAGTCTTCTTGTTCGGCATTCAACTCGTTGCCTGAAATGAACTCGGAGAAGCGTCTAACCGCATTTTTACGGTCAACACCCACCAATGAACGGACAAACATGGCAACATTGCCGCCACAGGGCATCCCATTGGTGAACTTGTCGTAATCATCCTTACTCCCAAGTTCTTGCCACAGGATACGTTCAAGTTCGGTGAAGTCGGCTGCTGTCAGTTGCTCCATATCGTAGATCTTTTGGAGTACGGGCAGGTTTCTGTTCTTTGACAGGAAGTCCAACACGCTCTGCTTGTAGGACACACGAGGTGTAATGCCTTCCATCGTGCCATCGTCGCTGATTTCATCCTCGATGTCCACGGTGAACCATTGACCACCCTGACCGATGAGGAACTTGATGAGGTCTCTCAGGTCGTTCCTGACCTTTTCAAGCCATTTCAGCGAGACGTTCTGCCAAGCGACATCAGTCAATACTTCCTTGATCGTGCCCATCTTGGCTTGTACCTGTGGCAAGGTGGCTTTCTCTTGCAGTTTCTCGGCAATCGTTTGAACCGAATGCACCGCTTTGGTGGCATTGCCCTCACCACCAATCAGCGACAGTTCTATCAGCATCACCAACAGGTCAAATTTCTTGGCACTCTCGTCGAGGGTGTTCTTAGGCAGCAAGGGTGCGATGACATTGCTCAATGTGTTGACATCAACCTCCGAAATGTATGTCCATGAGTCGTTATCCTTGAAGTGGCTTACGTCAGCCCATTTTTCCCTTACTGAGATGTGGCTGTCACTGAGCGAGGCGACTTGTTCTTTCAACAGCGTCTTGATTTCGTCATGCAGCCCCTTGGCATACTCATCTTCTTGCCATTGCTGATGCTGCAAGTGAAACGCAATCTTAGCCCGAATGCTGAAAATCTTCTCGGTCAACGACGGTGCAACGGCTGCTGTCTGACCGTCAGGATTCTTGTCGAAATACTCGAAGTTTCTGCACCAATCGAAGATGTAGAAGAACTCCTTGTCTTTCCCTGTTCCGAAGATGCCCTGTGACAGACGTGTGCCTCGACCAATCATCTGCATGAACTTGATTTTACTCTTGACCACCTTGAAGAACACAAGGTTGAGGACATCGGGCACGTCAATGCCTGTGTCAAGCATATCGACCGAAACGGCTATCTGCGGGTTACCATCCCTGATTTCGAACTTGTCGATGAGGTCTTTTGAATAGGTGACATAGTTGTCGATAAGGGCACAGAAATCTGATGAGTATTCAGGATAGAGGTAGTAGAACCGCTCGACTATCATTTCAGCGTGGCGGTGGTTGTAGGCAAAGATGATGGACTTGCCTATACGCTCTCCGCTCTGCACCTTCAGGCCGTTCTCCATCAGGTCTTGCAGCACACGGTCGATGGTGTCGAGGTTGAAGATGTAACTGAATATTTCCTTGGTCTCGATGTCTCGGGGTTGGGGGTCTCCATCAATCGCCTTGACAGTCTGTTCATAGGCCCACACCTTCTCGAGTTGTTCTTTTTCCTCTGCGCTCAGGTTGTTATACTTGATACCCTCTTTCATGATGAGTGATCCACGCTTGAAGCCCTTGTAGTTGACAAGGTAACCCTCGGCCACAGCATCCTCCAATTCATAGGCATAGTTGGGCACACCTTGTTCCATTTGGAAGGTCTCGTAGGTGCTCTTGTCCACCTCGTCACGGGGTGTCGCTGTCAAGCCCACAAGCAGAGCGTCAAAGTAGTTGAAGATGGCTGAATACTTGCCGAAGATGCTGCGGTGAGCCTCGTCGATGATAATCAGGTCAAACCGACCCACGCTGAAGGCTTTCTCGTCGGTGTCGATGTAGTTGATCATCGTCTGATAGGTCGAGAAAGTGATACGGGCATTGGTGTCAGGGTCTTTATCCTCGCTCAGGATTGAGGTGGTCATGTGGGGCAGCAACTTCACGAAGTTCTTATGTGCCTGACTGACCAACGGAATCCTGTCGGCAAGGAACAGTACGTTCTTCACCCATCCGTTACGGGTCAACACGTCAACTAACGATATGGCAACTCGTGTCTTACCTGTACCTGTAGCCATTACTAACAAGCCTCGACGATGCTTGGTATTGAAGTGTTCACACACCGATTTAATCGCCATTTTCTGATAATGGCGGTCAGTGATGCTGTCCTTTACGCTGAAGTCGGTAATATCGTGCCGTTTTCTTTTCTGTATGAGTAATTCCAAGTCGCTCTCGGTGTGGAAAGCGTAGAGCCGACGAGGCGGATAACCCAAACCATCAATGATATGGGTCTCAAAGCCGTTTGTGTAGTAAATAACAGGTCTCACCCCATATCGCTTTTCAAGGCAATCGGCATACAGTTCTGCTTGGTGCTTGCCCTTGACGGGAGAAACGCTTGTCCTTTTGGCCTCAATGACTGCAAGGGGCAATCCATTGCTGCCGAACAGGACATAATCACAATAGCCTTTGCCCTCGGCATTGGGCATTCCTTCAACCTCGACCTCGATGCAAGCCTTTGAAGGCTGTATTGCACCTTCGGTGTCCAACACATCCCATCCTGCTTCTTTCAACATCAAGTCGATGTACAGTTTGCGTGTCTCTGCCTCGCTGATGTCGGTAGCGACTTCCACCACAGGAGTTTTGTCCTCAACAGCCTCTTTGTCTGCCGCCTCGACGATGGTCGAGGTGGGTGTCACAGTTACCGTGGCAGGGGTGATGACCGATGCTTGGGGACTGTTCGGAATTAAGTTTCTATCAAATGGAACTATTTCCTTGATGAGGTTCAGCTTGTGCAGGACAGCAGCAACCACATTGTAGAGGTTAAGCAGGCAGAAGAACGATTCTCCTCCTGACACATGCTTGCCATGTGCCCCGTTGTTGCCCACCTTGCGCACATAGTGGACAGCTTTCATCACCCGCTGGTCGCCAATGAACTCACGGAACACCTCGCCATCCACAAGTTCAAACAGGGATACCCGCTCGGGGACATCGATGTGTTTCATCACATAGAGCGCCCTGACGACATATTCCAAGGCTTTCCTTGCGCTCACTGCACTCAGGTCAGGATTACTCACCTGCATCTCCTCGGCCGCTGAGCAGAAGTTGTGCAGGTCAGTCAAGCCCAATTCTTGTAGATAGTCAAAGTTCCTCATAATAATATCTGATCATTTAATGATAGCCCCTATAAACCCTATAGGTCTTATAAGTCTTATAGGCCCTATAAGTCCTATAAAAGGTTATTAGCCCTCTATTCCTCTTTCTTGCCTCCTGTTTTATTGCGGTAATTGATTCTGGCCTGATACATCCGTTCCTTGATGCCCCCGTTTTTCACAAAGTCATCTTGCAAACGGTTGATGAGTTTGCGCAGCATGTAGTCCTCCTGATGGATGAGCGTGATGGCGATATTGGCTATCGTCTCGGCACTGCGCGTTTCTATCGCATCGCGGTAAAAGGCGCTGTCATTGTGCTTGGCACACACTCGGCGCGTTTGCACACTGCGAGGGTCATCGGTGGCCCACTGCTGCAGTTTGCGCACCCTCAGGAAGTCTTCGTAGTCAACGAGCAACTCATGCAGGCTGGCTTTTGCCACATTGGTGAGTTTGAGTTCCGTTTCACTTGATGTTGCCGACGCCGCACTGCCCTCGGCAATGTTTTGTTTGCCGCTGCGTGCTGCTTGTATCATCTGGTCAACCGTGCGATCCCCTTTGGCCAGAAACTTGTGGGCAAAATAATAGGTAATATCATAGATGCACTCAGCCTTTTGAAAAACGATGAGTGATTGGTAATTGCCTTGATTGGGTAAGAAACTTTCCATGTTCACCTATGATTTTTTATCCGAAGTATTTATCCATCGTGCAGTCAAACATTGTTTGAGTCTCCTCAATGGACTGTTGAACAAGTGCCTTCTGCCGCTCAATCGCCTCTACCTTCTCAGCAAACTCCTGCTGAAGCGAGAGGGGAGGAACAAATATTGGAATTTTAGCAATTGACTTTAAACTTAAAAACTTTTGAGCACCGCCATTAGAATAATTGTCTATAATGATTGATTTTATATCTTCATCATTAAGATAGTACTCTATGAAATAACCATTAACTACGCTCTTTTTAGGTTTAATCAATGCAACATTTTTCATGCTAAACTCATACTCTACGGTATTGAGAGCAGCATTTCCTATCCCTGCACCAATATTAGTATAAAGCACATCGCCTAATTCGGGATTACATCTCAAAAAGATTTCTTTATGAACTTCCTCAGTCACATAGTCGGAGTTGTCAAAATCTATAAAAAATGGACGGATGTGTTTGCCTGTTATAAACTTAACTCCACTATTTAGTCTTTCAGGAGTATCGTGTGTGCCATCTGTGATTTTTGAACAAATGGTTTTTAAGTCTTTCTTTTCCCATTCTTTGGGATTGTCGAGGGGGTCGCCAAATATGGTGTAGAAGATGGACTGTGCGAGTTGGTCGTAGGCTTTGAGTTGTTCTTTCTTCTTCTCGATGATGCCCGAAAGCAAGTCAAGTTCCGCAACAATCCGCTCCTGCTCCGCAATAGGTGGCACAGGGATAAGGATTACATCAAATTCTTTTTTTGTGATATGCTGCATTGTAACACCATGCACTTTTGACTTCATTTCGTTGATACGGGAAGCCACCACATACTCAAAGAACTGTTTGTTAATATGCCCCTTATTAAAAACGACTTTAAAAATATGCTGATTTAAAATGGCTTCATCTTCGGACCATTCAAAAACCCCTAAACTACCTGACCACGATATAAGGACATCGCCATTTGAAACTAAATATTTGGGGTCAATGCTACCATCATAGAAATTATATGTGGCATTGGGATTGTTAAGATTTTGAATGCGAATGATTTTCCGTCCGCTATTTTTCCAATCCGTAGGCTTAAATGGGTAGCCATTTATAAATGTGGCGACCTCTCCTAACTTCTTATATGTCCATCCCTCTTTCATAGGTACTTCTCCTTGAATTCCGCCATAGCGTTGTTGATGTCTTGTTGCAGGGTGGCTATCTTGCCGAAGATGACCTCGGGAGCTTCGTATTCGACCTTGACACGCTCGACTTCCTTGTACTTGTTGATGCTGAGATCGTAGTCGTTGTCACGGATTTCCTCGACGGGAACAAGGAAGGACTGTTCTTTGCGTGTCCTTGTCGCCTCGGCATCCATGTTCTTGAAACGGGCTATCACATCGGGAATATCATTCTCGGGGCACTCAGTACGCTTTTGGTCGAGGGTGTAACCATCGGCTTTCATATCGTAAAACCACACCTTATCCGTGCCGCCCGCATTGGTCTTGGTGAAAACAAGGACTGCTGTAGAAACACCTGAATAGGGTTGGAACACACCTGATGGCATCGAAATCACCGCTTGCAGCCGTTGGTTGTCGATGAGTTCTTTTCTCAATGCTTTGTGGGCGGTACTGTTGCCGAACAATACACCATCAGGAACGATGGAGGCGCAACGACCACCCATTTGGAGCATGCGGATGAACAGGCTGACAAACAGCAACTCGGTTTTCTTGGTCTTGGTGATGGCAAGCAGCGACTTGCTTACCGCCTCATTGTCGAGGCTTCCTGTGAAAGGAGGATTTGCCAAGCAAAGCGTATATCTGTTCTCGTCTGTGTTATCAGTTGAAAGGCTGTCTCGGTATTGAATGTCAGGATTGTCTACACCGTGCAGCATCAGGTTCATTGCACCGATACGCAGCATCGTGAAGTCGGTGTCGAAACCGTGCAGCATCTCGTTCTTGTAGTGGTGAGCATTTTCCTTCTTCAACAGTTCGGACTTGTAATGCTCCCGCACATACTTGGCACTCTCGACGATAAAGCCTGCACTACCCATAGCAGGGTCACAGATGGTGTCCTTCAAAGTGGGCTGCATAATTTCTACCATCATGCGGATGATGTGTCGAGGTGTGCGGAACTGACCGTTGTTGCCCGAAGCCGCCATCTTGCTGAGCACATACTCATAGACATCGCCCATCGTGTCACGGTTGTTCATGTCAAGATGGTCGATACCCTCAACAATCTTGGTGAGGGTTCTTGGGCTTTGAATCAGGAAGGTCGCATTCTCCATGAAACGGCTGTAGGCCGATTCCTTGCCGCTACTCAGGTTCTTGATGAACACAAACACGTCCTTGCTGACGATGCGGTACATCGTCTCGGGATCATAGTTCTTGAACGTGCTCCATCGCAGATCTTCGTAGGGGACGTTGCGGTCAGTCTCAGGATTGTGCCACGACCCATAGCCGATAGTCGGCTCAGACACTGCCACACCCATAGCGTTGGCATTGGCTTCCTTGGTGCGCTGAGCGTCATCAAGCATCTTCATAAAGAACAGATAGGTCATCTGCTCGAGAATGGTGATTGAATTGGTAATGCCACCGGTCCAAAAGGTGTCCCAAATACTATCTATTCTATTCTTGATTTCTCCTGTTATCATAGTCTGTGTTCTTTCGTAGTCCCACAAAGATACAACAATTTTTGAATACGCTCTCACAAACAATAATACAGACAAATAAAAAAGGGGCTTAACCCCTTTCTCACTTACGGCTGAAAGTCCTTTTTTGACCCGTTGGTCTGTGCTGATGCTTTTTTCACTTAGTTTGGCGGTGATCCTGATGGAATAGCCCTTTTTTAGGTAAGTGATTTATTACTGTCCGGGGAAAGCGTCGAAGACGCAAGCGGTTCGAAGAACCGATT
>CAZVMM010000036.1:0-26370 GCA_964628205.1 uncultured Muribaculaceae bacterium
GGTATCAACGACCTGCTCGACGTTGACTACATGGCCTATATGCTCAAGTATGACACCATGCATGGCCGCTTCAACGGCACTGTTGACTATGACCTGGAGAAGAAGGAGCTCATCGTCAACGGTCAGCACATCCGCGTGTTTGCTGAGAAGGAAGCCCAGAACATCACCTGGGGCGAGATTGGCGCTGAGTATATCGTAGAATCTACCGGTTTCTATCTCACTATGGACCGTGCCGAGCAGCACCTGAAGGCAGGTGCCAAGTACGTTGTTCTGTCAGCTCCCAGCAAGAAGGGTGATGACGGCCGTCAGGCTCCCATGTTCGTCTGTGGCGTGAACACCGACAAGTATGCCGGTCAGACGATTGTCAGCAACGCCAGCTGCACCACCAACTGCCTGGCTCCCATCGCCAAGGTGCTCAACGACAACTTCGGCATCGAGAGCGGTCTGATGACCACCGTACACTCGGTAACCGCAACCCAGCGCACCGTTGACGGTCCTAGCGCAAAGGACTGGCGCGGTGGCCGTGCCGCCTGTGGCAACATCATCCCCAGCTCGACTGGCGCTGCCAAGGCTGTGGGTAAAGTCATTCCCGAACTCGATGGCAAGCTGACCGGCATCTCGATGCGCGTGCCCACCCTCGACGTATCGGTTGTTGACCTGACCGTGAACCTGAAGAACCCCGCCACCAAGGAGGATATCTGCGCAGCCATGAAGAAGGCCAGCGAGGGTGAGCTCAAGGGTATTCTGGGTTACACCGAGGACAAGGTTGTCAGCAGCGACTTTCTGGGCTGCCCGCTGACCTCGATCTTTGACGCTGATGCCGGTGTTTACCTGACCGACAAGTTTGTCAAGGTGGTATCGTGGTATGACAACGAGATTGGCTACAGCCACAAGATGCTCGACCTGATCAAGGTGATGAAGAAGCACAACGGCTAATCCTAGCTCATCCCGGTTGACAAACCACATCATCCAAACACTCCCCTTAGGGCACATGGTCCCTGAGGGGATTTTTTTCATAAAAAAGAATAAAAAATTTGGAATGAAGCTGCCAGATGCATTAACTTTGTAACCAAGCAATCGCTATAACATATCAATTATATTATTAACCATCTAAAACAAATCACAACAATGAAGAAATGGAAATGCGTAGTGTGTGGTTACATCCATGAGGGTGACACACCTCCCGAAGAGTGCCCACTGTGCGGCGTTGGCCCCGAGGATTTTGAGGAAGTGACCGAGTAAGCCTTATTTCTCCGCCGGCCGACCGACATATTACTCGCGTAAACAATTTTAATCATCATCTGTTTAACTTACTTATAAAAAGAGAAACAACCGAATAACAATTATGGCTAAGAAATGGATCTGCACCGTGTGCGGTTACGTGCACGAGGGTGACACCCCTCCCGAGAAATGTCCGCAGTGTAAACAACCCGCCGAGAAGTTCAAGGAACTCAAGGAGGATGCTGAAGTGAATTATGCCGCCGAGCATGTCATCGGCGTCGCTAAGGGGGTTGACCCCGAAATCCTTGAGGGCCTGAAGGCTAACTTCCAGGGCGAATGTTCCGAGGTGGGCATGTACCTGGCCATGTCACGCCAGGCCGACCGCGAAGGCTATCCCGAGATTGCCGAGGCATTTAAGCGCTACGCCCTTGAGGAGGCTGAGCATGCCGCCAAGTTTGCCGAGCTGCTGGGTGAGGTCGTTTGGGACACCAAGACCAATCTGGAGAAGCGCATGGCCGCCGAGGCTGGAGCCTGTGATCACAAGACCCGCATCGCCAAGCTCGCCAAGGCCCAGGGCCTGGACGCTATCCACGACACCGTTCACGAGATGGCACGCGACGAGGCACGCCACGGCCAGGGCTTCACGGGCTTGTACAACCGCTTCTTCAAGAAGTAAGCCCGCCAGCGGTCCTCAACCGCTATCCCCCCTAAAGAGAATCGCCCGAGCACATTCTGTGCCCAGGCGATTCTCTTTTTGTTGGTACTCCCGCTGGGAATCGAACCCAAATCTAAGGTTTAGGAAACCTCCATTCTATCCATTGAACTACAGGAGCATCAAGGAATCGGCTGGCTGTGCAACACATGCGCCAGCCGATCCGTTATTCAGTGGTCAGGAATTACTTCCTGGCGGTAGCGAGAGCGGCCTCCTTCTTGTCGCTGCGGCGTGCAATCCAATAAGCAACGGGCGAAGCGATGAACAGAGACGAGCAGGTACCGATGATGACACCGAGGATCATCGCGAAGATGAAGCTGCGGATCGACTCACCACCCAAGAAGAGCATGATGAACAGCACGAGCAGGGTTGTGATCGAGGTCATCGTGGTACGTGACAGGGTGCTGCACAAGGCCTTGTTGAAGGTGGTGTACAGGTCCTGCTTGGGATAGAGCGAGCGGTACTCACGCACACGGTCAAACACAACCACGGTATCGTTGACCTGATAACCGATAACGGTCAGGATAGCAGCGATAAAGGTCTGGTCGATCTCCATCGAGAAGGGCAGCAGGCCATGCAGGTTGTAGAAGCCGATGACGACAAACGAGGTGAATGCCACAGCAGCCAGCGCACCAATCGAGAAGGCGATGTTGCGGAAGCGGAACAGGATGTAGAGTGCCATGGCGAGCAGCGAGAAGAGGACAGCCCAGATAGCCTGGCGCGTCATGTCGCTAGCGATGCTCGGGCCGACGGTCTCACTGGAAACCACACCGATGTTCTCGTTAGACATGCTGAAGTCCTCCTTGCTCATGTTGCCGAGATCACTCTTGAGGCCCTCATAGAGCTTGCCCATGATCTCGTCGTCAACACCCTCACTGTTGTCGTTGATCTTGTAGTTGGTCGACACGCGCACCTTAGTATCATTATCGATCGTGATGACTGAGGTGTTAGCGCCATCGAACAGGGGAGCCAACTGTGACTGCAGCGTCTGGGTGGAAACGGGATGGTCAAATTGCACGACAAAGTTGCGGCCACCCGAGAAGTCGATGCCACGGTTGAGGCCGCGCAGACCGAACAGCAGGCCCATGATCACGATCAGGGCGAGCACGATAATCGAGGTCTTCTTGGCAGTGCCCATGAAGTCGAACTTCACGTTCTCCATCAGGTGACGGGTGAGGCTGGTGTTGAAGGTCATCTTGTCGAAGGTGCCCTTGTTCACGAAGTGCTCCATCACGAGGCGTGTTGCGAACACGGCGGTGAAGAACGAGCAGCAGATACCGATTACCAGGGTAACGGCAAAACCGCGGATGGGACCTGAACCGAGCAGAATCAGGATGATACCGGTGATGATAGTGGTGAGGTTAGAGTCGAAGATGGCCGAGAATGCATTCTTGTAACCATCGCTTACGGCAGCCTTGAGGCCCTTGCCGGCACGCAATTCCTCCTTGCAGCGCTCAAAGATGAGCACGTTGGCGTCGACCGCCATACCGAGCGTCAGCACAATACCGGCGATACCAGGCAGGGTGAGCACGCTCTGGAACGAGGCGAGGATACCGATGGTGAAGAACAGGTTCATGATCAGACCCAGGTTGGCAATGTTGCCAGCGTAAACGCCGTAGGTGCAAACCATGAAGATCATCAGCAGCACGAGAGCCACGATGAACGAGATGAGACCCTTGCGGATGGATTCCTTACCCAGCGACGGGCCAATCACGCTCTCGCTGGCCACGTTGACGCGTGCTACCATCTTACCAGACTCGAGCACGTTGGCAAGGTCGCTAGCCTCCTCGACGGTGAAGCGGCCGCTAATCTGCGAGCGACCACCATCAATCTGGCTGTTGACATTGGGGAAGGAGTAAACCTGGTCGTCAAGGACGATGGCGATGGCCTTACCGATATTCTGACCGGTGATGCGGCTCCACTGACGTGCGCCCTCATCGTTCATGGTCATGGACACGACCTGACCCTGCAGGTTGTCATACTCGCTGGTGGCACGGGTAACAACGTCACCGTTGAGCACGGGCTGGTTGTTGACGGTGCGCAAGGCAACGAGCTGGAATGCCTCGTGGCCGGCCTGCATCTGAGCGGGCTTAACGGTCCAAGCGAGCTTCAAGTCGGCAGGGAGGATGGTCTTGGCAATCGCTGAGTGGATGATGGCGTTGACGGCAGCAGTGTCGCCCACGCTAACATAACCCACAACAGGAGAACCGGCACCAGCGCCGACCATGGCCTCGAAACCGGTGAGCTGAGCGAGGGTAAGGTCACTCGTCTTTTCGGCGGGAGCAGCCTTGGCGGCAGCCTCGGCAGCAGCCTTGGCACTGTCGACGGGAGCGGCGGTGCTGTCGGCGGCAGCAGCGTCGTTAGCGGCAACGGTCTTGTTAGCCTTAGCCTGATCGCTGAGCTGACGCAGCGAGGGAGCGATGTCGCCGAGGGTATAGGTCTCGTAGAACTCGAGGTTAGCAGCGCCCTGCAACAGTTTGCGGACACGCTCGGGCTCTTTCACGCCCGGGAGCTCGAGCAGGATGCGTCCCGTGCTCTGGAGCTTCTGGATATTGGGAGAAACGACACCGAAACGGTCGATACGGTTACGGAGCACCTTGTAGGAGTTGTCGACCATGCTGTTGACCTCGTCGTTGAGGATGCTCTGCACCTCACGGTCATTGGCATTGGGCTTCTCCTTGATGCGCTCGATACCGCGGAAGATCTGGGCGAGGCTACCCTCGGGAGCCAGCTTCTTGTACTCCTTGCAGAAGGAGCCGACGAAGTCTTCCTGAGCGGTCTGGTTGTTGGACACGTTGTCGATGGCCTGATTAAACTTCTTGTCAGGATTGTTGTTCGCGAGAGCTCTGAGGATGTCGGGCACCGAGATTTGCAGTGTCACGTTCATACCACCCTTCAAGTCAAGGCCGAGGCCTAACTCTTTTTCACGAACCTGCTGGAAGGTGTAGTAACCAAGGTACACCTTCTCGTTAGCGAGGGAGTCCAGACTCTCATTGAGTGCTGCCATGTACTTCTTGTTGCTGGTGTCGGCACTCTTGATGCCAGCAGCAGCGAGCGCCTTCTGCTCTGCCTTGTTCTGATAGTGATTGCTCACAAAGGTGAACGACAGGTAGAAAGCACAAATCAACAATAGTGCAACGGTAAGGACTCTAATAAAACCTTTAGTTTGCATTTTGTGAATTATTTAATTAAATTTTGTTAATTTCGCTTCAAACGTCTTTTTCAGCCTGCAAATATACTGCTTTTTCTGAAAGTGCGGCATAAAAAAAACAAGTTTTTAATTTCCACCTTATTAATTTTAAGGGGAAAAGGCCATTTGGGTGCTGGTTTCGGCCACAAGGTGCCACATAAAATCAGCTCCACGGGGATTTGCCCCACGGAGCTGAATGATTACATTTTTCAGGAGGCGGCAAACTCTGAGCCGCCGATCACGATGGTTATAGGGCCTTAATTGGATACGAACCCAGCCTGCGTAATGTATAAGTACTTGTTGCCCTCCACATCAACAATTCCCACATAATAGTCATAACCAATAATGATGGCAAAGCCATTGTTCGAAGGAATCAATGGATTATCAAGTGTAGTACCAAGATAAGGTACTTGACAGTCGTTCTCGGGACCAAACATCACCCCATCAATCATAATATGCAATGGCACCGTGTTGCGCTCATAGGTTACAGGGTCCCACTCTTCACCGAAAATGGGATTATCCAAACTGATTTCAGTTAAATAATAACCGTGCTCGTTGGGGGACAGCTCCCACCAAACCGGTTGTCCGTCCTTGTCTGGGACAAAGACCCAGTAGCCCGAGTTGTGCGGGTCGACATATCCTGCGTTGAGAATCATGTCGATGAGTGAATTGATGTCGGCGATATTGATTTCATAATCACCATTGACATCACCAGAACTGTTGTAATCACTTGCCATCAACAAATCAATCAGGGCGGACACATCAGCGACATTGACTACGCCATCACCGTTCACGTCACCAGCGATGCTGCCATCACCAGTGGTGTAATTCATAGCCCAAGAAGAGAAGGCGAGGGTCGTCATCATAGCTAAAAAACAGAATACTTTTTTCATACTCAATTCAGAATCAAATGGTTAAACAATATGATTAAGACACAAGGTATCATTCATGGATTCATCAGGCCTCGAGGCCGCGGTCTATGCCCTGCTTGAGGGCCTCGACGTAGTTGTTGATGCGCTCCATCTCCCTGGGAATCTGGATGCGCTGGGGGCAATGGTCCACACACTGGCCGCAGCCGATGCAGTGGTCGGCTTGTCGCAACCGGGGCACACTGCGGTCGTATCCCACGAGGAAGGCCTTGCGGGCGCGGGCGTAGTTGGGATCCTTGCGGTCACGAGTGAGGTTGCCCTCGGCGATGCACTTGTTGTAGTGGGTGAGCACACCGGGAATGTCGATGCCGTAGGGGCAAGGCATGCAGTACTTGCAGTCGTTGCAGGGGATGGTGTTATAGCCCACAATCTTGTCGGCGATGCCGTAGAGGAAGTCCTTCTCCTCCTCGGTGAGTTCCTCGAGCGGGCAATAGGTGCACAGGTTCTCCTTCAGGTGCTCCATATAGGTCATGCCGCTGAGGACGGTGAGCACACGCGGGAACGAGCCAGCGTAGCGGAAAGCCCACGAGGCGAGGGTGCGCTCGGGGTCGCGCGCCAGGATTTCGCGTGCCAGCGGCTGCGGTAGCGATGCCAGTCGCCCACCCAGGAGTGGCTCCATGATCACGGCAGGAATCGCCCGCTTGTCGAGTTCGGCATACAGGTACTCGGCATTGGTATTCTCCTCGCTGAAGTCCTTGGCGTGGCGCCAGTCCAGATAGTTGAGCTCGATCTGGACAAAGTCCCACTTGTACTTGTCATGGTTGGCCAGCAGGTAGTCGAACACGGCAATCTCGCCATGGTAGGAGAAGCCCAGGTTGCGGATGACACCCTTCTCGCGCTGCTCCAACAGGTAATCGAGGATGCCGTTGTAGATGTAGCGCTGCCTGAACAGTTCCATGGCCTCCTCGCCAGTGCCACCGCCGATGGAGTGCAACAACAGGTAGTCGATGTAATCGACCTGGAGCTCCTTGAGGGAATTCTGGAACATCTCGATGCTGGCCTCGCGAGTCTGGGTCTCGGGGGCGAAATTCGAGAGTTTGGTGGCGATGAAGTACTCGCTGCGCTTGTGCCTGCTGAGGGCGATGCCGGTGGCCCGCTCGCTCAGGCCGCGGCTATAGGCGGGCGACGTGTCGAAGTAATTCACGCCGTGCTCGATGGCGTAGTCGATCTGCCTGTTGACCATCTCCTGGTCGATCTCGGCGTCGTTGTCACGGCCGAATGGCTTGCCGTTAGTGGCAGGCAGGCGCATCATGCCGTAGCCCAAAATGGATACTTTCTCGTGGGTCTTGGGATTCTCGCGGTAGGTCATCTTGCCCACTGGGGGCTCTTGCACGGGAGCCTTGCGGTCATTATCAGTGGCACAGCTGACGATCACGGGAGCTGCAGCGGTTGCCGAGCCGATGCCCAGCGCCTTGAGAAACGTGCGGCGGCTCAGGGTCTTGCCGCCATTATGGTCGTTATGCTTATTGTCGTTCATATCATTATCCTGCTATCTCATTTATAACTAAAACCTAAAGCCTAAAGCTGACTATGCACCTCATGCCCCTCGACATAGATGGCGCTGAAGGGTCTGGCCGGGCACACATACTCACAGGTGCCGCAGCCGATGCACATCGCGCTGTTGACAGCGGGCACCATGGGCGAGGTGTCGTCGTCGGGGTTGCTGGGGACCATCATGATGGCGCCAGCCGGACAATGACGGGCACAGTTGCCACAGGTCACGCCATCGGTGAGAACCACGCAGTTGGCCTTGACCCAGACGGCATGTCCAATCATGGTCGAGGACTTCTCGGCCACGGTGATGGGCTTGATGGCACCCGTGGGACACACAGTAGAGCACTCGACGCACTCGGGACGGCAAGCGCCACGCTCAAAGCTGAGCTCAGGCTGCATGAGGCGCATGGGGTCGGTGGAGGGACGCAGCACGCCATTGGGACACTTGGACACACACAGCTGGCAGGCGGTGCAGTGCTGGGCAAAGTTGCGGGCGCTGACGGCACCGGGGGGTGTCAACGGTGTGGTGCGCTTAGCGGGCACCTTGTCCTGGATGATGGCCAGGCCACCATCCACCTTCTTGGCCGCCTGAGCTAGGGCGATATCAGCGCCCACGATGGCCGAGCCCACAAGGAAGGCACGGCGGGTGCCGTCAGCATTATCGGCCTGCTGCGGGTCGCTGACGGGTTGTGTGGCGGCCTTGGGGTGGCCGTAGTGCAGGGCACCAAATTTGCACTTATCCAAGCAGTTGCCACAGGCCACGCAACGCGTGTAATCCACCTTATGGGTCTTGAAGTCGATGCACGAAGCCTTGCAATTCTTGGTGCACAGGCTGCATGACTTGCACTTGTCGGCATCGAAGTAGACCTTGAGCCAGGAGAACCGGGCGAGCTGCGCCAGGATGGTTCCCACCGGGCAGATGGTGTTGCAGTAAGTGCGGCCCCCACGCCAAGCCAGCACAGCGATGATGACGAACGTGGCCAGGGCGATGATAAAGGTGGGCAGACTCTTGATCCACACGTCCACGCCATAGACGGCATAGCTGTCCATGCGCGCGGCGACGGCGGCCAGCAGGTTGTTACCCCACTGATAGACGGGCAGCAGCAGGTTGGTGACCATGCGGCCATAGCTGCTATAGGGGGCCAGCAGGGCCACCAGCGAGTGGATGCCAGCGACTAATGCGGCCACAAAGAGCACCAGCACGCCATAGCGCAGCCAGCGCTTCTCGGGGCTGGCTGTGAAGCGGTTCTTCTTACGCTTGCCATGAATCCAGGAAACGATGTCCTGGAAGATGCCCAGCGGGCAGATGACCGAGCAGTAGATGCGGCCACAGATGAGCGTCACGAGCACGAGCGCCACGATGACCACCACGTTGAGGGCCAGCAGTGCCGGCAGGAACTGGATTCGCGCTGTCCAGGCCAAGTAGTGGTGCAGGACCCCGCTCACGTCAAGAAACAGCAATGTCACCATGACCATCATGATGGCAGCTAATATTATGCGGACTTTCCTTAACATAATAATGAACGAATGTGAATGATTATTAGTTGATTGCCACAAAATTAGCACAAATTATCGACATAGCCTCCCCTTAACAGTCAATTTTTGCAGGTTTTTGGCTAAAAAACTGCGACTGTGCCATGAGCTCAGGGCTCGAGGCACAGTCGCCAAGAAATGGGAATTTCGTGTTCAGTTAATGCACAGTGAGTGGCATCAAGCCTCAAGCACCGGCATTGAGCAGCATGTCGATCAGTGCGCTCACGTCACCGATCTCCACGCCCTCGGCGCCATTGACGTCGGCAGCATCCAGATTGATGCTAGTGGCGTCACCAGTGAGCAGGTAGTCGATCAGTGCGCTCACGTCGCTGATCTCCACCTCGCCGTTGCCGTTCACATCACCCAGCAGGAACTGGGGATCGGGAGGAGTTACCCAGTCACCGACGGTGAAGGGCACGGGATCGTTGAAGAACCAATTCCAGTCGTAGTTGTTGGGGAAGTAGGGCGACCAAACCACAACATAATACTTTGTGCCATTGGTCAGGTAATAGGAACCGCTGATATCGATCGTAGCGGTCTCATTCTCCTGAAGGTCAACATCAGTCGTAAAGGCCTGGGTGGCAACCGTATACTTGCCGTCACTACCCTTGGTAGCCAGAGCCCAGCGGATGGTGCCCTGCCAGGGACCGCTCAGTGCCTTAACCTCAAACGAGCCGCGCACGTCGTTGGCAGGCATAACCTCCTGCAGATAGGTAGTACCCGTCACTACGACACCACCGTTCTCACCATCCTGGGCGGGACGGATGCCCATGATAGCATACTGGTCGGCATTGAAGCCCTCATCATAATCATCGTGCTCATAGGGGGTATCGCCATAGATGCGCGGTGACAGCAGGTCGAAGCTGAAATAGCTGTTGTACTCCTCGGGCTGGAAACCCCAGATGACGCGTACCCTACCCTCAGAATCATAACCGTCCATCACGAAGGCGTGACCGACGTGTGCATTCTGGGTGCCATCGTTAAGAACTGTCCTGTAGCCAAAGTACATAACGGGACGGCCCTCATCGAGCTCAGTGTAAACCATCTCGCGCCAGGTTGCGTCGGCATAATTTGCCTTCTGCAGGAACTGGACATTGGGATTGTAGTTGAAGTAAGCAACCATACCCTTAATGATCTGGTCATAGCTCACATTGGTGCTGCTGGTCGAGAACTTGGCTTGGAAAGCAACAGCGATATCATAGATCATCTGAGCGCAATCCTGCCAATTAGTAGAAGTCCCAGTGTAAGCATTCCTCATATTGCGGTACTTGTAGCTGTGGTTGAAGTTGGCAGTAGCCGTTTTCTCTTCGTTACCCAGGGTGTAGTGGAAGGTGTTGGAGCCATTACCATAGTCAGGGTACTGCAAACCCTTCATGATGTGAGCAAAGGCGATGGGCACACAACCTGCATAGCAGTGCTCGCCGTTATAGGTGGGGTAGTAGTTGTTGTAGGGAGCAAACTGATGCCAGTGGGGACCCTCGCCAAAGTCATTCAAGAACATCGGCTTCCTGCCCGCGGGATTCATCTTCAGCGAGGGAGCCTTCTGGACCAGCTGGGGATTCTTACGCATGGCGTCCAAGCTGGTTTGGTACTGCTTGAACATGAGCTTAATGGGTTCGGGAGCCTGGTTGATGTCAAACGAACCCTGGTCGCTGTAGGCCAGGACGGGATCGGTCATGTCGTCACCGGCAACGATCACGTAACCCTGACCACCGTCACGGTTGAACACGTAGTAGTCGGTCTGTCCCTTCAAGTTCATGGCCGCATGGCTCAGGGTCATCTTGACATTGGAGGCGGCGAACTTGGTCGGATTAGCAAACTGCTGCTTTGCAATGGCCAGAGCCTGATCGACAGTCACAGGCGCAGCACTCATGCTGCTCGCAAAAAGCGCCAGCATAGGCAGTGAAAATAATAACTTTTTCATAATAGTGGTCTAATAAAAAATATGTTACATTAATAATTATTACTCTACGAGAGACGTATAGGTATAGCGATGTGCAACGCTATGAATTGATTATGATATGCAAAACTTGAAAAAATGAAGACCATCTTAATAGCATCGGTGTAGAAGGTACTCTGAGATACAGTCTCACATTCTTCTGTATTTTCACGGCTGCAAAATTATACTTTTTATATGAAACACCAAAATTTTTTACAAAAACTCGCGTTTCTGGTTCTCTGATTCAACGGCAAGCCAGAGGTCGCAGTGATCCACCCGTTGAAACCCATAACCCCTAATAGCTTGGAAAAAAATAAACACCCCGTTTCACAACGCGATGTTCATTTAGGATGAATAGTATTAATATTTCCAACTTTGATGCAAAAGTACTGCCTTATTTTGAACTGACAAAATATTTCAATGATAAAAATTGTTATAAAAGGTTAACTGATTTCGGTAGCAAAAATCAATCATGTCCTTTTTTCATCAGTCTTCCAGCAAGATGTCGATCAGTGCGCTCACGTCACCGATACTTACCTCTCCGTCGGGCTTCACGTCGGCAGCGCCCAGGTTGATACCCGTGGAATCTCCGCTGAGCAGGTAATCGATGAGAGCGGAAACATCCTTGATGCTGACCTCACCGTCGCCATTCACGTCACCCATGATAAAATCAGGCACCTCGGGCCCCTCGTAGTAGAGCGCGATGTTGTCGATATAGCAGGGCTGGTCGGTGAGACCGGTAGTCTGCTTGATGCGGAGCATCATGGGCAGATCACTGGCAGGAAGATATACTGTTCCGATAGCCATCGATCCTGCGGGCACAGAGATGGAGGCATAGTCAGGCTCCTTCCAGTTGCTGCCATTGTTAATCGAGTAGTTCACCGTGAAGAGGGCGCTGGTGTCGGTGGTGTTATACACCGTGTAACGCACCAACGTCGGGATGATATCCTGGACCGGGGTTGCGGTGCTCAGGATGCCGCCGTTGACGATAGCCACGGCATGGCCACAGTCGACGCCCACCTGGGCTGTGTCGACGACAGCGCACTTGCTGAAGTTCCAGCTGGCAAACACGCCCTCGACGCCCTGCTGGTTCTGGCCATCGGCCACGGGCATGGTCTCAAAGTCCTCGATGAGGCTGGTGGCGTAATCCCTGATGACATTAAACGAGATGACGCCGCCCGTCTCGGCGATGTCCACGATGCCATATCTGTTGACCTGGCCGTCCCACGTACACAGGCTGGGGTTGGTCAGGTTGGTCACTGAGGTGACGTTGTAGGTTCCGGGGAAAGGATCGCGGCCGGTGTCAGAGAAGCCATTGTAGCTGGCCCTGAGCACCTCATAATACATGTGGTTGGGATTAACGTTGATCTTGTTGTCGAGCCACACGGTGGCATCGGTCGAGTCGACCCTGGCAATCATCATGCCGTGGCCGGGCAGGCTCTTGTCCCACTTGCCGGCCTGACGGTTCTCGATCAGGAAGTACTCGCCCTTGTTGGGCGTGTTCAGGCGGAAGCCCTCGTTGTACACGTCAAGTGCCTGGATCGTGTAACTGCCCGTGTCGGCAATCACCGTGGGTGATGCAAAGCCCAGCGCATAGCGCTCGTAGAGGCTGTAGCCCACAGGGGCGTAGCCATTGTTGATCTTGAATCCGCTGGCCATGATCGACCAGTTACTCGGGTGACGGCTCTGACCACCACTTTGTGCATAGTCGGTGTCATACATGTCGGGCAAGCCCAGCACGTGGCTGAACTCATGGCAGAAGGTGCCAATGCCACCGACGGTGCCATTGCCCCACTGAGGCTCAGCGCCAGTCATGGCCGTGGAGCAGGCATAGAGGCCGAAGTTCACGCCATCGACCACAGGCGACTCCTCGAAGGTGTACATGTGTGGCCACAGATATTGCCTATTGTTGCTGGAATAGTCCGAGCCCCAGCCTGCCACCAGGAAGAAGACCATGTCGACCGTGCCATCGCCGTCGATATCATAGTCGCTGAAGTCAACCTGGCTGTCCAGGGAATCGATGGCAGCAAAAAAGATGGGGGCGCAATTGCTCATCTGCCTGGCATCGGTGCAGGCAAAGTCCACATCAACTGGACCCAGGATGTCGAAATGGGGATCGAACATCTGGTTGGAATTGTCATAATAGAAGTCCCTGACGCTGCCCGTCATCTCCCTCTTGGTTCCCGAGGGCATGGTGTAACCCGTGTATCCGTGACCATTGATCATCTGGTCATAGAAGTCCTGGGTGGTGTAGTTGTAGGGCAGGTAGTCACCGATTTTCTTGTCGTTGTAGTTGACAAGAATGATCAGACCACGGAACTTGCTATAGTCCATGTGGCCGTTGGCTCCGATGCCCAGCATGGCCTGGTTGCGGCTTGCCAGCAGGCGGGTGCCTTTACGCACCATCGACTGGCTGGTCAGCCCCTTGGTCAGGCCAGCAAGAGCGGCATAGTCGGCAGCAGTGCGCTGCGACACATCATGAGCGACACAGTTACCGGCAACAAGGCGGCCACCCTCCAGACGGGCATAGGTGTAGTAACCCGCCTCGTTCTTGACCAGGGTGTAACCGTCGCTGGTCGTCAAGTAGTTAAAGAACTCGTCACCGTGCAGTGTCACGGTGATCGTTGTCCCGTCGGGCTGTGCCACCACTGCGGGGGTCGGGTCGGCGGGGACTGCACGCGCAGTCATGCACACCAATCCCAGTGCAATTAATAATAGAGAATGTTTCATTACCGTCAAATAATTTAAATGATAAGGTCTATAATTTAGGTTGAAAATACCGTGGTTCAGTTGTGTGCATTCACGATAAGGTTGATGATGGAGTTGGCATCGCTGATGTTGATCTCGCCATCCCCATTGACGTCAGCACGGGAGCGCTCCTCGTCGGTGTCCTTAACGCCCAGGATAATACTGATGACAGCATTGATGTCGCTGATGGTCACCTCGCCATCACCGTCCACATCACCCTCCACGAGCTCGGGGCCCCACAAGTCGGTATAGAAAAACTTGATATTATCCAGATAGCAATAGGCTCTGGAACTGCCAGCAGTCTGGTTGATGCGTATCATGATGGGAGCATCGGTGGGCAACGATGCCACCAATGTGCCTTGAGAGTTTGCGGCAACAGTAAGCATTTCGGGCGCGATGGTCCATGTGGTGCCACCATCCTTCGAGTACGAGAGCCTGAAGTTGGCCGACACGCCCGTGGGATTGTATACCGTGAAGTTAACCAGATAGGGACAGATGTTCATGGGAGCAGCGGTGGCCAACTGGCTGGGCTTGATCATGGCCACAGCCTGCGTGCCGTCACACTCACCCTCGCTAGGAGCTGCAACGCCACACTTCGAGAAATCCCACTTGGCGAACACGCCCTTGACGTCCTTGTCGCTCTGGGTCACTGCCAACGGCATGTTCTCAAAGTCCTCGACAGCCGACTGCAGGGAATTATCGTTAGTGACATTGAATCTGATCACGCCATTGTTCTCGGTGATGTCGGTAATGGCATACTTGTTGAAGCTCTTGTCCCACGTCTGCAGACTGGGATTCGTGAAGTTGGTGATGCGGGTCACGCCTTCGGTTCCCGGGAACGGGTCACTACCGCTGTCGCTGCCGTTGTACTTGGCTCGGAGCAACTCGTAGTACATGTGGTTGGGGTTAACGTTGACCTCGTTGTTAGTCCACACGCGCACGTTGCTCGAGTCGACACGGGCCACCAGCATGCCATGGCCCATCAGGAACTGGTCCCACTTGCCGGCCTGGCGGTTCTCCAGCAGGAAGTACTCACGTCGGTTGACCGTGTTCAGGCGCAGTCCCGCGTTGCTCTGGTCCAGAGCCTGAAGCTCATAGGTGCCCTCATTACGGATTACCTGAGGCGTGCTGAAGCCCAAGGAATAGCGCTCGTAGAGGCTGTAACCTACAGGATTGCGGCCGAAGTTGTTGCCACTGCCTCCCGCCATGATGGACCACTGGCCGGGATTGCGGCTCTCGCCGCCGCTGTCTTTGTAATCGGTGTCATAGAGGTCGGGCAAGCCCAGCACGTGGCCAAACTCGTGGCAGAAGGTGCCGATGCCGTTGACGTCGGAGTAGTAACCTTCCCAACCAGCGATCTCGGTGGAGCAGGCATACAGGCCAAAACGCTTGCCATCGTGGGGAGGCGCATAGTAGAGGTAGAACATGTGCGGCCACAGGTACTCGTCGGCGTTGCCACTGTAGTTCGACGCGAAGCCAGCCACCAGGAAGAACACCATGTCGACATAGCCGTCGCCATCGCTGTCATAGTCGCTGAAGTCCACCAACTTGTCGGCGGCATCGAGCGCAGCGTAAAACACCGGCTCGGGGCTAGCGGTTCCGTTAGGATACTTGCAGGAGTAGTCCACGTCCACAGGACCCACCACGTCAAAAGCCGGGTCGAACATGTGGTTGGAGTTGTCATAGAAATAGTCCCTGACGCTGCCAGTCATGTTCACGCGGCGGCCATTCAGGTTGTAGCCCGTGTAATTGGGCTTGTTGACCATGTCGTTGTAGAAGCTGCTCGCGTTGTTCATCGAGAATTGCTTATCATTGTAGTTGATGAGGATGATCAGTCCGCGAAAGCGGTCATAGTCCATCCTGCCATCAGCTCCCACACGGCGCATGGCGCTGTTGCGGCGGCTGAGCATGCGGGCCCCGTTCTGCACCATCGACTGGCTGGTGAGTTCCCTGGGCATTGTTGCCAGGGCGGCCAGGTCGGCAGCACTGCGCTGGCCAGCATCACGGGCGATACGGTCGCCCGCCACCAGCTGGTCGCCGACCAAGCGGGCATAGGTGTAGTAGCCCGCGCCGTTCTTCATGACGGTGTAGCCGTCGAGCGTGGTCGTGTAGTGGATAAACTCGTCGCCATGCAGGGTAAGCGTCAGTTTCGAGCCATCGGGCTGGGTCACCTGGATGGGCGTGGGGTCGGCCGGGATTGCGCTAGCACTCAGGCAGAGCAATCCCAGCACGATACACGATAAGATTTTCTTCATAGCTCTATGATATTGCACTTTTGATGGATTTCGTGTGTTAATTCAGAATCAGGTCGAGGACAGCGTTGGCATCGGCAATGCCTACCTCGCCGTCACCGTTCACGTCGGCACGGACGGTGGTATCGGGGTCGGCCTCACCACCGAGGATGATGTCGAGCACGGCATTGACATCGGCAATACCGATCTCCATGTCACCGTTCACGTCACCCACGGGGTAGTCGACAGGACCTCCCTCCTTGCCTGTGTAGAAGACGCGGAAATTGTCGACATAGGTTGCCGCATTCTTGTTACCGCCCACCTGGCCGATACGGAACAGGACCGGCTTGTGGTTGCTGGTATTCAGATTCCAGTAGCACTCGCGGGTGGTCTTAGCGGGCACCTCGACAGAGTTCTGACCGTTAGCACCCATGGCCTTGATCCAAGTGGCGCCATCATCGACCGAGGTCTCCAGGCTGTACTTGGCAGCATAGGCGCCCGAGTTGTACACCGTCAGGCAGGCCATGTAGCTGTTATAGTAGATGGGGGTGGTCATGTAGAACTGGCTGGGCAGCTTCATCATCACGCTGTTCTCGCCACTGGCCTTGTCCTCACCAGGGGCGCGCACGCCACACTTGTTGAACGACCAGGTGGCAAAGACGCCCTTCACATCGGTGTCGGTAGTGCCAGTCGAGACAGGCATGCCCTCAAAGTCCTCGACGAGCTGCTGGATGTCGCCATCGTCCACGACGGTGAAGGTGATGATGCCGTCATTCTCGCTGATGCCCACGAGGTTGAAGTCGTTGGCATAGCCCTCCCATGTCGTGAGACTGGGTGAGGTCTCGTTGGTAATCATGGGGTTACCTGATGTGCCGGGGAACGGGTCGCTGCCCAGGTCGCCCGAGCGGGTGTTACCGGCTCGTAGCAGCTCGAAATAGTTGCGGGTGGGGTCGACATTGAGCTTGTTGGCAGTCCACACGCCCACGTTGGTACTGTCGACACGGGTTACCAGCATGCCATGACCTGGCAGATAGGTATCCCAACTCGTCTTCTGCCTATTCTCAATAACAAAGAACTCGCCATCGACAGGCGTGCGCAGGATATAGCCCTCGCGATGGGTATTCACGGGGTTGAGCGTGTATTGGCCTGTGGCCGTAATGTTCTTGGCTTTAGCCCAGCCCAGTGCATAGCGCTCAAACAAGGAGTAGCCCACAGGCATGCGGCCATGGTCGTAGTCGGCACCGCCAGCCATCACGTCCCAGCCACCTGGATCATGGCTCTGGCCACCACCCTTTTCATAGTCGGTATCATAGAAGTCTGGCAAACCGAGCACATGAGTGAACTCATGGCAAACGGTTCCGATGCCCTCAACGGTCACTGTCGAGGGATAGGCCTCGGCACCATAGAGCTCACAAGAGCTGGCATAGCGGTCGATCTTCTTGCCATCATAGCTGAGATTGTACCACGAGAGATTAGATGCATGGGGCCACAGGTAGCCACTATTGTTACCCGATGTACTCGATGCATATCCGGCTACCAAGAAATAGACCATGTCCACCTTGCCGTCGTTGTTGTTGTCATACTTTGTGAAGTCGACAGTGGAGTTAGCCACACGCAGGGCATTGGTGAAAATGGTTTGACTCAGGCTATTGCACTGAGAAGCCTTATAGTTGGAAGTGAAGGGGCCATAGACGTCAAATGGCGGATTGAACTCACCGTCCGACTGATCGTTGAAATAGTCGCGCACACTACCCAGGATGGAAACGTCGCGGTCGGTAACCGGGTCGTAGTAGCTGTCCAACTCCTCGGAACTGAACAAATCAAAGTAGTACTGGCTGGGATTGTCGGACCTGAACTTGACGTCGGAGAAGTCAATCAGGATCACCAGGCCACGAAACTTGGAAAAGTCGAAATTTGAGAGATCCACATTGCGCTTGGCGCGGCGCACGTGCGCCTGATCGACATCGGCGGCATCAACTAGATACTTGGGTGTGGCAGACAGGAGCTGCAACTCAGCAGCCGAACGCTTGCCCTCGTCGTGTGCAAGCACACCGGTGGGAGCCAGACGCTGACCATCGAGCTTGGCGTAAACGTAGGCCCCGTCATCGTTGAGCATGATGGTGTAGCCATCAGACGTGGTATTGTAATGATAGAACTCGTCACCAATCAGTTTAACGGTTACCATGGTCCCGTCGGGCTGGGGCATCGGGTACATGGCAGGACGGGCGGGAATGGCCAGTGCATTGGCACTAACGAGGCCCGCCAACAGCAATGAAGCAATTAATTTTTTCATTTTCAACGTAGTTTTATGTTTAGTTTTTTAGATTCCTTGTTAATGATCAGTCGCAAGCAGTAATACATGAACGCAAAGCCTTGCCTGCAAAACGCTAGCTTTGAATGACAAATGCAGCCTGCAAAATTACACTATTTTTTTTGCAACATCATTAAAATTAAGGTTAAATGTTATCATTTACAGTATTTTTGCAACAATTGTATCCTTATTCGCCCTAAAAATATTACCTTTGCTCCATAATCTAATATAAATAGACTTTTTGTCTATTATTGATGAGACCCATTAAAAAAGATGTTTTTAGGTTTACAACAGGTGGTCACGTCGCGATGACGAGGCCATCATCTTTTTGTTAAGGGAACTTCTATAAATTACCAAAATGTGGATTATTTATGTTGACAGTATTTTGTCTCTTTTTGGCATCTTTTACCTTATCTTCTTGCACCATAGCTCGCTATGATGCTGCGAAGCTAAGACAAAATCTGCCCAAAAATAAACCAAAATCCATGTCAAGCTAATTTATAGAATTCCCCTTAAGCCCCCCAAAAAAGTGCGAATTGACAAAAAAACCGAATGTTCCACGACTTATTAACAATTAGGGTTAGTTTTGAACAATTCAACGATTTTAACGGAGTTTTTCCATGTTTTTTGAGCAAAAAAATGTTTCTTTGCACCCGTGAAACAATTTCGATAACGACACCACCATATGGGAAAGATAATAGCAATAGCCAATCAGAAAGGGGGCGTGGGCAAGACCACGACCTCTATCAACCTGTCTGCGGCACTGGCATCCAGCGGCCAGCAGGTGCTGCTCATCGATGCCGACCCGCAAGCCAACGCCACCTCGGGCCTGGGCATCGAACCAAAGAACATGTCATCGACCATCTATGAATGCCTGGTCGATGACTATCCCGTGGCCAGCGCGACTGTAGACACCTGTGTCGAGGGCCTGAAACTGCTGGGCTCGCGCATCGACCTGGTGGGCGCAGAGCTCGAACTGGTCGAGAAAAAAGGGCGCGAACGCGTGCTGCAGGGCGCCCTGCGCGAGGTGAAGGACGACTATGACTACATCATCATCGACTGCAGCCCTTCGCTGGGACTGATCACGGTCAACGCCCTCACTGCGGCCGACAGCGTCATCATCCCGGTCCAGGCCGAGTACTTCGCACTGGAGGGAATCAGCAAACTTCTTAACACAATACGCATCATCAAGGGCAAACTCAATTCCTCGCTACGCATCGAGGGGTTCCTGCTCACGATGTATGACGCGAGGTTGAGACTGGCCAACGAGATTTTTGAGGAACTCAAGGGGCACTTCGGCAACATGGTGTTCAACACGGTGATTCCCCGCAACATACGCATCAGCGAGGCACCGAGCCACGGTTTGCCCGTCATCCTGTATGACCCCACGTGCCGCGGCACCACCAGCCACATGCAACTGGCTCAGGAAATCATAGGCCGCAACAAGGCCTGACGACGTTAGGGCCGCCACGAGAATTATTCACCACATCCCAACTATCACCACAACAGCAACTGACTTATGAAACGTAGCGCACTAGGCAAGGGCCTCGACTCCCTCATCTCAATGGACGACATCCAGACCGAGGGCTCGTCGGCCATCAACGAGATTCCTATCAACCAAATAGCCCCCAACCCCGACCAACCCCGACAGAATTTTGACGAGGAGGCACTCGAGGAACTGGCCACCAGCATCCGTGAGCTGGGCATCATCCAGCCGCTCACGCTGCGCAACACGGGAGACAACTCATACCAGATCATTTCGGGTGAGCGCCGATACCGTGCAGCCCAGCTGGCAGGGCTCGAGACCGTTCCCGCATATATCCGCACAGCCAACGACAGCGAGGTGACCGAGATGGCACTGATCGAGAACATCCAGCGCGAGGACCTCAACGCCATCGAGATTGCCCTGACCTTCAGAAAACTCATCGACCAGTACCACCTGACACAGGAGCGGCTGAGCGAGCGCATCGGCAAGAAACGCGCCACCATCGCCAATTTCCTGCGGCTGCTTAAACTGCCAGCCGAGGTGCAGCTGGGCCTGCACGACCACACCCTGGACATGGGCCATGCACGCGCACTGCTGTCACTCGACGACCCAAAGCTACAGTTAAAATTGTATAACGAGACTATTAAAAAAGGTTTATCGGTGCGGCAGGTCGAGCAGCGGGCCAAGCAGATGCAGCAGGCAGCACTCAATGAGCGCGAGGGCCAGGAGACAGGAAGCAAGTCGCTGAATGTCAAGGATTACCAGATATTACAAAATCATCTGGCATCGGCATTTGGCGTGCCCGTGAAGTTCACGTGCGACAGGTCGGGTAAAGGAAAAATAACATTCCCGTTCTCGACCGAAGACCAACTTGAGAAAATAATTCGTATCTTTGACAATTTGAAGAACGCCTGATGTTTTTCCAGTGATACGATTGACGACATATCGCACGAGATGGCGTCGGCACATTGTCGCGCTAGTGCTCTGTCTCGTGGCGCTGAGCAGTGAGGTAGTGGCCCAGACGGCCATCACCGCCCCTGTTAGCGCCGGCGACAGCGTGTCGTCGGTCACCCCGCCGCGGCTGCGGCATCACGACCGCAAGACGGTGCTGCTGACCGACAGCGCCTCGAGCGCTCCCACTGGCAAGCCCGTGCGCGTGGTCAACGCAGCCGGCGACACCATCACCTTTGCCTCGATAGATTCTATCCGTGGCATCGAGGGTGTTGAGATCCTCATGGACAGCACCGCCTCGCCCACGATGGGCAAGGCCCGCACCTTCAACCCCGATCCGCAGCGCGCATTGTGGATGTCGGCACTATGCCCCGGCTTGGGTCAAATCTACAACCGGCGGTACTGGAAACTGCCCATCGTGGTGGGTGCCTTTGTCGGTCTGAGCTATGGCGCGTCATGGAACAACCGCATGTACAAGGACTACTCCAGGGGATACCGTGATGTCATGGACAATGACCCTGACACGCGCAGCTACATGGACTTCTTCCCGCCCACTGTGCAGGAGAGCAGCCTGGACCGCGCGTGGCTGCAGAAGGCGATGAAAAACAAGCGCGACTACTACCGCCGCTACCGCGAGATCTGCGTCATCGCCATGGTGGGCGTGTACCTGATCAACATCGTGGACGCCTATGTCGACGCTTCGCTAGCCCACTTTGACATCTCGCCCGACCTCACGCTCAATGTGGCACCTGCCGCTATCGACAGCGGCATCACCGGCGACAGGTTGCCATCGCTGGGCCTGCAATGCGCCTTCAGTTTCTGACAGGCGTAATAATAGAACCAAAAACGACAAGACAATATGACAAGACAACGACTTCTTACACTAGCTCTCACCGCCGTCCTGGCAGCAACGACACTGCTGGCCGCGCCGCGCGAGAAGAACAACATCCTATCGCTCAAGAACTCCATCACCGACGACGACATCGTCTTCCCTGAGAGTTTCGATACCGACGTCCACAAGATGATGACCAACTGGTACTTGCAGAACTACACCGTGCTCGATGCCGATGTGGAGAACAAGTCGCCCGGCGAGGTGGGCGAGGAAACCTACATCCGCCGCCTGGCCGCCATCCCGTCGGTCATCGAGATGCCCTATAACCAGGTTGTGCGCAAGCACATCGAGCGGTACGTCTATCGCAGCCGCACACTCATCGAGGAGATGCTGGGCATGAGCCTGTACTACATGCCCATCTTTGAGCAGGCCCTCGAAAAGGAAGGCCTGCCGCTGGAACTGAAATACCTGCCCATCGTCGAGAGCGCCATGGATCCCAATGCCGTATCGCGTGTGGGCGCTGCCGGGCTATGGCAGTTCATGATTGGCACCGGCAAAGGGCTGGGACTGGAAGTGAATTCTCTGGTCGACGAGCGCCGCGACCCCTATCGCTCGAGCGCCATGGCCGCCAAGTACCTCAAGAACCTGTACCAGATCTACAACGACTGGTCGCTCGCCATCGCCGCATACAACTGTGGCCCAGGCAACGTCAACAAAGCCCTGCACCGTAACGGGGGCTCGGGCGACTTCTGGGACATCTACGAGTACCTGCCGCGTGAAACCCGAGGCTACGTGCCAGCATTTATCGCCGCCAACTATGCGATGACCTACTACAAGCAGCACAACATCAGCCCATCGCTCGCCAGCAAGCCGCTCATCACCGATACCGTGACCGTCAATCGGCGCATCCACTTCGCACAAATAGCCCAGGTGCTCAATATCCCCATCGAGGAAATCCGCACCTTCAATCCGCAATTCCGCGCCGACGTCATCCCGGGCGACAACCGGCCCTACACCCTGGTGCTGCCCTCACAGCAAGTCTACAGCTTTATCATGAGCCAGGACAGCATCGACAACTACCGCGATGACCTGTATGCGCACCGCGAGGTCGTTGAGCCAGGCGGACAAGTGGCCACAGCCGAGGAGTACCTGACCGGACGCACCGCCGACGGCAACATCCGCACCATCAACCACAAGGTGGGACGCGGCGAGACACTATCGACCATCGCCGCCAAGTATAACATGACCACCGACGAGCTCATGGCTCTCAACAGCATGAGCAGCGAGCGCGTCAGGCGCGGCGACAACCTCAAGGTCAAAGCGCCACAGCACAACAACGCCAGCGCCGACAACGACGAACTCATGGCAGTAACGACCGATAACTCACGGATAGACGAAGAAAACCAGCCCACTGAGGAACAAGTCGAGCAGGCGCAATTCGATGAAGTGAAAAACATCGAGCGAGAGGCTGCCACCAAGGCCCCCTACAAGGGCTCCTACACCGTCAATGTCGATGAGGAAAGCAAGACGGCAAGCAAGAGCAAAGCCAACACACGCAACGACGAGCAGATCAGTCGGCAGCGCGCCGCCAAGACCAACTCGGCCACCTGGCGCTCACGCAACGCCAAGTATGCCGACAAGGACAACAACAGAAACAGCGACAGCAAGGAGAAATCCTACAAGAGCCGAAGCAGCAAGAAAGACCGCGACAACGACCGCACATCCTCGCGCAGCAGCAGCCGCCACAGCAAGAAATCCAAGCCACAGCAGCCCACCGAGGTAACAGTGCAGAAAGGCGAATCCCTCACAAAGATTGCCGAGAAGACTGGCGTTTCGGTCAAGGACATCGAGCGCGCCAACGGACTCGAGGACGGCAACAAAATCAAGGCCGGCGAGAAAATCAAGATTCCCACCAAGGAAGAAGCCCGCAAAGCCGCAGCCAATGACAAAAAAGGCAGCAAGTCATCGAGCAAGTCCAAAAGCAAGTCCTCTAGCAAATCTAACAACAAATCCTCGGGCAAGAGCAGCAAGTCAAGCAAGAAGAGCTCCAAGAAGAAATAGCCCACACAACAGGGGACCAGCAACAACCGACGCCAGCGGCAGTGTGCAACACACGCACCGCTGGCGTTGCCAATATTATGCAACGTGATTATTCGTCCCCAACTGCAGCAATCAAGTCCACAATCACCTCGCGGGCGATAAGCAGCCCCGCAGCAGCCGGGACAAACGCATTGCTGCCAGGCTGTTTCTTGCCATCAACATAGACCGGCACATCCGGATTCATGCGCGGCTCCTCCTCGCTGTACACACACTTGAAGTGATGGATGCCCTCACGATGAAGCAATTTGCGCAACATACGAGCAAGCGGATCGATACGCGTCGAGTCAAAATCAGCCACCCTGAAGGCCATCGGATCCATCTTGTAGGCCGCACCCATCGAGCAGATGTGCGTCACACCCAGCCTCAGACAACGCCTCGCAATCTCCATCTTGGCAGTAATCGTGTCCAAGCTATCCACCACATAATCAAAACGCGAGAAATCAATCTCATCAGCATTTTCGGGCAAGTAGAACATCTTGTGCACCGTCACCTGGCAGTCAGGATTGATGTCCCGCACACGCTCAGCAGCCACGTCAACCTTGGCACGGCCAATCGTGCTGTGCAACGCATAGATCTGACGATTGATATTCGACACGCTCACCACGTCATCATCAACCAGATCCAGTGCACCAACCCCACTACGGGCCAACGCCTCAACCACATAGCCACCCACGCCACCGATGCCAAACACAGCCACACGACTGCGGCCGAGCACCTCCATAGCTTCACGACCCAGCATCAACTCAGTGCGGGCAAACGGATTCTCACCACCTCTCATAATCATACTTGCCTCCATGACAGTAACGTTAATTCTTGCCGCAAAAGTACTAAAAAAGCGCCCCCACTCCACCCATACTCCCCACCAAAAAACACTCATCCACCAAAAAAACTCCATTTTTTTGCCCCAATTCCAAAAAAATCATTTACCTTTGCACCCGCTTAACGCCCAGATGGCGGAATCGGTAGACGCGTTGGTCTCAAACACCAATGGGGTAACACCCGTGCCGGTTCGACCCCGGCTCTGGGTACGATAAATCAAGCGTAAAGCGCTGAAACTCAAAAAGTTTCGGCGCTTTTTCTATTTCTTACTAAAACATTACTAAAACATTTCGCCTTCCTACTTTCTTGTTTTTTCAATTTGCCTACGTCACGAGTAAAAAATTGGTTTATTCTTTTCAATTTGTTTATAATAAGACAGATCATTATTCGGTCCATTCTTTTTATTTCTGTTAGAGCTTGTTCGTTTGCATAATTTATAAAAAAGACCGATATTTGCACTTTAGTTGTTGTCGACTTTTTGATAACGCATTTAAATCAAATCTTAACATAATTTACTCTAGGTATGAACGGTAAAGACGATCACAATAAATCAGACTCTGTTTTTTGTTCTGTTTCTTGTCAGTGTATGCCTAAACAGTATTATAATCTTTGTGTGCAGATTAAGAGATATATCGAAGGCATGAGTATAATGCCTCCCACAATGGATGTATTAGCTTTTTTCAATTACTTTAAAATGGAAGGTTTATCAGATTTAAACAATATAACATTCAATACATTAACCGAAGAACAGAAAACATACCTAAGCATTATAAATATATCAGCTCAATACATCGAACAACTGAGCCGTATTTCTGAATATTTCATATCATCCGATTCAGATAAACAAAACAACGACAAAAAACCATGGTTATCCGAATTGGACGCTGTTAGATCAGTTGAATATTTATATGCTGAAGAATTAAGTTTTATGGTCTTTGGTCATATTTTAAAAAAAGACAAAGAACCATTTGATATAAAATCATTATCAGATATTCAAACTAGAAAAAGATTTGCAAAACGGACATTTCCACCCATTGGATTAGTGTTTAACCATTTAACGCATATAAAACGAAGCTTTCACTTTTTTCTTGAACTGTTTTATCATTACTATGGATCTTTAACATACTTACATTTTGACCGTAAAGCATATGACTCCATTTTTGAGTCAATTGCAAAAGAGAACTATGAACTGTTTCGAGATATTATATATAAATGGGATAATCAAGTTGTGAATAAATTGTTAATCGTGCTTGAAATCGTATATCCCATACTCTATTATTTTGAGTCTCAAATAACTAATTATGATATTATTCTATCTCGCATTAATAAAGAGTTAACCTCTTTTGATAGCCGTTCTGTATTATTAGATCTTTCTCCAATAAGAGTGATAATACATTTTTTGATTATATTTTTATTCAGAAATATTGTTGAAGAATATTTAAACGAAGAGCAACGCATTGCCCACTACAAACCATTTGAGAATCAAACTATGGTTTTTGTCAAATTTTTCTTCGCTTGGATCGATAATGAAATTAAAGCGATTTCAGATTTTTTCAGCAATAATCCTCTTGAGTATTTAAAAGAGCACATCCAAATAGATAACCCAAATACTACAAAATCGGTTGAAATATTAGATGAGAAAAGCAACGAGCATAGCAAAAACCAAGATTCTCAAGATTCCAAGCTAGAACAACCTGGGGATAATAATCCCAACCCAACAGATAACGACAAACAAGCCCCCCTAGAGGACACAGAACCAAAAATTGATGTGCCGAATTATATAAAAGTTCGTTGTGGTCAGAAAATGCTCGAAAAGTTGATAAACGGTCTTATCAACGGGCATAAAGACGAAACTCTTGGAAATTTCACACCAC
>CAZVMM010000037.1:0-25962 GCA_964628205.1 uncultured Muribaculaceae bacterium
AGGAGTGAGGAGTGAGGAGTGAGGAGTGAGGAGTGAGGAGTGAGGAGTGAGGAGTTGGCATCCGCTGACTGACGACTGAAAACTAAAGACTGAAAACTGAAATGAGAATAGATATACTGACCGTAATGCCCGACGCGCTCGAGTCGCCGCTACACACATCGATACTGCAACGGGTCCAGGACAAGGGCTTGGTGGAAATCCATGTGCACAACCTGCGCGACTGGAGCCTGCGCAAGCACCGCAAGGTGGATGACTACCCCTTTGGCGGCGAGGCGGGTATGGTCATGCAGATTGAGCCCGTGTGGCGATGCATGGAGGAACTCAAGAGCCAGCGCCACTACGACGAGATTATCTTCACCTCGCCCGACGGCGAACAGCTCGACCAGCCCATGGCCAATGCCCTATCGCTCAAGGAGAACTTGATGATCCTGTGCGGCCACTACAAGGGTGTGGACTACCGCATACGCGAGCACTTGATTACCAAGGAAATCACCATCGGTGACTACGTGCTCACGGGCGGCGAGTTGCCCGCGGCAGTTATCGCCGATGCGGTGGTGAGGTTGCTGCCCGGTGCCATCGGCGATGAGCAGAGCGCCCTGAGCGACTCGTTCCAGGACGGCCTGATTGAGGCTCCCGTCTACACCCGCCCTGAGGTGTTCAACGGTTGGCACGTACCCGAAATCCTGCTCAGCGGACACCAGGCCAAAATCGCCGAGTGGAAGATGCAGATGTCACTCGAGCGCACACGCCGCCTGCGCCCCAACCTGCTCAAGGACGAGCGATAAACAAGAATTAAACAACCGGTTCACAAGACTAAAGATTCACAAAAACCAACGATATGGCACTATTTAATTTTCAGCGTCCCAAGTGGATTCCGCGGTGGCTCAACATCCCACTGCTCATATTTACCGCCTTTGTGGTCGTGCTGTTGTTCTTCGGTGAGAACAACTACATGCGCATCAGCAAGTACCGCTCACAAATCAATGAATTGAAGAGCCAGATCAAGAATAACGAGGACTCGGCAGCAATGTACGAGGCCAAGGTCAACGAACTCAACACCGACAACGAGTCGCTCGAACGCCTCGTGCGCGAGAAGTATGGCATGAAGCGCACCAACGAGGAAGTGTTTATCACCGACATACCATAACGCGCCATGGCACTACAAGAAAACAGAATCCAACTTTCTAACATCCTGATCATCATCGGTCTGCTCGCCATGATTGTCATGGCGGTCATGCCCCTGATCAACCTGTTCCAGCCCTGGATGAGGTGGGCATTTGCCGCGGGCGCCGCCCTGGTGCTGGTGGCCCGCATCGTGGGCATCTATAACGGGCCCTCGCTGCGCATCAAGCGCCTGCACCGCATCCTCATCGCCAGCGCCATGCTCTACTGCACCAGTGCGCTGATGATGTTCCTCTCCCATGGGACCAATGACTGGATTGGCTTCCTGCTGGCAGGCGTGGTCGTGCAGTTGTATGCCACATGGATGATTGATCACGAGCTGAAGAATCAGCAATGACGTAAAGAAGCTACTGTTCAACAGCAAAATAACACCCGACTGGCCACAACAAAGTAAATCTTTTTTTGCTTTTGTATTATTTTTAGTAATTTTGCGCTTTTGATGAAAGGTAATCTCACTATAGACAACGGCAACACCGCGATAAAGGTGGCATTCTTTATCGGCACACAGGTTGTGGCAACCAACCGCTTTGTCCGTCGTGACGGGCGACTGCTGGACCGTTTTATCAGCTCCTATAAACCCGAGACCGCTGTCATCTGCAGCACAGCCTCGAGCGCTGCCAGCCAGCGCATCGAGCAACTGGTGGAGCAACGGTGCCGCAGCCTGCTGCGCCTGACCCACGAGACGCCCATGCCCATCCGTCTGGGCTACCGCACTCCGGCCACGCTCGGGCGCGACCGCATCGCCACGGCTGTGGGCGCATGGACCATAGCACAGCGGCTCGACAACGCGTGTGACGTGCTCGTCATCGATGCCGGAACAGCCATTACCTATGACCTGATAACGGCCGACGGCTGCTTTGTGGGCGGCAACATCGCCCCAGGGGTGTCACTGCGGTTCAAGTCCCTGCATGAGCACACGGGCCTGCTCCCCCTGGTAAAGGCCGACGGCGACGCCCCAGTTGTGGGCTATGACACCGAGACCGCCATCCGCAGCGGCGTGTTGCATGGCGTGATTGGGGAAATCAAGAGTTACATTGCCGACCTCAAGCTCTCTCACACCAACCTGATGACCTTTATTACCGGTGGTGACGGACGACTGCTGCACCAGCGGCTGGCCGACGAGAGCATCATCTATTACGAACACCTGGCGGCTGAAGGTCTCAACCGCATCTTTTTATACAACCAAGCTAATGAAAATCTCTAGAAAGATAACAACATCAGCACTCCTGCTGCTCGCCATGGTCATGGGCTATGGGCTGGCACAGGCCCAAATCGTCACCACGCCCTACTCCAAGATAGGCTATGGCATGCTCAACGACAACGTGTCGAGCATCCAGCGCTCGATGGGCGGTGTGGGATATGCGATGAGAGGTGGCCGCATCATCAACGTGATGAACCCGGCATCATATGCCGACGTCGACTCGCTCACCTTCTTATGGGACATAGGCGTAGACTTGTCCAACCTGTGGAGCAAGGAGAACGGCAACAAGGGTTACAACTTCGGCGCCGGGCTCGACTACCTGACGGCCCACTTCAAGGTGGCCAAGGGGCTGGGAGCATCGTTCGGCCTGTTGCCTTACTCGTCAGTGGGCTACACCTATGGCAGCGATATCACGGGCGGCAGCGACATGCACTCGGGCAGCGGAAGCCTCAACCAGTTCTACTTGGGATTGGGCTACCAACCCGTCAAGAACCTGAGTGTGGGCGTTAATTTCGCTTACCTGTTTGGCTCCACACTCAACACCACGCTCATCACGTCCAGCTCATCGAGTTACTTCACCCGCAACATGAAGGTGCGCGACTGGACCGCCACCGTGGGCGTGCAATACAGCATCCCCATGTTCAAGAACAGGGACATGCTCACCGTGGGTGCCACCTTCCAGCCCAAGAAGTCGTTCCACGGCCACACCTGGGGCACTACTTTTGACACCCAGGACAGCGATGTGGACACCGTCGGCTACACATCGATGAGCGGCAAGTACGAGCAGCCGTTCTCGATGGGTGTGGGCTTAAGCTACACCTTCGACCACAGGCTCACCCTCGAGGCCGACTACACCTATCAGAACTGGAAGAAGGCCAAGTACGAACCCATCGAGGGCTTTGAGCCACAGAACCAGCAGTTCGACGACCGATGGAAACTGGCCCTCGGTGTCCAGTACCGGCCCAACAAGCGCGGTAGCTACCTCGGAGCGATGTCGTTCCGAGCCGGAGCCTTCTTCAACCACGACTACATGGTCTATGGCAACTCCAACCTCCGTGACTATGGACTCAGCGTCGGTGTGGGACTGCCTGCACCTAACAGCAAGACAACGATTAACCTGGGAGTGGAGTGGCGCCACCGCGAAGCCACACCCGTTCACCTCATCAGCGAGAACTACCTCAACATCACGGTGGGCGTGAACTTCAACGAGTTGTGGTTCTGGAAGAGCCGCATACGCTAAAAAAGGTGGAGGGGCTCATTGGCGCATCATCATCGTCACGCGTGAAACGGCTGCTGCACATATCGCTCATCATGATGGCCATCATGGCCGCCACGGGCTGCAAGGAGGATGGCACCACGATGGTCGACCACCCCACCAACCCCGAGGTCGTGCCCACGATGTCCACAACCGATGTGCAGACCGTCATCAGCGACTCGGGGCACACCCGCTACCGCATCGTGGCCCCATTGTGGAACATGTTTGAAGAGGCTAAGCACCCCAACTGGACGTTTCCCAAAGGAGTGACCTGCGAGGAACTGGACAACAAATACAACACCGTGACCACCCTCAAGTGCGACTCGGCATACTTCGACAAGGAGAACGCATTGTGGACACTCACCGGCAACGTGCGCATCACTAACGTTAACGGCGATGTCATCCTCACCGACGAGCTCATGTGGGACCAGCAGGCACACAAGATGTACAGCGAAGCCTTTATCCACATCGAGAAGCAGGGACGCATCATCGAGGGATACGGATACGAGTCCAACGAGAGGCTCACCACCTACACCCTGCGGCAGGTCGAGGCCATCTTCCCCATCGACGAGAGCCGCATGCCCCACCCCAACAGTGGCAACGTCGCGCCACAGCCCATGCCAGTCAATGAACATCAACCCTAACCCGATAAGACAACAGCATTTTGGAGACTAGCTATTCTTTGATTACCGCCATCATCGCTTTACTGTGCTCGGCATTCTTCTCGGGCATGGAAATCGCCTTTGTCAGTTCCAACAAGGTGAGGGCCGAGATCGAGATGGCACGCGGAGGCATCGTCAACCGCATTCTCAATATCTACTACAGCAACCGCGAGACCCTCATCTCCACGCTGCTCATCGGCAACAACATCGCCAACATCGTCTACTCCATGGCGATGGCACAACTGCTCACCGCACCACTCAAGCCATGGATCGCCAACGAAGCGCTGCTCCTGCTCGTGCAGACCATCATCGCCACGATCATCATCCTCATCTTCGGTGAGTTTGTCCCCAAGACCATCCTGCGCATCAACCCCAACGCGTCACTGCGCACGTCGTCCATCCCCTTGTTCATGGTTTACTGCGCTCTCTACCCCATCTCGCGCTTCACCGAGTGGCTCTCGGCCGTGCTGATGAAGCTCTTTGGCATCAAGATCAACTCCAGGCGCGTGCGCATGATCACAGTCGATGAGCTCGATGCTTACCTCCAGGAGAACATCGACAAGCACGAGGACGAGAACAAGAGCGTGGAACGTGAGGTCAAGATATTTGAGAACGCGCTCGACTTCAGCGACACGCGACTGCGCGACTGCATGGTGCCACGCAACGAGATTGTGGCCGTCGATGTCGAAGACACCACGCGCGACGACCTGGTCAAGCTATTCACCCGCTCAGGACTGTCCAAGATTGTCGTCTACAAGGAGAACATCGACGACGTCATCGGCTTTATCCAGGTGAGTGAACTCTTCGTCACGCAGGTCGACTGGAAGACGCGCCTCAAGCCCGTCGTCTTCGCCCCCGAGACACTGCTGGCCCGCAAGATGATGCAACAGCTCATGGGCGAGAAACGCTCGATGGCTATCGTGCTCGATGAGTTTGGCGGCACAAGCGGAATGGTGACCCTCGAGGACCTTGTCGAGGAAATCTTTGGCGAGATCGAGGATGAGCATGACCGTAACCGGCTCACCGCCCGCCAGCTCGACGAACACAGCTTCGAATTCTCGGGCCGCATGGAGATTGAGGAAATCAACGAACAATTCCACCTCGACATCCCCGAGAGCGATGACTACCAGACCCTGGCAGGATATCTTCTCGCCGAGAACGAGGCGATCCCCAACGCGGGCGAGGTGCTCGACCTGCCTCCTTACCGCTTTACCATCGAGCGCAAGACCGCTGCACGCATCGAGCTCATCCGCGTCGACATCATCGATGAAAAAGAGAAAAAATAACCTGGTCAAGTCACCCATTTGACAAAAAATGCCCCCTTACGGCTAAAATTTTGCCAAAATATTTGCAGCATTCAAAACATTTGCACTATCTTTGCACCGCATTTCGCCAAGAAATGCAGCCAGGTGTGTTAGTTCAGTTGGTTAGAATACCTGCCTGTCACGCAGGGGGTCGCGTGTTCGAGTCACGTACACACCGCCACGGGAGATGTCCGCAAGGATGTCTCCCGTTCGTTTTTCCCCGCCCCGGCAGCAATGGCTAAGCGATACCGTACTAAGCCATCTGGCAACTATCAGAAACGATTAAAACGGGTCAATGCAAAAACTGGGCTTTTCAACCCACTTTTTGCATCGACCCAAAAAAAATCACGAGGTCAACTTCATAATTCCAAATAAATGACTATTTTTGCATATCAGTTTTTAACCAAAACAAGTCTTGACCACCTTGTTTTACAGAAAAGTGACATTAACTCGCCAACCCGATAACTCAATTACATCGACATATTAATATTAACCAATTAACATCTATTAGTTATGAAGAAATTATTATCACTATTGATGGCAGCAATGCTGCTTCCGTTTGCGCTTGGGGCGCTCGACCTGGAACCAAACCAGCGCATCATGGGTCACTACACAACCGATAGCGTGAACGCAACCGGTTGGTCCAACCCTAAGCTAGTAGGTATCGCCACAGTGGCTACCGACATCACTCCCGACGAAGTGGCCGTCTTCTCCGGCGGTAAGATTGTAGCCTTCCGCGTCGGCTTGTCACTGGCCGCACCCATATCCCGCGTCTTTGTCATCCCCATTGACACCGAGGGCAAGCTGCTCAACGACCAGATGACCGAGTGGCCCTGCCAAGCATCCAGCAAGGGATGGAACATGATCGAGCTGGCCACCCCCTTCGACATCGACCTGCCCGACGGATACTCCCTGAGAATCGGCTTTGACTACGAGCAGGCAACCAAGACCACAAAGGTACTTTCCCTGGTCAAAGTCGGGACAACCTACCCCACACTGCACTACCTGGAATCAGAAGGCAAATGGCTGAACCTGGTACTCAACAACAAGGGTAACCTGAGCCTCCAGTGCATCGTCGAGAAAGAGAGCTACTCGCCCTACATCCTGCGTGTGGACGGCATAGTCGCAAAAGAGAACATCAAGATTGGCGACGACCTGTCCTTCTCGTTCAACACCCGCAATGTGGGTGATGGCCAAGTCCTGGCAGGACAAGCCACCTATGAGGTAGCGATCGACGGCAATGTCATGCTGACCATGACCAATCCTGCAGACCTGTCAACCAGCAACGTTACCATGAGCGGAACAATCAGCACTGCCGGGCTCGATGCCGGGCCGCACACCCTGACCATTACCGCCACCGCTGTCAACGGTGTTCCTCTTGACAAGCCCGCAACCGCGTCAAAGGCGTTCAACACCTTTGAGTTCGGCTACTCCCGCCAGATGCGCCTCGTTGAGCAATTCACTTCTACTGGATGCACCTATTGCCCACAGGGCACTGCTAACATCCAGAATCTGTGCAACATGCGCAACGATATCGCTTGGGTAAGCATCCACGAGAACATGGGCAACACCGACCCCTTCCGCACCGCTCAGACCGACTCCATTACCGACATGGAAGGCATCGACGGCTTCCCCGAGGGTTCCTTCGACCGCACTGCCGGCATCTCCAGCCCCAACTCCGTCTATGCCGTACTGACTGGGCTGTCGGCCAACACCATGAGCAGTTTCCTGGATTACATCGAGAACAACCCGTCATGGGCCACGGTGAACATCAACAGCAACTTTGACTCCGCAGCCCGTCAGGCCACCATTACCATCGACGGCGAACTCGTCCCCAACTACGAGAATATAATGGGAACCGACAGCAAGCTCACCGTCTACATTACCGAAGACGGACTCGTGGCACCACAGGTAAGCGGCGGCAACGACTATGTCCACAACAACGTGCTGCGCCAAGCACTCGTCTCGGTCAAGGGTGTGGACCTCAACAAGAACGGCAATTCCTACAAGAACGTCTTCAACGTCACCATCCCCGACGAGTGGAATGCCGATAAACTCAACATCGTAGCCTTCATCAGCCGCCCGCTGCGTTCCAACGCGCTGACCGACATCTATGTCACCAATGCCAACAAGCGCAAGTTCGGCGAATTTGACGAGCCCACTTTCGTTCCCGGCGACGTTGATGGCGACGGCAAAGTCGGCATCGATGATATCGCCACCATCATCGACCTGCTGCTCAATGACGGCGACAAGCCCCAGAGTGCTGACGTTGACGGCGACGGCAAGGTCAACATCGACGACCTCGCCTCTCTTATCGACATGATCCTCAACGGCAACTGATTGTAACTAAACGCACGCCCAGTGTGCGTTACCATCCATGGCCATCACAGCCATGAGGCATAGTTAAAGCGGTGGAGTCAATCGGCTCCACCGCTTATCATTATTACCCTAAAAAAGTCGGGGTACCTGGATTCGAACCAGGGACCTCCTGCTCCCAAAGCAGGCGCGCTAACCGGACTGCGCTACACCCCGTTGCTCGCATTTTGAGCGGTGCAAAGGTAGTGCAAGTCGAGCGAAGTGCCAAACAAAAAAGCACTTTTTTTGTTTGCAATTTCGAGACGCCGCCTACTTTCGCCGCCAGGCAACGGTAGTGCAAGTCGAGCGAAGTGCCAAACAAAAAAGCACTTTTTTTGCTTGCAAATTCGCAGAGACGCCGCCTACTTACGCCGTTAGGCTACGCACTACAGGCTGAACTGACGGGCCAAATCGGGTGAATTTCATATTTTTTTGCCTCTAGCGCATACAATTGTGGCAATAATGTCGTAACTTTGTATGTTTAAAACGCCGATATCGATTATTCAACCCTAATATATAAAATTACACAATGTATAGAACCAAGACTAATGGCGAACTTCGTCTTGCCAATGTGGGCGAAGTCGTGACACTGGCAGGCTGGGTGCAGCGCACCCGCAAGATGGGCGGCATGACCTTTGTGGACCTGCGTGACCGTTATGGCATCACTCAAATCGTGTTTAACAACGAGGTGGACGCTGAGCTGTGTGAGCGCGCCAACCATCTGGGACGCGAATTTGTCATCCAAATTGAGGGTATGGTTGCCGAGCGATCGAGCAAGAATGCCAATCTGCCCACGGGTGAGATCGAGATTATCGCCAGCAAGCTGAATATCTTGAGCGAGAGCATCACGCCGCCGTTTACCATCGAGGACAACACCGATGGCGGTGATGACCTGAGAATGAAATACCGCTATCTGGACTTGCGCCGCAATGCTGTGCGCCGCAACCTGGAGTTGCGCCACGACATGGCCATCCTGATTCGCAACTATCTTGACGACAAGGGTTTCCTGGAGGTCGAGACACCTATCCTGATTGGTTCCACCCCCGAGGGTGCACGCGACTTCATCGTGCCCTCGCGCATGAACCCCGGCCAGTTCTATGCCTTGCCCCAGAGTCCCCAGACGCTCAAGCAGCTGCTGATGGTTGCCGGCTTTGACCGCTATTTCCAGATTGCCAAGTGCTTCCGCGACGAGGACCTGCGCGCCGACCGTCAGCCCGAATTTACCCAGATCGACTGCGAGATGAGCTTCGTGGATCAGGAGGATGTCATCGATGTCTTCGAGGGGCTGGCACGCCACTTGTTCAAGAAAGTGCGCAATGTGGACCTGCCCGAGAAGCTGGACCAGATGACGTGGCACGACGCGATGCGCCTCTACGGCAGCGACAAGCCTGACCGCCGTTTCGGCATGACCTTTGTCGAGGTCGATGATGTGCTCAAGGGCACTGGCACTTTCCCCGTGTTTAACGAGGCCAACTACATCGGCGCCATCTGTGCTCCCGGCTGCGCCAGCTATTCACGCAAGGAGCTCGACGGGCTCGTGGACTTCGTGAAGCGTCCTCAGGTGGGTGCCAAGGGTCTGGTATACGTCAAGTTCAATGCCGACGGCACGGTCAAGAGCAGCGTCGACAAGTTCTATGAGCCCGCTGTGTGGCAGCAGCTCAAGGAGAAGATGGGCGCCAACGATGGCGACCTGGTGCTCATCATGAGTGGCGACAATGCCAACAAGACGCGTGTGCAGCTGTGCACACTGCGCCTGGAGATGGGTGACCGCCTGGGGCTCAGGGACAAGAACAAGTTTGAGTGCTTGTGGATCGTTGACTTCCCGCTGTTTGAGTGGAGTGACGAGGAGCAACGCCTGATGGCCACACACCATCCGTTCACCATGCCCAATCCCGATGACATCCCCCTGCTCGACGAGCATCCCGAGCGCGTGCGCGCCAAGGCTTATGACTTTGTGTGCAACGGCATCGAGGTGGGTGGCGGCAGCCTGCGTATCCACGACGGCAAGCTGCAGGCCAAGATGTTCGACATCCTGGGGTTCACTCCCGAGCGCGCCATGGCTCAGTTTGGCTTCCTGATTAACGCCTTCAAGTACGGAGCTCCTCCCCATGCCGGTCTGGCATTCGGTTTTGACCGTTTCGTCTCGATCATGGCCGGTCTGGACAGCATCCGCGACTGCATCGCCTTCCCCAAGAACAACAGTGGACGCGATGTCATGCTCGATGCTCCCAGCCCCGTCGACCAGAGCCAGCTCGACGAGCTCTACATCGACGTGGACCGTGAGCGCCTTAAGGCCGAGAACAAGATATAATCGTTATTAGATATTATAGGTTTTAGATTTTAGGCTTTAGGTGTTAGTGATCTTCCCTAAAGCCTAAGTCTAAAAGCCAAAAGCTAAAGAATGAAGATAAAGGAAATCACTGAAGCCATCGAGCAATTTGCGCCGCTCAGACTCCAGGAGGAGTGGGACAATGCGGGCATCCAGGTGGGCGACCCCGAGAGTGACATCACGGGTGTGCTCCTGTGTACCGATGCCACCGAAGCGGTTGTCCGCGAGGCCATCGCGCTGGGATACAACCTGGTCATCGCACACCACCCGCTCATCTTTCGCGGCTTGAAGAAAATCATGGGGCGCACGCCCGTCGAGCGCACCGTGGCGATGGCCATCAAGCACGACGTGACCATCTACAGCGCCCACACCAACATGGACAGCGCATGGCAGGGTGTGTCGTTCCGCATGGCGCAGAAGATAGGCATGACCCAGGTCGAGTTTCTCGATGACAACCATGTGGACCCCTATGGCGAGGCACTGAGCACATCAGCGGGATGTGGCGTCATCGGTAACATCGAGCCGATGACCGCTCGCGAGGTGATGAAGAGGGTCAAGGCTGCCTTCGAGGTGGGCGCCGTGCGCTATAGCGGCGATGCCGACGCCATCGTCACCCGTGTGGCCCTGTGTGGCGGGGCCGGCGGTTTCCTGCTCGACAAGGCGGTGCAGATGGGAGCCCAACTCTATGTCACTGCCGATATGCGCTACCACGATTTCCTGGACAACAGTCAGCGCATTGTCACGGCCGACATCGGCCACTACGAGAGCGAACATTACACAAAAGAGATTTTTTTGGAGATTATTCAGAAAAAAAATCCTACCTTTGCAGTCGCTTTTTCAAAAAACGAAACTAATCAGGTAAATTATCTATAATAAATTACTAAGGTTATGGCAACACCCAAGAAAGAACTCACTGTTGAAGAGAAGCTCAAGGCGCTATACGACTTGCAGCAGAAACTCTCTGAGATTGACGCTATTAAGACCCTGAGGGGTGAGCTTCCCCAAGAGGTTCAGGACCTCGAGGACGAGATTGCTGGTCTGCACACGCGCGTGGCCAAGTATGAGGAGGAGATCGCCGTCCAGAAGGACGAAATCGCCCGCAACCGCGACACCAAGCAGCAGGCCGAGCAACTGATCGACAAGTACACTGCCGACCAGGACAACGTGCGCAACAACCGTGAGTATGACTACCTCACCAAGGAGATCGAGTACCAGACCCTGAACATCGAGCTTGCTGAGAAGCGCATCAACGAGGCCAGCCGCAAGACCGAGGTCCTGCAGGCCGAAATCGAGAAGGCTAAGGAAATGTGCACCGACCGCGAGCACGCACTCGAGGAGAAGAAGAGTGAGCTCAACGAGATCGTATCCGAGAACAAGCAGAAGGAGGAGACCCTGCGCGAGAAAGCCAAGAAGCAGGAGAACAAGATCGAGGAGAGGTTGCTCACCGCATTCAAGCGCATCCGCAAGAACACCCGCAACGGCTTGGGTATCGTCGCCGTGCAGCGCAACGCCTGTGGCGGATGCTTCAACCGCATCCCGGCGCAGCGCCAGATGGAGATCAAGATGCACAAGAAGGTCATCGTCTGCGAGTACTGCGGACGCATCCTCATCGATCCCGAGCTGGTGGGCATCGCCCCCGAGGAGGCCAAGAACAAGTAAACCTCTGCCGGCAACATAGCCGACAAGAGGGTGTAGCGAACCGGCGCCCAGAGGCCGCCCCTGACTGGCGGACTTAGATATCGGGAACCACGCTACAGGACACCGCAATGGCAGCTAACCCCATGTGGCTGGCTGCCATTGCGGTGTATTGACAATGAGGAAATGGCCAACCGGCGTCACTCGTCCTCAAACCTGATGGCGTTGCGGTTGGTGCTCTCGATGCGGCGGTTGCGCCAGCAGCGGCGGCACAACGACACATACTTGTCATCACCGCCAATCTCAACCTGATTGCCATCGGTGACGATGTTGCCAGCAGAGTCGATGCGGGCATTGATGATCGTCTTGCGGCCGCACGAGCAGGTCGACTTGATTTCCTCGATGGTGTCGGCTAACTCAAACAAGCGGCGCGAACCCTCAAACATGTGTGACTGGAAGTCGGTGCGCAGGCCATAGCACACCACATTCACGCCATAGTCATCGACAATGCGGGCCAGCTGGTCGACCTGAACTGCCGACAGGAACTGCACCTCGTCGATTAGAATCCAGTCCTTGACCACGCGAGATGAGTCGAACATATCCTTGAGCATGACATACAGGTCACTATCGGGGTATATCCACGAACACTTGCGCTCAATGCCGATGCGCGAGCGGATCACGTTGTCATTCTCGCGGTCATCGATGATGGGCTTCATGCACAGATACTGCATGCCGCGCTCCTCAAAGTTATAGGCCTGGGTGAGCAGCATCGCAGTCTTTGCCGATCCCATGGTGCCATATCTGAAATATAATTTACCCGTTCTGTTCATGTCTCTTCTTTAGCAATATGCTCATTTACACATTAAATATCTCCTTGCAGCCATGGGCCACAAGGCCGACAACAAAGTTAATGGTTTCCATCCACACCACCGCATGCTAACAACCAAAAAAGTTATTAACACCTGCAGGGACTGCCTGGAGCCTTGCCAGTTGCCTAACCAGCCGAGTCGATACTATTTCTTTGACGGGAAAAACAGGTGCAGCATCCAGCTCACAAGCGTCAGCACGATACTGAATCCCAGAGCCCACCAGAAACTGTCGACCATGAAGTGAGGTCCCACTATCCACGAGCACAACATCACCATCAGGGCATTGATGACAAAGGTGAACAAGCCCAGGGTAAGCATGTTGATGGGTAAGGCCAGCAGTTTGACAAGAGGGCGGATGCATGAGTTAACGAATCCGAGCACGATGGCCACGATCACGGCCCACCACCAGGGATCCACCGTCACGCCATCGAGAGTAAACGCGGTAATGAGCACAGCCAGTGCCGAAATTATCAGTCTCGTTATCATATCTCAAACAATTTAGGTGTTAGTTTAATATATATAATATAATGTAATAGAGTAGTCGATTTCAAACGACACCCTAAAGGTACAATATTTTTGGCTACACTGAACTAATAATCGGTCTTTTTTGAGCAAAATACTGTTTTTTTTCAGTAATTTTGCAGTCCAAAAAGACAACCCACTACTATGACAGATTCTACACGTAAATACTTAAATCTTGCAAAAGATTATGTGATGATCACCTTTGGCCTGTTCCTTTACGCCTTTGGGTTCACCGCATTTATCCTGCCCGAGAAGATTGTGATTGGCAGCGTTACGGGTCTATCGTCGCTGATCCACTTTTGGCTCAACTGGAATGTGGCAGTGACCTACTATGCCATCAACATTATCCTGCTGTGCATCGCCTTTCACAGCGTGGGCAAGCAGTTTGTGTTGCGCACCATCATCGGCGCATCGATTGCCACCGTCCTCATCGGTGTGCTGCAACCCATGTTCCCCACGCCCATCATCGAGCAGCAAACGTTCATGAACGTCATCCTGGGCGCCGTGCTCTGCGGCTTCGGCCTGGGCATCGTGTTCACCCATAACGGCAGCACCGGTGGCACCGACATCATCGCAGCCATGGTGGCCAAGTACAGCACCGTCTCGTTTGGCCGCACGATGATGTACTGCGACGTGCTCATCATCTGCTCGTCTTGGCTCTTGTTCCACTCTATCGACAAGATTGTCTATGGTCTCATCTTCATGGTCATCTACTCGGTAGCGGCCGACCGCGTGATCAACAACACGCGCCAGAGCGTGCAGTTCCAGATCATCAGCAAGAAGTGGCAGGAGATAGCCGACAACGTGATCCGCGAGGCGCACCGCGGTTGCACCATTCTGGACGGCACGGGATGGTATACCAAGGATCCTGTCAAGATTGTCATGGTCATGTGCCGCAAGCACGAGAGCGTGAACATCTTCCGTATCATCAAGGAAACTGACCGCGAGGCCATCATCACCCAGAGCAACGTCAACGGCGTCTACGGATTTGGGTTCGACGAACTCAAGGTGCGCGTCCACGGCAAGAAAACAGATACTGTTTCAGATAAGGGCAAACAAAAATCATAGGAAAAATAAACTTATCACTTATTTAAGCCTTTTTGCAAGCTTAATGAAGTTTTTTTAGGCACAAAGTATTATTTTTGTGCCTAATTTTGCATATTTTCCAAAAAATTCATATTTTTGCACGCTTTTCGTCACTTTGTGTTTTTTAAAAAGGCACTTTTTAACTACTTCTACCAATTAACTATTAGAATTAAAACTGAATTTACAGATGAGAAAATCAACCTTACTAGCATCAATTTTGCTAGCAGCCTCGGCTATTGCAGCCCCAGTGACACCGGATAAGGCATTCCAGGCGGCTAGCCAGTTCATGCAGCAGCACCGTGATGGTGTCACATTGAAGGCCACACCCGCCGGTCGTGCCCCAAAGATGATGGCCAACGGCAAAGCATCGTCCACGCTCTCGAGCTACTACATCTTCAATACCACCAACAACCGGGGTTACGTCATCGTCAGCGGTGATGACCGCACGACACAGATTCTGGGTTATACCGACCAGGGCAGCTTCGACCCCAACAAAGTGCCGGCCAACATGAAGGCTTGGCTCGAGGGATACGAGCAGCAGATCAACGCCCTCGACGAGCTGGGCATTACGGGCGAGGCTATTACCACACCACGCCCCACGCGCAACAGCATATCCCCCATGATCACCAGCCACTGGGACCAGGCCGGCCCTTACTGGGATCGATGCCCCGAGTTCATGGACATTGACGAGAACGGTGACACCGTGGGCGAATTGGCATACACTGGATGCGTTGCCACATCGATGGCACAGATCATGAATTACTACAAGCATCCCATCATGTGCAGCCAGGCCATCCCTTCCTACACCGTTGTCTACTATGCCGGCAACTATGAGTATGGTGCTTTTGACACCGAGACGTTAGACCCCATATTCTTTGACTGGGACAACATGCGCGACAACTACACCGGTGCCGAGACCGAGGACGAGAAGGATGCCGTAGCGTGGCTGATGCTCTATGCCGGCTGCGCTGCCCACATGCAGTATGGCCTCAACGCGTCGAGCACCAGCGACCCTTATATCCCCACCGCTCTCAACGACTACTTCAACTACGATGCGAAGCTAGTGTACCGCAGCGACTATGACCAGCAGCAATGGGAAGAGATGATCTACCAGGAGCTGGCCAACGGACGGCCCATGATCTACAACGGCCGTGCCGGCAGTGGCGGCGGACACTCGTTTGTGTGCGACGGTTATGCCTATGGCGACTATTACCACATCAACTGGGGCTGGGGAGGCCTGGGCGACGGCTACTTTGTCCTGTCGGTGCTTAACCCCTATGCTGGTGGCATTGGCGCCGCATCGAGCAGCGAGGGTTATAACATCGACCAGACGGCCATCATCGGCATCATGCCGGGATACAGCGGCACGCCTGTCGAGGTGGATCACCGACTGACGGTGTTCAACATGTACTACACTGGCTCGCGCACGTTTGAGCGCAGTGATGACGGTTCATTCAAGCTCAACAAGCGCCGCTACATCAAGGTTACCGCCGAGGACCACATTGACGACGGCACCAAGTACCTGCGCGGCATTGCATTGTATGACAGCAATGACAACTTCATCGAGGTCATCGCTCAGACCTACTATGGTTCCAGCTATCTCTCGATCACTGACAGCTGGCCCGAGAACCAGAGTTCCGTTTCCTATTCCTTCGGCAATGGACAGCCCGATGGCGTCTACAAGATCAAGCCCGTGTGCAGTATCCCGGGTAGCAACATTTGGGAACCCATGATCGAGGGCGACCGCTACTACATCGAGGCCACCATCAATGGTGAGTGGATAACGCTGGCCGACCACCCTGTTGTCGACCTGCAGGCCACCAACTTTGAGTTTACCGGCGGCGAGAAAGTGGGTACTGCCGAGCAGTGCCACGTTACCGTCAAGAACAACAGCGCCGACCGCTTTAGCGGCAGGATTTTCCTCTATGTCGACAACGAGAATATCGATGAGTATGGTGAGTATACCACGGTGGTCGAGACCGAAATCCCCTCTGGTGGCAGCAAGGTGATCACCTTCAACTTCACCCCCAAGAATGCCGGCACCAAGAGCGCTCACATATCGACCTATGACACGTCATGGAACCCGAGCGTACCCGGTACGGGCAGCGTGACCATTGCCGGTTCGGAGACCTATCCCATGAACCTGAGTGTCGACATCGAGGCTGTGGGTGCCAGTGAAGACATGGTCATCTATGACAGCTACATCAAGTTCAAGGTCGATGTCACCAACCACAACACCGAGGGTGAGTACAACCGCTACATCCTGGCTCCGCTGTTCATCGTGGATGAGCACAACAGGGGCGAGATGGTAACCTACCTGAGCCGCAACGTCAACATCCCCGCTGGCGAGACCCAGACGTTCTACTTCGAGTTCGACAACCTGGCATTCGGCTCGGTCTATGCGCTCAACATCTACGGCCGCAACGAGAACGACTCGACCAAGAACCTCGTGCCTCCCGGCGGATCCAAATTCTACACTATCGACCACGGTATGGTAGTCTGGACGGGTGACGGCACCCGCAGCGGCATCAAGCCCTATGACGGCATCACTGTTCCCGACAATGCCGCTGCAGTGAACATCGAGGGACTGGGATTGACGTCAATCGTGGCAAACAACAATCCCAACACCTTGTACTTCATGGGCTCGGCCGATCACGTGCCCGCGGGACTGGAGGGCAAGAACGTCATCCAGAACCACATGGCTCAGGGCGACATCGTGTTCAAGCACGGATACAACTACTATGCTCCGTTCCGCTTCCATGCCGACAACATCAGCTACGAGCGTACCTTCACCCGCGGCCGTCATGCCGGACAGGAGGGTGGCTGGAGCACCATGGTGCTGCCCTTCGCGGCTACCGAAATCACTGCCGACGGCCAGGCCATCGACTGGATGCACAGCAAGAGCGACCAGAAGGGGTTGTGGATCTGCAACTTTGACAAGGAAGAGGACAGCACCGACGAGGCGCGTCTGCTGGCCGACTACGTGGGCAAGAATCTCGAGGCCAATGTGCCCTACTTCGTAGCCCCCTACGATGGAACCAACGGCACCGACATGCGCGGAAAGACCTATGTCTTCAGTGCTCATGACGTGCTGGTCAAGCCCAATCCTTCGGCCATCACCAGCGGCACCTATCATATGACCATCGGTGAGTTTGTCAAGAAGGACATCCAGGACGCTTACTTCCTCAATGCCGCCGGCAGCCACTTCGTGAAAGCCGCCCACGGCACGGTCAACGCATTTGAAGCCTATGCCGACAATGTGCTGGCCAGCACAGCCACCCAGTTCCAGATTGTCCTCGACGAGGATGCTGAGGGTGCACCCACCTTCATGCGTGGTGACGTGAACAACGACGGCATTGTGGGCATCGACGACGTGAGCGCTCTGATCGACTACCTGCTGAGCGGCAATGCCACCGGCATCAACCTCAACGCTGCCGACTGCGACATGGATGGCGAGCCGCACATCAGCGACGTCAGCGCACTTATCGATTACCTGCTCAACGGAGCCTGGTAATTCCCTTCACAGAGAGAACACTGACCTGATATCATAGCAGGGCGCGCCGCTCGATGCGGCACGCCCTGCTTGTTTCCTCATCATGGATTGAATTGAGGCCTTTACAATGTGCGGCCCAACGGTGAATTGTGATAGGCGCGGTCTATCAGCTCGGTGCAACGGTGGGTGACCATGTGCATGCCGTCATAGTAGCTCTGCAGGTCGTTCATCAGTTCGTTGTCACAACTGTAGTCAAACACATGGTCCTTGCCCATGATCTCGCACAGCACCACATGATCGATTCCCGACAGGCCCATCACGCGGTAACGCGGCGGCACAATCACGATATAGTCCACATGATGCTCGTCGAGCAGCTGACGGATATCGCGCAACATGGCCTCGGCTTCGGGGCCGATGCTCAGCGGCATGGGATCGGGATTGGGCACCATGTTGACAAGCCAGGGCACATCGGCAAAGAATTCATCGGGATGATTGATCACCATCGTGTCGAGCGCGGTGCTGTAGTCCTCGTTCATCACCTCATTACGCGCACAGGGCACGCGGTTCATCTTGGCATCGGCCAGCAGGCGGTCGGCAACGGTTTGGGTGGGCCACAAGTTATACATCAGCATGTCCGGGTCACGCAGGGCATTGAAGTGCACGCGGTGAAAGTGCAGCCACGACATCTCGGGCGACACCTCGGGGTGCGGCACGAACGGCATTTCCTCATAACGCTTGGGACGACGGTACATCTCCTCTTCCATGACAAGCAGCGCATGACGCACCGGCACACCATGGTCAATCAGGTACTTGAGCTCGTCGCGGATGCCAGTCAGGGTCTGGGCGCCCACGGTGAAGTGGTAGACGCGGGCTGTGTCGGGCAGGTACTTCTTCCATGCCGCAGCGGTATAGTTCGACGACAAGGACGACCCGAAAATGAAGGAGTCGAAATGCTCAGTGGGATTATAGTGTTTGAAGCCTTCCAGCGCCACATAGCGCTTATTGGGGATGCGTTCCAGGGTGTCTCCGGGCAGGACCGACACGCCATCATAGCGGTACACCACACGGAAGGGGTCCAAACACAGATACAGGGCAACAAGGGCAAATACCGGCAGCAGAGCCGCCAGCGTGCGCAATACAAATTTCTTCATTCCTTTCTGTCTCATCTGATTCTGTGCCTAGAATTGGAAATAAATGAACTGCATGTTCCTGTCTAAACTCAAAATGGAGATGCCGGCGACAATCGCCCAGTAGATGATCCAGCGCACCGCCGTGGGGAATGGCAGGCGCTCCAACGGAAACTCATGCTTGCGGCCGAGCCACTCGATGATAAAGAACGGCACCATGTAGAACAACGGCTGGCCGAAGACCGGACGCAACTTCCATGTGGTGTGCAAGGCTACGTCAATAATCTCATTCAGGTGCGCCAAGTTGTTGGCGCGGAACGAGATTCCCACGATGGCCACAATCAGGAAGGTCATCAGGCAACGCGGCAGGTCGCGCACAGTGGCATGTCCGGAGAAGCGCTTGCCCGGAAGGAAGATGTAGGGGAGGTTCAGCAGGCCGAAGACGAATCCCCAGATGACGAATGTCCAATCTGGGCCATGCCACAGACCCGATAGTGTGAACAGCACCAGAACATTGAACACCGTGCGCAATTTGCCTCGCCGAGACCCGCCCAACGGGAAATAAACGTAGAGGCGGAACCAGCTGATGAGCGAAATGTGCCACCGCTGCCAGAATTCCTTCATGCTGCGCGAGAAGAACGGGTAATGGAAGTTGGGCTGCAGCTTGATGTTGAGCAACTTGGCAGAGCCTATCGCAATGTCGCTATAACCCGAGAAGTCGGCATAGATCTGAACCATGAACAGCACTGCCGCCCACACCATGCTGGCGGCGGAGTAATGATAGGGATTATAGAGCAACTGGTCCACATAGTAGCCGATGCTGTCGGCAACGATTACCTTCTTTCCCACGCCCCACAGTATCTGCCGCATGCCGACGACCGCTGTATCGTAGTCAAACGTCTTGCTACGCAGGAATTGCGGCAACAGGTTGCTGGCGCGTTCGATGGGACCGGCAACCAGTTGGGGGAAGAACGCGATGAACACGCCGAAGGCCACCGCGTCGCGCGTAGGCTTGATGTCACCGCGGTACACGTCTATCGTGTAACTGATGGCCTGGAAGGTATAGAACGAGATGCCCACTGGCAACAGGATGTGTAGCGTGGGCCAATCGGGATTGACACCGAACAGGCCCATGAAATCAACCAAACTGTCGCGCAAGAAGTTCAGATACTTGAACACCGCCAGGATGCCCACGTTCAGGACAATATTAGCGGCCGACCACAAGCGGTCATGTTGCGAGCGATCACCCCGCATCATCAGTGCCGAGCCCCATGTCGTGGCCGAGGTGAGCATGATCAGACCTAGCATGCGCCAGTCCCACCAGCCGTAGAACACATAACTGGCGATGAGCAGGAACAGGTTCTGCCACTTGAGGTGATTGCGCAGTGTCCAGTACACAATGAACACCAGCGGCAAAAACAATGCGTATATGTAAGAGTCAAATTGCATATCAAACCGCAAAGATAGTAAATACTTTTCAGTCGGCAGTTTTCAGTTCCCAGATTTTTGTGATTTACCAAATCGAGAGCACTCACTGGTCTGCCCGGGCTGCATGCCGGGGCGCCAACACGGTTGGCAGTTGTCTGCCGGTGGCACGGTTCTTGCTTGATTACGGGCAATGTTTATCTACACCTACACCGAAGCCGAAGGGACCGAGTCGCGACGCGTGGCGGGCGACATCGACCACATATTGAAACCCACATTTGGCGACAGGCCGAGTGCCAATGGCCGCGAGTACACGGGTCCCAGACTCAGTGCGCGCATGCTTCAGGAATATGAAGCTGCCCACCGCCAGCTCGTCAACGACAAGATCACCGCCGACATGGTCCAGCTCGTGGATATGGACAATTATGGCGTGGGACTGCAAGTGAAAGCGCCCTGCGGACTGACATTATGTCATGCAGTGCAGGGATCGACCGTGGGCGCCCGCATCGACATCGAGGACCTTCATTACCACCAGCAGTGGAGCGGTGCTCCCATGGAGATGATCGACCGCAGCCGCGTGGTGGAGTCGTCACTGACCTTTCTCGACCATGCCGCCGAGTGGAAGGAACAACTCACGGCGGCATTCAAGGCCGACAGCAAGGGCGTGAAGATGCGCAACATGGCGCTGAACAACATGGACGCCTACCTGCAGCGGTATTTCGACGGCTCGGGTATCACCTATTATTGCGACAAGCGGCATGCCGACGGTCACATGTCACGGCTTCTCATCCACCTGAACCGCTACAAGACCCTCGATCTGCCCATTCCCCACGATGACTTCATCAATCACCTGGACCTGATCAAGCCCCACATGGTAGAGTTTGCCTATATGGCCCGCGACGGGCGGTTCACCGTGCGTGGCGAGGTGCGCGATGACTGGCAGCGGGCGCCACAGCCACAACAGGAACCCGTCCAGGATGTCTCCGCCCCCACGGGCATCAGGGGATGGTGGCGACGGATGGTGGGCTCGGACGACAAGCGCCCCGCCGAGGCACACAAGTCACCGATGCAACGACTCGTCGACGAGGTGATGCAGCACCACTCCTGCCAGTACCACCTCACCGAGGACGACGAGCGTAACGGCCGGCAAGAACTGCACATCAGGCTCAGCCGTGGCAGAGCCATGATCATCGACCTGAACTCGGGTGGCGACATACGGGCCCGCATCGAGCACGACATCGCCTACATCCCCCGACTGGTCGAGCTCGCCAAGCTGTTCCCTTATCGGCTTACCGGCCCGAGAAAAAAGGCAGAGTGGATCACCGCCCCCTCATCAACAACAACTAACAACTAAAGAACTAACAACTATAATATGGCCATTACCATCAACACTGGCGACCTCAAGACAATTCTCGAGACCACGCCCTCAACACAGAACATCTTGCTCGTGGGCAAGCACGGCATCGGCAAGAGCGAAATCATTACCCGCCACTTTCAGGATCAGGGAATCCCTGTCATCGCCCTGTTTCTGGGACAAATGAGCGATCCCGGCGACCTCATCGGCCTGCCCAACAAGGACGAGGCGACAGGCAAGACCGAGTTCATGCCCCCCTACTGGTTCCCCATGGACGACAAGCCCGTGGTGCTCTTCCTCGACGAGATGAACCGCGCACGGCCCGAAATCCTGCAGTCGGTCATGGACCTGTCGCTCAACCGCAAGCTGGCAGGGCGCGCCTTGCCTCCCGGTAGCCGTGTCATTGCCGCGGTCAACGATGGCGAGGAGTATCAGTTGACCGACCTCGACCCGGCGCTGGTGTCGCGATTCAACGTCTACTTTTTCTCTCCCACTGTGGGCGAGTGGCTCTTCTGGGCCAAGCAGAACGGCGTGGACCAGCGCGTGATCACCTTTATCGAGGAGCATCCCGACGAACTCGAGAAGAACGTCGACATCAACAAGGGCACTTTCGACAAGACGCCCGACCGCCGCGCCTGGGTACGCGTCTCGGGACTGCTCCAGAATCTGTCCATGAATTCCGACACCGACATGAACCGTGTCGCCAAGATGATCACGGGCGTCATCGGCGCCCGCTCGGCATCCATGTTCATGCAGTCGCTCAACCAGTCGCGCATGCTCACTGCCCGCGAGGTGCTTACCGATTTCGCGGCCTGCCAGCAGGACCTGTCCACCTACACCATGCCTCAGATCGCCATCATCAACGAGGGCATCTATCAGGTGCTGGAACTCGGGGTGAACCGTGACGACAGCCAGGCCGTGGGCCGCAACCTGGTTCGCTACATCCACTGGATGCTGAGCAACAACCGCCAGGAGGCCATCGCCCACTTTGCCTCGTTCTTCGAGAATGCGACCTACCCCAACGCCAACGCCTTCATCATGATGGATTGCCGCGAGGCGCTGCAGCTCATTAACCAGATGATTGCCAACCTATGACCGTCGGCCAGCGCATAAAGACCCTCTCTCAGGACTGGTTCCTCACCGAGCCGCTGCTGTTTGCCGTGCTGTGCACCCACGCCATCAAGCGTAACGACAACATGGGCTGCGACATGCGCTGCGGCAAGGGGGTTATCGAGTACAACCCCGACCGCCTGGAGCACATGGACGACAACCAGCTGGCACTCAGGCTCAAGGCCGAGGTCGTGCGCATCATCCTCAAGCACCCCTACCAGCGGCAGCCCTACAACCCGCGGCGCGACGTGATGCGCCTGTCGAGCGACCTGACGTTGTGCGACAACCTGGAGGGCATGGACACCATCGGCTTGGAGCCGCCTCACATCTTCGACATCCCGCGCGACCAGGCCTTCGAGCAGTACTACTCCCTCATGGCCGAGCAGGTCGTCAAACTCGATGTCAATGCCGAGGGCGAGGGCGTTCCCGTCGACATGGATGCGACGGGGGACGCACAAGGTGACGGGGACGGTGACAGCGACGGCAATCAGGGTAACCTCACCGACCGCCTGCTCGATGCCGATGCCGGCGCATCGCTCTGGCAGGAAGACGAGCTCATGAGCGAGAAGGTCAACCACGAGATCGAGACCGCCCAGCGATGCAACCAGTGGGGCAGCATCGGCGGTGACCTCAAGGCGCTCATCGAGAGCACCCTGGTCAGCAAACAGAACTTCCGTGCCATCCTCAGTCAGTTCCGCGCCAGCATCCTGAGCACCAAGCGTCACCTGACGCGCATGCGCCCCAACCGGCGTTACGGCTTCGACGCCATGGGCAGCCAGTATGCCTACAGCACCTGCCTGCTTGTGGCCATCGATGTCAGCGGCAGTGTCCCCGACGAGGACATCCGCAAGTTTCTCGCCGTTATCAACCGGTTCTTCAAGCAGGGCATCGAGCGCATCGACGTCATCGAGTTCGACAGCAAAATCACCTCCGACAAACCCCTGCAGCTCAAGCAGGCCACCCGCAGCCTGCGCGTCACCGGCCGGGGCGGCACCAACTTCCAGCCGGCCATCGACTTCTACTATGACCACGAGGAGTACGACGGCCTTGTCTTCCTCACCGACGGCTATGCCCCCACCCCCAAGCTCCCCGACGACAAGCGCCACAAGCCCCTGGCCTGGCTCCTGACCACCAACGGCGGCAACGAGGACAACCTCAAGCCCCTGGGCCCCATCGTCCGCATCACCGGCCTCTAGCCCCCCCGGCAGGGTCGTTCCCCCCGCGGCAGGGTCGTTCCCGTGCGCCGCGGCTCCGTCGCGGCGTCTCTCCAAGAAAATCCCCCCTTAACCGCCACCAGGTAAGATTTTTTTTGTATCTTTGCAGGTTAAATCACCAATCACGAGATATGAAGAAAGACGACGACGAGCTGGAAGGCATGGAGCAGCAGCCCAACGAGGGCAACCCGCAGGACGGCATCTCGGCCAGCGACGGCGCTGATGCCGCCGAGCCCCAAGCCCACTCCTCCTACCAGGTACCTAAAGATAAGAAACTGCAACTGAGCGGCATGTACGAGAACTGGTTTCTCGACTATGCCTCTTACGTGATTCTCGAGCGTGCCGTGCCACACATCGAGGACGGCTTCAAACCTGTGCAGCGCCGCATCTTGCACGCCATGAAGGAGGCCGATGACGGCCACTTCAACAAGGTCGCCAACATCGTGGGCCTCACCATGCAGTACCATCCCCACGGCGACGCGTCGATCTATAGCGCCCTCGTCCAGCTCGGACAGAAGGAGCTCCTGATCGACACCCAGGGCAACTGGGGCAACATCCTCACCGGCGACGGTGCCGCTGCCGGCCGTTACATCGAGGCCCGCCTGAGCGAGTTTGCCCTCGACGCGGTCTACAACGCCAAGGTCACCGACTGGGGACTGTCCTACGACGGGCGCAAGCGTGAGCCCCTCACCCTGCCCGCCAAGTTCCCCCTGCTGCTCACCCAGGGTGCCGAGGGCATCGCCGTAGGCCTGTCATGCAAGATCCTGCCCCATAACTTCAACGAGGTCATCGACGCCGCCATCCACTACCTGCGCGACGAGGAGTTCCACCTCTACCCCGACTTCCAGACGGGCGGATTCATCGACGTGAGCCACTACAACGACGGCGAGCGTGGCGGCTATGTCCGCGTGCGCGCCAAGATCGAGAAGCTCGACAACAAGACCCTCCTGGTCAAGGATGTCCCCTATGGCAAGACCACCGGATCGGTCATCGAGTCGATCCTCAAGGCCGGCGAGCGCGGCAAGATCAAGATACGCAAGGTCGAGGACAACACCAGCGCCACGGCCGAGATCATCGTCTCGCTACAGGCGGGCACGAGCAGCGACATCGCCATCGACGCCCTCTATGCCTTCACCGACTGCGAAATCTCCATCTGGCCCAACTGCTGCGTCATCATGGACCAGAAGCCCCAGTTCCTCACCGTGAGCGACGTGCTGCGCTACAGCGTGGACCGCACGCGCGACATCCTGCGCCAGGAGCTCGAGATACAGCGCGGCGAGACCATGGAGGCCCTGCACAACGTCTCGCTCGAGAAAATCTTTATCGAGGAGCGCATCTACAAGGACAAGGAGTTTGAGAACGCGCGCGACCAGGAGCGGGCCCTCAAGCACATCGACAAGCGCCTGACGCCCTTCAAGCCCCAGTTCTACCGCGAGATCACCCAGGACGACCTGCTGCGCCTGCTCGAGATACCGATGAAGCGCATCATCAAGTACAACAGCGACAAGGCCGAGGAGAACATCGCCCGCCTCAAGGAGCGCATCCAGGACATCGACTACAAGCTCGCCCACCTCACCGACTACACCATCGAGTGGTTCCAGGGGCTCAAGACCAAGTATGGCGCCAAGTACCCCAGGCGCACCATCATCCGCGAGTTCGACACGATTGTCGCCAGCAAGGTCGCCGAGGCCAACCAGAAGCTCTACATCAACCGCGCCGACGGCTTCATCGGCACGGGACTGAAGAAGGACGAGTTTGTCTGCAACTGCTCTGACATCGACGACATCATCATCTTCTACAAGGACGGCAAGTTCAAGGTCACCAAGGTCGCCGACAAGA
>CAZVMM010000038.1:0-25761 GCA_964628205.1 uncultured Muribaculaceae bacterium
GGCTCCCGGCATCCTCAGCAACCCACAGCCGGGGCGGTGCCCTGATGGTGCCAGCGAGCCACAGGGCGGCTCCAGCAAGCACCCAACACAGCCGGGCGGGTAATCATATACCGACAGGGCGGCGAGGCAACAGCGGGGCGCGCCGCGGCTCCCGGCATCCTCAGCAACCCACAGCCGGGGCGGTGCCCTGATGGTGCCAGCTTATCAAGCCGCGGCGGTGCCATCCATCCACCAACCGCGGCGAGGATCCGGCATCCCTCAGCGTTACAAAAATCCCGACAAATGACAGCTTAATATAGAGGCAACACCCACCGACAGGGCGGGTGCTGCTTATCAAGCCGCGGCGAGGCTCCGGCATCAAGCCAGCAAGCCGCCGGGCGGCAAATCTTTTAGTAATTCATCTATTTTATTTCTCCACCGCTGGGGCTTTTTGGGGTTAAGCGCTTTATCGGCTGCACTATCAAGCCGCGCCACACCAAACAATTTCCCTAATGCTGTAAAGGGTGTTTCTTCTGTGTTATCAGGATCATATGCTTTAACAAGAAAATAGACTAAACTTGATTGGCTGCCGCGGTTATATAGCCATTTATAGCCCGTGTTGGTTTTTTGCATATAGCCCGCCTCCATCGCCGCGGCAAACGCTTTCTTTGCTCTCTTGGTGCTTGGCTCTTTGTTCTCGGCAATCTCGGCGGCTGGTGCCCTGTGACGCTCAAAGTATTTCAACGCGGCATCGCCCGGCTCATAAATGATAGAAACGCCCTGCAGCCCATCTAACAAAAATTTTAATAGATTAGTCCACCGCCCTATCATTGCCTGTTGGTGTATCGGTTCAAAACCAGCGGCGGCGCGTTGTTCTGCATTGTTCAACTCTTGGCAAATGCCATTAACCCAACACCTCGCCTCGTAGCTTATATCGTCACTAAAACCACCGTTAAGAATTTCCACCCTTACCCGCTCCGCGGCTTGTTTAATTTCCCTGTCGGTTGTGTTGTTGCCTGATATAATTTGCCTGATATAAACAAAATTCATAACTAATTATTTATTAAACGCTGGTTAATAATTGTGCCTCTTTGTTTGAGGCTGTTAGTAAACCGGGGCGGCTGGTTCCTGTGAGGATCCAGCATCAAGCCCCGCGGCTGGTGCCCTGATGCTGCCGCCCATCCTCTCAGCCGCGCCGCGGCTCCGGCATCAAGCCAGCGAGCCACAGGGCGGCTCCAGCAAGCACCCAACACAGCCGGGCGGGTAATCATATACCGACAGGGCGGCGAGGCAACAGCGAGGCGCGCCGCGGCTCCCGGCATCCTCAGCAACCGACAGCCGGGCGGCTGGTTCCCGGGGTGCTGCCCATCAAGCCCACAGCCGCGGCGGTGCCCTGATGGTGCCAGCTTATCAAGCCGCGGCGAGGCTTCGGCATCCAAACGCGGCGGCGGTTCTATTGTGCCCGGCTGTCGGTTCATTTCCTTGTAAAGGGTATTACAATACCTTTGGGGCTGGGGCTGCTTATCTCCAACCCTATTAACTCCCTCAATAGGTTATTTTCTACTTGTAATATCTCCATCGCCGCGGCTTGGCGGGCGTTCCGCTCTAATAGGCGGTCTATACGTTCTAATAATTCTTGTCTGCTTTCCTGTTTCATAACTCATATTATTAAACGCTGGTTAATAATTGTGCCTCTTGTTTGTGGCTGTTAGCAAACTGGGGCGGCTGGTTCCCGGGGTGCTGCCCATCAAGCCCACAGCCGCGGCGGTGCCCTGATGGTGCCAGCTTATCAAGCCGCGGCGAGGCTTCGGCATCCAAACGCGGCGGCGGTTCTATTGTGCCCGGCTGTCGGTTCATTTCCTTGTAAAGGGTATTATAATACCTTTGGGGCTGGGTGGCGTTTCCTCTAATCCTGTACACTCCCTTAAAAGATTATACTTTGCCTCCAACCAGCGGCGGCGCGCCCGCTCCTTTTCTAACATTTCTTTTAATTCCTCAATACTCATTTGGCTGTATTTAACTATTTCCATAATCCTGTAAATTACTCAATATTTAACGCTGGTAAACTCTCTATCGCCTCTTGTTTGAGGCTGTCTATTGCTCGGGTGTACTTTTGTGTGTGCTGTAAACCGCTATGCCCTAACAGGCTCGCCACGGTCTTAATGTTAGCCCCATTGTTCAACACATTAACGGCAAAACTATGCCGGGCACAATGCCAACTAATATGCTTGTTAATGCCCGCCGCTTTAACCCATCTATTAACCGACTTTAGGCACATATTGTAGCTGGGCAAAGGAAATACCAACTCGCCGCGGCTGTCAGGCTGTGAGGGCTTACCTATAAGCCTCAACCGCCCCTCATCAAGAGGCAAAACAACCCCGCTGCTGCTACTATGCCCTTTTGTCTTGCTCTGCTCAAACTTTAACAGGCGGTTAGCAAAATCCACGTTTTCAAAGGTGAGGTCTTTAACATCACAAAACCTTAACCCGGTAAACAGGCAAAAGAGAAAAGCCCGCCTAACATCGGGGTTTTGCCGCTCATCGCGGGTGCCCACTAATTGGTTAATCTCATCAAGCGACAAAATTTCTTTTTTAAGCTGGTTTATATCGGTCTTAATTACTATGCCCAAACAGGGGTTTTTTGCTATTATATCGTGTTCAACAGCATATTTAATAACCTTTTTGAAACGAGCAAACAGGCTGTTAGCCCCCTCGCCGCGGCTCCGGCTTTGTAGGTACTCACTAAAAGCTATTACCATATCGCGGCTTAATTGCTCGGGCTTGATACGTTTTGAATATTTTTTATACTCGGGTGTATCGTTTAGGAAATCCCTAAAGCGGCTAATTGCTAACTTAACCATCCTAATATCTTTCTTTGTGTACCTGTCTATGTAGGTTTGGAAATAGTCAAGTAAATTTATAGCCTCTTTCTTTACCCTGTAACCTCGCCCGCGCTCTAACAACTCTTGCCCGCGCTCAAACCTTATTTTTTTGGCGAGATCTAAAGCGTCTTTGTTGCTTTGCCTCTCTATTGGTGTCCTCGGGGCTTGCCACAGGAATAACCCCAACCGCTCACACTCGCGGTTTATTTTTTTATAGGTTTTGCCGTTTTTACTTTCTACTAAAGTGTACCCCAAATAAAACTCCAAATACAGGCTTTCCCGCCCATCGCTTAACGCCTGTGCCATTAACTTTGGGTTGTCACCTGTGCCGCCCTCAATTAGGCGGGTGTTGTTCATTCTAAATTTTTTTGTTGCCATTGTTGTTTTATCTTTGTTTATTTTGGTTGCAAATATACTATTTTGTTTTTACTCAATAAGCAACCAATAAGCAACTTTTTATAAAACAACATCTAATTTTTTATAACTAAGATAAAGAATAACAAATGTAACAGGCTGATTTTCATTTAGTTTTATATATACTTTGTTTATCTTGTTTTATGCTGTAAATACCCACTTCAGGTACCACAGAGGGTTGATAATCAGTTGATTATCAACCCTCTGTGGTTTTTTATTTCGCGAATTGCTTGCTGTGTGCGTTATTTCATCACCTCGACAATGGCCTTGCCCAGGTTGTCGACGATGTCGCTGGCCACCATGCCGTAGGTGCCGTGCTCCTGTGCCGCCAGGTCGCCTGCCAGGCCGTGGAGATAGACACCGAGCACGACCGACCAGTCGGGCTGGTAATTCTGGGCAATAAGTGCCGAGATGACACCTGTGAGGACGTCACCGCTGCCGGGAGTGGCCATGCCGGGATTGCCGCTGCTGTTGACATACACCTTGCTGTCGGGGCGCACGGTCATCGTGTAGTGGCCCTTGAGGACGATGGTGATCTTGTAGATCTTGGACACGTCGAGGGCCTTTTTGAGGCGCTCCTCGTCGGTGTGGTGCTCGCCGAAGAGGCGGTCGAACTCGACGGCATGCGGGGTGATGATAGAGCGCGGTGGTATGCTGCGCAGCAGCATGGGCCGGCGGGCGATGCAGTTCAGGGCATCGGCATCGATCAGGCACGGACGCTTAAAGTTCATGATGAACTGGTGCACGGCCTCGAGGGTCTCGTCGTTGACGTTCATGCCGGGCCCCAGGGCAACGACGCTGTAGGTGTGGCGCAGGTCGATGGCTGTGGTGACAATCTCGTTGCGGTCGGGCTCGAACAGGGCCTCGGGGACAGCGGTCTGGAGCACCTGGTATCCGCATCGCGGCGCGTGCACGGTGACCAGACCGGCTCCGGCACGCAGTGCGCCGCGCGCGGCCAGCACGGCAGCGCCCATCATGCCGTAGCTGCCGGCGATGAGCAGCACGGTGCCGTTGTCATACTTGTTGATGAACGGGTTGCGGGGATGTATCACCTCATGCACATCCTCCCGCTCGATGAGGTAGAAGTCGGTGGGTGTGCGTGCCAGCCCCTCGCGGTCCAGTTCCAGGTCGAGGACCTTGCACTCGCCCACAAACTCGGCATTCTCAGCGAAATAGAAGGCAAGCCGCTTGCTCTGGTAGGTCAGGGTGAGGTTGGCACGGATGATGTTGCGGCGGTCGTTGCCCATGTTCCACTCACCGAACATGCCCGACGGGATGTCGATCGACACGACATAGGCGCCACTGGTGTTGATGTACTGGACCAGCGAGGTGTAGCCGCCGCGCAATGGCGAGCGCAGGCCGTTGCCGAACAGACCGTCGACGACGACGTCGTTCTCGTCGAGGGCGGGCGGGTTGAAGTTGCGGATGACCTCGATAAACTCGATGTCATCGCCAGCAACCTCGATCAGGCGGTCGCGGTTGGTCAGGCAGCAGTCCGAGAGCTGCGCCGACTTGATGTTGAACAGATACACCTCGGGACGGTAGCCCTGTTCATACATCATCCTGGCCACAGCCAGGGCATCGGCCCCGTTATCGCCAGGGCCGGCAAAGATGACGAAGCGCTTAGAAGTGCGCCATCGCGAGATGAGCTCGTAGGACACCGCCGATGCGGCCCTCTCGATGAGGTCGAGCATCGTTATGTTCTCTTTTTCAAGGGTTCGGTCGCCGATGCGGCGCAGTCCATCGTTGGTAAATATTTTCATTGTGGTGTTATAATCTGCGGGATAATTTTTATGAGACAATTATGAGATAGCAAAGTTACTTCTTTTTTAGCGGACGCGACCAATAAAAAGCCAAAAATCTAATGAAATATTTTTCTTAAAAAATGCTTAATGCGCCCCCACCCCATGGCGCCATCCGTGCCCTAAGCTCCATTTTCATTGAATATTCATATAAAACGGCATGGTGTCAACCTGCTTATAAAAAGATTTTTACTATCTTTGCCGCAAAATACAATAACAACATTAATACATCGATTTTTAGATTCATGAGAAAAAAGGTTTTATTGGCAATGATGCTTCTGTTGGCAGCCACGGCCAGTTGGGCCCAGGTGCTGAACATCGGAGGCCATCGTGCCGTGTTTGACAACATCAACAAGATGTGGCTGTGCAGCATTTCACAGACCAACTTTGGCAACGACTACACCGCCACGATCAACTATGGAGACACTATCGGCCAACTGATGATCGACAGCGTTCTCGTCGAGAACGGAGGGCAGTACGTGTTTGCTGGCGTTGAGGGCGGCAAGCAGTATGCCGTGAGCGCAGTGCTCAACGACACCGTGCCCATCGCGGGTTACATCACCTTCACCTGGCTGCCTGTCGTGGAGCTTTATGGCACCTTCAACGACTACTTCAAGTATGGCTCGGTTGTGGTCAACGAGCCCGACTCGGCCTATGCGACGCCCCTGTTTGCCAAGCTCAAGTGGCGCGGCAACTCGTCCAACTCCGGCATCGCCCACAAGCGCAACTACCGCATCAAGTTCCTCAATGCCGAGGACACGACCAAGGAGAATCACCGCTTCTTCGGCCTGCGCAACGACAACACGTGGCTGCTCGATGCCGGTCAGCGCGACTTCCTTCGCGTGCGCAACCGAGTGAGCACCGACCTGTGGCTGGACATGGCCCGCCGCCCCTGGTATGCCGACAGCCTGCCCAATGCACGCAGCGGCTCGCGCGGTGTGATGGTCGAGGTGTTGCTCAACGGAGACTATATGGGTATCTACAACATGTGTGAGCCCATCGACCGCAAGCAGGTCAAGGCCAAGCGCTACGAGACCGACCCCAAGCTCACATTCCACGGACTCATCTGGAAGGCAGTGAGCTGGACGCGCACCGTCACCATGAGTGACCCCGCCAACCGCCTGCCCGGCATGGACTCATGGGACGGATTTATGCTCAAGTATCCCGACTATGGCGACGTGCACAGCGTGTACTGGAAGCCGCTGGAAGATGCCGTGCTGTTTGCCCATCGCGCCGACAACAACCTCAAGCTGCGCACCGACAGCATGGGTTACTACTTCGACCTGCCCGTGATGCAGGACTACTACATCCTGCTGGCCACGCTGCAAGCGCTGGACAACGAGAGCCGCAAGATCTACTACGTGTGCTATGACACGGAGCAGAACAACCGCATCACCATGTTCCCCTGGGGTCTCGACATCTCCCTGGGCGGATGCATCGCTCCCGGATATGACACGCCCGACCTGGTCAAGCCCGAACGTCCCATGAACTGGGTCAGCCACATGCCCATGGTGGGTATGCTCGACGTCGAGAGCTACTACAACGAGCTGCTGGACCGCTACCACAGCCTGCGCGAGACCGTGCTCAACACCGACAGCCTGGTGAACCGTTTCCGCTCGGCCATCAGCAATCTGGAGAACTGCGGTGCCGTCGCCCGTGAGGAGAGCCGCTGGAGCAAGGACACCGACCTGAACCGCAAGGTGCTGGACATCAGCAGTGAGATGGACTATGTCGAGGACTGGATCCGTCGCCGCATGCCCTACCTCGATGAGCACGTATTCATTCCCAAGGTCTTCCCGAAATATCCCATCGGTGACGTGAACGGTGACGGTGAGGTCAATATCGCCGACGTCAACGTGCTGCTCGACATCATCCTCGGTGGCGAGGACGAATCCGAAGGCCGCTCAGACGTCAACGAGGACGGCGAGGTCAACATTGCCGACGTGAATGGTGTCCTGGACATCATCCTTAACAGCTAAGCCACGGCATCAGAGACGCCTCATCATTCCCATATCAGCGACCAGGCCCGTAACGAGCCTGGTCGCCGTTTGTTTTGTAACCCAAGTTAAGCCCCAAAAAGGTACTATTTTTTGTAATTCTCGGGGTTATCCCAAATCATTGCCATCCGGTGAAAACACGATAAGACCCCATAAACAATTGAACAGCTGTGCTATCTTGCTGGTTGCGCTTGGAGGTCCTTACTTGTGAAGCCCGTTAGGGCTGGTCAGGGTATAGGCAGGGGTGGAGCGAAGCGCAACCCCTGTGATGAGCATAAAATCCAAGATTAACCCCGATAGGGGTGACAGAATGTGTTTATCAGCAACCATCTGCCGCCCCGATGGGGCTTGAAGGTGGGCCCTGATTGCTGCAGGGGTTTCACTCGGCTTCGCCTCGTTTCACCCCTGCCTATGCCCTGGTCGCCCCTAACGGGGCTTTCCCCGGACTACATTAAAAAAAGTACTATTTTTTGTAATTCTCGGTAATTCTCGGTAATATCCCAAATCGCTGATAATAGCGTTAAATCGCTGATAAATAGTGAATTTATGGTACAAAAAAGGCGGGCAAATTACCCGCCACTGTGATTCGCGTGGGGCTCGAACCCACGACCCCATCCTTAAAAGGGATGTGCTCTACCTGCTGAGCTAGCGAATCTCCCAAAAAGTGGTGCAAAGGTATAGCTTTTTTCTATACCAGCCAAATTTTTCATCAGTTTTTGTGAATTTTTGGGGACTTTGGGACGGCTTTGGGACGAAATGAACCAGACGAGCCCGAATGGGAGCCGCTATTGTATCGTCAGATCGATGCGCTGGGGACGGCCGCCGGGATGGAGCCACAGAGGGAAGGTGAGGTGGCAAGGGGTGTCCGCGGGCTTCTCGCACACCAGATAACAGCGGCCCTGATACTTCAGGGGATAGAAACCGGCCGGATCATAGTCGATTGTGATGCCGTAGTCGCGACGCCGCTGGTGCTCATGCGGGCTGTTGCCCGGACGGTGCGTGTCGTAGCGGTATTGCGCGGTCTGGAAACTGCCGGGCAGGGTCACAGTCTTCAGCTCAACGAGCACATAGTCCTGGTTGTCAAAGGCATACACATCGCCCACCAGGTCATTGTATGAGGTCTGCGACTGGCAGGCACGTGCTCCGTCGAGCAATCGGCCATCGTGGAATCGCACATAGACCGAGTCGGGGACAAACTGGACGTTGGTCTTGCCGTAATAAGCGCGGTAGATGTCCTCATGGGCAAAGAAATTGTTGGACATGAAGTTCATGAGCTTGATGAAGCGGCTATATCCGTCGTATTGGCGCTCACGCAAGACGACCTGAGCGTCATCGGAATCCCTGATTTGGCTCACGGCAAGCCCGTTAAACGCTTCGTAGCGCCGCAGTTCGACGATGCCGCGGGCGTAGGTGAACACTGTCAGGGCCGCACAGACGGCGACAGCTGCCAGCCGCAACCAGGGCCAGCGCTGTGTCAGCACATGGGTAGCGATGATGATGACGATGAGGGCCACGGTCACTAGCGGGGCATAGGCACGCTCGCTGGTCTGTCCCAATGCGAACATGACCAAGGCAAGGCACAGCAGTATCCAGGTCCACGGTGACCGCCTCACCTCGCGCCAGCGTCCCATCACGAGTGCAGCGATGCCCACCAGGCATGCCACGACGGGCAGGTAGAAACGCCACATCTTCTCACTGAAGATGTGCCAGCGACTATGCAGCAGGTCGGGCAGGGCCATGTTGACCGAGATATCACCGCTGGCGGCTCTGGCCCATGCACCGGGCGAAGCCACAATGATGGCCACTCCCAGCAGATAACCCGCCATGAAGATTGCAGCCTGGCGGTTGCACTGTGAACGGTTCAGCAGATAGTAGAGGGCCAATCCCGCCAGCATGCCAAACGATGTCGCCTCATTGAAGCTGCCCGCGACAAGCGCAGCCAGGAACAGGGCCAAGCCTCGGCCCCACCCTTGCATAGGGTCATGGCTCCGCATGAGATACCAGACGAGTGCAAGCGACAGGGTGATTGCCCACAGGTAGTTGCAGCTGCCGTCCAGCCACAGCAGGGTCTCGCCAGGCACGGGATAACAGGTGCCCACACTCACCAGGAACATCGACAGGGCCAACAGCGAGCGCCGACCTGTTGTCAGCAGGCTCGTCAAGTGGGCCAGCAGGCCGAACACCAGCGTGTTGCACACGTTGAACAGGCCCTTGCCCAGCAGAGCGCAGAAGAGGGCCGCCACCAAGTTGGCCGTGCGGCCGTTGGCATGCAGATACAGGTTAGTGTGTGAGCGCAGCAGGTCGACCAGCGAACGCACGGGCGTCCACTCGCCCTCCACGAGCGAGAAAGCCATGTCGTCCTCCTTGAACGTGGTGTAGACATTCATCACCAGAAACATGGCACAGGCGACAGCCAGCAATCCCCAGTAAGCGATGCCGTGCCAGCGCGGGTGCCGCGCTAGCACTGATGGTAATTGCTGTAAACCGGTATCACGCATAACGTTCACTGATGGTTAGAGGAGACGGCACGCAGGGCGTGGGGATTGGGCGCGGTGCGGTAGAGTCGCAGCTCGCGGTCCTCACGGTAGTGCAGGGGCACAACCAGGCATGAGTCCCTGTCGCTGGCAAGCGGCATGACCATGAGCACCTGGCCATGGTAGAGCAGCGGATAGTAGCCGAAGGGGTCGCCACCACCCTGCATCGCATGGTTACGGCGATAGTCGCGCTCGGCGGCCGTGAGCGCCGATGCGTCGGCATACCACAGGGCAATGCCCACCTGATAGGTCGTGGGCACCGTGTCGGCACGCAGGGGCACCACCATGTAGTCCTGACCGGGGAAGGCCAAAACGCTATCGGTGAGCGCTGGCTGGTCGCTGGTGAAGGGCATTGTCACGGCGCCATCGAGCAGACGGTCACCATGATAGCGGGCATAGACCGAATCCGGGACAAACTGCACGTTATCCTTGTCAAAATAGGCCCGCCAGATGTATTCGTTGGTAAAGTAGAAACCAGACTGGAAGCGCAAGGGGTACAGGAAGCAGCTGTATCCGCTGAATTGGCGCTCGGGCAGGATGGCCTGGGACGGGGCCGTGCGAACGGCCGCGATAATCGGGGCCTCGAAGGCCTGATAGTGCCTCAGCACCCCCACCCCGCGTGCTGCGGTAAAAGCGCTCAGGGCCAGCAACAGGCAGGTGGCGGCAACACGCAACAGGCACCAGCGCCTGGCCAGCAGGCGGTGCACAGCGATGATGACGATAAGCAGCGAGACGGTGGCCAGCGGCGCATAGGGCCGCTCGGTCATCATGCCCAGTGCGGCCATGAACAGGACGAGCATCAGCATCAGCAAGGTCCACAAGCTCGTGAAGGTGGCCCTGAATCCGCGCCGTAGCAGATATCCCAAGCCCACCACCAGCGCGGCGACTGGCGTGACAAATCGCAGCATCTTCTCGCTGACGATGTGCCAGCGGCTGAGCAACAGTTCCCGGAGCTGCAGGTTGACCACAATGCCACCATCGGCGGCACGGTCCCACGCAGCGGGCGAAGCCAGAATCATCAGGGCACCAAGGGCATAGGCCAGCAGGGTGATGAGCACGACACGGTCCACACGGTCGCGATGCAGCAGGTAATAGGCCACAGCGGCAGCGATGAAGGCGAATGACATCGCCTCGTTACCCGCGCCGGCCATGAATGCCCACACAGCCAGCAACACCGCGCGTCCCCAGCCGACAGGCTGACCATGAACATGGCGCCGCAGGTAGAGCAGCAGGGCCAGCGTTGCCGTGATGGTCCACAGGTAGTTGCAGCTGCCGGCGAGCCACAGCAGCGTCTCGCCCGGCACGGGATAGCACGTGCCGATGCAGGCCAGCACCATCGCCACCGCCAACAGCGAGCGGCGGCCCGTGGCCAGCAGGCTCACCACGTGGAGCAACAAGCCGAACATCAGCGTGTTGCACACATTGAACAGCGGTTTGCCCAGCAGGGCACAAAACAGTTCGGCCACCATGTCGGCCGAGCGGCCGTTGAGCACAAAATACTTGTTCCAGTAGGAGCGCAGCAGGTCACCGATGGAATTGGCATGTGACAGGTCGCCGATGATGAGCGAGTGCAGCATGTCGTCCTCCTTGAAGGGCGTCAGCCAGTTCATCCAGCCGAATACGGCACACGCCGCCAGCAGCACGCCCCAATAGGCGACGTCATGCCAGCGGCGAGCAGTAGCCGATTTCAAGAACGGACACGCTTCCATCATCACTGCCTCAATTTATTAGCGCTGTGCCATGATTGACAACAGGTAGCAGTCACCCGGGTGCCGCAAAACTACGGTGTCACATCGTTGATCAGCCTAATGGCCGATTGCAGTCCCGGTTTTGCTATAGTCCTGAATACGCTACGCGTGGATCATGACACATCGCCAGTAGCACAGGGTGTCGCGATGGCGACTATCCGATTCTTACACGGTGAGGATTTCTTTCTCCTTGGCAGCGAAGATTTCGTCGATCTTCTTCATGAACTTGTCATGAATCTTCTGGACCTTGTCCTCGCCATCCTTGCTGATGTCCTCGCTCATGCCTTCCTTGACAGCCTTCTTCAGGCCCTCGATGGCCTCGCGGCGGGCATTGCGGATGCTCACGCGGGCCTTCTCGCTCTCGGCCTTGGAGTCCTTGACGAGCAGTTTGCGTCGCTCCTCGGTCAGGGGCGGGATATTCAGGCGGATCACCTCACCGTTGTTGACCGGCATGATGCCCACATTGCTGTCGATGATGGCTTTCTCGATGGTGCCGATCATGTTACGCTCCCAGGGCATGATGGCGATGGTGCGCTGGTCGGGGGTGCTCACATTGGCCACGTTGTCGATGGGCACGGGGCTACCATAGTAGTTCACGCGGATGCCGTCCAGAATCTTCACGTTGGCCTTGCCGGCGCGGATGTGCGCCAGGGTATCATCGAGGAAATCGACTGCTTCCTGCATCTTTTTCTCGGCTGCGTCGAGATAGAATTTCACGTCGTTCATAGTGTTACGTTTTAGTTGTTATTTTGTCTATTTGTCATTTCTTGGTCACGAAAGTACAGTTTTTGCTCAAATCATGCAAATATTTTGCCAAAGAAAAAAACTCACGCACCTTCATCATGTATCGTGCCAGAACGGTAGCAGGCATGGCGCGAACGCCCAAAGCCGGTCATAATGCACTAAAAATCAAAAGAGTTCACCTTTTTCATGCAGGCAATTCGCCGACTTCAATTGCGGGTGAGGGTGAGGTCCTCGCGGTCGAGGCCCAGGGCGGGAAAGGTGAGGGTTGCCACCGAGTCGCTGATGGCGGGGAAGACGTAATACTCCTGGCCCTGATAGAGCAGCGGAAAATAGAAGACGAGCTGCTGGCGCAAGCCACTGCGGTCAACGGCCTGGGCAAACTGATAGGTGTGGGTAACCGTGTCGGCCGCCATCTTGATGGCGACATAGGCGCTGTCGGGCGCCATCAGTACGGCATGGACGTCGGCCGGGTGGGTCGACGAGAAGGGCAAGGCGACGGCGCCATCGAGCAAGCGCCCCTCGTTGTATCGGTTGCAGATGGTGTCGTTCACAAACTGGATGTTGTCCTTGTCGTAATGGATGCACCAGGGCAACTCGTAGATGAAGTAGTTCCACGAGTCGAGCCAGAAATGCTTCATGAAGCGGGTATAGGCCGTGAAGGTGGATTTCGGCAGAATCACCTGACGGGACGGTTCACGCAAGATGGCTTGCTCGATAGTCTGGAAATGGGCCTGAAACGCCCTGATGGAGCGCAAGTGATGGGGATACTTGTAGGCACACAGGGCCAGCGACAAAACGACTGCCAGCGGAGCCAGCCAGCGCCAGCGGTCCAGCGCCACAACCAGCGCCCTGGCCATCACGATGAATGCCACGACGGCAAAGGCCGTGTAGGGGCGCTCCTGGGCTTTGCCCAGCACCAGCACAAAAGCCAACAGACAGGCAAACACCAGGGGCCAAGGCGTGTCGAGCAGGCGACGGCGCCAACGCGGCACCACCAGCGCGGCCAGACACACGGCCACGGCCACGGCCGGGGCAACATACTTGACTGACTGCGTGAGCAACAGCTTGAAGTGGCCCGCCAGCGGAATCGTCGCCCCCAGGTCGCCGCCCACCTCCTGGGTGCGTAGCCACAGGCCAGGACTGCTGAGCAGCATCACGTTACCCAGCAGGTAGCCCGCCATAGCGATGACCACGGCGCGGTCCACGCGGTCGCGACGGAACAGGAAGTAGAGCACCAGTCCAGCCGCAAAGCCCATCGTCGTGCCCTCGTTGCTGCCGCCGGCAAGGAACGAGAGCAGCGCCACCACCGTCCCCAGCAACCATCCCGGGCGGGGATTGCGGTGCCACAGCAGGTAAGCCGCAAAGGCGAGCGACGCTGTCACTGCCCACATGTAGTTGCAGCTGCCGGCGAGCCACAGCATAGTCTCTCCCGGCAGGGGAAACGCCATGAGGACAAAGGCAAAGAACACGGCCAACACCGCCAGCGAGTCACGGCCAGCGCTGAGGCGTGTCACCAGATGGGCCAACGCACCAAACACCAGCACGTTGCACACATTGAACAAGCCTTTTCCCAGCAGACCGTTAAACAGGTAGTCGGCCAGATTGGCCGTGCGCCCGTTGCAGTCCATATAGTGGTTCCACCAGGAACGCAGCACATCCAGCAAGCTGTCGATGGGCTGTCCCTGCGTGCCCTCGATGGTGGCATGGAACATGTCCTCCTCGCGCAGCCCGGTGTATCGGTTCATCAGGTAAAAAGTCACACAGCCCACTAGCATCAGTAGCCAGTAGGCGACGCGGTGCAGCAGCTGCCGCCGTTGTGACCAGTCGTAGTAACGCGGGGCCATAGTGAGGGGGTGGGTGATTACAATACTTTCTCGTCGTTGAACTCACGCACGATGTAGTCCGGGCGGTTCTTGGTCTCGTTGTAGATGCGGCCTATGTACTCGCCGATGACGCCCAGCGACAACAGTTGGATGCCGCCCAAGAAGAGCAGCAGGATCACCATCGTGGGATAGCCCTGGACGGGATCGCCCCAGATGAGGGCCTTGACAAAGACCACAATCATGTAGATGAACGCCAGCAGCGACACCACCATGCCGATGAGGGTGGACACGCGCAGGGGCCAGTTGGTGAACGAGGTGATGCCGTCGATGGCAAAGGAGAAGAGCTGACGGTAGTTCCATGACGACTCCCCGGCGACGCGATCGCCCTGGTCAAACTCGATCTCCTTCTTCCTGAATCCTATCCAGGAGTACATCCCCTTGGTGTATCGCTCGCTCTCGCGCATCTTCCTGAGCGCGTTGATGCAGCTGCGGTCCAGCAGGCGGAAGTCGCCCACGTTCTGCAGCACGTCAAATCGGGCCGAGCTCTGCAATATCTTGTAGAACTGCAACGACAGGTGCTTGCGCAGCCAGCTCTCGCGGCCACGCGACTTGCGCTTGGCGTACACGTCGTCATAGCCCTGCTCCCACCACTTGATCATCTCGGGGATGAGCGTGGGCGGGTGCTGCAAGTCGGCATCGATGATGACCATGCAGTCGCCAGTCACGTGGTCAAAGCCCGCCAGCATGGCGACCTCCTTGCCGAAGTTGCGCGACAGGTCCACGTAGTTGACCCGGCTGTCGCCGGCACGCAAACGCTTGAGCACCGCCAGGGTGTCATCACGGCTGCCATCGTTGACAAACATGAGTTCCCACTCATAGGCGGGCTGGCTGTCCATGAGCTTGACCAGTTCGGGATACAGCAGCGGCAGGGATTTCTCCTCGTTGTAACAGGGTATGAGGACGGATATCTTCTTCATCACAAATCGCTTATTTTTAAGGGATGTCCAAAATTATACATTCTTACCCACCTGTGCAAATAATACCACGTAAAAAAAATGTATCTACTGGAAGGTGAGCGACGACAGGTTGTCGGCATGCAGATAGGCCGCGGCACGCACGATGTCATCGGGGGTAACGGCCTGGATGCGGGCGATGGTGTCGTCCACGGTAGCGACCTGGCCATGATAGAGCAGGCCACGGCCGGCATTCATGGCGAGGAACTCGGAACTGTCGGCAGCGACGATAAGCTGGCCGCAGTATTGCCGCTTGTAAGCTTCCAGGCGCCGCTCGGGAAACAGTTCCTGCCCCAGGCGGCTAGTGATGCGCTCGATGACGCGCAGGCTCGACCTGACATCATCGGGGTCACACCCCAAGTAGATTTCCATCCATCCGCAGTCGCTGAGCAGCGTCAGGGTGGACTCCACGGTGTAGACGTAGCCTCGGCGCTCGCGCAGCTCCACGTTGAGCAGGGAGTTCATGCCCGGCCCGCCCAGGATGTTGTTGAGCAGCATCAGGGCATGGCGCAGGGGGTGGTCCAGCGACGGCACCCGCGCACCGACAATGGTATGGGCCTGATGCGTGCCGATGTGGATCACCTGACGGAACCTGTCCACGGGGGCGGGCCGACGGCGATGGCGAGGAGCCATCGCGTGGCTCATGGCACCAAAGGCCCGTTCGGCCAAGCGGAAAACGCGCTCGGGGCGCTCGGGGCCCACCGAGAAAAAGGCCATGTTGGTGGGGACGTACAGCGTCTTGAGGTAGCGCATGCAGTCCTCACGCGTCAGGCGCTCCAGGTCCTCCTTGCGTCCTAAGATATTGTGTCCCAGCTCGCTACCTGCAAACAGCAGGTCCTCGAAGTCGTCATAGACCGCATCGCTGGGCGTGTCGCGGTAGCTGGCGGCCTCCTCGAGCACCACGTCACGCTCGCGGTCCAGTTCCTCCTGGGGGAACATCGACCACTGCACCAGGTCGGCCAGCAAATCGATGGCGCGGCCCAAGTGCTCCTGTGGAAACACCGAGTAGAGCATGGTGCCCTCCTTGGTGGTATAGGCGTTCAGCTCGCCGCCCACGCGCTCCATGCGGTTCAGGATGTGCCACGCGCGGCGGTGCTCGGTGCCCTTGAAGATGGTGTGCTCCACAAAGTGGGCCAGCCCATAGTGGCCCTCGAGCTCGTCGCGGCTGCCCGCATTCACGGCCAGTCCGCACCAGGCCACCTGGATGGGCGTCGTGAGGTGCACCAGGCGCAGGCCGTTGGCAAGGGTATGATAGTGGATGTTCATTGTTTGGGTTATCTGTTGTTGTGATGCCGTGACAGAGCCACGGCACACGTCGACTCTGATACAAAAAGAGCGTAGAGACTCATTCCCTACAATCGGGTGTTGATGTGCAGGACGTGTTGCACGAGCAGCATCTCGTGGATGTCGGCCCGGCGCACGTCCATGTCGTCGTAGTTGGGGTTCTCGCTGCGCAGCACCACCATGTTGGGGTCGGTGTGGCGGCGAAGGTATTTTACCAACCTGAAGTCGTCAAGCTGCACGACGTAGATCTGGCCCCAATAGATTTGTCCCGGATTGCTCACCTCACGCACAGCGACAAAGTCGCCATCCATGATGACAGGTGCCATCGAGTCGCCACTCACGCGCACGATGCGGCAGTTGGGGCTCATATTGGGCAGATTGACCCAGCCGACGATGTTCTCGCTGGCAAACAGCTCGTTACGCCCCGACGACATGCCCGCCGTGGCGTCGACGTCATAGACCGGCGTTCCCGTGCCGGCCGCACTTGTGGCAACGGTGCCCGCGTCGATGCGGGCTGGAGTCTTGCCAAACGGCAGGTCGGTGCCATCGAGCAGCCACTCCTTGGAAACGCCCAGATTGACCACCAGGCGATTCAGGAACGAGTCGCTGAGCGGCATGTGGGCATTGAGGTATTTCGACAAGTTGGAGGTGTCCACACCGATGCGCTCGGCAAACTGCACCTGCCTCAGGCCCATTTCCCTCATCAGGTACTTGATGCGCTCGATGATTTCGGCATTTTTCTGTGTATCCATTTTTCAGCTTACATAGATGTGTTTATCGCGGCAAAATTACCACAAAAAATTGTATTTTACAACTTTTCTCACCCCAATTATCACCAAAGGGTAAAATAGGGACGGTTCTTTTGATGTAATTTTGATGCAAGGAGCGGGCCTCGACAAGGGCCAATAGCCTATTATTAGGAGGCTGCATCATGATGACACAGCCTCCTCATAGACACTATTCGGATTTTCTTGTCAATGATTTTCCGTCATGAGAACACGTCTCACCATGCTAATGCCTGAAATCACTTGAGCTGCGCGCCATCGTGGAAGGCGGTGCCGACGGTGGTGCCAAGCTGCACGTACTTGTAGCGGGTGGGGTCATAGGTGATGATGTGCATCTTCTCGATGTCGGGGTTACCCTCGTCATCCAGGCACTTCTCATCACACAGCACGTTCACGACCTCGGCTACCAGATAGTAACCCGTGTTGCGATCCTCGTCAATCTTCTGCTTCACGCGGCACTCCATCGTCATGGGGAAGTCGGTGAACAGCGGTGCGTTCACGTTGGGGGCCTTCTCGATGGTCCAACCCGTCTTGGCCATCTTGTCGGGGTCCTTCTTGGCACTGACGATGCCCACGAAGTCTGATGCCACCATCGTCTCGACCGTTGCAAAGGCCACAGTGAACGAGTCATTGACGGCCAGGTTGTCGGTCGTCGCATGAGACGACAGCGAGATAATGATTTCCTTCATGTCCCAGGTGCCACCCCACGCGGCGTTCATGGCATTGGGTCGTCCTTCCTTGTCATAGGTGCCGATGATGAGCACCGGCTGTGGAAGCATCCACGGTTTTGATCCAAAACTTTTCATTGTAATTGCTATTAAACGGTTAATTGTCCCCACAAAGGTAGTCAAAATCCTCCAAAATCACTAATTTTGCAGAAAATTAGAAACACAAAAACGAGAGAGAAACAAGATGACAATTCAGGAATTCAGAGACTATATGGCTTCAGGTCAACCGATTGGTGGCGGATCGCCCGTGCACATGATGTTCCACCAGCTGTCGCAGGAGGCCCTGCGCATCACCGCCGAGATCAACGGCAGCTACCACACGCCCGAGCAGCTGCACGACCTGCTGGAGCTGTTGTGGGGGCGCGAAGTGCCCCAGTCGGTGGGCATGTTCCCGCCCTTCTACACCGACTGCGGCAAGAACACCGTGGTCGGCGAACGCGTGTTCATCAACATGGGCTGCAAGTTCCAGGACCAGGGCGGCATCACCATCGACGAGGGCGCCCTCATCGGCCACAACGTGGTGCTGGCCACGCTCAATCATCTGGAAGACCCCGAGCAGCGTGCTGGCATGACCCATGCGCCCATCCACATCGGCCGCAACGTGTGGATCGGAGCCAACGCCACCGTGCTGGCCGGTGTGACCATCGGTGACGGTGCCATCGTGGCCGCCGGAGCCGTGGTGACCCGGGATGTCGCCCCGCGCACCATCATGGGCGGCGTTCCCGCCAAGCTCATCAAGACCATCAACTAACCCCAAAGCAAAAAGAGACTGTTTATGTTTTACCTGATTATTGTATTGGCCATGGGCCTGCTGATGCCCTTGCAGACGGCAGCCAACTCGCGGCTGCGCGGCGTGGTGGGACCAGCCTATGTCTCGACGCTGGTATCCTTCTCGGTATCCACACTGGCCCTGCTGCTGGTGTCGCTGGTGGCTGGCATTCCCATCCTGCCCACCAGCGCCATGATCGATGCCGCCCCGTGGTGGAGCTGGTTTGTCGGCCTGTTCGCTGTTGTGACCATCACCATCGCCATCCATCTGTTTAAGGAAATCGGCCAGCTGCAGGCCATGATCATACCGATGTTCAGCCAGCTGATTTTCAGCCTGCTCATCGACCACTTCGGGTGGTTCGGGTCGCGGGTGATTCCCCTGGCGGGCAATCGCATCATCGGAGCGCTGCTGCTCATCGCTGGCATCGTCATGGTCGTCGTTCTGCCCCGCTTGGGTGCCAAGCAACAAACGGCCAACAAGGGGTCCCGCCTGGTGATGTGGCAACTGCTCGCTGTGGCCTCGGGCTGCCTGTCGGCCAGTGTCACGGGGGCCTATCCCGTGCTGGGAGCTGCTGTGGGCCATCCTGTCCAGGCCACCACGCTGGCGTTCTTCGTCGCCACGGTGGTGCTGCTGCTGGGCTGCGCGTGCAACGGCAGCGTCCTGCTCATTGGCAAGGCCATCGGCGCCAGCCGCCAGCATCCGTGGTGGATGTGGCTGGGCGGATTGTGTGGCGCGATGATCGTGTTTGGCAACGCATGGCTCGTGCCCAAGGTCGGCGTCGGCGTGTTCTCGATGGCGCTGCTGGTGGGCCAGCTGGGCCTCAGCATGCTCATGGAGCACTTCGGCTGGCTGGGTGCCCCGCGCAAGGCCATCACGTGGGTCAAGGTCATCGGCATCCTGCTGATGCTTGCCGGTGTGGCACTAATTAGGCTTTAGGCTTTAGGTTTTAGGTGCTGCTCACTGATCGGCGAGGGAAATATCTACTTGTAAAACTTTTATAAATCGATACGTTAGCAACCATTATGATAGACCAGATTATTGAATTCAACAGGAATTTTGTGGCCAGCAAGGCCTATGAGCAGTATGTGACCGACAAGTATCCTGACAAAAAGCTGGCGGTGCTCTCGTGCATGGACACCCGCCTGACTGAGCTGCTACCTGCCGCCTTGGGGCTGAAAAACGGCGACGCCAAGATCATCAAGAATGCCGGCGGACTGGTGATTTCGCCATTCGACTCGGCGCTGCGCAGCCTCATTGTCGCTATCTATGAGCTCGGCGTCATGGAAATCATGGTGGTGGCCCACAGTAATTGCGGTGCCTGTCACATGAGTTATGACCACTTCCGCCACGAGATGATTGCCCGCGGCATTGCCGACGAGACGCTCGACACCATCCGCCACTGCGGCATCGACCTGGACCAATGGCTCGAGGGTTTCAAGGACACCAACGAGTCGGTGCGGCGCACCGTGGCCACCATCCTGGCCCACCCGCTGGTGCCGCGCGACGTGACCGTGCGCGGCTTCATCATCGACTCCACCACCGGCGCCCTCGAGGAAATCGAGTGAAATCATGAATATCGAGCAGTTGCGTGAATATTGCCTGTCGTTGCCCGGCGTGACCGAGGGGACCCCGTTCGAGAAATTCTCGCGAGGCCGGTTCACGATACTCGTGTTCTACGTCGGCGGTCACATGTTCTGCTACTTCAACATCGACGACTTCACGTCCATCACCCTCAAGGGCGACCCCGAGACCATTGCCGACCTCAAGGAGCGCTATCAGGGCATCAACGACCCCTACAACGGCAACAAGCGCCACTGGATGAGCGTGGACGTCGGCAGCGACGTGGGCGACGCGATGCTCCTTCGGCTAGTCAAGACCTCTTACGACCTGGTGAAAAAAAGAAAACAATAAACACGACAAAACACAATTAATCATCATCTGAATCTCAATTATTTGTATTTATTGCACTTATTGTTTTCCTTTTAAAACACAAGTGAGTTATCGTCAGGCGTTCAGCCAGTGCTGCCGTTCGTCGGGAGACATTTTCTCGATAGCATAGCGCAGCGCCGTGCGCGGCATCTCGTGGACGTGTTGCTCCAGGAATTGCCTCAGCAGGTCCATGCCGCAGCGCTTGCCCATCTCGCGCAGCATCCATCCCACGGCCTTGTGCATGAGGTCGTGCGGGTGGTGCAGGTGCCACTCGGCATAGCGCAGGCACCATGACGGGTCGCCCTGCTGGGACGTCTTCCAGGTGCACACCATGCTCATGCGCTGGCGCCACAGATTGGTGCTGGAGGCCAAATCATCGACGATGGCCTGCTTGTCGCCCAATCGCGTGGGCAGCAACAGCCATTGGCCCAGAATCTTCGGTGCCGACAGGTCGACCAGATCCCAGTTGTTGGCCCGCTCAGCATATTGCAGATACATCTTCACAATCCCGTCGCGTTCCCGGATGGCCCGTTCGTCATCGGCTAGCCGTTTTGTGGCCAGTTTCTCAAACCGCGCCACCATCAGCAACAGGCCGCACAGCCTCACCTCGTGCCAGCGCGACATCAGCAGTTCGGGCACCTCGCCGAGCGGCAGATCTCGGCCCGTGAGTTTCACCACCTGACGCGTCTGCGGCACCTTCAGCCCCAGGAACTCATCGCCCTGGCCATACTCTCCCGGTCCCGTCTTGAAGAACCGCATCAGCACCTGCCGCTGCTTCTCGTCCTGCAGCGACTCCATATACCCGATAATATCTCTTGCCGTCATCATAGCCACAAAGATAATGCAACAAAAACATACTTCATGGCCATTTTTAAGAAAAAAAATGCAGACAACCCGTGTGTATTTGTGAAACATTTACTATATTTGCACTTGTTCTTTGGCAGAAGCCCGGCCACCGATGGCGGCGGGTGTATGGCAGGGAGCAGGACATAAGGAAAGGCGCTGCTTGCGCTTTGTTCTTGACGATTCGGAATCTCGCAAATTCACTATCACAGTCAAGGACAAAGCAACAGCAGATGTCCAATGTGGGATATGCAATACCGACAATGCCGCAGGCGCGGTGATGCGGTCAGCATATTTCGGCGTGGGCTTCTGCGTTGCTCGTTCAACTGTGATGGGCAATGCGAGAGCCTCGAATCGTGGGACGAGTAACAAGTACAGACTCCCGCGCTTCTTTTTTATGCCACATGATAATTTACGGGTCGATGCCCATACTGGACCAGAGCATCATGGATGAGGTGCCCATTTCATAGAGACCTGTGCCCGCTAGTTGCCACAGTCGACAGCGGGAACAGTTATTCTGGAGTAAGCGGTTCATTTATAACGGTTTAGTATGTTCCCCATTGATAATTAACCACATTATTAACTTTTAATTAATACGACTATGAAAAAAATTCTCCTACCCCTATTGTTGACAGTGGCCTTGTTGTCACTGTGCCCGAGGGTGGCTCATGCCACCCAGACAATCTCGGGAACCGTGAATGTCAGTTCGCTCACCGACACAAGAATCGCGCTGAGCGGTAACGTGACACTTGTCGTCAATGAAGATCATTACCTGCGTGAAATCATGGGTGCTGACTATAAGTTGACGCTCGTTCTCAACGGTAGTTATACCCTCACTGTGGACCAGGACAAGAAGAATACGGGAGCTATCGATGTCGCAAGCCTGGAAATCAAGGGTACCGGTAACCTGCTGAGTACCGGCAGGAACTTTGGCGCCTACATTCGTGGCGGCGAATTGTTAATCGACAACTACACCGGCACAGCAGCATTCCATGGTCGCGATGGCGACTGGGCACATGCAATCTCGATAATAGACAATGCGACTGTTAATATCAATAGTGGTACCGTTGAATGCCAGACCACCGATGGCTGGGGTATCGGTGGTAAAGGAAAGGTAAATATTACGGGCAGTAACACGGTGGTCAACATCAGCTCCGACCAGGATGGTATCAACATCTACAGCGGCACAGGCACCGACGGCTACGGTAGACTGACTATGAATGGCGGCACGCTCAACGTCTATGGCCAGCGCAAAGCCATTGAATGCTCTTCACTTTACCTTGACTCCGGTGCCAGTATTAATGCCTACAATGACGATAGGTATGCCGGTATCGATGTCGTCTGGCTTGAGGCCAACGAGAGTTCAGTTTCGGTCACCAGCGTTGGCAATGGTATCGAGGTGACTTACTTGAGATCAGAGAACACCTATTTCTATGCCTATGGCGGCTCCAAAGCCTATGGCATCTACGGTAGGACCAAGCCTGCCGGTTCAACGGGTCTTGACGGTTTCCTTATCTTCAGGGGCTATAGCAGCAACAGTAAGGTCTATGCCGATGGCGACTATGCCGGCATCTACGGCGAAGCCAATATCGAGATTTCCAACCGATACCTCTATGCCAAGGCGCGCAGCAGTAACAGCCGAGCTGTCGCGACAGCGGGTGACCTGAGTTTCTACAACAATGCCTATAGCGTCTATGAGGCCTATTCGCCCGATTGTCCTTTCTATGCCGGTGGCGAAATCCGCATGCATCAGCCCTTCAATGACCGCTTCACGGGAATCTTCAGCATGAGGAACACGACCGACCGTTATGACGTGTCGACCGACAAGCACTACTTCATCACCTATTCCGGCTCCGGGATGGTGAGCAACACGGTGCCAGTCACGGGATATGCGTGCATCAAGGGCAACTGGATCGGCGAGGCCAATGTGGACATGACCGGGACGCTGCAAATAGCAAGTGGCTATAGTTTTTATCTTCCCGGCTCGGTGTGCAAGGGCCAGCAAGTCAACTACGTCGAGCCCCAGCTACTGACCGATTATGTGCTCCATAATCCCACCAACAACCCAGTGACTATATACCCCAACCCAGCACCTGTGCGCACCGTTGAATGGTATCGCGTTGATGACACAGGCTTGATGACGAAGGTGGCAACGGGTGACTCATACGTTGCCCAGGCGGCCGATGTGGGTTACAAGCTGAAGGCAATGGTTTCCTACAGTTCTCACCAGGGCGCCATCTACTCTAGCGAAATGCCTGTATGGGTCCGGCAGAACACCAATGAGCCTGTGGCTCCCTACCTCCAGATTTCACAGCCGACAGGCTCAACCAACCGTTATGTGTATGTCAATCCCCCGCAGCCCGATCAGGAGTATATCGTGATGACCACACGTAAAGAAATCAGTGACTTGACCGAGTCTGATTGGGCAAATGCCCGCAGCGCCAGTTCGGGAGTATTGCAAATGTGCGTAGCCGATTATGACCACGTCTATTATGTCTATACCCGCTTCAAGGCAAGCCAGTACGCAGCTCCGGGCACCTTTGTGAAAATGGTATCCATCTCGGGCGGAACGTCGGTGAATTTCACTGGTTTCACAATGACCGCAACGCCCATGAATGGCGCGACACTGATTCTTGATGAACTGGGCTATTGCTGCCTCAAGAACACCGTCGTGAAACTCACCCTGTCGCCCCAGCCCTCCAACGCGACTAACTTCAATGGTGCATTGGGAAGCCTCTGGAGCATTCCCAGTGAGTGTGGAGCCCTCTATGCCGATGCTGCCTGCACACAGTCACTTGTGTCTACCCAATACTACAAGACCGTGTATGCCAAACTCATGGCCAACAGGGCGTCTTCTGGAAATCTTGTCGTCAGTGCTACTGTATATTCTGGAAGTGTTTACCAAGACTATCTCTATTTTGTGGTAGCTAACGATAACGGCACCTGGGATCCCTGGAAACTTGACATGGGTAGTTACCTTTTCCGCGTGACAAAAGGCTCTACAGTCACAAATTCCTTTGTTGCAAAGCCCGAAATTGCTGTCATCCCCGATGTGACCGTGCAGTACGTCAGCTATACAGGCTCCTTATCCAACCCCATCCCGCCGACAGTGACCATCGACACCCAGGCAAAGACTTTCACGATCAATGCCACTGGCGCAACAGCCGACGACAATGGCAGATACCTCTTCTACTTCAAAGATGGCGACCGCCAATTGGCCTTTATCAATGTTGTCGTTGAGAAACGTCCTGTCGAGAGCGTCAACATCACTCCCAGTGAAGTGACGCTTGATCCCGAGGTGGGTCAACTGCAACTGCAAGCCGCAATCTATCCCGCGTCTGCCGAGGGCGACGTGGTGTGGACATCCAGCGTGCCAAACTACCTCTCGGTCGATGAGAACGGTCTGGTGACCCTCCTGAATAATTCCGCCACATTGGGCGAGACCTATTACATCACGGCCCAAGTCGATGACGTTATCGACACCTGTGTGGTTCACGTGGGCGGCGAGAAGTACGGTCTGACGGTAGGCGGCACCCGTGTTACCAGCCTCAATAAGGGTGACATCTTGGGCAATGGTCTTGCCGCTTACGATAATGGTAGGCTCTACTTGAACGGTGGAATAGTGGGAACAGCAACTTCCACGAGTCCTGCTATTTCGAGTCAGATGCCATCGCTGGAGATTCAAGTGAATCAAGTAACCAGGGTGCGCTCGAAAAGCGCTTTGTCATCAATCGTTTCATCGGGCAATTTGATATTTATGGGCACCGGAACTCTGCTGGTTGAGAACAACAACACCAGGTCTGATAGCAGGGGTATCGTAGCAAAGAATATCATCGTCCGTAACCGTACAACTGTCGGCGTGGCGAAAGCAGCGATTGGTGTAACCGCCACCAATGGTGTGAGTGTCATTGGTCTTGCACAATTGGGTTCCTATGGCACTTATGTGTCTTTGGAGTCCCGAAACTATTTCTCGGGCGAAATCACCGAGCCTGCCGGAGCCACCTGGGACCCCTCTCGAGGAGTTGTGGTATTAAACGGTGAAACTGTGAGTGGTCAAGCTGTTGTCGTCAATGGCATACCCGTCGAGCCCGCCTATTTTATCCGTGGCGACGTGAACGGCGATGGCGATGTGACGATTGCCGATGTGTCGGCCCTGATCGACTATCTGTTGACCGGTGATGCCACGAACATCAACCTCAATGGTGCCGACTGCGACCTTGCCAACGGTGTGACGATTGCCGACGTGTCGGCCCTGATCGACCGCCTGCTCAATGGAAGTTGGTAATTAGGCTTTAGGCTTTAGGTTTTAGGCTTTAGGTTTTAGCATTTGCCAGGCTAAAACCTAAAGCCTTCTTTTCAATTATTACTGTCCGGGGAAAGCGTCGAAGACGCAAGCGGTTCGAAGAACCGATTTCAATGAGAAAGACCATGCCAGAGGGTGTTGCAAAACATACCTCAATAATGAAAAAAGCCTCTACTTTCCCAAGC
>CAZVMM010000039.1:0-25587 GCA_964628205.1 uncultured Muribaculaceae bacterium
ATCATCTCATCGGGGCCCAAGTCAAGGTCTTTGATATCAGTTCTAACGACAAATGTGTAGTTTCCTTCTCCCAGGTTCTCATCGAGTAGTGGCAGATACCGGCTTGCTTCAAGATTATCGTTGGCCACCAAGAAATGTTTACCATCACGACCATATTCATACTCTATAAGTGGTATCTCGTCAGTATCCTCCTCTAGCATGTATTGTGTGACGGCAAACGACTTGTCCGGTTCTATGCCGGCTTCCTCGGCCCAACTGATAGCACCATAGATCCAGTTATGTGCCTCTTCATAGGCACACACCCTGACATCCATATCTTTTTCAAGGATATTATTCAGTTCTTCTTCCTCAAGCCTAAGATGATAGAAAGAATCTTTCACACCAAGGCAGAAGATGTCCACCAAGTAAAAAGCAACACTGATGCGTCCACCCGTATGCTTTCTTGAAACAACCACATGCCCCTCACCATACTCCTCAATGTCTTCAGAGATGTAGCATTTGCCTATCTCAAGAGAGCGCACGCGCTGTTTCATAAACTGTTCAGGCGAAAAGAACTGCGCACCTGCCTGTTGTTTCTTCTGCTTTTTCTTAGCCATAATGAATTGGATTTAGTGGTATTTAAGCTCAGTTTGATGCGAAATAGCCGTTCATCAGTTCGTAGAGATAGGCGGGGCTTTGGACGTATAGTTCGTTTTCTTCATCTTGAAGGGCAGGAATCAAGGGTGAGTTATACACACGCTCCATTGCCTGCTCGATCGTGCAGCCGGTGTCTTCCATGACATATTTAACCAATTCGCTCAGAGCGTAATCAGTCAGATAGGTTGCTATTTGTTGATGTGTGGGCTGGATCATATCGTCTCTACGTTTATTTTATGAAGGAAATTAAGAGCCCTTTCTGTCCCAAAATAGTACTGCTGGTCAAGATATCTGTCTTGAAGCAACCTGGCGGCTTCTTCTGGTGAGTAGATTCCCTCACGGTAGTTGGTCAATTGCAAAACGACGCCGTCATCTGCAATCGGGCCGACCACGATATCATAGTCATGCACGGGCTGTTGGCTATTCCTGTCGCGGTTGGCATCCACGAATAAGAGCCATTCCACGCTCGCCTTTTCAGGGAAAACTTTCACCTTCAAATCTGATTGCAAGGCAGAGTCATTTAATTCGTAGGTAATCAACGTAGCAGTTCCACCAAAGAGTCGCGCTCTTTTTAGCGCCATACGGCATGCGGTTTCCCTATTAGGAGTCAAATAGAAGCCCTTGCCAAAATCCTTGTACCGCAAACCCTTTGTAAGGTCTATTGACTCAATGTCAGCGTTTGTTCCGTGATAAAGTATCATGCCAAGGTTCCTCCATTCTTTTGACAAATAATGAGCAGGTCATCTATCGTTTCGTCCATCGACTGCAGATGTTCCACATCATAGAACTCTATCAAGAACGCCAATCCCTTATGCTCATGCAAATAACGGAAGGCTGCTTGACGAGTCATGTCAAACCGACGGCCAAATGCCCGAATGCAGGCTGTCAAAAATGGAATCTCGTACTTGCTCATATCCTATTGTTCTATTTCACTGATAATGCAGAGGCATCACAGCTCACTTTCATGTGCAAAGTTACAGTTTATTTGCAAATAATGTGCAAGATTGGAACATTTTATCAGAATTGGGACATTTTTTTGCTGTTTCATTTCGCATGAATGACGGTAAGATGGGGTGATAAACCATCGAATAATGGCAGCCTTCAACTCGGCAAGAGGGGGGGGATAACCACTTTTTTTTATTCCCCCCTTTTGGGATATAACATACTAATCGTGCGATACGACAAATTAATCATTGATTTGTAATCTACTGATAACCAAATATTTTCATTAGTTTATACTATCACATAATCAGTACGTGATTAGTATGTAATATCAATCGATAAAACCTCCAGCTCCACGGAATGCGAGTAACTATCTGACATACAGATGGTTGCTCGTTGTTTTTTATTGGAGCACCTGGCTCCAAATGCTATTGCTAACATCAAAAAGACCAAATTTGAGATGATGGGGGTTGGGGAGTACCAATGCAGTAAAGCAAGTAAAGCACAACTGAGTTTTGGCTAAAACGGAAATTATTTGCGAGTTTTAGCCAAAACTCATTGCCAGTTTAAATAATAATAATACCTCTGCATCAACCAAATTAACCGTTCATTATGGATAAGCTTATTGGCAGAGAAAAAGAGATACAACTATAGACAGAATTCACATCTTCCGACCGTCCTGAATTTGTTGCCATTTATGGTCGCAGACGTGTGGGAAAAACATTCTTGGTCAATCATTTGTTTCATGGCAAAATGGCCTTCATTTTTGTCCAGACGCCCTGCTCAATGCTCGCTTCTTCGCCCGCTCTCAAGCAGTTGCCGGAACTCGCCAGGCGTCATGCCGATGATGTCAAGAAACTTGCGGTTGTAGGTACGCACCACAGCTAATTTTCCAATCCAAAATAATCTATTTTCTAGCATGTCGTTGGGAACTGTAGTCTTACTCTATATTAGGTATTGTGTTCTCCTGTAAATGGTGGTAATTTTACACTATAAAATATTCAAAATGCACATAATAAGAATTATTATCATACTTTTATCAGTCTTATCTATACAATCTGTTGACGCTCAGGCTGTGATCAGCGGAACGGTGCTCGATGCCGAGACACTGGAGCCCGTCGTTGGCGCAACCATTGCCGATGCCAAACGGGGCAAAGTCATCACTGTCACCAATGCTGACGGCACATTTGGCCTACCTAAAAATGATGAAGTCCTGCAGTTGAAAATTTCGTCCATCGGCTACAAGACGTTGCTGGCCAAGCCCGTCCCCGAAGGCCGCTACCTGCTGCAAGCCGAGGTGAGCCAGCTGGGCGAGGTAGTGGTTACCGCTCAGGAAAACCGCGGATTGACCACTTCGTCAAAAATCGAGAAACACGCCATGGAGCACTTGCAGCCATCGAGCTTTTCTGACCTGCTGGAGCTGATACCCGGCGGACGCAGCATTGACCCGTCACTGAGCGTGCCCAACAATATTCACATCCGTGAGATTTCATCGGGCAACAGCAACTATGCTACCTCATCGTTGGGCACCAGCTTTGTCATCGACGGGGCACCCATCTCGACCAATGCCAACATGCAGTATCTGGCCGGCGCCTGGGATGATGCTGCCACCAGCCGTGACAACACCAATGCCGGTGTTGACATGCGTGGAATCTCGACCGACGATATCGAGAGTGTGGAAATCGTACGAGGCATTCCGTCGGTCGAATATGGTGACTTGACCAGTGGACTGGTAAAGATTGAACGTCGCCGTGGCGGACACAACTTAAAATTCCGCCTCAAAGCCGACATGGGTTCCAAACTGCTGTATGGTGCCATGGATTTTGAATGGGAAAAGCGCCACTTGACCTGGAACCTGAGTGCCGACTACCTGGATGCCAAGGCAGACCCTCGTAACCGGTTGGAGAACTACAAGCGAGTGACACTATCCTCCCGATTGAGAAAAAAATGGGTGTACAATGATGATTACAGCCTCACTCTCTCATCCAATCTTGACTTCTCTAGTTCGCTCGACAACGACAAGCAGGACATCGACCAGACCTATAGTGCAGAGGACTCTTATCAGTCAAGCTACAACCGTTACGCCCTGTCTAACGTCCTGCAATACAAGAGCATGCAGGGCTCATGGCTCAAATCGGCAGAGGTGACGGTGGCGGCATCGCTCGAGAACGACCTCATCGAGCGTACCCGCCTGGTGCAACTGTCGCGCATGACCGTCGCTCCCTTATCCAAGGAAGAGGGCGAGAACGATGCCTATATATTACCATTTAAATATATCGGTCACCACGAGGTAGAAGGCATGCCGCTCAATGTGTTTGCCAAAATGAATGCCCGCGTGCAGATTCCAAACAACCGCCTATCAAACACGTTGCTGCTGGGTGTGGAATGGAACATGGACAAGAACATGGGACGCGGACAGGTGTTTGATCCCCACACGCCAGTATATACCGGCATCTCGTCACGGGCCCGATCGCTCAAGCAGATCCCTGCTAATCATCGCTTGTCGGCCTATGCCGAGGAGAGCCTCAAATGGCCTACCGCAATCGGCTCGCTCGAAGTTACGGCAGGCATCCGTGCCACCACGCTGCTGAACCTTAATGCCGGCTACACGATGAATGGCAAACTGTATTGGGATCCGCGCGTCAACATGGGGTACACGTTGCCCAAGTTGACCGTCTTTGGCCAACCGACGTTCATCCGCATCGCCGGGGGCATCGGCCAGCACACCAAAATGCCCACCATGGAGCAGTTGTTCCCCGACCTGCTTTACATCGACTTCATCCAGCTGAACTATTATCACGACAATCCCGACTACCGCCGCATCAACCTGATGACCTATATCGTCAATCCGCGTAACACCGCCCTTGAGCCTGCCCGCAACCTCAAGAAGGAGTTGTCGTTGGACATCAACATCGGCGGCAACCGTTTGGCCATAACGGCATTCCGCGAGAAGATGACTTCAGGATTCCGCATGCAATCCTACTACCGGACTTTCCAGTACAAGCAATATGACGCCAGTGGCATCAATGCCGCGAGCCTGACGTCGCAACCCAGCCTTGACGAACTGCCATACACGGTCATCAACGAGTTGGCTGGCTATGGCAACTACACCAATGGCAGCATGACGCTGAAAGAAGGCATCGAGTACACCCTTGAGACCAAGCGATTCCCTGTGGTCCTGACACGACTCACCATCAATGGTGCCTACTTCCGCACGACCTACAATAATTCCATCGTGGACTCTTACCGTCCCAGCCAGGTGATTGACAACCGCCAGATTCAATACGTGGGACTGTATGAGGGCGATGACGGCTCGGTGAGGGAGTCATTCAACACCAATTTCACGCTCGACACCGATGTGCCTCGCCTCAAGCTGGGATTTTCCCTGTCGGCCCAGTGCCTGTGGTTCACCACATCGCAGCGCAAGGAGGTAAGCAAGTATCCCGTCCAGTACATCTCCCCCGACGGCAGCATCCATGACTGGCAGGAAAGTGATGCCGCCGACATGTACCTGCGCTGGCTCGTCAGGGACTACACACCCTCATTGTTTGAGAAAAACCGTGTCCCGTTTGCCATGAATGTCAATATGAAGGTCACCAAGAAACTGTTTGACGACCGCCTGCACGTCGCCATGTTCTGCAACAAGCTGTGGGACTACACGCCCGACTATGACAGCCGCGGCACGACCATCCGTCGCCATGTAACCCCTTATTTTGGGCTCGAAATGAATATCAAGTTATGAAACAGCGCATCCTATTCTCGTTACTGATTGCCGTGGCGATGTTGTTCACCGCCTGTGCCCCAGTGGAAGACGACATTTTCACCACCGCTCGCATCACGGTCACTGCTGAGGGCGACGAGTCCATCACCAGTGTCCAAGCCCAGGTGAAGTTAACCAATGTGAACACGCGTCAAGTCACGACAGTAGCCGACTTTATCGGTACTAGCGCAACGGTGGAACTATTGCGTGGCGCCTATCAGATAGACATTGAAGGCGTTGCCACCTGCGTGTCGCCCGACAATGCCACCCGCATGCGCCAGTTCCGCTGCCAGAGCGACTATGAGGAATTCGTCAAACTTGGCATCAACGAGGTCACATTAAGAACCATCTTCCTTGACTGACATGAAACGCCTGATATTATTCATACTGATTTTCATAACCATCACGACAGAAACGATGGCCTCCAATGCCGACTCGGCACTGGTTGAGCATACCACGTTAGGTAGGCTGCCCATGCTAGAAGCGATGCGCAACCCCGCCCTGCATGGCGTGAGCTATCACACCTCATTCTCACAACTGGCGCTGGGCATTGACGTGCGGCACCAGACGCAGGCCTTTGTTCCCGAGAAGGGGACAGGCTATGCCCTGCCCTACCTCTGCGTGACTACTTTCCACCCCTTGAATCAGCGTTCCACAGTGTGGGGCGAAGCCTCATACATGACTGGCAAAGTGCACAACCTCAAGTGGAACTCTACCAGTGACTATGACCTGTTGGAGCCCTACATTCTCGCCGACACCCTGGGCGGGGACACACGGCGCGAACGTTACAGCGTCTCGGGAGGATATGCTACCCGCATCAACAAATGGTTGTTGGGAGCAGAGATGCACGTCCGTGCTGAACAAGAATACCGCAGCCGTGACCCGCGCATGAGAGGCATCGTCACCGACTTGACGTTGCGTCTGGGCGGCGGTTATGATTTGGGACGCTATTGTCTTGGAGCAACTGTTGAGGGTAATATTTACAAGCAGACCAATAGTGTCGCCTTCTACCGTGAGGAGGGCGTTATTCCTGAGTATCAGATGACAGGTCTGGGCACAGAATACAGCCGATTCTCGGGCGACAAGCGCAGCCTCTATTATGACGGAGGTGGCGTAGCTGTCATGCTTCATGTTTCCCCCATCAATCAGAACGGCCCGTATGCCGACGTCACCCTTGACGAGCACCGTTATCATCGCAAGCTCGCTGAATATAATTCCATGCCACTTACCGACCTGTACAACGAACATGCCACGGCGACGATAGGGTGGAAACAAAAAAGGAATTACAATGCAGCTGTTTACGGACATATTGATTATACCCGGCGCACGGGTAACGAGCACGTCGGCGGCACATCCGATGCCCGCTACTTCCCTGTTATCGCTTGCCTGACGATGTACAAAGGCCACACACTGGACACCTATGCTGGAGCGATCTACGGCCGTGGTAACATGAACGTCAACATAACAGCGGGATATCGAGAAGTGAGTGAGGAATATGTCTATCCGCATCGACAGATGGATGCCAGCCACTTTTACGGTAAGTTGCAGGGGCAGTGCTACATTCGCCCGGCAGACAAATGGTTACTGACAATGAATGCCCATGTCTCCTACTATGCAAAAGTCAGTGACAAGCTCAACATGCCGCTGGCCAACATGGATGACGCATTTATCCGCTTAATTCAGCACAAGCACCAATTCGCAACAGCCAATTACACCGATTTTGGCGCCACGGTGCGCGCTGATTTAGCCTTGAAGCAGTCCCGCTATGGACTCTATGCCGAGGCTGGGGGCGGCATGACCCTATGTTCGGCGGGTGAGCACCAGACGGTATTTCACAGTTCAATTGGAATCACATTTTAATAACAACTCATTAATAATCAAATCATTAAAACAAAAGAAAAGAATGAAAAAGTTTATCTTAAAAAGCATCGTGATGATGCTCACAGCAGCCATGTGTTTGACATCTTGCAGCAGCGATGACCCGATTCCCGTCATCCCCACCTCGATGGTATCCCTTGAGGTTCCTGCAAACTTACAGAACACGGAACTTAGCAATGCAGTTGCCACACTGACCAATGTCGAGACCAAACAGGTCACCACCATTGAGGGTGCCATATTTGTCAAGGACGGCAATGGATACAAAATCATGTGCAATGACCTGCAGGCCGGTACCTATAACATCGTGGTGACTGGTCATCTCGAATTTACCCTCAACGGTGTTGCCGGGCAGAAGGACTTTGAGGTAAAGTCAGACAATGTGGTCCTCAGCGAGACCTCCCACGACCTGAAAATGGTTATCTCCACGTTTACCGCCCAGGGCGGATTTGTCATCAGTGAGATCTTCTACACTGGCACCACTTCACCCGAGGGTAAATCCTATAGCGGTGACCAGTACATCATTATCACCAACAACTCTGATGTCACCCTGTATGCCGACAGCATTGCCGTGCTCGAGTCTGCCTTCCTGACCACCACCAAGGAGGACTATACTCCCGACATCATGTCCACACACTTCTCGGTACAGGCTTGCTACATGATTCCCGGCAACGGCAAGAGTGTTCCCGTTGAGCCGGGCAAGAGCCTCAAGCTGGCTGTCAACGCCATCAACCACACGACAGAGCAGCCCAACTCCATCGACCTGAGCGATGCCGACTTTGAGTTCTATGACGAGACTTCCAATCCCAACTTCACCGACCCCGATGGTGAGGCTCCCAACCTGGACAAGTGGTACTGCTACACTGCCACGATCTACCAGTTCCACAGCCGTGGTTTCAACTCGATGGCGATCGCCAAGATGAACACCAGCAAGGAAGACTGGCTTGAGAATTACGTCTATGACGCTACCTATCTGTTTGTCTTCGGCGACTTCTCCAAGGAGATGACTAAGAGTGGTCTCTACAAGGTGCCCAACGAGTGGATTCTCGACGGCGTGAACCTGAGCGTGGAGTCGGTGCGCGAGTGGAACGTGCTCGACGCCTCGATCGACGCTGGTTGGACCTATTGCGGCAAGGTGGACCGTGACGAGACCCGTTTCAACAAGTCGGTAATCCGCAAGCAGGACGCCAATGGCAAGTACATTGACACCAACAACTCGACCAACGACTTTATCCCTGAAGCCCCCGCTTCATTGCTCAACAAATAAGCTAGATGAAACGTCTCATCATATCACTTATTGCACTGGTGCTGCTGCCCCTGTTGGCAGCAGCCCAGTTGCCTCAAGACCCGAGCATCAGAAAGGGCACCCTCAAGAATGGCATGACCTATTACATCCGGCACAATGCCAAGGAAGCCGGCCTTGCCGACTTCTACATCGCACAGCGTGCAGGTTCCATCCTTGAGGAGCCCCGCCAGCGAGGACTGGCCCACTTCCTGGAGCACATGGCCTTTAACGGTACCAAACATTTCCCCGGCAAGAACGGTAAACCGGGCATCGTCCCCTGGTGCGAGAGCATCGGCGTGAAGTTTGGCGCCAACCTTAATGCCTATACCTCGATTGACCAGACGGTCTATCACATCGGTTCGGCTCCGCTCGTGCGCGAGGGCATCATCGACTCTTGCTTGCTGGTGCTCCACGACTGGAGCCACTACCTGCTGCTCGAGGACGAGGAGATTGACAAGGAGCGTGGCGTCATCCACGAGGAATGGCGCACCCGCCGTGCGGGAATGGCCGTGCAACGCATGCAAGAAGACGTCCTGCCCATCATCTATCGGGGGACAAAATATGAGGACTGCATGCCCATCGGCTCGATGGACATCGTTGACCACTTCCCCTATCAGGACCTGCGCGACTATTACCACAAGTGGTATCGCCCCGACCTACAAGCCATCGTCGTCGTGGGTGACATCGACGTGGACAAGATGGAAAAGAAAATCAAGAAGGTGTTCTCGTCCATCCCCATGCCCAAGAAGGCGGCCGAGCGCATTTACTATCCCGTGAACGACAACGACAAGATGATTGTCGCCATCGAGAAAGATGCCGAACAGCCCATTGTCCTGTGCCACCTGTATCAGAAACGTGATGCAACCCCTGATGCCGAGAAAAATAGTGAGGCCTATCTGCGTGGCAGCTATATCGACGACCTCATCAGCACCATGCTCAACGACCGATTTGCCGAACTGCGCCAGCAGCCCGGCTCGCCGGTGCAGAGTGCATCGGGACGCGCCTCGACATTCTTCATCAGCCGCACCAAGGAGGCCTTTGCCATGAGCATCAGCTGCAAGCAGGACAACATCCTGGGCGGCATTGTCGCTGCCGTGGGGATTGCCGAGCAGGCGCGCCAGCACGGCTTCACGCAGAGCGAACTGGCCCGTGCCAAGAAACTCTTCCTCAATGCCGCCGAGCGCCGCTACAACATGCGCAACGATTACCGCAACTCGCACTATGTCAACTCCTGCGTGAGCAACTTCCTGACAGGTGAGCCGCTGGTGTCGGTGGAATATGAGTTGGGCAATACCCGCAAACTCGACCATGAGGTAACACTTGAAGAAGTGAACAAGGCCGTCAAGCAGCTGATAACCGACCAGAATCAGGTCGTGGTCATGTATGCTCCCGACAAGGAAGAGGTCATCCTCCCCAACGAGGGACAGATCGAACAGGTCATCCTGGCAGCCCAGCGCCTTGCCTATGCGCCCTACACCGAGCAGGTCTTGAGCGACCAACTGATTGGCCAGCTACCCCAACCCGGCACCATCGTCAGCGAGAAGGCTTATAAGCATGGCTTTACAGAGTTCGCACTGTCCAATGGCATGAAGGTGTATGCCCGCAAGACCGATTTCAGCGCCGACGCCGTTTCACTGGAGATGAATGGTGAAGGCGGCACCTCGCTCTATGGCGACGAAGACATTCCCAACTTCAGCATCCTTTCGAGCAGTGTGACCGAGGCCGGTGTGGGCGATTATGATGCCCTCACGCTGCGCAAGATGCTCACCGGCAAGTCGGTGCGCGTCAGTCCGTCGATAGGGTCCGATGGGCAGAGCATCAATGGCGGTTCATCGGTCAAGGACATGAAGACCATGTTTGAACTGGCCTACCTGTACTTCACCTCGCCACGGCGAGATACCACAGCCTTCAACGAGTTCATCAGTCGCAACCGCTCGTTCCTCACTAACCGCAACGCGTCGCCCAAGGTGGACTACAATGACTCGATCCGGGCTATCCTGTATGACCACCATCCCCGCATGGAACCCGTTGTGCAATCGACGCTCGACCGCGTGAACTATGACCGCATCCTGGAGATTTACCGGGAATGCTTCAGCGACGCCTCCAATTTCAAGACGGTCATCATCGGCAACTATGACGAGAGCGAGCTACGCAACCTGCTGTGCCAATACCTGGCTACCCTGCCATCCACAGGCAAGCATGCGCAGACCGACTACAGCAACCTCCCGCACATCGTGGGTGGCCAGTCGGTGCACAAGTTCTCCAAGAAGATGGCGACACCGCTGGCCAACGTCAGCATCTACTACACTGCCGACGTGCCGTTCACCGCACAGAGCGACCTGGAGCTGGACTTCTTGAAGCGCTGCCTCTCTATCGCCTACACCGACTCGGTGCGTGAAGAGAAAGGCGGCACCTACGGCGTGGGCGTGGACTTTGAGCTGGCCAAGGAAGACCAGCCCAATGCTACCTTCAAGATCTCGTATAATGCCGACCCCGACCGATATGAGGAACTCAACCCGATGATCTACCAGCAGTTGCAGAACATCGCCGATAACGGGCCTCTCGAGTCCAGCCTGTCAAAAATCAAGCAGTACTTGACCAAGCAGTATGCCCAGATGGCCATCACCAATGACTATTGGAGCTATATCATCTGGCATGAGTTGGACGACGAAACAGATTTCGACAAGGACTATTGCAAGATGGTAGAGAACATGACGGCAGCCCAAGTGCAAGCCATGGCACAGCGGTTGCTCGCCGCGAAGCGTTGCATTGAGGTGACCATGCTCTCGGAATAATCTCCAGATACCCGCTATATGCATTGCCCCCAAATGTTTTTCACCTCACATTTGGGGGCATTTTTTCATCTAAATACCAATAAATGATGATTGTAAGTGAGCGTTGAGATGACTATTTTTGCATCAACATAATAGACCAGTCCATGAAGAATCAAAAGATATATGAAGCAGAAGACAAGATGATATCCCTCATCGGTGACAACTACAACCTGCTGCAGGCTTTGGGCAGTTTTGGCATCAACCTGGGGTTTGGCGACAAGACGGTGAGGGAAACCTGCGAGAGCAACGGTGTGGACACCCACACTTTTCTCACCGTGGTCAACTATGCCATCAACGACGTTGGCGTGGACGAGGACGATGAGCAGCTATCGGTCTCCACCCTATTGCACTATCTTGAAGCCAGCCATGACTATTTCTTGGATTTCCAGCTGCCGTACATTCGCCGCGAGTTGGAGGAGTCGCTCGACGAGAACAATTCCCTGGCGGTACTCATCATGAGGCTGTATGACGAATATGCCCACGAGATACGCCAGCACATGAATTATGAGCAGCAGACGTTGTTCCCCTATGTGGAAAAGCTGCTTGACGGACAACCTGCCAGCGATTACAATGTGGAAACCTTCTCAAAGCATCACGATGCGGCCGACCAGCAACTGCATGAGTTGAAAATCCTCATTATTAAGTACCTGCCACAAGACGGCCTGCACAACAACCAGCTCACAGCCACCTTGCACGACATCTACGAGAACGAGGTGTGGCTGCGACAGCACGCCCTGGTCGAGGACCACATCTTTGTCCCCGCCATCCGACGCCTGGAGCGACTTGTTAAGCATGGCGATGTGACCCGCAACATCACCAACATGGTTTTCAAGGATGGTATCCCCGGGCATGAGACGCTCTCGGCCCGTGAGAAGGAAGTGATCATTGCCCTAGTCCAAGGCATGGCCAACAAGGAAATCGCCGCCCATCTCGGTATCTCGGTCAACACCGTCATCACTCATCGCCGCAACATCGCCCAGAAACTCCAAATCCACAGTCCAGCAGGACTGACCATCTATGCTATCGTCAACGACCTGATTGACATCAACGCCGTGAAAATCTGACGTTATTTCGCTCTCATCAAGTGGACTGTCGAGCACAGCGGCAATTACCTGGATTATAATTGCTGTCCGGGGAAAGCGTCGAAGACTCAATCGGTTCTTCGAACCGCTTGCGTCTTCGACCCGACCAACCTCTTCGAGGCAAAAGCCAAGCCCCATTTTGAGGAATAGCCTCTAATCAGCTCGTTTACACGGCATTTATGCAACCTTGGTAATCTTTCCCCGGACAATCATTGTTCTTTTTTTTGGGGGGGGCTGTGACCTTAGTAAAAAATAATGTCGATCAGCAGGTTGACATCGGCTATGGTCACCTCGCCGTCCTGGTTGACGTCATACTTGCCACCCGGTAACGGCATCGAGGAGTAATGGTGCGCAATCTTGACGGGATACAGCTCCAGGTTATTCCTGTAAACGGTCAGGAACCCATCGATATCCCACAGGGAATTGGGGTTGATGCTATCAGGAATGCTGTTGAATGTCGGGCATGCCGGCCCCTTGGTGATGATCCATTCGATCAACGCATTCACGTCAGCGATCGTCAGTTCTTGATCCCAATCAGCCCAACCCATTATCTCGACGTCGAACTTGTCGAAAAGTAGCATCTCGCCAGTCTCGTCCTGCGCATACCAGTTGCCGTCCCGTTTTATGATTTTCGCCCCAACGAGGCGAACGTAGTGGTGGCACATATCCTGGCTAATATCCTCAATCGGTATCTCGATGGGCTCGATCTTGGGGCCGTGACCGATGAACTTCCAGGTGCCGAACTGTGGCGACAACTGATACTGACCCTGGTAGGTCGTGCATGACGCGCGGCCACAGATGGTGTCGCCATTGGCCAGGGTCAAGCCGATGTTTCCGTAGATGAGGCCAAACCGGTCACACGCATCCTTCACATACAGGTTTACACCATTCTGATAAGCCACCACGAGCTTTACCGTGGCAACAGCCCCCTGTGGGACCATCTCATAGAAGTCCTCCAGGCAGGTGAAAACTCCATAGTCGGGCTTGGGGCCCCAGTCCAGAATCACCAGCTCGTGGGTGCACTTATTGCCATAGGATTCCACAACGCCATACACGTTGTAGGTCCTGCTGCAGTCTTCGGGCAGAAATATGCCCATGCGGTTGTAGTAGGGAATCTCGTTGCCCTCATCGTCCCTCAGCACATTATCGATGGGGTCGAAATACACGTTCCTGACGACCACATAATGGGCCCAGTGTTCCTCATCGACCTGGCTCAACTTGATTTCTTCTGGCTGCACATCGACACAGGCCTGTGCGGGCTCGAAGCCTGTGGGGCGCGAGATTTCGGGATGGCAGCTCCACATCTTGACCTCGCCACCAAAGCCGGCGGGAATCACGTCACCCATCTTGTAGGTGTGACCCGTGTCGCCATAGACCAGGCCATAGCCAGTCTCATCCTTGGCAAACAGGTTGGGGCCCGACTGGTAGATCACCGTTGCATCATAGCCCATCGTCACCTCTGGATTGGGGTTATTGGGGTCACCAGTCAGGTAAGGCAGGTCGCCAAAACCAATCCGTTGCTCGGGTATCCCGGGGCCGAAGCTGACCGGCAACAGCTGATAGATCGTGTTCTCATAGCCATACGACCCCACGATGGCATACAGGTCACAGGGCGTGCTCAGGTCCGTGGGCGGTTGCACGCCCAGCGTTCCACAGTACACAGGATACACTATGCCATTCTCCCCCACGGCGGTGATGACATTGCCGTCCTCCTCGAGTTGGACATTATGCACGACCACGTAGTGGCCAAACAGCTCATGGCCGATCACATCGTCGATCTCCTCGGCCTCGACGGGTGTGTAGCCGATAGCGGGCTTGAAGTCATGGGGAGAAATAAGTTCGGGTTCACCTGAATAAAACCCACTGGTTACCACAAAACCACCTGGAATGATATCACCATGGTGATAGGTCTGGCCCGTGTCGCCATAAATCTGAGCAAAGGCGGTCTCGTCCTTGACAAACAAGTAGCTCTTATTCTGAGCCAGCACGATGACAGGCCCCGTGATGCGGATGCTGGTGCCTGGTTCCAGCGCAAGGGCGTCGGCAAGGGTCGTGGCCTGGTCGGGGTCAATAAGGTCGTATGTGGCACTCACCACATCGCTCAGTTCACCATCGCGGGCGGCAACGGCCTTGATGGTAAGGGGGGCACTCACGGCAATCGGGGCGACATACCGCGTCGAGGCGGTCGTGGGCGTGCTGCCATCGGTAGTGTAGTAGATCTCGGCGCCGTTGCTCGTGCAACTCATGCTCACCTCGATAGGGATGGTGTAATAGGTGCCGCCAGGCGGACTGAAGACAGGAGCCGCAAGCCCGTTCTCGCTGACCGTAACAGTGATTTTGGTCATTCGCACCTGGGCGGTCTCGGCATGAAAAATCACACAATCGGCCACGCCAGACCATAATCCCGTTTTGCCATACCAGTAATAGTCGGGTAGATTGGTGATGAAATTACCGGGACCATACTTGGCCGTGTCCTCAGCTGTGCACTCGAGCGTGATTCTGGTAATGATACCCACCTGGCTGGTGACAATCATGTCATGACCCTTGTAGACACGGAATTGCGCACTGAGCGGCATTTCTTGAGTAAAAGTCAGGGTAACACCATTCTTGCTGATGGCGCTCAGGGGGTATGAAACTGAATCGTTATCTGCCGGGAGAAAAACGACATCATAGGCCCAGGCGGCACCGGCCGCCACCAGCCAAGCAGACAATAACAGAAGGACTCTCTTCATCGCGTTAAGTTTTTTAGAAATATGGTTGAAATGAATCAATGCTATTCTTATTGAAGCTTCAAGGGGGCACTAACCTTCACGTTCTTTCAGAAACTCATTTTTTTTGAAAAAAACAGGGACCCACATCAGGTGAGTCCCCGTTTCTCTTAAATAACTCCGCACGACATAGCGCAGCCATGGGCCCTGCCGCCATTCCTCATTGGGAACGAGACAGGCTGGTCACCACAAGTTCTTGTCGCTATCGGTCTCATCGGCTGCGGCTATTATGCATCTTGGCTGTGATGATTACATCGACAGGATGATGTCGAGCACGGCGCTAACGTCACCGATGGTTACCTCACCATCCTCGTTCACGTCGCCCTTCGATGCGGTGTCACCGCTCAGAATCATGTCGATCAGCGTGTTGATGTCAGCGATACCAACCTCGCCGTCACCGTTCACGTCACCCTTGACGCCAGCGCCAATTTCCTCCACCTTAGTGGGATAGAGCTCGAGCTGACCCTTGTAGATGGTCAGGAAGCCTTCCACGTTATAGGTCTTGCCGGCGCTCAGGCCGGGAATGACCACGTCTTCGGCAAACTTGTTGAACACGAGCATCTCGCCGGTCTCGTCGGCCATGTTGTAGGTGTTGGCAGTTTCGGTATCGGCCAGGGTCACGCCCTCAAAGCGCAGATACCAGTGTACATTGTCCTGAGAAACCTCCTCGATGGGCATGATCTCGGGCTGAACGGCAGCAGCGTGACCAGCCTTAACGAAGGTGTCGGCCTGGGGAACCATCTGCTTTGCACCCTGATACTCGCTCCAAGATGCGATTGCGCCATCGATGTAGTCGCCATTGACGAACTCCTTGTAATCCACATTGCCATAAGCCAGGCTGTAGTTGCCGTCAACGTCCTTAACGTACAGGTTAACACCATTCTGATAGATGGTGGTCAGCGAAGTGGTGAACTGGCCCTTAGCGCCCTTAGCCAGAGCATACAGTTCGGTGATGTTGGCTACGGGCTCGGGTTTACCGGGCTCCATGCCACCGATGGTGATGGGCAGAACCTGGTAAACGGTGTTGGTGCGGCCATAGGAAGCGACAACGCCATACACGTCATAGGGCTTGGTCCTGTCGCTAGGCAGGGTGATATTGAAGGTGCCGTTATAGTAAGCGCAGCTACCATTGGCATCGGTCAAGGTGCCGTCCTCGTTGATGTACACACCCTTGAGCAGCACGTAGTGTGCCCAGATGTTCTTGCCCACCTGAGCGGGGGTAACCGTCTCGGGCACGAGGTCCACGTGGCCCGAAGCGGCCTGGAAGCCAGCAAACGGAGTTGCCAGCTCGGGCTCGGCATTATAGGTGGTCTTGGTGCCGCTGAAGCCAGCGGGAATCACATCACCCATGCTGTAGGTATGATCCAGATCGCCATAAACGAGACCAAAACCGGTATCGTCCTTAGCGTACAGGTAACGGCCGGACTGATAGATGACGGTCGACTCGTAGTCAAAGGTCACTACAGTAGCATCGGCGGTCTCTTCCATCGAGCCCCAGCCAAAGCCACCGCCACCCTGTCTCTTGATAGAGGTGGGGAGCAGCTGGTAGACGGTGTTCTCGCTGCCATAGGCGCCCACGATACCCTTCACGTCGAACAGGCCGTCCAGGTTAGCGGGAGCGCTCACGCCCATCGAGCCGAAGTAGACGGCACAGGTGTTGCCGTTGGCATCGGTCAGCTCATAGTTGCGGTCATCGACCTTGGTAATGGTCACGCCGTTCATCTCCACGTAGTGGGCAAACATGTTGTGGCCCACCTGGTTAGCGGTGATTGGCTCGGCGGAGATAGGATTGTTACCGGATGCGGCCTTGAAACCGTCCTCGACCTTGAACTCGGGCTCGGCATTATAGGTAGTCTTGGAAACCACAAAGCCAGCGGGAATCACGTCACCGTTCGTGTAGGTCTGGCCAGGCTTGCCATAGATCAGAGCATAGCCGGTGGCGTCCATGACGTACAGGTAACTGTTGTGCTGTGCCAGCACGTTAACCGGGTTAGTGAACTGGAGCACAGCGTCCTCGGCAGCCTGCAGTGCAGCGGCAATGTTAGCCACGCTGGTGGCCGTGCTGAACACATACTCGGCAGTGGCCACGTCGCTCACCTCGTCGTCCTTGGCCGAGATGGCCTTGACGGTGGTGTTGCTGCTCACGGTAAAGGGAGCCGTGAACTGGGTCGAGCTGGTGGTGGGGTTGGTGCCATTGGTGGTGTAATAAATCTTGGCGCCACTGGTGCCGCAGGTGATGGTCACCTCGATGGGAGCATAGAATGTGCCGCCAGCGGGATTGATGGTCGGCTTAGCCAGGCCACCGCCGTCCACGGTAACGACAATCTTGGTAGCGCGCACCTGATTGCTCTCGGCAGTGAAGTCAACACTGGTTGCCGAGCCAGTCCAGGTACCCACACTGCCCTCATAGGAATAACCGGCTTGAGCGGCAAAGCAGCCAGGGCCATACTTGTTCGTGCCGGTTGCCGAGCAGGTGAACTCGATGCTGGTGATGTTGCCGATGGTCGACGAGATCGTGGTCACCGACCCCTTGGCAAAACGATACTGGGCGGCCTTCAAGCCACCGCTCGTGGTGGCCACGGTGATGCCGTCCTTCTCCATCTGGTCGGCACCCTGAGCGGTCTCATTGTTGCCAACAGTCTCGCCGGGGATAAACGTGATGACGGTCTGTCCCCATGCTGCTGTTGCCAGCAAGCACATGGTTAATAACGTAAAGATTTTCCTCATTGCAATGAATAAAATATTAAATGGTTAATAATGAATTGTTGTCACATCACTTTAATTGGGCAAAGTTACAACTAATTTTCCTAAATGTCAGCACTTTTGCCTCCATATTTTTTTTATTTTCAAATTCTCGAGGCAAAAGGCCAATACAACACATTTTTTGCGTAACTTTGTAGGCTGTTTCGCTTATAATCAACCAACAATCATACAACAATATCATCATCTATTTTATATGGCAGACGAGATTTTCAACCAGGAAGAAATGAACAGCCAGCCGCAGCGCAAGGAGGTTTCCCCCGAGAAGCTCAAGGCCCTGCAGGTGGCTATGGACAAGATAGGCAAGACCTTTGGCAGCGGATCGATCATGAAGCTAGGCGATGACCACATCGAGGACATCGAGGTCATCCCCACCGGCTCTATCGGGCTGGACAACGCGCTGGGCGTGGGAGGCTATCCCCGCGGACGCATCATCGAGATCTATGGCCCAGAGTCGTCGGGCAAGACCACGCTGGCCATCCATGCCATTGCCGAGGCCCAGAAGATGGGCGGCATCGCCGCCATCATCGATGCCGAGCACGCCTTCGACCGCTTCTATGCCGAGTCGCTGGGTGTCGACGTGAACAACCTGTGGATTTCGCAGCCCGACAACGGTGAGCAGGCTCTCGAGATCGCCGACCAGCTCATCCGCAGCAGCGCCATCGACATCATCGTCATCGACAGCGTCGCCGCCCTCACCCCCAAGGCCGAAATCGAGGGCGAGATGGGAGAGAGCAAGATGGGTCTGCAGGCCCGACTGATGAGCCAGGCGCTGCGGAAGCTCACCGCGACCATCAGCCGCACCAACACGTGCTGCATCTTCATCAACCAGCTGCGCGAGAAGCTCGGTGTGATGTTCGGCAACCCCGAGACCACCACTGGCGGCAACGCCCTGAAGTTCTACAGCAGCGTCAGGCTCGACATCCGCCGCGTGGGCCAGCTCAAGGACGGCGACCAGGTTGTCGGCAACCTCACGCGCGTCAAGGTGGTGAAGAACAAGGTGGCCCCACCCTTCCGCAAGACCGAGTTTGAGATCCGCTTCGGCGAGGGCATCAGCAAGCTGGGCGAGATCATCGACCTGGGCGTCGAGTTTGGCATCGTCAAGAAGAGCGGCGCCTGGTTCTCCTATGAGGGCACCAAGCTCGGCCAGGGCCGCGACGCCGCCAAGCAGATGGTGGCCGATAATCCCGAGCTGGCCGAGGAACTCGAGGCCAAGATCAAGGAGGCCATGAAGGCCAAGTGATAAGCCTTGCCATCACCCTAACAAATCGGGCCGCCCAATCACTGAGCGGCCCGATTCACTTTCTCACCTAGCCATAGATGCTGTGGAACGGCTCTACTTGAGGTGGAATTTGTCTCGCAGGGGCTCAACCATGTCGAGCTTCTCCCAGGGGAAGAGTTCCACCTCCACCTCACAGGTGGCGTTATAGAGCGACTCAAAGCGCTTGACCACCTTCTCGCACTGGCGGCCCATGTGGCCATAGGCGGCAGTCTCGGTGTAGATGGGGCTGAGCAGATGCAGTCGCTCAATGATGGCACGGGGCCGCATGTCAAACATGTCCCGGAGCACAGCGGCAATCCCGGCATCGGTCATGTCGACATGGCTGGTGCCGTAGGTGTTGATGCAGAAGCTCACGGGCTCGGCACGGCCGATGGCATAGGCCACCTGCACGAGCACCTCGTCGGCGATGCCGGCAGCCACCACATTCTTGGCGATGTGACGGCAGGCATAGGCGGCACTGCGGTCCACCTTGCTGGGATCCTTGCCGCTGAAGGCGCCGCCGCCGTGGGCACCGCGGCCGCCATAGGTGTCGACGATAATCTTGCGTCCCGTCAGGCCCGTGTCGCCGTGCGGGCCACCGATGACAAACTTGCCCGTGGGATTGACGTACTCCTTGGTCTGGCTGTCATACATCGCCTGAATGTCGGCACTGTAGTGGGCCAGCGTCCTGGGAATGAGGATGTCGTGCACATCGCTGGCAATGCGCTGGCGGTCCACGTCATCATCGTGCTGGGTGCTCACGACGATGGCGTCGATGTGCACCGGGCGGTGTGTCTCGCCGTCATACTCGACGGTCACCTGTGCCTTGCTGTCGGGGCGCAGGTATGGCATCAGCTCCAAGTGGTTGTGGCGGATGTCGGCAAGTTCGCGCATCAGTGCATGGGCCAGGTCGAGCGTGAGCGGCATCATGTCAGGCGTTTCGTTGCAGGCGTAGCCGAACATCATGCCCTGGTCGCCGGCGCCCTGGTCCTGGCTGTTGTCGTCAGCACTGTTCACACCCTGGGCGATGTCGCCGCTCTGCTCGTGCACGCTGTTGAGGATACCGCAAGAATTGGCGTCGAACTGGTACTCACTCTTGGTGTAGCCAATTTTCGCAATCATCTCGCGTGCCGTGCGCTGCAAGTCGATGTAGACATTGGTGGTCACCTCGCCGGCGATGATGACCTGGCCCGTGGTCACGAGCGTCTCACAGGCCACATGTGCCCGCGGGTCAAAGGCGAGAAACTTGTCGAGAATCGCGTCGCTGATCTGGTCAGCGACCTTGTCGGGGTGCCCCTCGGACACACTCTCCGACGTGAAAAGATAATTCTTACTGTTCATTGTACCAAATAATGAAAATCAGTGTGGAACATGAACGCTAAATAAGCCGATAAAGTAAATTGATTATCGCAGTTTTAGCATTTTTTCAAGTGGTTGCAAGCAGCCAAATTTTTCCACTGTTTGTATATGTTAATTTAAAATGTGGCTGCAAAGGTAATAAAAATATGGAAACCGCGACCCATCTGAGTGAAATCTTTTTATTACCTTTGCACATTCTATTATGATGATTGAAGCTCGAAATATTGTCAAGCGCTATGGCGACCTGGAGGTGCTGCGGGGTGTGGACCTCGACATCGCCCAGGGCGAGATTGTGTCGATTGTCGGCCCCAGCGGCGCCGGCAAGACCACGCTGCTGCACATTATCGGCACGCTGGACACGCCACAGCAGGGCGAGGTGTGCTACGAGGGTAAGAATGTGCTCGCCCTCAGAGACAAGGAGATGGCCCACTTCCGCAACCGCAACATCGGCTTCGTCTTCCAGTTCCACCAGCTGCTGCCCGAGTTCACCATGCTCGAGAACGTGGCCATCCCGGCACTGCTGGGCGGTGACAGCCGCAGCGACGCCATGGACCGTGCCCGCCGCCTGCTGGAACGCATGCACCTGGCTGACCGCCTGGACCACAAGCCGTCGCAGCTCAGTGGCGGCGAGTGCCAGCGCGTGGCCGTGGCCCGGGCGCTCATCAACTCGCCCAGGGTCATCCTGGCCGACGAGCCGTCGGGCAGCCTCGACAGCCAGAACAAGCAGGAACTGCACCGGCTCTTCTTCGAACTGCGCGACGAGCTGGGACAGACCTTTATCATCGTCACCCACGACGAGGGCCTAGCCGCCCAGGCCGACCGCACACTGCACATGCGCGACGGCCTGATTGTTGACCAAACCACACACAGCCGCCGATGAAACCCCTGCGCCACCTGACCATATTGCTGCTGGCGGCCATCATGGCGCTCGCCTCCTGTGACAAGCAGGAGGACATCGACCGTGCCTACACCGACTACCGCTACGACATCGTCACCTATCTGGGCCAGAACGCCCGCGGCGCGGTGTTTGAGTATCTGGGGCATGGCGACTCGTCGGCCATCAGGCTGCAATCCACGGTCGACATCAGCGAGGACGCCAAGAGCCACGAGCGCGTGCTCCTGCGCTACGACTATGCCGATGCACAATCGGGCCCCGAGAGAGACATCAACGTCTACGGCTGCAGCGGCATCATCAGCGACTCGATCAGGCAGACGTCGGCCCGCCCCGACAGCCTGCCGCAGCACCCCGTCAGGCTGCGCAGCCTGTGGCGCACGGGCGAGTTCATCAACCTGCGCTGCCAGGTGGAGTATACCGGCAAGGCCCGCACCCTCATGCTCGTGGCCGATGGCTCGACGCTGGGCGCGGACACTGTGCACTGTTACCTGGTGCACGACCTGCGCGGCGAGCGGGCCACCTTCTGGCGCGACTGCTTCGCGTCGTTCAACGTGGGAGCCCTGTGGAAACGCCCGTCGTTCCGCTGCCTGAGGATTCACCTCCACGACAAGACATATCCCGAAATCGGTCATTACGATTTCACAAAATAATTCATTTAATATATTCACATTTTTAGCTAATACATAATCAAGAAATTATGGCAAACGAAAATCAAAACCAGAACCAGATTAAGATTGAAATTCCCAAGGAAGAGTTGCAGGGCCGCTATGCTAACATGGCAATGATTGCCCATGGTCCCAACGACTTCTTTATCGATATGATTCTGCGCGGCCCCAACATGCCCCAGGCACGCGTTCAGAGCCGCATCATCATGGCTCCCCAGCACGCTAAGGAGCTCATGCTCGCCCTGCAGGACAACGTGCACCGTTACGAGCAGAACTTCGGCGAGATCAAGATCAACCGTCCCGCTGGCGCTCCCGCTAACGGCAACATCATGGACTTCCCCCTGCCCAAGGGACAGGCGTAATTAGTTTTATAGTTAGGAGTTAGGAGTGAGGAGTTAAGTGAGGAGTTAGGAGTTAGAAGTTAGGAGTTTTTTCTGGCGTTACTTAAGTAGGCTAACTATACACTATGCTCAAAACTAACTTCACTCAAAACTAGCTTTGCTCAAAACTAACTATACTGAGACTAAAAACCATAGCAATGGAACATCCCCTGTTTGTTTACAACACGCTGACCCGCCGCAAGGAGCACTTCGTGCCGCTCAACGAGCCCATGGTGGGCATGTACGTCTGCGGTCCCACGGTCTATGGTGACCCCCACCTGGGGCACACCCGGCCGGCGATCACCTTCGACGTGCTGTTCCGCTATCTGCAACATCTGGGCTACAAGGTGCGCTACGTGCGCAACATCACCGATGTGGGCCACCTGGAGCACGATGCCGACGAGGGCGAGGACAAGATAGCCAAGAAGGCGCGTCTCGAGCAGCTTGAGCCCATGGAGGTGGCACAGTATTACACCAACCGCTACCATGCCGCGATGCAAGCCCTGAACGTGTTGCCTCCCAGCATCGAGCCTCACGCCACGGGACACATCATCGAGCAGGAGGAGCTGGTGAAGCAGATCATGGACAACGGCTATGCCTACGAGAGCAACGGCAGCATCTACTTTGACATCGAGGCCTATAACCGCGACCACCGCTACGGTGTGCTCTCGGGACGCAACCTCGATGACATCCTCAATGCCAGCCGTGAACTCGAGGGCGTGGGCGAGAAGCACAACCAGGCCGACTTCGCCCTGTGGAAGAAGGCTCAGCCCGAGCACATCATGCGCTGGCCGTCGCCCTGGAGCGATGGTTTCCCCGGCTGGCACTGCGAGTGCACCGCCATGGGACGCAAGTACCTGGGCAACCACTTCGACATCCACGGCGGCGGCATGGACCTGGTGTTCCCGCACCACGAGTGCGAGATTGCACAGGCCGTAGCCAGCCAGGGCGACGAGATGGTGCACTACTGGATGCACAACAACATGATCACCATCAATGGTCAGAAGATGGGCAAGTCGCTGGGCAACTTCATCACCCTGGAGCAGTTCTTCACGGGCGACCACCCGGCACTCACCCAGGCCTACACGCCCATGACCATCCGCTTCTTTATCCTCCAGGCCCACTACCGTGGCACCGTGGACTTCAGCAACGAGGCCCTGCAGGCCGCCGAGAAGGCCCTCGAGCGCATGCTCGACGGCTGGCACCGCCTGAATGCCCTCACCGCCAGCCAGCAGTCGACGGCCACGCTGGACAACTATCGCCAGCGCTGTGCCGACGCGATGAACGACGACCTGAACACGCCGACGGTCATCGCTACCCTGTTTGATGCCTGCAAGGTCATCAACCAGGCCAACGACGGCCACGCGAGCCTGAGCCAAGCCGACATCGATGAGCTGAAGAGTGTCTTCCATACCTACCTGTTTGACGTGCTGGGCATCCGCGACACCGCCGCTGGCGGTGACAGCGTGAACCTGGAACCGTACCAGAAGGCCGTGGACCTGCTGCTCGAGATGCGCCGCAATGCCAAGGCGGCCAAGGACTGGGCCACCAGTGACCTGATCCGCGACAAGCTCAGCGAGTTTGGCTTCGAGGTCAAGGACACGAAGGATGGCTTTGAATGGAAAGTCAAGTAACATAATCCCTGATCACGCAGTCCGTGCGCATGGCATGGGCTGCGTGAATCACGGGTAACTGATGTCAATGTCAAGGAATAAGTTATCATAAGAGACCTAAACGAAAACTCACATGACCCAAGGACCACTCATATCGGTTATCGTACCTGTCTATAACGTGGAACACTTTCTGGACCCGTGCATGCAGAGCATTGTGGCCCAAACCTATGCTAACCTGGAAATACTGCTCGTGGACGACGGCAGCACCGATGGCTGCCCCGCCATGTGTGACAACTGGGCGAAGAAGGACCAGCGCGTGCGCGTCTTCCATCAGCCTAACGGCGGACTGTCGGCAGCCCGCAACACCGCGCTCGACGCGATGCAGGGCGAGCTCGTGACGATGGTCGACAGCGACGACGTGCTGCGCCCCACGGCCATCGAGATGATGTACCAGGCCATGATCAAGAACAATGCCAACATCGTCGTGGGCGACTACACCCCCTTTGACGAGGATGGCACGCCTCAGTGGCCCGAACAAGGCACGGACCCCACGGTGCTGCGGTTCCCGCAACACCGCGCGCTGCGCAGCATCTTTTATCAGATGGGACTCACCCACTCGGCCTGGGGACGGCTCTACGAGGCATCGCTCTTCGAGGAGATCCGCTACCCCGTCGGCAAGAACTACGAGGATCTGGCCATCATCTATCCGCTGGTGATCAAGTGCGGACGCATTGCCAAGATGAACTACACCGTGTATGGCTATCGCCAGCGGCGCAGCAGCATCCTGGGCGCGTTCTCGCCCAGCAGGGCTGTTGTGCTCGACATCCTCGAGAATCTGGAGCAGCAAGCGACCATACAGGACCAGCAGTTCCTGCCCCCCGTGCGCAGCCGCCTGCTGAGCGCCTACTTCAACATCCTGCTGCTGAGCAACCAGGACAAGTCGGCCGACCACAGCCAGCTGCAGGACCGCTGCTGGCAGGGCATCAAGCGGCTCAGGCACGGCTGCCTGCGCGACAGCAACGTGCGCCGCAAGAACAAGCTTGGCATCATCGCGTCCTATCTGGGACGGGGGTTCCTGTGCAACGTGGTGGGCCGCAACTACCAGCCGAAGCCATAACACGACAGCAGGGCGTGCTTTTTCACGGCAAGCTGGCAAAATGAAAGAATCCCGCCCATTTGGGGACATAATTCTTTCATTTTGCAGCATTTTACTGATTATTCTTGTCGCTTTATAGAAAAGATTTTGACTGTTGCCGAGATTGTATTTCCTTTGCACCTAGAAAATATACAGACTAATAATAGTAAGTAATCATTGCCTTAATCTTGATAACCATGGACATTTGGGTTTAATTATAAGTTTAATAGGCTTCAGAACACTAAAAAAGACTGGGTGCGAACCCCGTCTTTTTTCTTTCTCTTTTTTATTACTGTCCGGGGAAAGCGTCGAAGACGCAAGCGGTTCGAAGAACCGA
>CAZVMM010000040.1:0-25520 GCA_964628205.1 uncultured Muribaculaceae bacterium
TGTCATACTTGAGCATATAGGCCATGTAGTCAACGTCGAGCAGGTCGTTGATACCTACAACTTCGATATCATTAACATTCTCAGGTTCAAAGGCTGAGCGGAATACAAAGCGGCCGATACGTCCGAATCCATTAATACCGATTTTAATTTTCTCCATAATGCTTTTTTAATAATTTTTTAATAAATAATGCAGTTATATTAAGTTTTGTTTGTTTTTTTTGTTACCTTTGCCATGACATTTGTCAACAGCAGTCCGTACTATAACGACTGCAAAATTAACTAAAATATTTTGATAACAGGGGCCCAAAAGCGGCAAAATGCGCGTTTTTTCGTCTCAATTAAGAATGTTTAATAGTTAATTGACTGATTCAGTAAGTGATAGATAACATTAATATTAATTTTTAATTCTTGAAAAATTATGGGTTTTATTAAAGAATTTAAGGAGTTTGCCATGAAGGGCAATGTGATGGACATGGCTGTCGGTGTTATCATCGGTGGTGCTTTTGGCAAGATTGTCACCTCTCTGGTCGACGATGTGCTTATGCCCGCTATCGGTCTGTTGACTGGCGGTGTTGATCTGTCGGGTCTGGAGTATCATCTGCCTCCCGTTTCCAAGATGGTTGGCGAAGCAGCTTCTGCTGTTGGTGCCGAGGGTGCGGTAGATGCCGCTGCCGAGGCCGTGAACACCGCTGCTGCCAATGCTGGCGTTGCCACCGAGGCCGCTGGTGCTGTCCTCAAGTATGGTGCCTTCATCCAGAACATCATCGACTTCCTGATTATCGCTTTCTGCATCTTCTTGATGATCAAGGCGATGAACAAGCTGATGCCCAAGAAGGAAGAGCCCGCTGCTCCCGCTGGCCCCACTCAGGAAGAGCTCCTCGGCGAGATCCGCGACCTGCTCAAGGAGAAGAAGTAAAAACTGCGGTATTTTCCGTTTCACCATCAAGTACGCCCGTGGCCATCATGGCCATGGGCGTTGTTGTCTGCCGCCATCACAATGAGGGCATAAAAAGGCTATACCACATCTGGTGGTACAGCCTCTTGTTCGTTTAGGGTTGTGAGATGTTAATCGTTGATCTTCAACAATCCTGTGCGGTATGCTTTACCTATGAGTTCAGCCACGTTGCGGGAATTGGTTTTACGCAACAACTGCTTGCGGTGATACTCCACAGTGTTTGAAGAGATGAAAATTTTTTCACCTATTTCTTTGCTGTTATACCCTGATGACAGCAATTCAAGTACTTCCTTTTCTCTAGAAGTCAGTTCAATTTTGGGGGCACTCATAATATCACGATTTTTGGTAAGATGCTTATTATAACATAGTTGCAAAAATAAAAAGTAAAACCTATCACACCAAACAAAATGGCAATAATTTAGGCAAAATGATATCAAAACTATTTATTTCAGTAAAAAATATTGATTAAATGCAACCAAATGTTAGCATATAGGCTTGTTTTCTGCTCAATCTGTCGTGGGTATCTGACTATGGTTTTCGTTGCTGAAAGTCATTTTCGGCGTCCTGATGCGCCTGCACGGATAGCCCATGAAGGGCTACATATCGATGATTGCGGTGTGGTCGTTGATGACGGCTTCGCTCTTGGTGCCGATGTCGTTGCGGTCCTCCAGAATGCTGCGAAGCACCATGCGGGCCGTGTCATAGATGCGCAGCCTGAGCGCCACCTTGGCCACTGGCTTGAGAATCCCCCTTACGGTCTTATTGACCACACGGTCCACGCCCTGGATGATCTGCTCGATAAGCATGCGGTTGTCGTGGCCATTCTCGTTACCCTCGGCAAAGGCCATATAGGCTCGGGTAACGGGTTCCTGAAGGTGCTCTAGCAGAAGGTCGGCGATGGCGTCGGGGCTGTCTGGCAGGTCCACATAGCGCATCATGAACGCGTGCTTGTAGCGATAGTTCTCAATGGCCTGGCTGATCTCGGACCAGTAGCGCGTGAGAACGCCGCGCGTGATGGTGGGGATGCTGGCGGCGAACACTTCGCGCGAGCGCTCGCCGAAGTCGGGCTGTGAGGGCAGACTGAACAGTGTGCGGGTGTGGATCTGCATCCTGCCGCTCGACGAGTTGCATGTGGCAACCCGCCACTGGCAGGGGTATCCCACGGCAGCGGCAGTCCCGATCTCGACCATCGTGCTTCCGGCATGGCTCGTCTGGCACACGTCGCTGATGTGCAGGTGGCCGGTGAAGATGACGTGGACACCGGCATCAATCAGCTGGCGGCACAGTTGGCGGGCGTCGTCGACCATGTAGGGGGCGGCCAGGGTGTCCTCCATGTGGAAGTGGGGCACCAGGTGGTGGTGCATCATGGCAATCACCCGCTTGCCGCTTGCCGTGGCCGTGGAGGCCTGCTTGACCAGCCACTGCTGGGTGGAGGCGTTGAGCATGCCGCTGGTCTTGCAGTGGTCCTTAGCGTCACCGCGCGAGACAAACGTGTTGAATCGGTCCATGCAGGCATCGATTGCCAGGATAGTGAGCCGGTCACTCACATCGCGGCAGTAGCTCAGCGAGTCGGCATCGCGCACCGACCGTTCATCATAGCCCATGTCATGATAGATGCTTGCGAAATCACTCCGGCTGATGGTGGCGGCCGGCGTGGTGTTCTCGTCGTCATATATCTTGGCGTCGGGGTTGTTGATATCGTGGTTGCCGGGAACGACAAGCACCTGGATGCCGGCATCGAGCAGACGCCGCAGCTGTTCGGCGACTATCTCGTGGCTGGCGCGTTCGCCGTCCTTAGTCAAGTCGCCTGTCACCAGCGTGAGGTGGGGCTTGAGTTCCAGGATGCTGTTGATGACGGTTTCCAGGATTTCGGGGCTCTCGCGCAGCATCTTGCGGTCGCGGTTCAGGTAGTCCTCAAATGCGCTGCCGTCCTTGACGAGCAACTCGGGGGCCATCACGTGCAGGTCGCTGATGATGGCTATCTTAATGATCGGGCTGGATGGGGATGACGGGCTCATAATCTTTGTAGCTGGATGTTAAAGTTAATAATTGGAGTTCGTTTGCCGCGAAGTCACAACCTTAACCGCAGGTGCAGGTCGCTGGTCTGCGATTCGGCAGGGGTTCCCACGCTGTTGCGGTCCTCGAGGATGCTGCGCACCAGGGGTTCCATCCTGGGATAAACGCTGGATTGGAAGAATTCCCAAAGAGCATCGGCCTGACTGGGGGCGGTCTCGGCGATGATGGCACGCAGGCCCTGTTTGCCCTGGTCGATGAGGTCCTCGGTTACGGCCTCTTGCTCGTTGCCCTCAACGACAGCGAGCAGGGTCCGCGAGAGCACTTCGCTCAGGTGGCGCAGCACGAGTTGGGTGGCCTGCTGTGGGGTCTCGGGCAGATTGGACTTGGTACCGTCTGACTCCAGGAACCGCTTGAGTTGACTCATGTGATTGCCCACGCGGCTCCAGGCTTTGCTCGATAGCATAGCGGCCATGCCTGGCGTGGCGTTGATGATGCGTTGGCGGCCCAGTTCGCGCAGGGTGGGGCAACTGGGAGTGGCATTGAGCCAGTGGGTATCGACGGTGATGTCATGGCCAGGCTGCACCTTGACCATGCGCATGGCAAACGGATAGCAGATGGCTGAACCGGTGGCCACCTCGACAATGCTGTCGGTGCGGTCATTATTGTATAATGTGACGGCATCGGTCACATGCAGGTGGCCGGTGAAGATGGTATGCACGCCCGCCTGCATCAGCTGCAGGGCGATGTCGTCATGGCCCTGGACGATGTAGTTGGCCAGCAGGCGTTCCTCCTGGTCAAAGTGTGGCACCAGGTGATGGTGCATCATGGCGATGACGCTCTTGCCCCTTTGGCGTGCTTGCTGTGCCTGGCCGATGACCCACTGTAGCGTTTCGGGCTTGATGTGTCCGCCGTTGTGATAGCTGTCCGCGCTGTCGCCACGACTGGTCAGGGTGTTCTGCTCGTCCATGTTGCTGTCGATGCCGATAATGACGATGCCATCGATGGGCTCACAGCAGTAGCTCAGGGACGACGGGTCGCGGACAACGTCCTTGCCGTAACCGTAGTTACGGTAGATTGTGGCAAACTCCTCGCGCGTCACCGTTGCGGCAGGCTCTGTCGTGTCACCGTTGAACCGCCGTGCGTAGGGGTTGTTGCAGTCGTGGTTGCCGGGGATGACCAGTGGCAGGATGCCGCACGAGGCCATGCGGTCCAGATATTGCGCCATGCGCTCATGGCTCAGCCGCTCGCCGTTGTGGGTGAGGTCCCCCGTGACGAGCACCACGCGCGGCTTGTAGCTGATGATGCTATCGGTCAGTGCCGCCATGATTTCGTCGCTCATAGCCATCATCTTGCTCTCGCCGGCATCGGCCTGATCGATGGCCTTGCCCGGTGTCACGAGTTCGGGACTGAGCAGGTGGGTGTCACTGATGACGACCATGCGGCTGATATTTGTGCGAGCTTGGCATTCCATCGCGTACCATGAGGATAATACCATGAGGATGATAATGATAATCAGTTTTGACTTCATAATTGATTGTACTGATGATTGCATTTATTGTGCCAACTGCTTGATGATGAATCCGGCGCGCTCAAGATGGCGCCAGAATGACGGGTAGGACTTGCTCACGACATCGGCATCCTCGATGATGAGCCCGGGAAAACGTACGGCGGCTGGGGCAAAGGCCATGGCCATGCGGTGGTCGCCATGGCTATTGATGATGGGAGGCTGCTGGCTGATGCCTACGCGTTCGCCATACCACGAGATGGCGTCCTCGCCCTCAATTTTAATGACGTAGCCCAACTTGAGCAGTTCTTGTGCCAGGGCCTCGGTGCGGTTGCTCTCCTTGTGGCGCAGGGTGCGTACGCCCGTCATCCTGAACGAACGTTCCAGCAGGCACAGCAGCACCGCCCACGAGGGAACCAGGTCGGGCGTGGCACTCATGTCGGCGAAGCATGAACAGCAGCAACCGATAAAGTGGCTTGTGTCCAGGGTGACTCCCTCAGCGCCGAATCGTGACGCGATGCCCAGTTTGCAGCCCAGTTCCAACAAGTGGGCATCGCCCTGGATGCTGTCGGGCGTCAGGCCCTCGAGCCTGATGGCCGATGTGGGCAACAATGCGGCCAGGGCATACCATGGGGCGGCGGCGCTCCAGTCGGTCTCCACGATGTAGTCGTTTGCCGCGTAGCCCCTGCCCACGGTAATGATGCCGCCGCTGCGGTCGATGTCTACTGCCGCTCCCATCTGCCGCATGACCGCCTCGGTCATGTGGATATAGGGAGTTGAGACGATGTCGCCCGTGAGGTGGATGCAGCCGCCCCCTATAGCGGGCAATATCATCATCACTGCCGAGACAAACTGCGAACTCACTCCGCCATCCATCACCACGTCGCCGCCATGCATCCTCGCCCCCGTGACGCGCAATGGAGGGAACCCCGGTTCGCTCAGGTACTCGATGGTTGCGCCTAGGGCTCTCAGGGCATCGACCAGCTCACCGATGGGCCGGTGGCGCATACGCTCCACGCCGTCGAGGGTGACGGTCACGCCTTCTCGCGTAGCAAAGTATGCTGTCAGGAACCGCATAGCCGTGCCCGCGGCCCCCACGTCGATGGTGCCGCCCGTGCGTCCCAGAGCGTCGATGATTGTGGCCGTGTCGTCACACAGGGCGGGACGGAACACGTGGGCTTCATTGCCACACAGTGCCGATATCACCAGGGCGCGGTTCGAGATGCTCTTGGACATGGGCAGCGCCAGGCTTGCCCGTGCCTGTTGTGGTGCTATGAGCTGTAGGCGGGTCATTTCGTCATGCAAAGAGAATATTATACCACAAAGGTAGTAATTTCATCGGATTTATTGTAACTTTGTCTCGATAAATAAGATTGAATGGCATTTTCATGACACTGATCGACATCCTACTGTTATTGATTGTCCTGGGAGGGCTGGTGCTGGGGTACCGCAAGGGATTCATCGGGCAACTGGCATCGGTGCTCTCGTGGGTTGTAGCCATTGTGCTTTGCTACAAGTGCGGGGACTTGGCCCAGAGTATTTTTCTCGCTGTTGTGCCCAGCGCTGCCGGGTGGCCCTTGGCAAGTGTTACCGTCAAGACGGTGTCGCTTGCTTTCGCCTTCATCCTGGTCCTGCTTGCCCTCAGACTCGTGGCGCGCTTGTTCCGTGGTGCGCTGAATGTGGTTCATCTGGGGTTTCTCGACCGCTTGGGGGGAGCGCTGATGTTCATGTTCAAGTATGCCTTTGCCCTGAGCATCGCCCTCAATCTGCTTTACGCCGTCAATCCCGACTTGGATACCTTTGCCACCGAGCACATGCTCAACAACAAGCCCTATGAGTTTACGCTCGACCTGATGCCGTGCGTGTTAGGAAGCGACAAGATGCCCAGCGACTCGCTCAAGCTCTATCGTGACCTCATTGAGCCGGTTCCGGCCGATTCTGCCTTCATGGAGTCTTCGGGGAGCAGGATGTCGTTGACCCAGACGCCGTCATGGAAGCGGCACAGGTCCACATAAGCGTCGATGCCGGGGATGATGCCCGTCTCGCTGTATTGCCAGATGGTGTACTCTCCCTCCCAGTTGATTTCGGGATCGGCGTTCGAGTAGCGGCCGATGTACAGGTGGTGCTTATTGAAGTGGGGTGCCAGATTCTTGTTGTAGAAACCCATGGTGCTGTAGATCATGGGCTGCACTCCGTAATGGCGCTCGGTGAGTTCGCAGAACTTGTCCACGCTGTCGATGAGCTGGCTGCGCGACCAGCCTGAGCGCACCTCCACATCAAGCATGGGAATAAGATCCTGGGTCGGCTTGAGCGCGAATTTGGAGAAGTTTTCAAACTGCTCTGTGACAGGCGACGTGGTGGTAAGGTAGTGGTAGCTGCCCACCAGCAGGCCGTATCGCCTGGCCTGGGTGATGTTGTGGGCATAGTGGGGCGAACGGTAGGTAGAGCCCTCGGTGGCCTTGATGTAGACAAAGCGGATGTCCTTGTCGCTACTCACCTTTTCCCAGTCGATAAATCCCTGATGGCTCGAGATGTCGATGCCGTCATACTGGGCGTCGGCATTGCGGGGTGCCACCTTGCGTGATGATGCGTTGTGGTTGATTGACCCTTGGCAGGCACTCAGTAGTGCCATCAGGACCATCAGCGCCAGCACGGGCAGTGGGGCAGGGTAGTGGCGGTTATGACAAGCCTTGTTAATCATTGTCGGCCGAACTCTTGTTGGTCTTGCGGCCCTTGTTCTTGGCGGCGCGGATGCTGTCGTTGCGCTGTGACTGCGACAGCTTGGACGACGAGGTCTTCAGCAGGCTGGCAGACTTGTCGCTCTTGCTGGTCTTGGCCTTCTGAGCCTTCTCCTGGCGGGCCTTTTGGGCGGCGGCTTTGCGCTTGGCTTTCTCTTCAGCCTCCTTCTTGGCGGCGGCTTCGCGGGCCTGCTGACGAGCTTTTTCCTTCTTCAGCTTTTCCTCTTTCTCCTTGGCCTTCTTGGCCTCTTCGGCTTTCTTCTTGGTCTCGTCCTCGGCTATCTTCTTACTGCGCTCCTTGGCCTTCTTTTCTTTTTCGGCCTGGTGCTTGGCTTCTTCTTGCTGGCGCTTGGACATTTTGGGCGCCTCCTTGGGCTTCTGCTCGGTCATGTTCACGCTAGTGGGTTTCTCCTTGCGGTCCACTGCATCGTGTACGCTGCTTTTGGGCTTGTGCTTGCTCGGGTGGTACAGGATGTCGTTGAGCGAACATCCCTTGTTGAAGCGACTCATGTCCACTTCTCCGGCATTGCCCTTGACGGCGGGCCTGAACACGCCGCAGTCCGAGAATTGCCACAAGATCCACTTGTAGCCAATGTTGGGAGGCGTGGTGTTGTACTTGGCGATGAACAGCGGATAGTCGGCAAAGGCGCGGCCTAGATGCTTGGTGAAGAACTTCTCGCTGGTGTAGATCAGCGGTTTGCAGCCATAGTAATCCTCAACGAGGTCGGCAAACACCTTAAGGCTGTCGCGCAGCTGCTGTGACGACCAGCGGCCTGTTACCTCGACATCGATGATGGGGAGCAGGTCCTGCTCCTCGCGGTTGGCGGTGCGGATGAAGTTATGGAACTGGGTCGTCGCGCTGCTCTTGGTCGACAGGAAGTGGTAACTGCCCACCTTGAAGCCGTTCTTGCGCGCGTTGTGGATGTTCTCTTTGTATCTGGGGTCTACATAGTCGCTGCCCTCGGTAGCCTTGATGTAGACAAACTTGATCTTGGAATAGCTCTTGAGCTTGGCCCAGTCGATGGTGCCCTGATGCTTGGACACGTCGATACCGTCATACTGCACCTTCTCCGGACTTACGGGTTGCTTCTTGGGCTTGGCGGGAGCGGGCTTGGCGGTGGAGTCTGAGTCTGACTTGCTCGCGGGCTTGGCGGCAGGCTTGTCGTCCTTGGGTTGGGCCACAGCGGTTGCAGGAGCCTTGGCGGGCTCCTTTTTCTCGTTGGTATTGCTCTTATTGTCGTTCTTGTTCTTGCTGTCGTTCTTGCCCTTGCTGTCGCTCTTGACGCGTTCTCGCGTGGGCTTCTTGATGTCAACTTGCTGCTGGGCATCGGCCTCGATTGCCGTGAAGGCGGTGAGAAGGATAATCAGCAGGAAATTATATAAGATCGTTGGGCGCATAGTCTACTTGTATATATATGTGGTTGGGTGTTGCTTTTGCCGAAGTTGGCTGCAAAGTTAAGAATAAAACTGAGAATAGCCACACCCTTGTGATGAAAACTTGTGAGAAAAAATGTGAATGCGGCGACGGGCCGGCGGTGACCGCCATTCATGCTGCCCACGGCACTTTTTTCTGAAAAAATGCGAAAAATGCGGGCCTGTTGCCGATGTTGTGCGCTTTTTTCATTATCTTTGTAGAATTAACCGATTCGTTTATAAGAAAACAACGATAAATACTGGATATGGCAAGAAAAAGCGGACTGCAGTCTCTGAGACAGGATCGTCGTGAGTATCACGACAGGGTCATTAACTTCTTTAACGAGCATGGCGAGGCCTCGTTCAACTACAAGCAGGTGTCGGCTGCCGTGGGTGCCAACACGCCCAAGCGGCGTACGGTCATCGTCGAGATTCTCGAGCAGCTGGCTGTCGACGGCTTCCTGGTCCAGGTGGGACCGGGCAGTTACAAGGCTGCCAACCGGTCGATGGTGGCCGAGGGCATCTTCATCCGCCGCAGCAACGGCAAGAACAGCGTCGACACCGCTACTGACGATGGTGAGCCCATCATGGTGGCTGAGCGCAACTCGATGCACGCCCTCAATGGCGACCGTGTGCTGGTGCACATCAGCGCTGCCAGGGCTGGCATGGAGCCCGAGGCCGAGGTGGTGAAAATCCTCGAGCGCAAGGACCAGGTCTTTGTCGGCACCCTGCAGGTGCTCAAGTACTTTGCCCAACTGGCTACCGATAGCAAGTTCCTGGCCACAGATATCTTCATCCCCCTGGACAAACTCGCTGGTGGCAAGACCGGCGATAAGGTGGTGGTCAAGATTGTCGACTGGCCCGAGGATGCCAACACACCCATTGGCGAAGTCGTCGATGTGCTGGGTGTCGCTGGTGAGAACAATGCCGAGATCCACGCCATCCTGGCCGAGTTTGGCTTGCCCTACAAGTACCCCGAGAACGTGACCCAAGCTGCCGAGGCGCTGGATGCCGGCATCACGCCCCAGGAGGTGGCCCGTCGGCGCGACATGCGCGATGTGACCACGTTCACCATCGACCCCGCCGATGCCAAGGACTTTGACGACGCCCTGTCGATCGAGAAACTCAAGAACGGAAACTGGGAAATCGGTGTCCATATTGCCGATGTGAGCCACTATGTCACACCCGGTTCCGTTATCGACAAGGAGGCCTATGAGCGCGCCACGTCGGTCTACCTCGTGGACCGCACCATCCCTATGCTGCCCGAGAAGCTTTGTAACAACATCTGTTCGCTCAGGCCCGATGAGGACAAACTCACCCACTCGGTGGTCATGGAGATGGATGCCGAGGCTCGTGTCAAGAAGTATAAGATCTGCCACACGGTGACGCGCAGCAACAGGCGCTTCTCCTATGAGGAGGCACAGCACATCCTGGAGACCGGCAAGGGCGACCTGGCCGACGAACTCGCCGTGCTCAACGAGATGGCCAAGCAGCTGAGGCGCCGCCGCTTCGAAGAGGGCGGCTCGGTGTCCTTCAACCGCGAGGAAATCAAGTTCGACATCGACGAGACGGGCAAGCCCATCGCCGTCCATGTCCACGAGTCGCAGGAGGCCAACAAGCTCATCGAGGAATTTATGCTGCTGGCCAACTGCAAGGTTGCCGAGCACATCGGCAAGGTGCCCAAGAACAGGACTGCCAAGGCCTTTGTCTATCGCGTCCATGACCAGCCCGACCTGGACAAACTGCAGAATTTTGCCGACATCGCTGCCCACTTCGGATACAAGGTGCGCACCAAGGGCTCCGGCCGCGACATCAACAAGTCCATCAACAAGATGCTCGAGCAGGCCGACGGCAAGCCTGAGGAAGAGATGCTCGCCATTCTCGCCATCCGCTCGATGGCCAAGGCTGTCTATAGCGCCACCAACATCGGCCATTATGGCTTGGCGTTTGACTATTACACCCATTTCACCTCACCCATCCGCCGATATCCCGACCTGATGGTCCACCGCCTGCTCGACAAGTATGCCGCGGGCGAGAAGAGCGCCGACCCCGTCAAGCTCGAGGACCAGTGCAAGCACATGAGTGCGCAGGAGCAGTTGGCCGCCAATGCCGAGCGCGCTTCGATCAAGTACAAGGAGGTTGAGTTCATGGGCCAGCGGCTCGGTGGCGTCTTCACGGGTCACATCTCGGGCGTGACCGAGTGGGGACTGTATGTCGAGCTCGATGAGACTCATTGCGAAGGTCTTGTCGGGATCCGTGGCCTGGACGATGACTTCTACGAGTTCGACGAGAAGAATTACTGCATCCGCGGCCGCCGCCGTGGCAAGGTCTACAGCCTCGGCGATCCCATTACCATTCAGGTGGCCCGTGCCGACCTGATCAAGAAACAGCTCGACTTTGTCCTCGTTGACAAGGAGAACCCCGCCAACAGCCATCGCATCGACCGCGAACCCATCACCGAGCAGAACAGCCGCAGCACCAACAGCGGACGCCTGTCGCGTGACGAGCGCCGCCGCTCGCAGTATGAGGGCGGCAACGCCTCGCGCCGCCAGCAGCGTGGAGCACGTGGTAACAGCACGCGCCGCCAGGCCAAGGAAGCCAGGAAGTCGGCACCATCACGTAAATCCAGCCGCTCCGGTAAACCCCGTGGCCGCAAAAAGTAAATCCGCATTGTCAGTAATCCCCGTTCCATCCGTCAAACCCAACAAATTGATGAGCGATAGCATCCAACATAGGGTAAAGCTCGAGACACTGGGCTGCAAGCTCAATTTCTCGGAAACGGCGACCATGCAGTCGCTGCTGGCCGAGCACGGCATCTTGCCCGTGGCTGCCGGCGAGACACCCGACGTCTGCGTGGTCAACACGTGTAGCGTCACGGCCTTGGCCGACAGCAAGTGCCGACAGCACATCCGCCACCTCATTCGGCAGTACCCCGATGCCCTGATGGTCGTCACGGGATGCTATGCCCAGCTCCAGGGCAAGGAGATTGCTGCCATCGATGGCGTGGATATTGTGCTAGGCAGTGAGCACAAAGCCGATATCGCGCACTATGTCCTTCAGTGGTTTGAGGACCGTCAGCAGCGCCTGGCCGTGACCCCGTCGCTCGACATCCGCTCGTTTGCTCCATCGTGTGACCGGGGCGACCGCACGCGCTACTGGCTCAAGGTGCAGGATGGCTGCGACTACTGGTGCAGCTACTGCACGATACCCGCCGCACGAGGACGCAGCCGCAGCGGCACCATCGCCCAGCTCGCCGCCCAGGCCCGTGAGGTGGCCGCCGAGGGGGGCAAGGAAATCGTCATCACTGGGGTTAACATCGGTGACTTCGGCAAGAACACGGGCGAGAATTTCCTGGATTTGCTCAAGGCTCTCGACGACATCGAGGGCATCGAGCGATACCGCATCTCGTCGATCGAACCCGACCTGCTGACTGACGAGATCATCGACTGGTGTGCCCGTTCACGGGCCTTCATGCCCCATTTCCACATCCCCCTGCAGAGCGGCAGCGACCCCGTGTTGAAGCTCATGCGCCGCCATTACGGGCGGCAGCTCTTTGCCGACAAGGTAGCCCGGTGCCGCCAGCTGATGCCCGATTGCTTCATCGGCGTGGATGTGATGGTGGGCACCCGTGGCGAGACCCCTGAACTGTTCGAGGACAGCTACGCCTTCATTGCCGGCCTGGACGTGCAGCACCTGCATGTGTTCCCCTACAGCGAGCGGCCCGGCACCGTGGCGTTGCGCATCCCCTATATCGTGAGCCAGCGCGACAAGCAGGAGCGGTCGGCCCGGATGATCGCCCTGAGCGATGAGAAACAGGCTGCCTTCACGCGCCGCTACCTGGGCACCACACGACCTGCGCTGCTCGAGCATGGGCGCGGCAAGGGCAAGATGCACGGCTTCACGGACAACTACATCCGTGTGAATGTGGAGCCCGACAAGAGCCTGGCCGGACAGATTGTGAATGTGAAGCTATTGACCCTGAACGATGATCTGAGCGTCGATGCCCAGGTCGTGAACGAGTGATATGAGTATATGAAGAAAGTTGCTGTCATCATCCTCAACTGGAACGGAGCGGGGTTGTTGCGCCGCTATCTGCCCACAGTGATTGCGGGCACCGATTCCGCTATAGCCAGTGTGATTGTAGTGGACAACGGCAGCACCGACAACAGCCTGGACGTCCTCAGTAGCGAGTTCCCCGATGTGCAGGTGGTGGCCTTCGACAAGAATTACGGTTTTGCTGAGGGATATAATTTGGCCCTCAGCCAGACTGATTATCCCTATACCGTGCTGCTCAACAGCGACGTGCGCACGCCCCAGGGCTGGCTCAACCCGCTGCTGGAGTACATGGAGTCTCATCCCCAAGTGGGCGCGGTGATGCCCAAGCTGCTGAAGGACAAGGAGGACGGCGAGCCCATGTTTGAGTATGCCGGTGCTGCGGGCGGTTACATCGACTGCCATGGCTATCCCTATTGCCGCGGGCGCATCTTTGACTACGTCGAGGACGACCACGGCCAGTATGACGGCGGGCCGCACAGCGTCTTCTGGGCCTCGGGCGCGTGCCTGATGGTGCGCAGCCAGCTCTATCGCCAGGTAGGCGGGCTCGACAAGGACTTCTTTGCCCACATGGAGGAGATCGACCTGTGCTGGCGCATTCGCTTGGCGGGTTATGACCTGGCCATGGTCCCCGCGAGCCATGTCTATCACCTGGGAGGCGGTAGCCTGGCCTATGGCAATCCCAGAAAAACTTACCTCAACTTCCGCAACAACCTGTTGCTCTTGCACAAGAATCTTCCCCTGGGCGAGGGTAAGCGGCTATTGTTCATCCGCCGGCTGATGGACACAATGGCATTTGGTCTGGCCCTGGCCAAGTTCCACTTTGGCGACGCTTGGGCCATCATCCGTGCCCATCGCGACTTCAGGCGCCTGCGTTCCCGCTACACGTCCCAGCCGTCGGTCAACCTGCTGCGGGAGTTGCCCGAGGAGCGTGTGAACATCATCACCGCCCATTACTTGCGAGGCGTGAAGCGCTTTACCGATTTGAATATATACAGAGATTAACGAAAAGCCTGAAATAATGAGAAAACTCGGATTTGGACTGATGCGATTGCCGCTGGTCAACCCCGATGACCAGACGAGTATCGATATTGAGAAGTTTAAGCAGATGGTCGACCGCTACATCGAGCGCGGTTTTACCTACTTTGACACCGCCTATCCCTACCATGGCGGAGCCAGTGAACGGGCCCTGCGCCAGGCAGTCGTCGAGCGCTATCCGCGCGAGGCCTTTACCGTGACCAGTAAGCTGCCGGTGTGGGCCGTCAAGGAGCCGGCCGATCTGGAGCGCATCTTCAACGAGCAACTCGAGAAATGCGGTGTCGATTATTTCGACTACTACTGGCTGCACGCCCTCAATCACGAGCGTGTCGAGGTCATGGAGCGCATGGATGGCTGGGGTTTTATCGCCCGCAAGAAGGCCGAGGGCCGTATCCGCCACATCGGCTTCTCCTACCACGACGACTCGGCCCTGTTGGCTCAGATCCTGGAACGCCACCCCGAGGCCGAGTATGTGCAGCTGCAGATCAACTACCTGGACTGGGACAGCCCTGCCATCGAGTCACGCACTTGCTATGAGCTCTGTGTCAAGCACGGCAAGCCCGTCATCGTCATGGAGCCCGTCAAGGGAGGCTCGCTTGCCCGCGTACCAGCGGCCGTCGACAGCCTCTTCAGGGAATATAATCCCGATGCCAGTCCCGCTTCGTGGGCCATCCGCTATTGTGCATCGCTGCCGGGAGTGATGACCGTGCTCAGCGGCATGAGCAACATGGAGCAGCTTGAGGACAACACCGCCTATATGCAGGATTTCCAGCCCCTGAACGACGAGGAGCAGGCCATCATCGCCCGTGCCACCCAGGTTATCCGTGACAGCATCGCCGTGCCTTGCACCGCGTGCCATTACTGCACCGACGGCTGCCCGCAGCAGATTGCCATCCCCGAGTACTTCAGCCTCTACAACAACCTGCAGCAATTCCCAGAGCAGAAGGGCAATTGCAAGCTCTACTACGACCTGCTGGCCAAGAATCACGGCAAGGCCAGTGAGTGTGTGGAGTGTGGCCAGTGCGAGGCGCAGTGCCCGCAGCACATCTCCATCATCGACAGCCTCAAGACCGTTTCGCAATCCTTCGAGACCAACGCGTAGGTAAAGATTTTTGTTCTCTTTGAGTTATGCAAATCAGATTATTTGGTTCGCATAAGTTTTGTTTTTTATTCTAATGTGGCGGTCCAGCGGAAAAAAACGGGCCAAAAGTCTTGACAACGGCCCCCAGATGTTGTAATTTTGCGCCAAATTGCAGTGTTATGCGCTGTTGCATACTCACTTCGCAGCAAGATCAATCAAATTAGGACCAATAAACTAAGGACTATCATAATGGCAACTCAAGAAAAGAAAACTCAAGTCGAGAAAAAGGCTAGTGACAAGGTTAGCTATCCGTTGACCAAGATCAACTTCATCATGATGGGCATCTGCCTGCTGCTGATTGTGGTCGGCTTCTGGCTGATGACAGGTAGCGCCAACGTGGGCGAAAAGTTCAACAATGACCTGTTCGAGAGCAGCCGCGTGACCACGGGCCCCATTATCGCCTTCTTGGGTTTTGTGCTCATGGCTTTTGCCATCATCTACCGCAAGAAAGACAATAACAATAACCCCACCGATAACTCCGATAACCTGTAACCCGTATGAGTTGGCTGGAAGCGTTGATTCTGGGCATCGTCCAGGGTCTGACCGAGTATCTCCCTGTGAGTAGCAGTGGCCATCTGGCCATTGGCAGTTATCTGTTTGGCATCGAGGGCGCCGATAATCTCACATTCACCATCCTTGTCCACGTGGCCACGGTGCTGAGCACCTTTGTCGTGCTCTGGAGCGAGATTGACTGGATTCTGAAGGGATTATTCAAGTTCAAGCTCAACGATGAGACCCGGTATTTCTTCAACATTCTGGTGTCGATGATCCCCATCGGCATCGTGGGCGTGTTCTTCAAGGACAAGGTGGAGGAGATTTTTGGTAGTGGTCTGCTGATCGTGGGTTGCATGCTGCTGCTCACCTCGGCCCTGCTCATCTTCTCCTACTACGCCAAGCCCCGTCCCAAGGAGCACATCTCCTGGAAGGACGCCCTGGTCATCGGCATCGCTCAGGCCTGTGCCGTCATGCCGGGATTGTCGCGATCGGGCAGCACCATTGCTACGGGCCTGATGCTGGGTAACAAGAAGGAGTCGCTGGCACAGTTCTCGTTCCTGATGGTGATTCCCCCCATTCTGGGCGAGGCATTGCTCGATGTGCTCAAGGCAGTCAAGGGCGAGGAAGCCTTCGGCGGCATCGACACGTTACCGCTGGTGGTGGGCTTCATTGCTGCCTTTGTGGCCGGTTGCCTGGCCTGCAAGTGGATGATCAATATCGTCAAGCGGGGCAAACTGGTGTGGTTCGGTGTTTATTGCATCATTGCTGGTATCGTTGCCATCGTCCTGTCGCAGCTGACGCCCACCCCTGTCATGGGATGATAACCTAGAATTGATATGTTAAACCCTATCGAAGGCGAAATATTCTGCATCGACAAGCCGCTGGGGATGACCTCATTTGCCGCGGTCAAGAAGGTGCGTGCTGTGCTGCGGACACATCTGGGTACCCGTCAGGTCAAGGTGGGTCATGCCGGCACCCTCGACCCGCTGGCAACGGGCGTGCTCCTGCTTTGCACCGGCCATGCCACCAAGCGCATCGACGAGTTGCAGGCTGGGGTCAAGGAATATATCGCAGACCTGCGTCTCGGGGCTACCACGCCAAGCTATGACCTGGAAACCGAGGTCGACGCCACTTTTGAGTGGCAACACATCGACCGTACCCTTATCGACCGCGTGCTGAACGAGCAGTTCACCGGCAGCATCGAGCAGGTGCCCCCATCGTTCTCGGCCTGTAAGATCGATGGCAAGCCCGCCTACAAGTTGGCACGCAAAGGGCAGGATGTGGAAATCCGTCCCAAGACGCTCGTCATCGACGAGATCGAGGTGCTGCACTGCGGATTGCCCGAGCAGCCCACGCTGCAGATCCGCGTGGTCTGCAGCAAGGGCACCTACATCCGCGCTCTGGCCCGCGACATCGGCGTGGCACTGGATAGCGGCGCCCACTTGACGGCCCTGCGCCGCACGCGGGTGGGCGATGTGACCGTCGACAAGTGCCTGACGCTGGAACAGCTGGTAGAGAAACTTGACGCGGAGACCTACGTCTCTCCCGAGCAGGCCGCTGCCGAACGGCTGGAGCGCGAACGCATCGAGAACCGCGAGCGCGCCGCCCGCATGAAAGCCGAGCACCAGGCACGCAAGCAGCAGACCAACAAGTGTGCCGCCCCGCCCAAGCGCACGTCGCAGATCAAGTGACGGCCCCCTCATCCCCAAGGCTGTAGAGATAAAATACAAAGAGAGAGAATTTTTATAGGTAAAATTGATATAGTATAGAGCAGTATGAAACTTTCAGAATTCAATACCCGGATGCCACAGGAACTCATCGCCTCGCATCCTGCTCCCGTGCGTGACGAGTCGCGCCTGATGGTGCTGCACAAGCGCAGTAACAAGATTGAACACAGGGTGTTCAAGGAGATTCTTGAGTACTTCAGCCCTCATGACATGTTTGTCTTCAATGACACCCAGGTGTTCCCCGCCAAGCTCTTTGGCAACAAGGAGAAGACGGGTGCCCGCATCGAGGTGTTCCTGCTGCGGGAACTCAACCCCAGCAACAAGCTTTGGGACGTGCTGGTGGAGCCGGCACGCAAGATACGCATTGGCAACAAGCTGTACTTCGGGCTGGACGACTCGATGGTGGCCGAGGTCATCGACAACACCACGTCGCGAGGCCGCACGCTGCGTTTCCTCTATGACGGCGATCACGACCAGTTCAAGAAGGACCTGTACAATCTGGGCAACACACCGCTGCCCTATTACATCCAGCGCGATGCCGAGCCCGAGGATGCCGAGCGTTACCAGACCATCTTTGCCAGCAAGGAAGGTGCCGTTGTCGCTCCGGCTGCCGGATTGCACTTCTCGCGTGAGCTGATGCGCCGCATGGAGATTTATGACATCGACCGTGACTTCATCACGATGCACATCAGTCTGGGCAGCTACCGAGACATTGATGTCGAGGACCTGACCAAGCACCGCATGGACAGCGAGGAGATGGACGTGAGCGTGGAGCTGGCCGAGAAGGTCAACGCTCTGCGCGACGGTGGCAACAAGGTCTGCGCCATCGGCACGTCGGTGCTCAGGGCCTTTGAGACCTGTGTGGGCATGAACGGTCACATCAAGCCCTATGGCGGATGGAGCAACAAGTTCCTCTTCCCGCCCTATGAGTGCACGACATGCGACGCCCTGGTCACCAACTTCCACATGCCATACTCGATCATGCTGATGGCTCAGGCCGCCTTTGGTGGCTATGAGCAGACCATGGAGGCCTACAAGGTCGCCATCGACGAGAAGTACCGCTTTGGCGCCTATGGCGACGCGATGCTCATCCTGAACGACTAACGTGCTGCTGGGATTGGATATTCAAGATTTTTTACTATCTTTGCGCAATAATTGATCAACCGAGACATTAACAATTCAATTAATAACTAAAAAATCATCAATTTTATGTGGTTAACTAATTCATCTGTAGGACGTAAGGTGGTGATGTCGGTGACCGGCCTCTTCCTTGTCCTATTTGTCACGTTCCATGCGCTGATGAACGCTGTGGCCCTCATCTCCTTTGAGGCCTACGACGCGATTTGCGAGTTCCTCGGTGCCAACTGGTATGCAGTGGCTGGCACACTCGTGCTGGCTGCTGGCTTTGCCATTCACATCATCTTCGCGTTCATCCTTACCTTCCAGAACCGTAAGGCTCGCGGCAACAACCGCTATGCGGTGAACGCTCGTCCCAAGACTGTGGAGTGGGCATCACAGAACATGCTCGTGCTCGGCATCATTGTCGCTGGCGTGATGATTCTGCACCTGACCCAGTTCTGGGCCAAGATGCAGCTCCCGGAACTCATGGGTGAGCATGTGATGAACGGCACCTTCTATCTCAAGGCTACCTTCAGCCACCTGTGGGTGCTCCCCGTTTACCTCATCTGGTTTGCTGCCCTGTGGTTCCACATCAGCCACGGCTTCTGGAGCGCTTTCCAGACCCTGGGCACGGCCAATGACAAGTGGATTACCCGCTGGCAGTGCATCTCCAAGTGGTGGGCCAGCATCGTGTTTATCCTGTTTGCTGTAGAGGCTTGCTACTTTACCTGGTTCTTTGCCCTCTAATCGCTGAGTATTAACCCTTTTAATATTTGTAATACAAATGGAAGAAAACAAAAATAACGCTCAGCCTATCGATTCCAAGATTCCCGAGGGACCCATCGCTGAGAAATGGACTAACTATAAGGCTCACCAGAAACTCGTCAACCCTGCCAACAAGCGCAAACTCGACATCATCGTCGTGGGTACCGGTCTGGCTGGCGCTTCGGCTGCCGCCACACTGGGCGAGATGGGATTCAATGTGTTGAACTTCTGCATCCAGGATTCACCCCGCCGCGCCCACTCGATCGCTGCACAGGGTGGTATCAACGCTGCCAAGAATTATCAGAACGACGGAGACTCGGTTTACCGCTTGTTCTACGACACCGTCAAGGGTGGTGACTATCGTGCCCGCGAGGCCAACGTCTACCGCTTGGCCGAGGTGTCGAACAACATCATCGACCAGTGCGTGGCTCAGGGTGTTCCCTTCGCTCGCGAGTATGGTGGCTTGCTGGCCAACCGCTCGTTTGGTGGCGCACAGGTGAGCCGCACCTTCTACGCCAAGGGACAGACCGGTCAGCAGCTGCTGCTCGGCGCTTACTCTAGCCTCAACCGCATGATCAAGGCTGGTAAGGTGAAGAGCTACAACCGCTATGAGATGCACGACGTGGTCATCATCGACGGCCGTGCTCGTGGTATCATCGCCAAGAACCTGGTGACCGGCAAGCTTGAGCGCTTTGCCGCCCATGCTGTGGTAATCGCCACCGGTGGTTATGGCAACACCTACTTCCTGAGCACCAACGCTATGGGTTGCAACTGCTCGGCCGCTATGGCATGCTATCGCCACGGAGCTTACTTCGCTAACCCCGCCTACGTGCAGATTCACCCCACCTGCATCCCTGTTCACGGCGACAAGCAGTCCAAGCTGACGCTGATGAGTGAGTCGTTGCGCAACGATGGCCGCATCTGGGTGCCCAAGAACATCGAGGACGCCAAGAAGCTGCAGGCAGGCCAGCTCAAGGGTAGTGACATCCCCGAGGAGGAACGTGACTACTATCTGGAGCGCCGCTATCCCGCTTTCGGTAACCTGGTGCCCCGCGACGTGGCCAGCCGCGCTGCCAAGGAGCGCTGCGACAAGGGTTATGGTGTGAACAATACGGGTAAGGCTGTGTTCCTCGACTTCAGCGAGGCCATCAACCGCCTGGGCATCGATGTGATCCGTCAGCGCTACGGCAACCTGTTCGACATGTATGAGGAAATCACCGACGTTAATCCTGGCGAGCTTGCCAACGAGATCAACGGCGTGAAGTACTACAACCCCATGATGATCTATCCCGCTATCCACTACACCATGGGTGGCATCTGGGTTGACTATGAGCTGCAGACCAGCATCAAGGGTCTGTTCGCTATCGGTGAGTGCAACTTCAGTGACCACGGTGCTAACCGCCTCGGTGCTTCGGCGCTGATGCAGGGTCTGGCCGACGGTTACTTTGTGCTGCCATACACCATCCAGAACTATCTGAGCGACCAGATTACCGTGCCCCACTTCTCGACCGACAGCAAGGAGTTTGACGAGGCTGAGAAGCGCGTCCAGAAGGATCTCGATGACCTGATGAGCATCCACGGCAAGCGCTCGGTCGACAGCATCCACAAGGAGCTGGGTAATGTCATGTGGGACTATGTGGGCATGGCACGCACCAAGGAGAGCCTGGAGACGGCACTCGACAAGCTCAAAGCCCTGCGCAAGGAGTTCGAGACTAACCTCTTTATCCCCGGCACTCAGGAAGGCATGAACATCGAGCTGGACAAGGCTTTCCGTCTGCGTGACTTCATCACCATGGGTGAGCTCATCGCCTATGATGCGCTGAACCGTCACGAGAGCTGCGGTGGCCACTTCCGTGAGGAGCACCAGACCGAGGAGGGCGAGGCCAAGCGCGACGACGAGAACTTCTTCTATGTCGCTTGCTGGAAGTATAACGGCAACGACGAGACCGCTCCTACCCTCATCAAGGAGCCCCTGCACTACGAGGCCATCAAGGTCCAGACGCGTAACTACAAGTCATAATCAACCACACTAAAATTCATCGATTACAATGGAAACAAATATAAGTTTCAAACTTAAGGTTTGGCGTCAGGCCAACGCTCATGCCGAGGGCCGTTTTGAGACCTACGAAATGCACGATATCCCCACCGATACCTCCTTCCTCGAGATGATGGACATCCTCAACGAGCAGCTCATCGAGAAGGGCGAGGAGCCCGTGGTCTTCGACCACGACTGCCGTGAGGGCATCTGCGGCATGTGTTCACTCTATGTCAACGGTCATCCCCATGGACCCGCTACCGGTGCTACCACGTGCCAGCTCTACATGCGCCGATTCCATGATGGCGACACCATCACCGTCGAGCCCTGGCGCTCCGCAGCCTTCCCTGTGATCAAGGACCTGATGGTTAACCGCAATGCCTTTGACCAGATTCAGCAGGCTGGTGGCTATGTCAGCTTCCAGACCGGCGGCGCTCAGGATGCCAATGCCATCCCCATCAGCAAGGAAGCCGCCGACGAGGCCATGGACAGTGCTACCTGTATCGGCTGTGGCGCCTGTGTTGCCGCTTGCAAGAATGGTTCGGCCATGCTCTTCCTCAGCGCCAAGGTCAGCCAGTTCGCACTGCTGCCTCAGGGACGCGCCGAGGCCAAGCGCCGCGTCAAGGCTATGCTCGCCAAGATGGACGAGCTGGGATTCGGTAACTGCACCAACACTGGCGCATGTGCCGCCGAGTGCCCCAAGAACATCAAGCTGAGCAACATCGCCCGCTTGAATCGCGAGTTTTTGTGCGCCAAGTGCAGCGACTAACTTTTCACAACTGACTTTTCATCTCATGCCGTGGGACGCTTTGTGCTGCCTACGGCATGATTTTTTTGTCAGCTCATGATGGCTTATTAGGAAAATGATGCTATATTTGCAAGAAGTTAATAGCATCATGACATTTCCAATCTCTCAATAATCAATAGGCTATGAAATACTTTATCGCAGAAAATGGTCAGCAGGCCGGGCCCTTTGAGCCCAGCGAACTGCTCTTGCACGGATTGACCGTCAACTCGCTCGTGTGGTGTGAAGGCATGCCGAACTGGACCTCGGCCAGCCAGGTACCCGAATTGATGGCGCTGCTCTCGGGACAGACATTTAACCCTAGCAATGTGGATATCCCTGTGCCGCCCATGCCCCAGATGCCTCAGATGCCACCTGTCGGGACCCCCATGCCCCAGCAGGTGCCGCCCTTCGGGGGACAGGGTCAGCCCACTAATTATGGGCCTCAGCCCAACACCGACCAACCCTATGCGCAGCCGCAGTATGGCCCCAGTAACCAGCAGCAGTCGCGCCAGGTGATGCCCAAAACGTGGCTTACCGAGTCGATTATCGCCACTGTGGCTTGCAGTATGTGCTGCGGCGTGCCCCTCATTGGCTTGATTCCTGGCGTCATCGCCATTTTCATGGCCTTGAAGGTGAAGTCTAAATTTAACAGCGGTGACTTTGATGGGGCTAACAAGAATTCGGCTTCGGCAAGGATGTGGATGATCATCACTATTGGCGTGGGCATCGCATCAGCGATCTACGGGGCATACACCATCATCTCCAACCCTGAACTTTTGCAGCAGATCCAGAACGGCTCCATTGGCTCCCTCTATGGCCTGTAGGACCATTGGCCATGGCATGGTATTAGTGCTCAATAGCTGCCACTTCGATTATCAGCAGAGCATAAACAAACTAGCGAGGGTCAAGAAACTTGCGTCTCTCGACCCTCGCTGTTTGGTGCCCAGGGCGGGACTCGAACCCGCACACCTCGCGGCACACGCACCTGAAACGTGCGCGTCTACCAATTCCGCCACCTGGGCTGTTGGCTTCGCGCAATTACTTTTGCGTTTAGCGGTGCAAAGGTAATACTTTTTTTTTACATGCAAGCGTTTTGACAGAAAAAAATCACAAAAATGTGCTTTTCTTTATTTTTTCGGCCCTTTTGCGACTCGCTCGATCTCCAGACTGGACTGGATGCCCGATGATTTCAGTGAGAAAAAACACGCACCACAATTGATACTTTGAGCGAAAATAATTACCTTTGCGATACCAATGGCAATACATTAACAACCTTATAGAACCAATTTGTAACATTATGTTCAGCAAACAGACTTATATCAATCGCCGCAACGAGTTAAAAAAGCTCGTGGGCGATGGCGTGATTCTGCTCTTTGGCAACAATGAGTCGCCGTGTAACTATCCTAATAATGCCTATTATCCCTTCAGGCAGGACTCGTCGTTTCTCTACTACTTCGGCCAACAGCGCGACGGCCTGGTGGGTGTGATTGACGTTGACAACAATGTCGAGACCCTGGTGGGCGACGATATCGATATCGAGGATATCGTGTGGTATGGATCGGTCGACAGCGTCGCCGACATGGCAACTCAGGTGGGCGTGGAGCATTCCGCTCCCATGAGCGCCCTGCAGGACATCTGTGACCAGGCCAAGGCCAAGGGCCGCCGCATCCATTTCCTGCCCCCCTATCGCCACGACACCAAGATCCAGATCATGGACCTGCTGGGGATCCATCCCAGCAAGCAGGCCGATGCCGTTTCTCATGACCTGCGCATGGCCGTGATCAATATGCGCTCGGTCAAGACGGCCGAGGAAATCGTGGAACTGGAGCGGGCTGCCGAGGTGGGCTACCTGATGCATACCACAGCCATGAAGTTGATTAAGCCGGGTGTGACCGAGAAGTTCATCGGCGGACAGATCGACGGCATTGCCGAGAGCTATGGCGCCAAGGTGAGCTTCGCGACCATCTTCTCGCAGCATGGCGAAATCATGCACGGCAACCCGTCGATGGCTCCGCTCGAGGCCGGACGCCTGGCTCTGTGTGACTGTGGCGCTGAAACGATGGAGTTCTATTGCAGCGACAACACGCGCACGATGCCCGTCAGCGGAAAGTATGACCAGCGCCAGCTCGAGATCTATCGCATCGTCGAGGAATGCCATGATCTGGCTCTGGCTATCTCCAAGCCGGGAATGAAGTATATGGACGTCCACATGGCCGTTTGCCGCTTGATGACAGAGCGCCTCAAGGAACTGGGACTGATGCGTGGCGACGTCGACGAGGCTGTGGCAGCCGGTGCGCACGCCATGTTCCTGCCTCATGGCCTGGGACACATGATGGGTATGGACGTGCACGACATGGAGGGCTTGGGACAGATCTATGTCGGCTTCGACGAGGAGACGCGCCCGCGCCTCGACCAGTTTGGCACTAACGCCCTGCGCATGGGACGCCGACTGCAGGAAGGCTTCGTTGTCACCGACGAGCCGGGCATCTACTTTATCCCCGCTCTCATCGATGACTGGCGGGCCAGCGGGCACTGCGCCGAGTTCCTGAACTTCGACATGCTCGAGACCTATAAGGACTTTGGCGGCATCCGCATCGAGGACGACATCCTCATCACCGCCGATGGTTGCCGGTTCCTTGGTGAGAAGCGCATACCTTACCATCCCCAGGATGTAGAGGATTTTATGGCAGCTAACTGATCGATATGCTGGCCCGAACGATAGCTGCCGCCGTACATGGCATAGATGCCATCAAGGTGGAAATTGAAGCGACAGTCGACTGGGGGTCCGGATTCATGGTAATCGGACTCCCCGACGCTGCCGTTAAGGAGAGTGCTGAGCGTGTGCGTTGCGCCATTCGCCAGACGGGGCTGGATTTCCCCGGCAAGAAGGTGATGGTCAACATGTCGCCTGCCGACATCAAGAAGGAGGGATCGGCCTACGACCTGCCTCTCGCAGTTGGCATACTTGCCGGCGACGAGAAAATCAGCCAAGACAAACTCAGTCGCTACATGCTCATGGGCGAACTCTCACTCGATGGAAGCCTCAGGCCCATCAAGGGCGCTCTGCCCATGGCCATTCTGGCCCGTGAGCTGCATCTCGACGGCTTCATCTTGCCGAAGGCCAACGCGTTTGAGGCGGCAGTTGTCAATAATCTTGACATCTATGGTGTCGACAACATTATCGAGGTCGTGCAGTTCCTCAATGGGGAAATCTCACTGGAACCGACTGTGGTCGACACACGGGCAGAGTTTGCGCGGGCTCAGGGGGTCTTCCCCTATGACTTCGCCGATGTCAAGGGACAGGAGAACGTCAAGCGCGCCTTTGAGGTGGCTTGCGCTGGCGGACACAACATCCTGCTTGTTGGCAGCCCCGGTTCGGGAAAGTCGATGATGGCCAAGCGTCTGCCATCCATTATGCCGCCCCTCACACTCAGCGAAGCGCTCGAGACGACCAAGATCCATAGCGTTGCGGGCAAGTTGCCTCAAGGCACAACGTTGATGACAACCCGCCCCTTCCGTAGCCCCCACCACACCATTTCCCCTGTCGCCCTCGTGGGCGGCGGCTCGTTCCCCATGCCTGGCGAGATAAGTCTGGCCCATAACGGTATCCTTTTTCTTGATGAGCTGCCTGAATTCAATCGCTCCGTTTTGGAGGTGATGCGGCAGCCGTTGGAGGACAGGGTGATTACCATTAGCCGAGCCAAGTACTCGACCGAATACCCTGCCTCGTTCAT
>CAZVMM010000041.1:0-24571 GCA_964628205.1 uncultured Muribaculaceae bacterium
GATACACCTTATAAATAACAATAAAAAATTTAAGATAAATTAATTTTGTTAAAAAATATAAAATCCATTTTTACATCTCTGCCGATTTCTTGACCGCCTCATGATAGAAATAGTTCACGACGATGGGCGGTGCATCAAAAGGACGCCTGATGCTGTCATCATCGCGGAGCATGAAGCTGCCGGATACAACCCCGTGACCATAGCGAATCAGATCCCCAAGTCAATCACGTCAGGAAATTGGGCATTAAATCAAGGCGCATCGCCAGCCGTGGCTTGACGTTGCGCCTTGTCATGAGCGAAAAAAATTGGAATTTACTTGCTTTTATTCTCCCATTCTAAATGGGCTTGAAACCATTTCTCACTATGCGCACCTAAGGCTCCAATTTGTCGAGGATGAGCAATAGGAAGGACATTTATGCTATTCCCATTGATTATAGCTTTTGAGGGATTCCCATATCCATATAAATTCACATATTCCTGCAATGAAGTATAATTAACCTGGGTGATTCTGTTTAGAAACTGCCTAATGGGGATATCACCGAGCAATACAAGTAAATTTGCTCGTGACTCTTTCAGTTCTGCGAGTATTTCTTTGCATCTATTTAGGTCACAAAAGACTGTTGGACGTTTAGGAATAGTTACTGGGTTGAGACCATATTGCTGTATTCTGGGCTCATACTTTGTTTTCAAAACTCTTACTTGACTATTATTCAGACGAGTTTCTGGCAACAAGTCACATAACCAAGCTTCTTTTCTCGTATATCCTAATGGTGCAAGAATATGTTCATCCAATACTTTTGCTGACGGTCCATTTAAATGACTACCAGCAGGCTCTAAACTTCCAAGTTCAGATGGTAAATGAATTTTAGAAATAATTTCCCTGGCTTCGTCAGGATTACCATCCCAAAAGATTCTTGGTTCACTCGCCACCGCTAATGCCTGACAAATTATTTCATTTCCTTTTTTCCATCTTGCATGCACAGCACTGGCGTATACTCCAAGGACAAAAACTTGTTTAGGAGTTCTATCTTGTTGTACTAAGCGGCGAACGGTTTCGCCAAAAGGATAAAAGTATTCCATATAAATTCCGATTTCATGGCATTTAGGGCTGCGCCTCGGCATAGCTCAAGCAAGCTTGGCTCTGCGCTCGGCTTGCGCCTAAATTCCGATTTAGTTGTTCTGATTGATGAGATTCACCACCACCTTCACCATCACGTCCTTTTCTTCAGTCCGACTTTCGGCAATCATCAGCGTGAGGGCAACGAGTGTATTGTCCGACAATCGCTTGCTGCCATCGGCGCGATAGAGAATGCCGTTGTTGTTGAGGAACCAAAGGAACAATGTGGCAGCAATACGTTTGTTGCCGTCGCTGAAGGAATGGTTCTTTGTAACGAGATAGAGCAGCATGGCTGCCTTCTCTTCTACACTGGGATATAGTTCCTCTCCAGCGAAGGTCTGGTATATTTGACCGATACTGCTCTTGAAGGAATCATCTTTCTCGTTGCCAAAGAGACTACTGCTACCAAACTTATTGCGCAATGTGTTGATGGTCTCCACAGCATTCTCGTAGGTAACGTGGAATCTCTCTTCAGGCGTGGTGTCCTTCACCGTAATACGCTGGTAGTCGTAGTCGTCAAGGGTGTCGAGAGCGTAGGTGTAGTCTGTCACTACGTCAAACAGGGCATGGGTCTCGTCATTAGACAATAGCTGTTGGTTTTGGATGGTGCGCCCAAGCACTCCCACCAGTTGCCGCAGTTCGCCTATCTGTTCCTTGCGAATCCGCTCGTTGACAGCATAGCCTTTGACAAGATAGTCCTTCAATATCTTTCGAGCCCAGATGCGGAATGCAGTGCCTCGCTTGCTCTTTACGCGATATCCTACAGAGATGATGACATCGAGATCATAAAACTTCTGAATACGTTTCACCGTTCTGCGACCCTCCGTTTGAACTTGTAAGTATTCCTTACAGGTTGCCGACTTGTCGAGTTCACCTTCATTATATGCATTGCGTATGTGCATGGTGATATTTTGAGGCGTCTTATCAAACAAAACGGCCATTTGAGCCTGAGTCAGCCACACGGTATCGTTTTCCAGGCGGACGTCAATCTGCGTCTGCCCGTCTTCCGTCTGATATATTACTATTTGGTTTTGTTCCATAAATTCCAACATCTTTTATTTGTCGTTCTCTATCATATGCTTTCCGGATTGTATTTGAGCACATCGGATGGCCAGCCTGTCACATTCCTGCCTGTATCCAGACGGCGGATCTGTCCCAGGTCGTCATCAGTGAGGGTAAAGCCGAAGAGGTCGATATTCTCTTGCATGCGTTCCCTGTGTGTGGTCTTGGGAATGATGATGATGCCGTTCTGGATGAGGAACTTCAGGGCTATCTGAGCGGCGGTTTTGCCGTGATGCTCACCGATGGTCGCGAGGGTGGCATTCTTGAAAATGCCATGTTTCCCCTCGGCCAACGGGCTCCATGCTTCCAGCGCCACGTCATAGGGCTTCAGGTACTCCATCATCTTGCGTTGCTGGTAGAGCACATGTGCCTCACACTGATTCACCACGGGCATCACCTTGGCCCCGTTCACGATTTGGGGGAAGGTGTTGGGATAGAAGTTCGACACGCCGATGGCTTTGAATGCCCCTTGTGCGTAGAGCTCTTCGAGCGTTTGCCACATCACTGTCGGGTTGCCCACGGGCCAGTGCAGGAGCATCAGGTCAACATAGTCGAGCCTGAGTTCTCGCATCGAGTGTTCCACCGTGCGGAGCGTCTGATCACGGGTGTAGCAGGGCTCGCATATCTTGGTGGTGACGAACAGCTCCTCTCGGGCCAAACCACAAGCCCGCACGCCGTCGCCCACGCCTCGCTCGTTGTAGTACATGGCCGCCGTGTCGATGCTCCTGTAGCCCACGCTGATGGCATCCTCGACCACCCGTTGCGTTTCCCGCTGAGGGATATTGTACACACCCAGGCCGATCATCGGCATCTCAACGCCGTTATTCAATGTCTTATACTCCATTATCTTCTTGATTTATCGTTCTGTCAATGATGCAAAGATAGTGATTTCTCGCGAAACGCTCGCTGGCGAGGTTGATGTTACTCTTCTTTTTTCATGACTTGGTGTTGATGCCGGCGCGGTGGGCCTGCTTCATCTGCAGGGGGCGGGGGATGTTGTACAGGCGGCCGTCCTTGACGAAGTGGGCGCCCGTCTGCTTGAAATGGAACGGCACGCCCGATGCGACACACTGGCGGCGGATGTCGAGTACCCAGTCATAGTTGCACACGCGGGCTTCGGGCCCTGACTCGCCTCCCACGGTGACCTGCTGGCACCAGTCGCCCAGGCCGTCCCGAAAATCGATCGCCTCCAGCAGCGGCTCGCAGATGATGGCCTTGTGGCGGATGGGCAGGGCGCTGAAGATGGGCAATCGCTCGTCGGCGCGCCGCTGGTTCTCCATGGTGCAGGCGATGGTCACGTTATCATATCCCTCGTCCCAGTCGTCGGGCAGCGACTGCATGATGCGCTCGGGACGCTTGGTGACCATATAGAAGTGCAGGTCGCTGCGCAGCCGCATCATCCGCCAGGCCTCGGCACGCCACGCGTCGGCCTCCTCGATGAAGAAGTCCGACGTGAAGCACGTCCACATCAGCGTCCCTGGCGGCACTTTCCAGTCACCCTGGCGGTCGTGCCTGACGGGCAGGTTGAACGATGCCGTCTTGTGGACGATGTTGGAGTCCTTCTCAAACTCAGCGTCCCTGCGGTACACATAGCAGTGCATGCAGCCCTCGCTCTTCTTGTGGCATCCGTGCCACAGGTTCCACATCTTGCCCATCATGCTGTCAGTTGATGGCGAGCAGTTCGATGTCGAAGATGAGGGTGGAACCGCCGGGGATGCCGGGCTGCGAGAACTTGCCGTAGCCCTTTTCGGCGGGGATATAGACCTCCCATCGGTCGCCGATGTGCATCTGCTGCATGGCAATGATCCAGCCCTCGATGAGGTCGCGCAGGCGGCACGCCAGGGGCATGTCGCCACGGCTGCTGTCGAATGTCGCTCCATCAATGGTCTTGCCCGTGTAATGGGCGGTGATCACGCTGCTGGGCGTGGGAGTCGCACTCGTCGCGTCTCCCTCGGCCAGCACCTTGTAATAAACACCCTTAGGCAACGCCATCACGCCGTCCTCCCGAGACTTCGCCACTAGCCAATCCTTATTGGCCTGCACGTATAGTTGATTCTTGTTCTTCTTCATATCGATAGCTGTATTGTTATTTAGTTTTTGGCAGAAGGAAACGATCAACAAGATTCTTCATCTCTGCTTCTGTCATGTTTGATAATCCCTGTGCGGCGATTTCTTCATGTTCAGGCGTTCCTTTGCGGATGATATACTTATATTCCCGCCCGTCAATGGTCGCGAGAAGATGATAATTGCCCTTAGCTACAGATTCAATGTGGGCTGAATCGACAGATTGACCAGATGGTGACATATATGAAAATGATTGTTCGTTGTGGACATAACCCCAGCTTGAAAGATGTTCCTTAATGCAGGTTTCAATGCGCCCAATCCATTCATCTCTCACGCCATTCTTTTGGGCTAATGACCTGAAGGAAGAAACCGCTGCCACAATCTTACGAATGATGGATTCTGGCGCACGAATGCCAGTTTCTTTGGCAAAAGCGATGGCATCTTCAAGGCTGATGTCTTGGAGTTTTCCGCCAATCATCAGGCAATGATCTTTGTTGGGCAGATAGCCAGCGGTGTCAAAGATGTAGGTCATGTCATAGGCTGGAGATAGCCTCCAGACTCCTTGACGGTTCATGATGAAAGTGAAGTTTTTATTATGATCATCAGTGTTGTTAGCAAGGATGTTGAAGACCATCCTCCGGAACAACTCCTGACAATCAACTTCGGGCAAGTGCAGTTTGCGGCATACAGCCATCATTTTCTCATAGCTGTCTGCCTCGGGGTCCATAGCGGCCAATGTCTGTATATGGAGTTTGCCTGTCTCGTCTCGGTCAAAACGCTTGGTGAGGAAATGATTCGTTCCCTCAACTTCTATCAATTTTGACTCCATCATATTAATGCCCGCAGCCAATGCCATTTCATAATAAGTCTGTTCTATCTCTGCTGAAGAACGGATTTGATCACCGAATTTTAGGAGATAAAAATCGAAGTCAGGCTCTGGGTCTATCTGGCCAGATCGGATTTCACCTGTTTTACGATTGATGGCGATAATGCCCTTCGGCTGACGTCCACCAGCAGATGTGCCCACTGCAATCAATGACTGAAGGGTTGGCGATTCGTCTGGCAGGATCCTCACGTTCTCACGTTCTATAGCGATCTTCTCGGCTAAATCTGCCAAGGCTTTGATGTTTATTGTGTCTGCTATTGGGCCCCTGTCGATTTCTTGGACAAATTCCAGGGCTCCCATGCCTCGACGTCCAATGAAAGCCAGTTTTTCTAATGAGGTCACACTTCTCTCAGATAAGTGGTTTTCTTTGCGCCATTGCTCGAAAAGCAGATTGCCCCAGGCATCTGGCAATGAATCGGCAATGAACGACGGCAATTTTTGATAAATCCTTTCTGTTTCACCATAAACTGCTCGTGAACTGAGCGGATGATGAATGGATGCTGTTAATGGTGCGATGTCCAAAGAGCCGCGCAAGAACTCGGGGTTATACATGAAATATGATAGTCGGCGCCTTTCATCCCATGCTAAACGTCCGATTTCCTTTCCCCACAGGAATATTTTCAATATTTGTTTCATTTCCTTTTATGTCGCACGCGTTGTGCTTTCTTATTATTGTCGTTGTACAGATAAAGAGATTCTGGCTGTTCAGGCATGAGTTCGTTCAAGTCATTGATACACCCCACAGCCTTTAGCAGCAAGAGGAAAGTGGCAAGTGAAATATTCTTGACTGCACCATTCTCAAAACGATGAACGGTCAGCAACGATAAGCCTGACATTTCCGCCACCTCCTTTTGTGTCAAGTTGGCCCTTAGACGATATTCCTTAAATCGTTCACCGAGCAACCTCACCAATTCTGGCGCTGAATATTCTGAAAAATCTTCCATTTATAATATTAACTTTGTGATAATTTACGCTTAAAAATAAGCACTAAATTATCATATATGTAAATTTATATTGCAAAATTACAGCATTATATTGAGTTATCCAAATAATCAGCAAAAAAAGAGAGCTATCATACTATTTGATAGTTCCCATCAAATTAGAGAAAGTGAGCTATAATTCGATATTTTTTGGGCTTATAGCTCATCACCTGGATGTGCCGATCATTCGTTTTCGCTTACTCCAATAAGCGAAAAACTGTCAAAATCGCTTATTGCGATAAGCGTTTTTCGCCTTTTCCCTTGTCTCAGCAGGTGCGGAACACGTGACCGCCATCTCACATTAGTGCCTGTCATCGGCATGATGGGCGTTGAAGTACATGAGACCTTTTGGCGTGAGCAAATACCGTTGGCGGGGATGCCGCGGGCTGTTGGGGTAAAGCATTGCCACGAAACCACCTTCAATGGCGGGGGTCAAGTAATTAGCCAGGAACGAGGGACGGTGCTTGAGTCCTATGGCTGCCATTGCCTCACTACCCTTGAGTTGCCCTCTGCCTATGGCTTTAATCAAGGCGGCAACGTTGGGTGACGGTCCATCAAACTTGTTCGGTACTTGTTCGGTACTTGTTCGGTGCTTGTTCGGTATGGTTTCTTCGGCACCAATCAGCATGTAAAGATTGTGCCCAAGACGGCGTTGGCGTCAAGAGCTGACAAGATGCATTTCCCTTATCATTTTGAGAAAAACAGTTGTTTTTTGAAGAAAAAATGAAGATTTTTTTTGGAACGAAAAAAGACTGCGGTCGGCCATATTTCCTTTGCAGCGTCAAACGGATAAATGGCTCCGTAGCTCAGTTGGTCAGAGCACCAGACTTTTAATTTGGGGGTCCTGGGTCCAAGTCCCAGCGGAGTCACCAGTCAATTCACATGAGTTATGTTCAGGCAATTATACATACGATGGTTGGTTCGCCGAGGAAAGGCCATAGATATATGGTCGCATGGCCCCTACCCTGCCCAAGTGCTATCCAACCTGTGCAGCAATCCGTTCACCTTTGACGGGGTGCTGTGCGGCAGCATGGAGGGGTTTCTCCAGTCGCTGAAGCAGCAGAACCGAGACAAGCAGCGGCAAATATGCGCCAAGAAGGGCCGCAATGCCAAGCGGGCGTCCAGCACCCGGTGGCAAACCGACCAGATCGTCTGGTGGAAGGACATCGCCATAGACCGACAGTCGGACGAGTTCCAGCAGCTGATACGCCATGCCTATCAAGCCATGTTCGACCAGAGCGAGCGGTTCCGCGCGGCACTGATGGCGACACGGGGCATGAGGCTCTACCACTCCCGTGGCAAGAGCAACCCATTCAAGACCATCCTGACCGAGCAGGAGTTCTGCCAGATACTCACCGACCTGCGCGACAACTATGACGAACGCGACAAGGGCCTGGGCCACCGCCGCCTCATCTTCGTCGAGGTGGAATACGAGCTCTCGTCAACTGACGGTGACCGCTAAGTTTACCCATATAAAAGCACGCAGAATGCCCCGGCCTCAAAGTCGCGAAATCGGGGCATTGTTCTATCCGTAGTTCAGCAGGGCGGTGAGGCGCTCGCGCACGAGCGAGAGCACGTCCCGCATCTCGCCCAGTGTAGCCTTGCCGTCGTCGTCAAGCATCTCAACGGCCTGACGGAGCAGACGGCAGTCGTCCTCGGTCAGGGGCATCCCGTTGATCGAGTAGTTGGGTTCGGCGTACCTGTAATAGATCTTGTCAAAGACCTCGATCGGGGCGTTGTAGCCCAACTTGTCGGACCGCATCATCTGGAGGTCGCCCTGGACGGTCCGCACGGACACTCCCTTGGTGATGCCCTCCATCTCCCGCAGGGCATCCGAACAAGCCTCGGTCAGGTCGTCTATGGTCCACCTGCGGAACCTGTTGCGCAGGCAGCGGTCTATAGTCTTGTAGCGTATTAACGCGTTCTTGTTTGCTGGCATGAATATCTCGTGTAATTAATTTGTCCATAATGCTTGTTGATTAAAAGGTTACGCAGCGCAAGGCATTGCGTTTAATCGCCATGTGCTGCTGATTTTTAAGTGAATTACTCGTTGTTTTCAACACCTGTCTAAGTCTCATGAGTCTTAATCTGTCCATCATGATTGATTGTTTTGCGCGCCACTGTCGGCGCTGGTTGATAATAGAAAGAGTGGTTGGAATGTCTTGCTCGACTTTCCAACCACTCTTTATCGTTCTGCTTGAGTAGTGTCTCGGGATATGGCTACATGTTACATCACTGTGTGAGTGTCATGTTGGCACCGATTCCCTTGAAAGTCGTTGAGCATATTGCTTTATCTGATGCGCAGATATGGCGATAGCCTCCAAACCAACTTGTGGCCTGAATGCGTTTGCCCTTCAATATGTCAACTCTCAGTGTCAGCATGATAGCCTTCTCGTAAAATTGGCCGCAAAATTACACCTTTTCGCCGAACCCGCCAAATCCCCAACGGATTATTTTCAATTTCTCTTATATACTTTGTATATACTTTTTGCACCATGAAATGAGGCACTTAGCCCAACTTTAGGAAAATAGGGACGGTTTGATGTGTAAAAATAAACAAGACAACAACTTTAATCTCTCGCTCGCAGCACGATTCAATTTGTAACAACATGAAAGCCGCCAGGCCCATATAAAACGGTGCCTGGCTGCTTTTTAATATTGATGATATTTGTCTGTTGGCTATTTATTGCCCTTAATTCTATTATGAGTTCTACATAACATTTGGCAGTTGCTAATATCAGTTGAACCACCTTTTGACCATGCAGTAACATGGTCTGCATCCATTTCTTCAATTTTCCATATTTTCGTGTTATTTGATGTATCGCTGATTGCACAGAATGGACAGTTGGAGATTCCTTTTAATTGAGCTTCACTCGTTTGCCTTGCATAAACGGTTTTCTTTGTATGGTCGTCAAAAACACGTATGTTAAGCAGTTTAGTTAAAAGGTCATTTTTCCCCTCAAAAATACTTTTGTGCTTAAAAAGGACATATTCAAAAATACCTTTTTTATCATGAACTTGATCATCGGTCATCAATTTCTCAACTTCAGCGCCAATTACTTCAGGGTTATATGGTGTTAAATGATAATCCTCATAGAGTCTTCCCCAATCTTGGCCACACATTTGGTCATAAACCTTAGGAAAAACAGTATCAGCCCAATCAATAACACCGTTGAAATATTTAACAAGTTCTGAGATGTCACTTTCAGTTCGATGCAAACTCATATACTCATTAATATCAATGCCTTTACTCCTGCTGACCCAATAAAGTGCCTTTTCTAAATAACCTTGTCGTTTTGCATTAGCATTAATAAATGTTTGCCACATAGCAATCTGTGGAGATGATGAGTTACTAAACACTTTTTTTGCCGCTGTGACAAACGGACCGCTATAAATGGCGTTACGCAATTCCTGGTCATTAAGAGGCACTCCTACGATATTGAGAGTTTCAAACCATTCTTTTATTTCACTTTCTTTACCCTCACATACATAGACCAACAAATGAGTATTTAAAAACTTCAATTGATCGTCCTTATCTAAACCATTAAAGGTTGCTCTACGACCCTTATAGACGATTGAGAGCTTTTTTGTAAGAAATCTTCCCAATGTAGTTATGCGCTGCTGCCCATCCAATACCTCATATATGCCATTATCCCTTTTTGCAAAATATATAATACCCAAAGGATAACTTTTAAGAACTGAGTCTATTACGGCAACATCTTTCTTGCCGTCGGCATAAATGTAATTACGTTGGTATTCAGGTTGAATAACAAGTTTACCATTCCAACCAAATAAGCCTTTTTCTTCAACTTCATTATATACGAAGCCTTTGCAAATCTCTTCAATGGTTATATCTTTTATTAAAGTAGTTTTCATGACTAAATCCTTTCAATAAAAATTCTACTATAGAGCCTTTTACCATTCACATATCCTCTTCCTTTTGGGATATTAAGGATATATTCATTTCCAACTATTTTAAATTGTTCTGGACAATATTTGTCCATAAAACTAATAGGAACACCCATAACTCCATCATAATCAGATGGTATGATATCTGAATATGGCACATCAATACCATCAAAATTATCATAATGGAAATATTGACCCTGTTCACGTACGTCTTTATGAGTGGTATATTTTAAATTCCTCGCCATTGTCATTAATGGGATTTTTTCGTGTCTGCGACCATGGTCAATATTTGTAAACCACCGAACACCTTTGACACGAATAAATTTTTTACCATTTTCATCAACTCTCCAGCCAGCAGCCTCAAGAGGATAATCATCAGGGACTTGAAACTCCCTATCTCCGCTATGGATACTGTAACCAAGCCACATTTGATTATCCATCATTAATGGAAATACATCTTTATATGAAATGGCATTCATGTTGCCGATAATACAAAAAAGTTTATTACCCTCTAATATCCATTTTAAGAAATCACGGAACAAGGAAAAAGGTGGGTTGGTCACTATAATATCTGCTTCGTCACGATATTTTGTTACTTCTTCACTGGCAAAGTCCCCATTACCGACAAGTTCCGACCAATGGTGGCCTCCAAAAAGAGGAACAGGTAAACCTTCATGAATAAAAACACGACCTTTTCCATTATCATTATAACTAGTACTGATCAATTTTTTTAATCCAAATGTTTCGAAGTTTACAAGAAAATACTCTGTAAACTGGCTCCATTCAGGGTCATCACAAGGCAATAAAACTGTTTTATCCTTAAATAGATTCGGGTCTTTATCCAAATAGCCACCAATCTCAAGTTCTATATCTCTGAATTGAGTATAGAACTCATCTTTTTTTGCCTCTTTTGCTCTTGATAAGTTCTCGTTTGGCATAATGCAATTAATAGTTTTTAGGTTATTAATTGCGCTGCTCTTTAATAAACAATAAGTCTGACTAAACAAAGAAACGTGGACGGACTCGTCCACATTCCAGGTGTTTGGTCAAACCTATCACAAGAAACAAGTCAGCGTCCACGCAAGGCGTGAACGTCCGCTTGTTTACTAGCTTGTGATTCTTCTGCGACCAAACTTCGGAATGTCTAATAAACAGCCAACGCTAATTTTATTCCACGATGTCTTGGATGCGGCACATAGGGGTTGCCATATCCACGGGGCAAAGATAGTAAAATTCCGTCAAATTACAACAATTTAGGAAACAAAATGAAAGTAGATTAACGTAGGGTTAATGAATTTATTATGTCCTGCTTAGATATTCCACAGGAAAATAGGGACGGTTCTTTTGATGTAATTTTATAGGCAGTTGTTAAGAAATACTTAACAAATTGGCATCGCATCAACACATTCATTATCAACGGATTGTACTATCTTGAGTGGGCTTGTGTTGATGAGGCAAAAAACTGCAAAGAGGTGTCCAGGTAGTTGGGGCAGTCGAGGTTGCAATGAGGCTGATGTGCGCCCCATGATGCGGTGGTCGAGGACATCGGCGGAGCCTTCGAGGTCAGCGATGGCGCGGGCAACTTTACACTATGGCACCTAGCCACAGGTCTCGAAGGAATTCGGTGGCCGGTATGACCATGTATAAAAGTAGTACCTCGATGATGACTGACTCAAAACTTTTGCTTAACTTTGACGCGCAATCCTGCAAGGCCTCCTTGCAGATGCCCGTATATTGGTCGAGTGCTTCTGAAATATATCTCATATCTTAGCAGTGTTTGGCGACCACTAAGTTACTGAATATCAGGCACTTGACCAAATTTTATTAGTTATATGATGTTAAAATAACTCATTGATTTTCAAATATTTAAATTAATTATTAACTAAGTATTGACAAGTTTTCATGATGATGAAAAAAACCATTCTTATTAGTTGTCTGCTGTTGTTATGCGCAATGCCACTGCGCGCTCAGCGCATCCAAGTGGTGGATGGCGATGGAACGCCCATCCCGTTTGTGACAGTCACAACCAACGAAGGTAAGTACATAGCAAGTACCGATATTGACGGTTGGATTGAGAGCGTAGGCGAGAACACCACGATCCATTTGTCGCAAGTGGCCTATAAGCCCCTAACGATCGCCGTGGCTGACATCACAGACGGCCGAATCACCCTTGACGAGGCCGGTTATGACCTGCCCGAGGTCGTGGTCAAGCCCAAGGATCTACTCTATTGTCAGACCTATTTCCGCGACGTATATATCGATGAAGAAGGCCCCATCTTCTACCGTGCGGGTGTTATTGATAACTCCTATGATATCGCAAAGAAAGAGGTGTCGGCAAAGTCGCGCCACCTCTCAAGGGCGCAAAGCGGTTTCTGGAAAACCCTCTACAATATAGCATCTGGGAAGCAAGACAAGATCCTAAGATTACCCAGTGAATCATATTATGATAAAATACGCAGATGGCAGCAGAAGGGACTTGTCACCCTGACCGACGCTGGCAATGGGCGACAGATCATTGCCGACAGCATTTGTCAACTGGGTTACATCCACTGGGATGCAGAGGAGCGCACTCGCACAGTGTCAATTAACGTGAGTGCATTTTTACATCACATAGAGAACAAAGAGAAACAAGAAAAAGCTGCTAAAAAAGGCAAAACTTTTGTCCCCGACACTGTGGAGCAACAGCGCCGTACGGAAACACTTTATCAGGTCTATCGCACCGACTCTATCGGAAACTCACGAACTGATGACTTCGTAATGACACAGTACACCATTATTGGACGTCATCGGTATTCTAAGCTCGAATTCCTTATCCAATACCAGTCGTTTGCCACCGATTATGCTTACGTTGACAAAAAGGAATACAAACAACTGCGCAAGGACAACGAGGTGGACATGAACATCGACGAACTGCGCCGATTCGAGAAAGTCAACAAGATTCCCCCACTGGCTCCGAACATCCAAGAACAGATCAACAAATTCATCGATAAAGACTAAATCCGCAGGAAAATAGGGACGGTTCTTTTGATGTATTTTCACGAAAAATATTTATAACTAATTCGTGTAGAATCCTTTTTCAACAACCTATATCTATGGATATGCTGATGAGAATGAATGCTAAATTGTTGGTGACGGTAATCGCTTTTGTCGCCATGGGGGTGGCAACAGCCAGTGCGCAAATCACACAGGAGCAGTTGCAAACCAGTAGTGACGAACAGCTGCTGAGGGAATGGACAAGGGTGCTCGCCCATGATGAGTTTGGCGGAAGAAAGCCCATGACACCCTATGAGGACAAGACGGTGGGCTATCTTGCCCGGCAGTTGCAGGAAATCGGTCTGGAGCCTGCATTCGACGGCAGCTGGTTCCAACCCTTCGAAATGATTGCTGTTACAGCCAAGCCCGAGGGCAGCAGGCTCACGGTGAGCGGGAAGAAGAAATCGGTGCTCCACTATCCCGACGATTTGATCATCTGGACATCCCGGGCCACCAGGAAAATCGACCTGAAGAAGGCGGAGTATGTCTTTTGCGGCTTTGGCATCAACGCGCCCGAATATGGCTGGAATGACTACGAGGGCATCGATGTGAGGGGCAAGATCGCGGTGGTCATGGTCAACGACCCCGGCTTCTATGACAGCCAGCTCTTCCGGGGACGCAACATGACCTACTACGGCCGTTGGTTATACAAGTTTGAAGAGGCTCAGCGCCAGGGTGCCGCCGGTTGTCTGGTGCTCCACCACACCGAGGCCGCCAGCTACGGGTGGCACGTGTGTGTCAATGGCCACCTGAGTGACAATCTCGCCATCTATCATCCCGAGACGCGCAATGCCGACGAACTGGCCGTCAGGGGGTGGCTGCATGAGGACGGTTGCAGAAAACTCTTTCTCGCGGCCGGCATGGATATGGACAAGGCACTGGCTGCTGCCAAGAAGCCGGGCTTCAAGAGCTTCTCGCTGAACGTGAGGGGTGACGTGAAGATGAATGTGACCTACGACATTCAGCAGACGCGCAATGTGGGCGGCATCATTCGTGGGAGCGGCCACAAGGGTGAGGCCGTCGTGTTCTGCGCCCACTGGGACCACCTGGGCATCGGCAAACCCGACGAGACCGGCGACACGATCTACAACGGAGCGGCCGACAATGCATCGGGCATGGCGGGTGCCTTGCTCGTGGCCAAGAAGTTCAAGGAGATGCCCCAGCCGCGCCGCGACCTGGTGTTCATCTTCCCCTCGTCGGAGGAGAGCGGCCTGTTTGGCTCGGCCTATTATTGCGATTACCCTGCCGTGCCGATGGAGAAGACCGTGGCCTGCCTCAATTTTGAGAGCATAGGTCCCGCCGAGCTCACGCGCGATGTCGTGATTCTGGGTGGCGGGGAAAGCGACCTGGACCAGTATTATGTGGCGGCCGCCGCTGCTCAGGGCAGGTCTATCTACTTCGACGACGACAACTCCGACGGCTGGTTTTACCGTTCCGACCACTATAATTTCGTGAAAAAGGGTGTCCGCGCGGTGGTGCTGGAGAACGGCCTTCATCCGGTGGATGTGACCAAACCCAACAAATACCCCATGCCCGTGTGGTATCACAAACCATGTGACGAGTATCGTGAGGATTGGGACGTTAGCGGTACCCTATCCAATGTGAACCTGATCTTCAGCGTAGGCCTCTCGTTGTCAAATCATTTGTGAGAAAGCATTCAAATCAGTCAGTTAGTGACATCGTGTGAACGGGACAAATGGCCACCATCGTCCAGGTCATGGTCAGACAAGGACAATTCTGCGGCATGCCGTGGTTCATGCCGGTTTTCTCATTTTTCTCATGCGCGTGTGTAAATGAAAAAATTACATCAAAAGAACCGTCCCTATTTTACACTTTCAGATAGAGAGGGCTTGGTTTGCCTTGTAGAGGCAGATCGGGTCTTCGACGCTTTCCCCGGACAGTAATAAAAAAAAATTCGTGTAATTAGCATTAGCCCCGCAGGGTATACCATCGCCAAGCCTAAAGCCTACAGCGACTTGATGTCGCCAGTGCTGTCGGGCATCAGGTAACGGGTGCCGGTGTCCTTGCTGATCTGCTCGCGGAACTGCTGGTCATAGCCCGGCGTGGTGTAGCGACCGGGAACCACGACGCCGTTTTCCGACGGCTTCATGATCTGGTCGTTATGCTTCACGGCGATGAGGCGGAAGAGCTTGTCCCAGCGCTGCATCATCCGGGTGGCATACTCGGCGCTCTTGCCGGTGAGGTAGGCGACACGCTCGCGCTTGGTGAGCGGCTCGATATCCTTCAGCACCTGGGCCTGGTCGGCGGCGTAGTAGTCCTCCAGCTCCTGCTGGGCATCGCGCAGGTCGCCGATCATGGCACTGTAGCGCGGATAAATCATGTTGGCCACCAGATTGTTCATCCAGAAGGCGCTGTGCTCGCTGAACTCGTTACTCACGTTATTCTCGCGGCGGAAGGCCTCGGGCACCTCACCCACGCAGCAATACACGGGCACGTAGGCAATCATGTTGGCATCGTCGCAGTTGAAGTACATGATGCCTCCCACCTCGTCGGGCAGCCAGCCGCGAAGCTGCGACACCAGCGTGAAACCCGACTGCGGCGTGCCGATGGCCCGCTCACGGAAGTAGCTCTTGCCACCGACTTCCCAGTTCATGGGCAGCGGACGGTAAGGCGAACTCCAGGGGCCCGCGCTCATGTCGGCGGTCATGTCGAGCGGTGTGCCCTCGTAGTGGTCGCGCATGTCATGCATGATGTCGCGCACCGACACCTTGCGGTCGGGCCTAATGTAGAGCGGCAGATGGTCGCAAACGTCATACTGGCCGTTGATGTAGGGCAGGTACTTGTCTATCTCGGCCGCGTCGTAGTGGTGGCGGAAGAAACTCCACACCCGGGCATCGGCATAGCGCACCTTGTCGAAGGAGATCGGGCAATAGGCATCGCGGAAGCTGAAGTCCTCGTCCTTGCCGCTGAAGTAGCCCTTCTCGCGCGCAAAGGAGATCACATCCTTGGAGTACATGCAGTTCTTGGGATCCTTCAAGGGGAACTGGCGGATGCGGGAGAGGTTGGCATGGGCACTGATGCAGTCGTCAGGGATGCGCACGGCGACCCACACGGCACCCTTCACCCCGGGCCCCTTGCCGATGATCTCGAGGATCCAAGCCTCGTTCTTGTCACACACGGTGATGCTCTCGCCCGTGCTGCGGTAGCCATACTCCTGCACAAGGCCGGTCATGATGGTGATGGCCTCGCGTGCCGTGGCGGCGCGTTCCAGCCCCAGGTACATCATGGTGAAGTAGTCGAGCAATCCGTCGGGATTCTGCAACTCCAGACGGCCGTCGAAGGTCGTCTCCACGATGCTCACCTGCTTCTCATTGATGTGGCCGATGACGTCATAGGTGTACTCCACCTGGGGGATATAGCCCCTCACGGCTCCCCTGCCCCACTCGCGGACGGCTATCTTCTCGCCCTTGTCATGCCTGCCGCCCGGTGTGCGAGACAGGGAGCCGGCGAAGCCATAGCCATCACAGTTATACGTGCAGATCACAGAGCCATCTGCCGAGGCGGCCTTACCAACGATGAGGTTGGTGCATGCCCATGACGGAACACCAGCCAGCGCCAGCACCGCCACAAGAAAAGTCAGAAATCGTCTAGTCTTCATATTCTTTGTATCTATTGTGGGGCAAAGATAACGATTTTTTGGCTACCTCGATTGTTTTGTCACTAGATATTCAGAGCCTCGGTTGGCTGATGAATCAAAAAAAAACACTAAATTTGCGGTCAAAGAAGCTACTAACCCTGCGCACGGCCCCGCGCCGCGCACAACAACCACTTGACAACCTGATATGAACAGATTCACAACACTTGCCCTGGCAATAGGCATCACCCTTGCCGGCTCGGCACAAGACCGCACTCAGGGAGGCATCAGCCCCGAGATGATGCGCCAGATCGTTACCACCTCACAAGCCCGCCAAAACAAGGCGATCAGCAATGCCATGGCCACCAATGCCATCGACGATCTTGCCAAGAACTACCGCAATGCCAAGATCACAGACACCCACTTCAGCATCGAGACACCCAAACAGTCGATCCACAACCAGCGGCAGAGCGGACGATGCTGGATGTACTCCAGCTTCAACGTGCTGCGTGCCAACTTCGCGCACCGCCACGGCGACTCGATCAGCGTGGAGTTCTCTCACGACTACCTCTTCTTCTACGACCAGCTCGAGAAGGCCAACCTGATGCTGCAAGGCGTCATCGATTGCGCCGACAAGCCCATCGACGACACGCGCGTGCAGTTCTTCTTCCACCATCCCATCAACGACGGCGGCACATTCTGTGGCGCGGCCGACCTCGCCGAGAAATACGGCCTCGTGCCCGTGGAGGCACAGCCCGAGACCTACTCGGCCGAACGCACCTCGCGCATGAGCCAGCTCGTGGCCTCCAAGCTCCGCGAATTCGGACTGGAGCTGCGGCAGATGGTCGCTGACAAGAAGAGCAAGAAGGCCATCAGCCAGCGCAAGACCGAGATGCTCGGCACCATCTACTCCATGCTCTCGCTCACCCTGGGCGAGCCCATCAAGTCGTTCACCTATGCCTTCCGCGACAAGAACGGCAAAGCCGTGGGCCCGGCACGCACCTACACCCCCCAGGAATTCTACCGCGAGACGGTGGGCGGACCCATCAACGGCACCTTCATCATGGCGATGAACGACCCCCGCAGGGAGTACTACAAGACCTATGAGGTGGAGTGGGACCGCCACACCTACGACGGACACAACTGGCGCTACATCAACCTGCCCATGGAGGACATCGCGGCCATGGCCATCGCCTCGCTGAAGGACTCCACCAAGCTCTATGCCAGCTTCGACGTGGGCAAGCAGCTCAACCGCGCCAACGGATACCTGGCACTCGACAACTATGACTATGCCACCCTGTTCGGCACCACCTTCCCCATGGACAAGGCACAGCGCATCGCCACGTTCGACAGCGGCTCGACCCACGCCATGACGCTCTGCGCCGTCGACCTTGACGCCAACGGCAATCCCGTCAAGTGGAAAGTGGAGAACTCATGGGGCGACGACAGCGGGCACAAGGGATACATCATCATGACCAACGAGTGGTTCAATGAGTACTCCTTCCGTCTGGTCGTGGACAAGAAATACGTGCCGCAGAACATCCTCAAGGCCGCCGAAACCAAGCCCGTGATGGTCATGCCCGAAGACCCCCTCTTCGGCACCGATGACTGACAAGCGTTGCAGAGTGAGGCTTTAGGCTTTAGGCTCCTAACTCCTCACTTCTCACTCCTCACTCCTCACTCAAAAGAACTAACTACCAATGAAGAAGATTATGATTATTGACGGCGGCCCCCGCAAGAACATGAACACGGCCGCCATGCTCGCTAAGGTCGCCGAGGGCGCTACCCAGGCTGGTGCCGAAGTGAAGGTCGTCCGCCTCTATGATATGGCCTACAAGGGCTGTGTCTCGTGTCTGGCCTGTAAGATTAAGGGCAAAGCGTCCCATGTCTGCAAGTACAAGGACACCCTGACTCCCGTGCTCGAGGAAATCGCTCAAGCCGATGGCCTGGTGCTCGGTTCGCCGATCTACTTCGGTGACGTGACGGGGCTGATGCGCACATTCCTGGAGCGCCTAGCCTTCCCCTGGCTCTCCTATAACGACTACAGCCTGACGGCACCCAAACAGATGCCCGTGCTGCTCATCGAGACCATGAACGGCCTGCCTGAGCGCAATAACAGCAATGGCTACGGATCGATGGAGCAGTGCATCGCGATGGCACTGGGCCAGCCCGAGCACCTGATTGCCTATAACACCTATCAGGTAAGAAACTACGGCAACTTCGAACTCGCTGGTTTCTCCGAGGAGGCCAAGCGCCAGTGGCGTGACGAGCACTGGGAGCACGACCTGCAGAAGGCCTTCGACGCCGGCAAGCGAATGGCGGAGTCTAGGCTCTAGGCTTTAGGCTATGATTGAGATGTTGGCACGAACCCTGCGGGGCTACCCTGCAGGGCTAATGCTAATTACACGAATTGTTATAAATTATTACTGTCCGGGGAATGCGTCGCGAAGTGTGGAGGGATCCCACCGGGAGTGGTTGAAGCCCGTTAGGGCTGGCCAGGTCATAGGCAGGGGTGGAGCGAAGCGGAACCCCTGTGATGAGCATTCCTCAACGATTAGCCCCGCTAGGGGCGACAGAGTGCCGCCCTCCGGGTGTCCTGCCGCCCCGATGGGGCTAGGGGTGGATGGTGGAGGCCTGGTTGTTGCAGGGGTTTCACTCGGCTACGCCTCGTTACACCCCTGCCTATGCCCTGCCGCTCCTAACGGAGCTTTCCCGCCTCGAAGAGGAACTTTTTGGTTGACAGGGCTTTGACGGATTGGAAGTTCGTCTTCGACCCGACCAACCTCTTCGAGGAAAAAGTCAAGCCCCATTTGGAGGAGTAGCCTCTAATCAGCTTGTTCACACTGCATTTATGCAACCTTAGTAATCTTTCCCCGGACAGCAATAGTTCAGTGTGTACGTTTTCGTTATTGACCACAATTGGTTTCGGGGTGCAAAATTACCCCCAATTCTCTGGACCGCGCAACTGTTTTAAAGCCAAAAAGGCCATCGCCACCCCACATTTCACCCTCGATCGGCCAAACGACCGACACAACCAAGCCGCCAAGCCCCCCCCTACATGCTACCCTGCTTACCGACAGGGCACTTGGTGGCTCGGCGTCTCGGTGTCACTTGATGTCGGGACGGCTGCTACTTGGCCGGCTCCCACTTGCAGCGCACGGGCGACACGATAGCGCCCTCCTTCTTGAGCTCGGCAAAAGCCTTGTCCACGACCTTGCGGTCCAGACCCGTGAGCTCAGCGACCTTGCCGGCTGCCAGAGGCACACCAGCCTTGCGCATAGCGTCCAGTACTTGTTCCTTTGTTTCCATTGTCTTAATTCAACGTGAGTTCGACGAAATTTAATTAATTGAAAATTAGGAACATAGCTGATTTTTAGTAATTTTGTAGTGCTAAAAAAAACAATAAAAACAACCGCTATGTTTCCTGATGACAAAATTATAGAAATATTCCCAATGTGTGATGATTTCAGCAAGAATTTTGACGACATCATCCAGAAAAATTCCATCGATGCCCGTGAATCAACAAAGAAGCGCAAGTATCACTGGGATGGCACCATGTCTGATGCAGAGGTGATGACGATTCTTGTGTTGTTCAACGGCTCTGGCTATAGATGTCTGAAGCATTTCTATCTCGATCATGTGTGCAAGCACATACGGCATCTCTTTCCTAAAGTCGTGTCTTACAATCGTTTCATTGAACTCCAGAAACGTGCGGTCATCAAGTTGGCCGTATTTGTCAAGACCATTCTGATGGGCAGCGGTGCCCGGCACGAGATGTAGAACGGCTGGATTTCATGCCTGTATTCCGATACCTGCCGCACCATGCTGACCAACCAGATGGCCGACTCATTCAACGGCTACACGTTCACCCTCGTGCTCGCGGGACGCCTCACCCTTGTGGGCGGACACGGCGAGCTGCAGCAGGGTGACTATCAAAAATGCCTTGCCCCACACGGCAAGTAAGCAAAAAAAGTATTACTTTTGCGCACTGAAAACTCAATTGGTTGACCATCTCATGAACAACGACAACAGCGAGCGCCACACGACAGCGGTGACCGGGCGGCTAAGCCACCGCCTGGCCTACTATGCCACACTGGCAGTGGTCAAGCTGGTATCGTGGATACCGTTCTGGCTGCTGTACCTGTTGTCCGACCTCCTGTACTGGCCGCTGTACCACCTGGTGCGCTACCGCCGCCGGATCGTCAGGAAGAACCTCACCGAGTCGTTCCCCGACAAGGGCCCCGACGAAATCAGACGGATCGAGCGCCGGTTCTACCGTTTCTTTATCGACCTGGTGCTGGAGAGCTGCAAGCTCATGACCATCACGCCCGAGCAGATGCGGCAGCGCATGCGCTTTGTCGACATCGACGCGCTCAACACCCCGCTCCAGCAGGGGCAGTCGGTATCGGTGTTCCTGGGGCATCACGGCAACTGGGAGTGGGCATCGTCGAGCGGCCTGTGGCTGACGCCGCAGGGCCGGGCCGCCCAGGTCTACCACCAGCTCAACAACCCCTATCTGGACAATATCATGAGGCAGATGCGCTCGCGCATGGGCAACGAGTGCGTGGTCATGGACAGGACGGTCCACTATATCGTCGAGGGCCAGGGACAGGACAAGCCGCTGGCCATAGGGCTCATCGCCGACCAGTCGCCGCGCCGCCATGCCTCCAAGCACTTCCTGAACTTCCTCCACCACATGGCGCCAGTGCTCACGGGCCCCGAGAAGGTGACCAAGCACTTCGGTTTCCAAGCCGTCTATTTCAGCATCAGGCGCGTGAAGCGGGGCTACTATGAGTGCCATGTGTCGCAGCTCCACGACGACCCCAAGTCGCTCGCCGACTATGAGCTGACGCGCCTGTATTATCAGCGGCTGGAGCAGGACATCCTGGAGCAGCCCGAGTGCTACCTGTGGACCCACAACAGGTTCAAGTACGCCCGCTGACCGTGTTTTTATTCCCGTTTCATCATTCATTAACTATTCATAGACAGATAGCAAACACCACCACGATATGGACATCGACTTTGTGATAACCTGGGTCGACATGAACGACCCCGACTGGCAGGCCCAGTACAACCGCTACGCTCACGACAAGGGCAACACCCGCAACGGGGTGTCGGTGGCCCGGTTCCGCGACAACGGTCTGCTGCGCTACTGGTTTCGCGGCGTCGAGACCTTTGCCCCCTGGGTGAGAAAGATACATTTTGTCGCTTCGAGCAGGCTCCCCGAATGGCTCGACACCAGCAACCCCAAAATCCACGTCGTGAGGCACACCGACTTTATCCCCGAGCAGTTCCTGCCCACCTACAACTCGGTGGTCATCGAGCGATACCTGCACCGCATACAGGGTCTTGCCGACCGCTTTGTGTACTTCAACGACGACTTCTTCATCACCAACACACTGCCGCCCGAGCGCTTCTTCCTCAACGGCCTGCCCCGCGACATCGCCGTGCTCGACTACAACCCGTCGTGGTCGCAGTGGTACGTGAGGATCAAGAACAACATCAGGCTCATCAACAGCCACTTCGACAAGCGCCAGGTGATGAAGCGCTGGCACGACAAGTGGTTCGACAAGAGCTATGGCATGAAGATGCGCTGGAACTACCTCCTGAAGTGGTACGGCAAGTTCACCACCCTGCGCGTGCCCCACAACGCCCAGCCCTACCTCAAGGAGACCTTCGAACAGGTGTGGGCCGCCTGTGGCCAGGAGCTGACCGAGACGTCGGTCAACAGGTTCCGTGCCCTGAACGACTACACGCCCGAGCTGTTCCGCACCTGGCAGATTTGCCAAGGCAACTTCGAGCCCTACAACACCTACCGCGACACGCGCATGTTCCCGCTGATGATCCGCTCCCAGCAGGCCATCCGGGCGATCAACGACCAGCAGTACACCCTCGTGTGCCTGAACGACAACATCCACATCCGCCACTACGACCAGGTGATGCAGGGCGTCCGCGATGCCTTCGAGCACATCCTGCCTGGAAAGTGCAGTTTCGAATTATAGCGTATGAAGAAAGTTTATGCCGAACTATTGGCCGGGGTCATTCCCCACAAGATGACCAGGAACAGGATGAGGGGCATCTTCAGGTACGGTATCCTGAATGCCTTCAGGCTCAAGCGCGAGCTGGCGCGGGAGCACCCCGAGCCCGAACACTTCCTGGCCGTCTGCGCCATTGCCAAGGACGAGGGCCCCTACTTCGCCGAGTGGATCGAGTGGCACCGCCGTCAGGGGGTGGACAAGTTCTACATCTACGACAACGGCAGCACCGACGGCACGAGAGACATTCTGGAGCCCTACATCGAGCAGGGCATCGTGGAGTATAATGACTGGCCCGGCTACCGGCAGCAGCTGGCGACCTATGACGACTGCCTGGAGCGGCACCGCTACCACGCGCGCTGGATCGCGTTTATCGACCTGGACGAGTTCATCGTCCCCGTCAGGGACGCCTCGATACCCGATTTCCTCAACCGCATGGCCGATGCCGCCGCCGTCGAGGTCAACTGGCTGATCTATGGCAGCGGAGGGCAGCGTGACAAGTCGCCACAGCCCGTGATGGAGCGCTTCAGGTACCACTCCGAGCCCTCCCACCGCCTGAACCGCCACGTCAAGAGCATCGTCGACCCCCGACGGGTCTACACGATGATCGGTTGCCACGAGGCGGCACGCATCAGCGGCCGCACCGTCGACTCCCACGGTCAGCCCGTTACCCGACACTTCCGCGACCGCGAGCCGCAGCAAGACGTCATCCGCATCAACCACTACGCCGTCAGGTCGCGCCAGGAGTTCATCGAGAAGCAGGCCCGCGGCAGGGCCAGCGGCACCAAGCGCACCGTCGAGGACAGCTATTTTGACCAATACGACCTTAACGATATCCTAGAGTCATGACACCTACCCCAGCATCTGCCTCAGCAGGGCGGCAGCCCATGGTCGTGGTCTCGATGACCTCGTTTCCCGCCGCCATCTCCTATGCCACCGGCGCCCTGCGCTCCCTGCTCGCCATGTCGGTCCTGCCCGACAAGCTGGTACTCTATCTCACCTTCGCCCAGTTTGGCGACGAGGGCATCCCCCAGGAGCTGACCCAGCTTGCCGCCGAGCACCCCATCCTGGAGATACGCGACTATGACCGCGACATCAGGTCCTACCGCAAGCTCATACCCGCCCTTCACGACTTCCCTGACGCCATCATCGTCACCGTGGACGACGATGTGGCCTATCACCGCCACATGCTGCGCGACCTGCTGCGCCTGCATGCCCGCCACCCCCATGCCGTGCTGGCCCACCGCGCCAAGCGCATCAAGCCCGGCGAGCCCTACCGCCACTGGAGCAAATACCGCTGGTATCACTTCGTGTTCAAGCGCATCCACGCCAGCTATGCCAACCTGCAGACCGGCGTGGCCGGGGTGCTCTACCCGCCCCACTGCCTGCGACAGGACATGCTCGACGTGGAGCTGTTCACGTCGCTGGCCCCGACGACCGACGACATCTGGTTCTGGGCCGCCGCCACAGCTGCGGGCTACCCCGTCATCCCCGTCCCCTTCGGCCGCAACAAGCCGCGCGGACTGGGCAAACCCCGCCAGCTGTCCTTAAAGACGACCAACTTCAAGCACGGCGACACCGACCGCAACGCCCAGGCCCTGCAAGCCATCCTGGAGCGCTACCCCGAGATCAGTGAGAAGTTAGAAGTGAGAAGTGAGGAGTGAGAAGCCTACAGTTTTTTTAATGCGAATTTCGCTAATTCTTCCGACAGAGAGGGCTTGACTTTTGCCTCGAAGAGGTTGGTCGGGTCGAAGACTCGACTTTTAAGAGAAACACCATGCAAGTTCATCGAAGATGAACGCAGCTTGGTGGCTGCTATATCAAGAGGATAGTGCGTCGAAGACGAACTTCCAATCCGTCAAAGTCTTGTCAGCCAAAAAGTTCCTCTAC
>CAZVMM010000042.1:0-24493 GCA_964628205.1 uncultured Muribaculaceae bacterium
AGTCGAGTCTTCGACCCGACCTACCTCTTCGAGGCAAAAGCCAAGCCCCATTTTGTGGAATAGCCTCTAATCAGCTTATTTACATTGCATTTATGCAACCTTGGTAATCTTTCCCCGGACAGCAATGAAAAAAAAACCGCGGCGGGCCAACCCTGACGCACGGCGGGGGCCAACCTGGACAGAGCGCGGCGCACACAAACCCTGACGCGCGGGACTCTCGACGCCGCGACGGGGCTCAGTTGGCGGGGTGGAGGGTGATGGTGGCGGTAGCGAGGGTGCGGGGCACATCGATGAGGCGCTGGTTGGCACTACCGCGGAAGCGCAGTGACGTGTCGCGCAGGCGCTCGATGTAAGGGCCATCGACGAGGACGTCGAGCTCGCGGACGGTATCGAGCAGCACGGGGTCACCGACGATCTGCTCCCAGGTGTAGCCGGTGTAACACCAGACGTTGTAGCCCAGCTCGCTCTTGATGCGGTGGATGAGGGCGCGGGTGCCGTCGGCCTGCAGCAGGGGGTCTCCGCCACTGAGGGTGACGGGGGCCTCGTTGTAGGCGATGACCTGCATGAGCTCGTCGAGGGTGCGTTCCTCCCCACCCCTGGGGTCCCACGAGGCGGGATTGTGGCAGCCGGGGCAATGATGGCCGCAGCCCGCCAGGTAGATTGACGTGCGCAGGCCGGGACCGTCGACGCTGGTCCCCTCAACGATATGCAAGACGCGGAGCATATTTTTTAGGCTTTTAGGCTTTAGGTTTTAGGCTTTAGGGGCTGGCGACGGCTGACAGCAAACCACCTAAAGCCTAAAAGCTAAGAGCTAAACTCACTTATGCACCACGCGGTCCTTGAGTTCGGCGAGCTTGCCGCTGTTCCATCGGTCGGTGGTGCCGACGAGGTAGCCGGTGATGCGCTGCAGGCGGTCGATGTTGTGTCCGTGGCAGTTGGGGCACTCTTCGAGCCCGTCGGTGGCGTCCTCATATCCGCAGTCCATGCAGCGGTTGCGGTTGTGATTGACGGAGCAGTAGCCCATGTTGTACTTGTCCATGAGGTCGACGACGTGGGCGATGGCCTCGGGATTATGGGTGGCGTCGCCATCGATCTCGACGTAGAAGATGTGCCCGCCGCGGGTGAGCTCGTGGTAGGGCGCCTCGACCTCGGCCTTGTGCTTGGGTGAGCACTTGTAGTAGACGGGGACGTGGTTGGAGTTGGTGTAATAGATCTTGTCGGTGACGCCGGGTATCTCGCCGAAGTCCTTGCGGTCGCGGCGGGTGAACTTGCCGGCGAGTCCCTCGGCGGGTGTGGCGAGGACGCTGTAGTTGTGCTGGTAGCGCTCGCTGAACTCGTTGACACGGTCGCGCATGTATGTGACGATCTTCAGGCCGAGTTGCTGGGCCTCGTCGCTCTCGCCATGGTGATGCCCGACGAGGGCGATAAGGCACTCGGCGAGTCCGATAAAGCCGATGCCGAGTGTGCCCTGGTTGATGACGCTCTCGACGCGGTCGTTGGGCCCGAGCTGGCTGGCTCCGGTCCAGAGCTGCGACATGAGCAGGGGGAACTGCTTGGCCATGGCCGTCTTCTGGTACTTGAAGCGGTCATCGAGCTGGCGAGCGGTGACCTCGAGCATGTTGTCGAGCTTGGCAAAGAAGCGGTCGATGCGCTGCTGCTTGTCGTGGATGTCCATGCACTCGATGGCCAGGCGCACGATGTTGATGGTGGAGAAGGAGAGGTTGCCGCGGCCGATGGACGTCTTGTCGCCAAAGCGGTTCTCAAACACACGCGTGCGGCAGCCCATGGTGGCCACCTCGTACTGGTAGCGCTTGGGGTCGTCGGGGCGCCACAGCTCGTGGTAATTGTAGGTGGCGTCGAGGTTGACGAAGTTGGGGAAGAAGCGGCGCGCAGTGACCTTGCAGGCGAGCTGGTAGAGGTCGTAGTTGGGGTCACCGGGCAGGTAGCTCACGCCACGCTTCTTCTTCCAGATCTGGATGGGGAAGATGGCCGTGGAGCCGTTGCCCACGCCCTCGTAGGTGGAGTTGAGCAGCTCGCGGATGATGCAGCGCCCCTCGGCACTGGTGTCGGTGCCATAGTTGATGGAGCTGAACACCACCTGGTTGCCACCGCGGGAGTGGATGGTGTTCATGTTATGGATAAAGGCCTCCATGGCCTGGTGGACTCGGCGCACGGTCTGGTTGATGGCGTGCTGCAGGATGCGCTCGTCGCCCTGCAGGAAGTCGAGGTCGCGCTCGGTATAGTCCTGCAGCTCGACGTCATAGAGGCGGCTATAGTCCTGCCCGGTGAGGGTCTCGAGGACCTTCACCTCCTCGACAAACGAGCGGCGGACGTAGGGGGCCAGATAGAAGTCGAAGGCGGGGATGGCCTGTCCGCCGTGCATCTCGTTCTGGGCCGTCTCCATGGTGATGCAGGCGATAACGCCGGCAGTCTCGATGCGCTTGGCGGGGCGGGACTCGCCGTGACCGGCCATGTATCCCTGCTCGAGGACCTTGTCGAGCGGATGCTGCACGCAGGTGAGGCTCTTTGTGGGATAGTAGTCCTTGTCGTGGATGTGGAGGTAGTTGCCGCGGACGGCCTCGCGGGCCTCCTCGCTGAGCAGGTAGTCGTCGACAAAGGGCTTGGTGGTCTCGCTGGCGAACTTCATCATCATGCCGGCGGGAGTGTCGGCATTCATGTTGGCATTCTCGCGGGTGACGTCGTTGTTCTTGGCATTGATAATCTCGAGGAAGAGGTCGCGCGTCTTGGCCTTGCGGGCCACGCTGCGCTTCTGGCGGTAGTTGATGTAGCAGCGTGCCACCTCCTTGCGGGGGCTCTTCATCAACTCGAGCTCCACCTGGTCCTGGATGGCCTCGACGCTCATCTGGCTACTGCCGCGCGAGCCGATGCGGTCGGCGATGCGCTGGATGAGGCCCTCGTCCTCGCCGGCCTCGGTGGCGAGCATGGCTTTGCGAATTGCGGCCTTGATTTTCTCCTCATTGTAGCCGACGACGCGGCCATCACGTTTAAGAACAGTCTGGATCATATTGTGTGGGTACCAAAAAGTTAGGTTGTTTGTTAATTGCTATCGTTAAAAAACCGGCCATGCCGGTAGGGATTGCAAAGTTAATAAAGCCGCTCGAAACGGCAAACGATTTCAGGGAAATTTTTGCAAGAAATTTTCGTTTTGGAAAACTTTTTTGCGCATCCAGAAAATTAACACATTGAGGATTAGGTTATTATGAATTTTTCGGGGAAACTTTTATCATAGAGATGGGTTCAAAAAGTGCTAAAATCCTGATTAAAAGGGCAAACCCGAAAATTACCGGACGCAGAGATAACGAGAGCAGGCTCCTCACGCTTGTCTGCGTGGAAGCCTGCCATTGTGAGTCATGAGTTATCGCTCCACAAGTGGGAGCGATGTTGCCACTGGATTAGTCCCAGGTGTTGTTGAGCAGGTAGTCGATGAGCTTGGAAACGTCACCGATGCTGACCTCCTCGTCGAGGTTGCAGTTGGCGTTCTCCAGGTTGATGCCCGTGGCATCGTTGCTAAGCAGGTAATCGATCAGGGCCGAAACGTCCCTGATAGCGACTTCGCCGTTGCCGTCCACGTCACCGCGCATGCCCTGGGGCTCGGGAGTGTCACCGCCAGTGTAGTCGAAGGTGGTGTGAGGCAGGAAATAGCGGGGGTACCAGCCGCCATAGGCCTCGGTAATACCAGCGTAGTTGCTGGTCTCGACGCCCATGAAGTAGGTCATGCCATACTTGCCAGCCTCAGCTACCTCAGCCGAGAGAACCAGGTTGCCGCCCTTGTACTCATAGGGGGTGGAGAAAGTGAAGGTAACCAGAGCCGTGTCGGCAGTATACTCGGTCATCGTGGCGGTGCCCACGAGGGTCAGCCCCTCGGTCACATACGCATTACTGAATGCGGTCAGTTCGGTTTCGCCCAGATAGATGTTGAGCAGACCACCGTTCATCTTGCAACCATTCTCGTCGGTGTAGAAGGTCATCGAGTTGATTTTCTTGCCCACCATGGCGGTGAGGTCGGCAGCGGGATAAAGCGTCTGCGTAATAGTACCATTGGAGTCATACCACTGGCTGTTGACGGGCACATAGAAGTCAAACTTAGTACCATTGTACAGGTCCAAGGTCTCGGCAGATGCTGAAAGCATCATTACTGCAGCTGCAGCAAGCGTAAGAAATTTCTTCATAAAGAATGAAAGTGTTTTAAAAAAATTAGAATTATGCAAATAATAATACGTTGGTTTCTTAAATATAAGGGCATGAGGGAGGTGTGCTACCCCTCAATGCGAAAGCAAAATTACTGCAAGATATCAGAACTGCAAAATTTTTTAATGAATAAATGCATAATATTCATTAAAAAAGGCAGGCTTCCCGCGGATAGCCGGGGAGGCCTGCCTGAATCATGTGTTATCGCTCAGCAACACCTGAGCGAAGCTGAGATTGTTCTCGCTGGATTAGTCCCAGGTGTTGTTGAGCAGGTAGTCGATGAGCTTGGAAACATCACCGATGCTGACCTCCTCGTCGAGGTTGCAGTTGGCGTTCTCGAGGTTGATGCCGGTAGCATCGTTGCTGAGCAGGTAGTCGATCAGGGCCGAAACGTCCCTGATAGCGACTTCACCATTGCCATCCACGTCACCGCGCAAGCCCTGAGGCTCGGGAGTGTCTTCCTTGACGTAGGTGAAGGTCACCATGGGCAAGAAGTTCTCGACATCGCTGTAACCGCTGCCATAGCGGAAGTAACTGGAGTAGTATCCATCTTCCAAATCGACACCGTAGAAGCTGTTCTGGCCGTAATAACCGGTCTCGATATTCAGAGTCTCAATGGCAAGGTTGCCACCTGTGTACTCAAAGGGTTCGTCGAGGACAAAGGTCAACAGTTGGTCGCCCTTGGTAGGCGTCATGGTGGCAACGGGGTCGAGGCCAGTCAGAGCGACATAGCCAGTGAAGACATTCTGCTCGACATTGCCAAACGAGAGTTGCAGCACACCGTCATAGATCTCGAGTGGCTGCACGGGATGGAAGGTTACCGCACTGATTTTCTTGCCCTTGAGTTCGGTGAGCATGTCAGCCGTGTAGATCATCTGGCTCTTGGCATTGGACATGTCGTAGTAGTATGCAAAGACGGGCAACGATGAGTGGGTGGCATCACCCTGACAAACGACGATTTCGGCTGGCTGCTCTGCAGACTTTCCGGTGATAGCCACCTCGAACTGTCCGGCAACGCCGCAGTCGATGGTCAGTGTCTGGGCATAGTCGCCAGCAGTGGCAGGCACGAAGTTGACCACGATGTCCATGGACTCGCCGGGAGCGAGCTCAGCGGGCGTGGCCTGAAGAGCGAAGGGCTCCTGGAGCGTTCCCAGCACGGGAGTAAAGGCATTCTTACCCGCATTGCGCAGGGTGATGGTCTCCGAAGCCTGGTTGCCCAGATAAACCATGCCGAAGTCGATGTTGCGCTTGTTGACCGTGGCGATGTCGTCCGAGATGGTGTAGTCAAAGGTGGTCTTGGGGTGGAAGGCATCAGCACTCTCGGTATAAGTCATCTTGTGCATGGCATTGTTGTAAGTAGCCTTAATGCCGTAAAAGTGGAGGGTGTTCCACTGGCCAGCCTGGGTCACCTTGAACTCTACCACGAGGTTGTCACCCGTATACATAAAGGGATTATCAAACTCAACAAGCAGCTCGCTGTCGCCCGGGGTCATTGACGCCGTCTTGACGGGTGTCAAGCCCGTGACCGGCGTGGGGCTCCAGTCATCGAACTGCGACTGGGTAGTCATGCCCACCGACACGGTGTAGGTGCCACCGGAGAGGTTATTGCCGCCAGCGGTAGAGATGTAGAACTTCATCGAGTTGATCATGCCGCCCTGCATCATGGCAATGTCGGCTGCAGGATAGATGGTCTGCGTTACCAAGCCAGCATAATCATAGTACCCACCGTAGATGGGCACAAACTCGCAGGTGTCGGTGCCCTCGTACAGGGTAACAGTATCGGCCAGAGCTGGCACAGTCATTGCCAACGCCATCAGCGCTGCCGAAAGGAGTTTAAGACTTTTTTTCATAAAAATAATAAGTTTAAGTTGTTAATGATGAAATATTGTATTAATAATACGTTGGTTATCGAGCACTTGAGAGTCATGTAAAAAGAATCTCATAGCGAGTGCAAAGGTAGACAATAGCATGAATATGACAAAATATTTTAAGAATAAAAAATCTCAGTGACCCTAGTTAAAAACAGGCGGCCCCGATTCGGGACCGCCTGGTAAGGAATTTGTCAGCCGACTATTCAGGGGGCATCCCCCCCGGGTGAATCGACTTACTTCACAACCTTCACAGCGCTGGTGGTGCCGTCGGTGTAGGTGGTAACGACGATGGTCAGACCATTGGCCTGCTGCATCTCCTGACCAGCCAGGTTGTAGTAGCGCACGCCAGCCACGCTCTTGGCACTGAGCTCGTCGACGCTGGTGTAGCCAGCCTGGGCAACATAGGCATACATGTCACCCTCGGGGCCAAATGCGATGCCGATGTTGTAGTTGTAACCAACGGGAACGCCATAGCAACCCTCTGCTCCAAACAGCGGGTTCTCCAGAGCCTGGCCCAGGTTAGCCTCCACGAGGCCCTGTTCAGCGCCCACGCGCACACCATTGACGATGAAGTAGAAGGGCACCAAGGGACGCTCTTGAGTCTGCGGATCAACAGTGCCGAAGACATTGTAGTTGAGCGCAACGGTAGTGGTGTAGTCGCCATTGTCACCGGGCAGCAGCTGATAGGGAATAGCATTGCCGTTGGCATCGATCATCATAAGCCAGTAGCCCACAGCATAGGGATCCTCGGGATCGACGGGCTCCTCGCCAGCCTCGTCATAGTCGAAGGTCACCATAGGCAGGAAAGCGATCCTCTCGTTAACTTCCCACCACCAGTAATAGTGGTGGAACGAGGGATAATTTGAAGTCTTCACACCCAGGAAGTAGGTCGAGGCATAATCACCCACCTCGGTCACGAGGGTCTCGATAAGCAGGTTGCCACCCGTGTACTCATAGGGCTCGTCGAGGACAAACTCGAGTTCGGTCGCACCCTTCTCGGGGACAACAGTGGCCACTGCCGTAGCGCCCGTATATGCAACAGCGTTACCATCGCCAAATTCCGTCTCGTCCACAATCATGAGCGAGAGTTGCAGCGTGCATCCGCTGAAGTTGATGACACCGTCGGCATGGAACTTGATGGACGTGATTTTAGTCCCCTGCATGTCGGCGAGCATGTCGGCAGGATAAATCATCTGGTCCAATGTGCCTTCGCTATCAACATATAGTCCGTCAACCGGGATATAGCTTGAGTAATCGGTGCCTTCACAAACGGTTAACGTGGCGGCCTGAGCGGCAAGAGCCATCATGACCACAGCAATAAGGGTAAAGATTTTTTTCATAATAATAAGAATTAAAAGTTATTAACTGATATCGTGTTTAACCCGATTTGTAAAAAAATCGCCAAAGGGTAATATTTCATTTATTTGCCACCAAAAATACTTAACATTTATCAGAAAAACAAATTATTTTGTGCTTTTCTCTAACTCATAACGGATTTTATGGTTTACGATAGGCATTATCTCGAGTATGTAAAAACAGGCGATCCCGGAGAGGGGACCGCCCGTTATAAAATGTGTCAATCGTCTTTGAAAAAACGATGCTTCTAGCTGCGACTTACTTCACAACCTTAACAGCGCTGGTGGTGCCGTCGGTGTAGGTGGTAACAACGATCGTCAGACCGTTAGCCTCCTGCATCTCCTGGCCAGCCAGGTTGTAGTAGCGTACGCCAGCTACGCTCTTGGCATTGAGCTCGTCGATGCTGGTGTAGCCAGCCTGAGCTACGTAAGCATACATGTCACCCTGCGGGCCAAATGCGATACCTATGTTGTAGTTGTAACCTACGGGGATGGTGTAGAAGCCATTAGCGTCGTACAGAGGATTCTCCAGAGCCTGACCCAGGTTAGCTACCTGCTCACCCTGCTCAGCACCATAGCGAACGCCGTTCACGAGGAAGTAGAAGGGAACCATGGGACGCTCATCAGCCTGAGGATCTACGGGACCAAATACGTTGTAGTTCAGGGCAACGGTGGTGGTGTAGTCACCATTGTCACCGGGCAGCAGCTGGTAGGGAACGGGGTTGCCGTTCATGTCCATAATCATCAGCCAGTAACCCTCGGCATAGGGATTCTCGGGATCGATGGGCTCGTCGCCAGCCTCGTCGTAGTCGAAGGTAACCTTGGGCAGGAAGCTAGAAAGATCAGCCTCACCGTCAACAAAGTAGTAAGCGCAGTTGTAGCCCTCAACGCCAGCACCATAGAAGTAGGTCTGGCCCCACTCGCCAGCCTCAGCAACCGATACCTCAACAAGCAGGTTCTTGCCAGTGTAGGTAAAAGGCTCGTCGAGCACGAAGTTAACCTCGATTTCGCCAAACTCGGGAACAGTGGTAGCAACTGCGGTAGCGCCAGTAACGGCTACAACCTCGGTGAAGCCCATCTCATCGACCTCGAGCAGAGAGAGCTGGAGCTTAGCGCCCTCAAAGTTGATGTAATCGGTAGGATCGTCACTGGTCTGGCCATTCATCTCATAGTAGTTGGCCAGGGTGTAGAAAGTCACCTCAGTGATCTTGCCACCGTTCATCTCAGCGAGCATGTCGGCGGGATAGATCGACTGGGTCATCGTGCCCTCGGTGTCAGCATAGAGGCCACAGATGGGGGAGGTGTTAGAATAATACTGACCCTCACAGATGGTCAACTGGTTAGCCTGGGCAGCGAGTGCCAGTGCGCCAGCAGCGAAAAGAGTAAAGAATTTCTTCATAATAAATAAGAATTTAAAAGTTAATAATACGTATATAGCTATAAAATTAAACCCTATTGGAAACTACTACTGAAATCAATCATGTATGTTTATCAATTTCAAGGACAAAAGTAATCGCAAAAAACCAATGCGACAAATAAAACACAAAAATTTTTTGCCTTTCATGTATAAAATTTCTTAAAAGTCTGAACTGGCCAAATGCAGTTATGAGCACGACCTATTGCAGTATCAAGTCGATGACGGCATTGATATCGCTGATGGTGACCTCACCATCATGGTTGACATCGGCCATCGGGGCCGATGACGATGACAGGATGAGGTCGATGAGTGCATTGGCGTCGCTAATGCTCAGCTCGCCATCGCCGTTGACATCTCCAGCGACATCCAGGGGCAGCGCGGCCTCGGGGTGATAGTCGATGCCGCCAGCGACCTCGGTCGACGTCTCGCCAATCCATCCGCAATACTGATTAACGGCATTGTAGACCTTGACGAAATCGATGTGGGTGAGATTAACGTGTCGCCCCTGGTCATCCACGGCCCAGTCAATCTTGAAGCCCGGGTTATAGTTTGTGCCCTCCTGAGGACGCCGAGCGGGGTTATTGGGCAGATTGTCCACGTATCCCCATCCGAAGTAGTTGAGCACAAAATAGTTCTCAGCGCCGGGGGCGCCACTGTTCACGGCATTGCACCGCAACTTGGCCCCCGTGAACGAGAGCGCGTCCACATCCTGTAGCCACAGTGGCCAGTAGGGCTGGTTGTGAAACGTGTTGCGGCTCATGTAGCCGCTGATGCTGTCGGGGTTGACGTCGTTGCTGGTCCAGCGGATGTAGGTGGTGTCGTTCAGGGCGGGATCTGTGGTGCTGGGCGTACGCTGTTTGTTCTCGTCAGGACGGTAATAGGTGATGGCATAGTGGTGCTGGGTCGTGGGGTGATTATACTCGCTGCCTGCCAATTCATACCACTTGTCGGCATCGCTGGGCAAGCCATCGCCATCCACGTCCACGCCCACCATGACGACGCCGGGTTCGCAGCTGCCACCGGTAGCGGCCAGCTTGCTGTAGAAGGCGTTGCCCCATATCTCAAAGTCGTAGTCATGCATATTGACCACCGGGTGGTCAAACCCCACCACGACATATCCGCCATAGCCACCCAGCGTGACCATACCCTGTGCCCAGACAGTGTCGACGCGCGTGACGACCTGTCCGTGAAAGGTGACCGTGGTCGTGTCCACGTGGCCGCAGATGCTGGCCTGGCAACGGGCCAGTACGCTGTCGATAGGCTCCCCCACCCTGCAGGCGGGCATGGTGTTTACAAACTGGCCCGGAGCGGGACAGTACTGGTAGACACGCGTGAGCCACGGATGGTTGGCCCATGCCGTGAGGGCCACCATCAGTGTCAGCGCCACTACTACGATATTTCTTGCTTGTCTCATTTGTATATATGCTATGTTAGGAGGAAACTACCTCTCATTGATGTTATGGCCCAGAAAAGCGAAGTGTGCCGGGATGTCGCCCGTGCGTACATCCCATTTCTTGTTGCCCTGGCGGTCAAAACAGTACAGTCGCCCAGGGGAGACGTAGTCGCGGGCATCGGTGACATAAATGTCGCGGGTAATCGGGTTGACGGCGACAGCATAGGGGATGACGATGTCCTTGTCGGTGCCATCTGTGATGAAGTTGTCACACACCTGCTGGCGCGACTGCGTGTTGATGATGGCGTAGGAGAACGTGTTGGCCATCGAGACGTAGCTCCACTGGGTGCTCACCACGTAGAGTGAGTCACCGTCGAGCCACATATTGCTCACGGGGCAGTCGATGCTGTCCACGAGCTGGTTCTTGCGTGTGTCGTAGGCATATATCTTGCTGGCTCTCGTGTAGTAATCGCCGCGAGAGGCAATCCACAGCATGCCGTGGCGGTCACCCTTGACCCAGCTGAGGTTGATGGCGATGGGGATGCGGCGCTCCTGCCGGAATGTCGCCACATCGATGACCGAGAGGGTGTTCTCGTAGTTGGGCACCATGTAACCGCCCGAATTAGCGACATAGATCTTGCCCTCCACGATCTCGAGTTCATCGGGCTGAAAGCCCACGACGCATGTATCCACGACCTGCATGGTAAGGGTGTCGATCTTGGCCACATAGCCCCGCTGCTCATAGTTGGGATTGATCTGCACGGGGCCGGCATAGCTTGTCACATAGGCATATCCGCCATAGAAACGGATGTAGCGGCAGTTGGGGATATCGATCTGGGCCTTTTTCTGACAGGTGTACTTATCCAGGACGTCCACCTTGTTCGAGCAGTTGATGACGCAATAGAGGTTGCTGCCATAGATGCCGATGTCGTTACCCACATCGCCCATCTCTTTAGGCACCGTGGGGTTGGCATAGGAGAAGATGTTGCGCAGGTACTCGCCCGAGGCATAGTCATAGTAGTCGAGTGTCGCCTTGTTCCATCCCATGTTCCCCTCGCACAGCAGATAGAAGCCCTCGATGTCGGTGAACTCGGGCTGGGCCACCGACACGTGCTCAGGCAGGAAGATGGTAACCTCCTCGCGGCAACCCGCCAGCACCGACAGGCAAAACAAGAGGGCCATGCCCAAGTATTTTCTTATTGAGTTCATTTAGATGTCAAATTTGAGGATGAGTTTGTAATTGCGCCCTGGCATGGGATAATTGAGGATGACGTCGTAGTACTGGTTGAACAGGTTATTGACCTCGGCCGAGACCTTGAGCGTTGTCTGGCCCACGCTGAAGACATAACCAGCCGAGAGGTCGTGGGTGTACCACGGCTGCTCATGATTCTCGAGGGTGTTGGCGCTGGTGTGGTATCGCTCTCCCACATAGATGAAGCTGTAATTCAGGTCCAGGTCATGCCAGTTGAGGTGTCCCACTACCGAACCGCTATGCCAGGGTATGTAAGCCAGCTGGCCCTTATACGTGCCCCCGTCACCGTTGTCGTCAGGGTTGGTGTAGTCCTGAGCCTTCTGATAAGTGTAGGAGAGGTTGATATCGAGAATGACGTCGGCCGGCAGGCGCAGCGTAGTGCGGGCGCTGACGTCGATGCCGCGGATTTTCACAATCCCGACGTTCATCATCATCCAGCGATACTGGCCGGTACCCTTGGGAACGGCGATGATCTTGTCGGTAATGTGATTATAGTAGGCATCGGCGCTGAGCTTAATGCCGGCAATCATGCCACGGTCGGCAAGCAGACGATAGAGGAAACCCACATTGTATTGCGTGGCATACTCGGGGTCGAGGGAGATGTTGCCCATGTCGGTGTAGTAAAGGTCGTTGAACGTGGGCATGCGGAAAACGCGCTTGTAGTAGGCCCTGAGGTTGAACTCGCGCTCCCGCCATGGCTGCCAACTCAGGAAGACAGCGGGCGTCAACTTGTTCATGTACTCGCTGCGCTTGCCCACCACCTGGCCACCAAAGCGGGCCGAGGAGCGGTCGTTGACCATCGTGTAGAGCAGACTACCCTGTGCCTTGAAGCCGTGCCAGGTGTAGGCCGTGGCCAGTGCAGTGAGCACCGTGTGGCGTATGGGATAACCGAATCCCGTCATCGTGGCATCGAGGCTATTCCACTGATAGTCGACCGAGAGGTTGATGTCCCAGTCAGTGAGTATCGTGTACTTGTTGGCCGTGGAGAGGTAGACCTCGTCCTGCCAGAACTTGTTATCGACATACATCAGGGTGGTGTCGGGATTCAGGTAGTGCAAGTAGTCGCGCGAGTACTTGGCGTTGAACATCATCTCGTAGCGGTCGGTGAACTTGCGTTGATAGCCGCCCTGAAGGAAGAAGTTGGTGTCCCACTGGCGCTGGGCATGTTTCCACACATTGTTGACAATGGCCCCAGGGATGCCTTTGTTGCTGTCATAGTAGTAGGCCTTGGCGTGCCACTTGCCGCTGGGCATGACGCCAAAGACGGCCCCCTCGACGCGCCAGGAGCGCACGTCGCCATTCTGGCGCACGGCTGTGGTATCCCATGCCACCGAGCCGTCGCTGTAATGACGCAGGTAGCGGAAACGGTACTTGCCCGTGGCATAGGTGAACTCGCTGTTGACCGACAGGCTCACAGCGCGGCTCAGCTTGTGTTCCCAGCGGATACTGGGATTAACCAGGCCAAAGGAGCCCGTCCGGAACGACACATTCAGGTTATCGCGCTTGCCGTCACGAAACTTGGGACGGCGGGTGCGCAGGTAGATGGTGCCAGCCGAACCATAATCCTTGGCACTCTGGAAGATGTTGCTGCGCTGACCGTTGTAGAGCGAAATGGCCTCGATATTGTCCAGAGAGAATTTGCCGAGGTCCACCTGCCCGTTCTGGGCATTGCCGATCTGGATGCCGTCATAGAAGACGCCCATGTGGTTGGTGCCCATAGAGCGGATGTCGACGGTCTTGAGACCGCCCACACCACCGTAGTCCTTGAGCTGGACGCCCGCGAAATAGCGCACGGCATCGGCCACGGAGTGGCTGTTGAGTCCCTCGAGCTGCTTGCCCGTGAGTTCCTGAGCGGGAATCACGTCCTCATAGGGGCGGCGGCCATATATGATGACATTCTGGATATACTGCATCGAGTCCAGCCTGCCATGCCCCACACTTGCCATCACGGAGTCGGCCTGGTGCGCCAACACGCCCTCCTGCGCATTGGCACACAGGAAGCATACGATAGTCATGCAGAATGTCACAAATGTTGCTCGCATTACACAAGTTACGGGTTTCTGAACTAACGATTTGGCAGGTCTTCTGACTCGCCCCTACCCTAAATGCGCATCTGACCTTCCCACGTAAGTCCCCATCAGAGGGAGCTCGCGCAGTGACCAGCTGCGGGTATTTCGCTTGGGGGCACACAGCAGCGCCGTCTGTCCAGGATTCTCACCTGGTTCCCTTTTCACCCAGTCCGATAGTCCCAGGCACCAAATCGCGGTGCAAAGATAGTACAAGCTGAGAAGACTGGCAAATTTTATCCCCTTGATGTCCGCACAGGTTATGTCAATCCCTGTGTTGCAAGCGTGTGTGTGTAGGTGCTACTTGGGAAGGAGATTACGATAGAAATAGACCTGCATGACACAATAGAGCACGGAACGCAGGTAGTTGACAATGCCACGGCCACGGGTATAGAAAAGATTGTGGCGATACTTGATGTGATAGAGACACAGATGAAGCATGTTGACCAACCCCGAACGCCCCTCGAGCGCCGCCATTGCCGTCACATCCTCGTAGGTCTCGCCCTGGGCCCGGATGCCTCGCAGCAAGCGATACCGGCGCTGGAAGTACTCATGCAGGTAAGGCCTGATCTCACGGTAGTGGCTCAAAGACCAGCCGAGTGTGTAGAGCCCGTTCATGGCCGACGGAGTGCGGTGCTTGTCGGCGGCGTAGTAGGTAGCGGCCCCGTCGTAGCGACGCTGATGCACCAGTACCTCGTCAACGAGGACAACACTATCGTTGGCCGCTGCGGCCAAAGCCAGATAGACATCATAATAGAGCGCTCCCACAGTGCTCTGATCGGGAATGAGGTCGAGCAAGCGGCGATGGATGAGCATCGTGTGTCCCGGGATGGAACTATAGAGGAGTCGGGGCAGCTCGTAATTAGGCGTGCGGCTGTCATAATTCACTGGCTCGCCATCGGTCGAAAAGGGCTTACTGCGGCAGGTGCACAACAGATTATCCGCGATGGCATCCATCTGTTTCTGGACCTTGGTTGGCTCCCAGATGTCGTCCTGGTCACAGATGGCAATGAAGTCGTTACTGGCCCGCTTCAGCGCACTGAAGAAATTGTTGTTCACGCCATGCCCGTTCTCATTATTATATATCTTGATCATCGGGTTGGCAGCCGCGTAGTGCTGAAGAATGCGCAACGTGTCATCGGTCGATGCATCATCTTGGATGATGATTTCGTCGACAGGATAGGTCTGGCTTAGCAGCGAGTCAAGCTGCTCGGCCAGGAAACGCGCCCCGTTATAGGTGCACATGACAATGGACACACCTGAGGTTCCTTTACTCATGTTTCTACGCAAGCTACTGATGGTAGCTATTATCTCATTAACCCTGTATAGCCCGTACAAGGTGGCGCAAAAGTAGCAGATATTCCACTAAAAGCCAAAGGAATTCTCATTAAAAAAATGTTACAAATGGCCGTTATAGTACTAAAGGGGGCTTCTATAAATTACCAAAATGTGTATTATTTATGTTGACAGTATTTTGTCTCATTTTGGCATCTTTTACCTTATCTTCTTGCACCATAGCTCGCTATGCTGCTGCGAAGGTAAGTCAAAATCTGCTCAAAAACAAGCCAAAATCCATGTCAAGCTAATTTATAGAAGCCCCCTAAAAAAACTCCAGTGCGCATCACTGCGGGCTGGAGTTTCAATAAACAAATTAACTATGGAAAATATACGATATTCTTATCTATCTTTCTCAGATGTGCGGTGCTGCCCTGAATAAACCCTTGTTGGCTTACCACCAGCAGGCACCGGCTTGATTATCATTCAATGTCAGATTGACCGACAAAAAGCGATCAATTATCCATCTCGGCGAGCTCACGCTCCTGGCGTGCCTGCTCGGCCAGGGCCATCTCGTTCTTGTCGCCGACAACCAGAGTCTGGTATTCACGCAGACCGGTACCGGCGGGGATGAGGTGACCGCAGATGACGTTCTCCTTCATGCCCTCGAGATGATCGACACGCCCATTGATGGCAGCCTCGTTGAGGACCTTGGTGGTCTCCTGGAACGATGCGGCCGACATGAAGCTGCTGGTCTGCAACGCAGCGCGGGTGATACCCAGCAGGATCTGCTCGCTGGTAGCGGGCACGGCATCGCGAACGGCAACGAGTTTCATGTCGCGGCGCTTAAGCGACGAGTTGATGTCGCGCAGCTTGCGGGCAGTAAGAATCTGACCATTCTGGACCTCGTCGCTGTCGCCCTTGTTGACGACAATCTTCTTGCCCCAGATGCGGTCGTTCTCCTCCATGAAGTCGCGCTTGTCGACGGTCTGCTCCTCGAGGAAACGGGTGTCGCCCGGATCGATGATGCGAACCTTGCGCATCATCTGGCGCACGATGACCTCGAAGTGCTTGTCGTTGATCTTCACACCCTGGGTGCGGTAAACGTCCTGAACCTCGTTGACGATATAGTCCTGGACAGCCGTGGGACCCTTGATGCGCAGGATGTCTGCAGGCGTGATAGCGCCGTCGGACAGCGGCGTGCCAGCGCGTACGAAGTCGTTCTCCTGAACCAGGATCTGCTTGGACAGGGGCACGAGATATTTCTTCTCCTCGCCCAGACGGTTCTTGACGGTAATCTCGCGGTTACCACGCTTGATGCGGCCGAAGGAAACCTCACCGTCGATCTCGCTGACGATAGCGGGATTGGACGGATTGCGGGCCTCGAACAGCTCGGTGACACGAGGCAGACCACCAGTGATATCACCGGCACCGCCCGAGAACGAGCGCGGGATCTTGACGAAGACCTCACCAGCGGTGATGGGCTCGCCGTCCTTCTTCATGAGGTGAGCGCGCACGGGCAGCGAATAGGACTTGACGATATTGCCCTCGGCGTCGACAACCTCGGCCTCGGGAATGCGGTTGTGGTCCTTGGTCTCGATGATGAAGATTTCGGCATTGCCCGAGATCTCATCATACTCCTCGCGATAGGTAACCCCCTCGATCAGGTTCTTGAAGTTGAGGGTACCGTCGACCTCGCTGACGATAACAGCGTTGAATGCGTCCCACTCACTGATCTTGTCACCCGATGACACCATGTCACCCGGCTTGAAGAACAGCTTGGAACCGTACTCGATGGGAGCATGGGTGAGCACCATGTTGGTGTTGGGATCCTTGATCTGCATCTCGGCCATACGACCCACAACGATGTCGATGCCGTCCTTGTCCTTAACGGTGCGGAGATCCTCGATCTCGATGCGACCGCTATACTTAGAGGTGATATTGGACACAGCCGAAGCGTTGCTTGCCACACCACCGGCGTGGAAGGTACGCAGGGTAAGCTGGGTACCGGGCTCACCAATCGACTGGGCGGCAATCACGCCGACAGCCTCGCCGCGCTGCACCATGCGGTGCGACGCCAGGTTGCGGCCGTAGCACTTGGCGCAGACGCCGTGCTTGGCCTCACAGGTGAGGACGGAACGGATCTCCACCGACTCGATGGGCGACTCGTCGATGCGCTTGGCAGCGGCATCAGTAATCTCGTCACCGCTCTTGACGATGATCTCGCCTGTGGTGGGATCTACCACATCGTGAACCGACACGCGGCCCAGGATGCGCTCGCCGAGCGAAGCCACCACGCGGTCGCCATTGCGCACCTCGCGGCAAACCAAGCCACGCAGCGTGCCACAGTCCTCCTCGTTGATGATCACATCGTGAGCGACATCGACCAGACGACGGGTCAGATAACCTGCGTCGGCAGTCTTCAATGCGGTATCGGCAAGACCCTTACGGGCACCGTGGGTCGAGATGAAGTACTCGAGCACCGACAAGCCCTCCTTGAAGTTAGCAAGGATGGGGTTCTCGATAATCTGGTGACCACCCTCGACACCTGACTTCTGGGGCTTGGCCATCAGACCACGCATACCCGAGAGCTGACGAATCTGGTCCTTAGAACCACGAGCGCCCGAGTCAAGCATCATGAATACCGAGTTGAAGCCCTGCTTGTCGGCAGTAATCTGCTTCATCAGCTCGTTGGTGAGCTCGGTATTGACGTTGGTCCAGATATCGATGACCTGGTTGTAACGCTCGTTGTCGGTGATAGCACCCATGTCATAGTCCATCTTGATCTGCTCGGCCTTGGCATCACCCTCGGCGATGATCTCGGCCTTGCGGTCGGGAATGAGCACATCATTGAGGTTGAATGACAAGCCGCCCTTGAATGCCATGTAGTAACCCATGTTCTTGACATCATCAAGGAATTGTGCCGAACGGGGCACACCGCAGCTGCGGATGACGCGGGTGATGATATTGCGCAGTGACTTCTTGGAAATCAGCTCATTGACGTAGCCGATCTCGTAAGGAACAGTATTGTTGAAGATGATACGTCCTACTGAAGTCTCCTCGATAAGCTTCTGCTCATGCTCGCCGTTCTCGTTGACTACATCGGCCATAACGCTGATGATGGCGTGCATGGCAACCTTACCCTCGTTGTAGGCGATGAGCGCCTCCTCGGGTCCGTAGAACTTGAGGCCTTCGCCCTTGTCGCCCTGACGGAGCTTGGTGATGTAATAGAGACCGAGAACCATATCCTGTGACGGAACGGTAACGGGGTCGCCATTGGCGGGGTTGAGGATGTTGTGGGGCTCGAGCATCAGCATCTGAGCCTCGACAACGGCCTCGTTGCCCAGGGGCAGGTGGACTGCCATCTGGTCGCCGTCGAAGTCGGCGTTGAATGCCGTACAAGCCAGGGGGTGAAGCTGGATGGCCTTACCCTCGATGAGCTTGGGCTGGAAGGCCTGGATACCCAGGCGGTGCAGTGTCGGTGCACGGTTAAGCAGCACGGGATGACCCTTCATCACGTTCTCGAGGATGTCCCAAACGACGGGCTCCTTGCGGTCCACGATCTTCTTGGCGCTCTTGACAGTCTTGACGATACCGCGCTCAATGAGCTTGCGGATCACGAAGGGCTTGTAGAGCTCGGCGGCCATATCCTTGGGGATACCGCACTCACCCATCTTGAGCTCGGGACCGACAACGATAACCGAGCGGGCCGAGTAGTCCACACGCTTACCGAGCAGGTTCTGACGGAAACGGCCCTGCTTACCCTTGAGGCTATCGCTCAGGGACTTGAGAGGACGGTTGGCATCGCTCTTGACAGCGCTTGACTTGCGCGAGTTGTCGAGCAGCGAGTCGACAGCCTCCTGCAGCATGCGTTTCTCGTTGCGCATGATGACCTCGGGGGCCTTGATCTCGATGAGTCGTTTCAGGCGGGTGTTGCGGATAATGACGCGACGATACAGGTCGTTGACGTCACTGGTGGCAAAGCGTCCGCCATCGAGCGGGATAAGGGGTCGCAACTCGGGTGGGATGACGGGGATGACCTTGAGAATCATCCACTCGGGGCGGTTCACGCCCTTGCTGGCGCGGAAAGACTCCACTACCTGCAGGCGCTTCAGGGCCTCGGTCTTGCGCTGCTGCGAGTTCTCCTTGTAGGCACGGTCGCGCAGGGTGTTGGCCAGCGAGTCCAGGTCAAGCTCGGCGAGGAGGTCATAGATGGCCTCGGCGCCCATCTTGGCGATGAACTTGTTGGGGTTATCGTTCTCCAGGGACTGGTTGTCCTTGGGGAGTTTCTCCATGATGGCTACATACTCGTCCTCGGTGAGGAGGTCATACTTCTGCAGCTCGCGGCTCTCGGTACCGTTCTCATAGGTAACACCAGCGGGATTGATAACGACATAACGCTCATAATAGATAATCATGTCGAGCTTCTTGGTGGGAATACCCAACAGATAACCGATCTTGTTGGGCAGCGAGCGGAAGTACCAGATGTGAGCCACGGGAACGACGAGCTCGATGTGTCCGCTACGCTCACGGCGCACCTTCTTCTCAGTCACCTCGACACCACAATGGTCGCACACGATACCCTTGTAACGGATGCGCTTGTACTTACCGCAATGGCACTCATAGTCCTTGACAGGACCGAAGATGCGCTCGCAGAACAAGCCGTCGCGTTCGGGCTTGTAGGTGCGGTAGTTGATGGTCTCGGGCTTGAGGACCTCACCATGCGAATTCTCCAGGATCTCGTCGGGCGAAGCCAGACTGATTGAAATCTTGGTGAAATTGTTCTTTATCTTATTATCTTTCTTGAAAGCCATACTTAGAAAGCGTTATTAATCGAGTTTCACATTGAGACACAATCCACGCAGCTCGTGCAGCAGCACGTTGAGCGACTCGGGAATGCCCGGGGTGGGCATGGGATCACCCTTGACGATAGCCTCGTAGGCCTTGCTGCGGCCCACCACATCGTCACTCTTGACGGTGAGGATCTCTTGCAGGACATGGCTGGCGCCGAATGCCTCGAGGGCCCAAACCTCCATCTCTCCGAAGCGCTGTCCACCGAACTGGGCTTTACCGCCGAGGGGCTGCTGGGTGATGAGGCTGTACGGGCCGATGGAGCGGGCGTGCATCTTGTCCTCGACCATGTGACCGAGTTTCAGGAAGTAAGTCACGCCCACGGTAGCCTTCTGGTCGAAGGGCTCGCCAGTGGCGCCGTCGTAGAGCTGCGTCGTGCCGGCACGCGGCAGACCAGCCTTGTCGGTCCACTCATTGAGGTCATCGAGGGTGCAACCGTCGAAGATGGGTGTTGCGAACTTGACGTCAAGCTCACGGCCTGCCCAACCGAGGACAGCCTCGAAGATCTGGCCCAGGTTCATACGCGAGGGCACACCCAGGGGGTTCAGCACCAGGTCGACGGGCGTACCGTCGGCGAGGAAAGGCATATCCTCCTGGCGCACAACGCGCGAAACGATACCCTTGTTACCATGGCGACCTGCCATCTTATCGCCGACGCTGATTTTACGCTTCTTGGCGATGTAGACCTTGGCCAGCTGCATGATACCCGAGGGGAGCTCGTCGCCGATGCTGATGTCGAGCTTCTTGCGCTTGAGCTCGGCCTCGTAGGCCTTGCTCTTGTGCAGGTAGTTCATCACGGTGGCGCGGATGAGCTCGTTGCGGTGGGTGTCGGCAGTCCATCGGCTCAGGTTGATGCTGTCAAAGTTCTCGATGCCCATGATGAGCTCACGGGTGAACTTCTCGCCCTTGGGCACGACTTCCTCGTCCATATAGTTCTTGACACCCTGCGAGATGCGTCCCTCGGTCAGTGTGTTCAGCTTCTCGATGAGAACACCGCGCAGCTCCTCCTGGCGTGCGGCATACTCGTTGTCCAGAGCCTCGATTTCGGGATCGACGCCGCGGGTGCGTTTCTTGACGGCACGGGCAAACAGGCGAGTACCGATCACGACGCCCTTGAGCGACGGGTTGGCCTTGAGCGATGCGTCCTTCACGTCACCAGCCTTGTCACCAAAGATGGCGCGCAGAAGTTTCTCCTCGGGGGTGGGATCACTCTCACCCTTGGGGGTGATCTTGCCGATCAGGATGTCGCCGGGAATGACATGGGCACCGACGCGGATGATGCCGCGCTCGTCCAGGTCCTTCGTGGCATCCTCGCTCACGTTGGGGATATCGTTGGTCAGTTCCTCCATGCCGCGCTTGGTCTCGCGCACCTCCAGGGTGTACTCGTCCACGTGGACACTGGTGAGGATATCCTCACGCACGAGGCGCTCGTTGATTACGATAGCATCCTCGTAGTTATAACCCTTCCAAGGCATGTAAGCCACCTTGAGGTTACGGCCCAGAGCGAGCTCGCCGTTCTGAGTGGAATAACCCTCGGTAAGAATCTGTCCCTTGGTCACACGGTCGCCCACGTTACAGATGGGACGCAGGTCGATGGTCGTGCTCTGGTTGGTCTTGCGGAACTTGGGCAGCTTATACTCCTTGACAGCGCTGTCAAACGAGACAAACTCCTCGTCCTCGCTGCGGTCGTAGCGGATGCGGATCACGCTGGCATCAACGAACTCGACAACGCCCTCTCCCTCGGCCTGCAACTGAGTGCGGCTGTCATAGGCCATGCGCTGCTCGATACCGGTGCCCACGATGGGGGCCTCGCTACGCAGCAGAGGCACAGCCTGGCGCATCATGTTCGCACCCATCAGGGCGCGGTTAGCGTCGTCATGCTCCAGGAACGGGATGAGCGCGGCAGCGATCGAAGCGATCTGCTGGGGCGACACGTCCATATACTCTACCTCGTCGGGCGAAACCACAGGGAAGTCGGCGTTCTTGCGGGCCTTGACACGGTCGCGCACGAAGGTGCCGTCCTCGTTGAGCGGAGCATTACCCTGAGCGATGATGCGGTCCTCCTCTTCCTCGGCGGTCATGTAGATGATCTCGTCGTTGTTGAGGTTGACCTGATTGTTCTCCACCTTGCGGTAGGGGGTCTCGATGAAGCCCAGGCTGTTGATCTTGGCATACACGCACAATGACGAGATCAGACCGATGTTGGGACCCTCAGGGGTCTCGATGGGACACAGACGGCCATAGTGGGTGTAGTGCACGTCACGTACCTCGAATCCGGCGCGCTCACGCGACAGACCACCAGGGCCCAGAGCGCTCATGCGGCGCTTGTGGGTAATCTCGGCCAGCGGGTTGGTCTGGTCCATGAACTGCGACAACGCATTGGTGCCAAAGAACGTGTTGATCACGCTCGAGATGGTCTTGGCGTTAATCAGGTCGATGGGAGCGAACTGCTCGGTGTCGCGCACGTTCATGCGCTCACGAATGGTACGGGCCATGCGGGCCAGTCCCACGCCGAACTGGTTGTAGAGCTGTTCGCCGACAGTGCGGACACGACGGTTGCTCAGGTGGTCGATATCGTCGACATCCTGCTTGCTGTTGATCAAGCCGATGAGGTACTTAATGATCTCGATAATGTCTTCCTTGGTGAGCACGCGCTTCTCGGGATCGGTGTCCAGACCCAGCTTGGCGTTGATGCGGAAACGTCCCACCTCGCCCAGGTCATAGCGCTTCTCACTGAAGAACAGGTTGGTGATCACCTCGCGGGCACTGTTGTCATCGGGTGGCTCCGCGTTGCGCAGCTGGCGGTAGATGAAGTTGACAGCCTCCTTGCCACTGTTACAGGTGTCCTTGTTCAGGGTGTTGAAGATGATCTGGTAGTCGCCCGTGTTCACATCCTCGCGGTGAAGCAGGATGGTTGCCACGCCACTCTCCAGGATCTCGGTGATGTTCTCCTCTTGCAGCTCAGTGTCGCGATCGATGATCACATCGTTTCGCTCGATGCTAACAACCTCGCCCGTGTCCTCGTCAACGAAGTCCTCACTCCACGAACGGAGCACGCGTGCAGCGAGCTTGCGGCCCACCGCCTTCTTGAGGTTGGTCTTGTTAACCTTGATTTCCTCGGCGAGTCCAAAAACCTGAATGATTTCATTGTCGGTCTCGAGGCCGATGGCACGCAGCAGCGTGGTCACCGGTAATTTCTTCTTACGGTCGATGTAGGCATACATCACGTTGTTGATGTCGGTTGCGAACTCGATCCACGACCCACGGAATGGGATGATACGTGCGGAGTACAACTTCGTGCCATTGGCATGCAGGCTCTGTCCGAAGAAAACGCCCGGCGAGCGGTGCAGCTGTGAAACGACGACACGCTCGGCACCGTTGATGACAAAGGTGCCCTTATCGGTCATGTAAGGGATGGAACCCAGATACACGTCCTGAATCTCGGTCGGGAAGTTATGGTCAGGGTCGGTGCAGTAGAGCTTGAGCTTGGCCTTCAGGGGTACACTGTAGGTGAGGCCGATGTCCAGACACTCGTCGATGGTATAACGCGGCGGGTCGATGTAATAGTCAAGGAATTCGAGCTTAAAGTTGTTGCGGGTGTCCTCGATGGGGAAATTCTCGGCAAAAACTTTATAGAGTCCCTCGTTTTTTCTTTTTTCAGTCGGTGTATCCAGTTGCAGGAAATCACGGAATGACTGTAACTGCACGTCGAGGAAATCGGGATAGGGATAAGGATTTCTTACTCGCGCGAAATTGACTCGTTCTTTTTTTGAAACTGACATTGACAAAGAAGTTATGTGAACTCAAATGAGATTGTAGAAATGCGAAATAATAGTCCGCTTTGCAACGCATCAATGCTTAGAAACAAAGAGTGCAAAAGCTTGAGGTACAACATTCACCGGGCACGTTGTCCCGCTCTGGGGCATTGCCACGAGCGGGACAACGCCGATGAATCATGTTGTGCAGGTCAAAATTGACACAAAAAGGTTAAGAATCGACTCGCGGTGGTGATTCTTAACCTACACACCTGTGTGAAACAGGTGCTATTATTTCAGTTCAACCTCGGCACCCAGGCCCTCGATCTCTGCCTTCAGAGCCTCGGCCTCGTCCTTGGATGCGCCCTCCTTGAGGGTAGCGGGAGCCTTGTCAACAAGGTCCTTAGCGTCCTTCAGACCCAGGCTGAGGAGCTCCTTAACCTTCTTGATCACCTGGAGCTTCTGAGCACCAGCGGCCTTGAGGACAACGTCAAAGGAGGTCTTCTCCTCGGCCTCGGCGGCTGCACCAGCAGCGGGACCAGCAGCAACAGCAACAGCTGCAGCGGCGGGCTCGATGCCATATTCGTCTTTCAAAATCTGAGCGAGTTCGTTAACTTCCTTAACGGTAAGGTTCACTAACTGTTCTGCAAAAGCTTTCAAATCTGCCATAATAGTATGGATTTAAAATTGGTTGTTTTTAATTTTTTTGTTTTAATTTTCTTTTTTGGATAAGGTTTCCAGGACTCCGTGGAGCTTATTACCACCCGACTGGAGAGCACTGATAACGCTCTTGGCCGGCGACTGCAGCAATGCCACAACATCAGCGATGAGCTCGTTCTTGCTCTTGATGGCCACGAGAGCGTCGAGATTCTCCTCGCCTACGTAGACGGTCTCCTCGACATAAGCAGCCTTGAATGCGGGAATGGTTTCCTTCTTACCGCGGAATTCCTTGATGAGTTTAGCGGGCGCGTTACCGGTGTCGCTCAGGAGCAACGTGGTGGGGCCAGCCAGGGAGTCATAGAGGCCACTGTAGTCGATGTCACAAGCAT
>CAZVMM010000043.1:0-24265 GCA_964628205.1 uncultured Muribaculaceae bacterium
TCAAGGACTTCAAGCGCAACGACCTGTACACCCAGTATGCACTGGCGTGCGCCAAGCAAGCCGTTGAGGACGCCAACCTGCTCGCCGAGGGCATCGACCGCGACGAGGTGGGTGTGATCTTTGGTTCGGGAATCGGTGGCCTGCACACGTTTGAGGAGCAGGCAGGCGATTATGCCAGGAACACAGAGCGTGGCCCGATGTACAGCCCGTTCTTTATCCCGACGATGATTGCCGACATCGCAGCCGGTCAGATCTCGATCAAGTATGGTTTCCGTGGCCCCAACTTCGGTGTTGTTTCGGCTTGTGCCACCTCGACCAACGCGCTCATCGACGCCTTCAACTACATCCGTCTGGGTAAGGCCAAGGCCATCATCACTGGTGGCAGCGAGGCTCCCCTGTTCCCGGCAGGTGTGGGCGGCTTCAACTCGATGAAGGCCATCTCGATGCGCAACGACGATCCCCAGGGCGCTTCTCGTCCCTTCAGCGCTTCGCGCGACGGTTTCGTCATGGGAGAGGGCGGCGTGTGCCTCGTGTTCGAGGAGCTGGAGCATGCCCTGGCCCGCGGCGCCAAAATCTATGGCGAGGTTATCGGTGGCGGCATGAGTGCCGACGCCTATCACATCACTGCCAGCCATCCCAAGGGCTTGGGCGCCAAGCTCGTGATGCAGCGTGCCATCGAGGACGCCGGCATCAAGCCCGAGGATGTTGACTATGTCAACGCCCATGGCACGTCCACTCCCGTGGGCGACCTGAGCGAGGCTCAGGCCGTGAAGGACGTCTTTGGCGAGCATGCCTACAAGCTCAACGTGAGCAGCACCAAGTCGATGACAGGCCACATGCTGGGCGCTACCGGCGCTATGGAAGCCGTGTTCTGCCTGCTGGCATGCCGCGATGACATCGTACCCCCCACCATCAACCATGCTGATGGTGATGAGGACGAGAACATCGACTACAAGATGAACTTCACCTTTAACAAGGCCCAGAAGCGAACAGTAAACATTGCACTATCCAATACGTTTGGCTTCGGCGGACACAATGCGAGCATCATCGTCAAGAAATACCAGAAATAATCCACTGGGATAATCGGGACAACGATGCTATTGAGCAACGCCATATCACTCATAAAGCTCCTTTTCATCAAGGATAAGGAGCTTTATGTTTTTATTCACCGCATCACGGGGTATTATCCGCGTGACATCAAGCCCTACAAGTTGGCGATGGTGCACCGTTCCAAACCCGTGAAAATGCCCGACGGCCGCTGGGCCAATAACGAGCGCCTAGAGTTTCTAGGCGACGCTGTGCTCGACAACGTGGTCGCCGATTTCCTGTTTAACACCTTCCCCAACAAGCACGAGGGCTTCCTGACCTCGACACGAGCCAAGATTGTTCAGCGCGAGAGCCTTAACCGCATCGGCAACACGCTTCACCTTGACTCTCACGTCCATGCCCTGACACACACCTCCTCACATAACAGCTACATCAGCGGTAATGCCCTCGAGGCCCTTGTGGGCGCGATTTATCTGGACCAGGGGTACAACCGTTGCCGCAAGTTCATCATCAATCGACTGATCAAGAGGCACTTTGATCTCAACGACCTGGTCAAGACCGAGCAGAACTTCAAGTCACGCCTGATCGAGTGGACCCAGAAGTACAGGGTCACGATAGAGTTTGAGCTTGTGGATTCCTATACCGACAACGACAAGAACCCCGTTTTCCGCACAGCGGTGATACTAGGGGGAATCTATGCCAGCGATGCTCTGGGCTACAGCAAGAAGGAGTCACACCAAAGCGCGTCCAAGAAGGCCCTGGAACGCTTGCAGCACGACCAGCAGTTCTGCGAACAGGTCCTCTCGACAGCCAGCGTCTAGTAATGGTGGCTGTCATCCGTTTTCACCAGACATATATTATGATGGGCAGCATTGCGGACCATGCGTCTCAACAGCCCCCCGCACCTGCTAACAAAGGTCAATAAGTGTAAAAATTACTTGAGTTTAGGGCCGTTGTCAGCAAATTTTTGTAAATTCGCACAACTTTGCTCCCTTTTGGGCTGCAATTAACTACTGAAATACATGAGACCAATCACTAACATATTGCTCGTGCTGGCACTCATCTGCTACGTGTTCCTGCCGTTCTACAACCTGTCGTTGCAAGGTTCGATCACGGGATTGCAATTCACTGCAGGCACGATATCCCAGGCCATCTCGCTAGGCAGCGTGGTGATAGCATTGCTGCCGTTTATCGCGGTGTTTGGCGCTATCGGGTTTAATTGTCTCAAGAGCCGCTGGTGGGTGCTGCTGTGTATCACGTTTATCCTTGTGGGCTTGTGGTTCTTCTACAACACCGGCAGTTTTCACGACGTGATGCTGCGCCATGAGCCCGAGGTGACCCCCGACAACGACCTGGGAGAAGGATTCTCTATCACGGGTCTGGGCATCGGCTACAAGCTGTCCTTTATCTTGACAGCGCTATCCCTGGCATCGGCGATCCTCTCGATGTTGCCCTTCAAGTTCAATGAGACCATCGAGCGGGCGGTGGATGACAGGTTTGAGGATGGCCGCCGCCACATGCGCAAGGAGTTCAACCGCTTGGAAAGCAACCTGCACAAGCCCCACCGTCCCCGCAACACCATCACGCATTCTACCGATGAGCCTCAACCTGATACCGCGCCAACCGCCGAGGACAAGATTGAGGACAAGGAAGACCCGACGCGTTTCATGCCCAAGGAATAAGGTTCCTAGTGGTGCCAGCTCAGGCAGTATTCACCTCTCGATATCACATTATTTGTTGCCTCAAGGCTTGGGGTGATGCATATCAATGCGCTTAAACGTCAGTGGGGTTGTCGTCCTCAGGTAGTCCTTGCCGGCACCATAGAACAGCGCCCTACCAGCCAGGACATCATACTTGGCGAGCACACCATGCACATTCTTGTAGACCATGTCATCCATGTGGATATAGGCCTGCTCAAGGTCCACGCTGTAGAGTAGTACCCACTTGCCCGAGAAAGACCCCTGCCACAGCAAGTGCCACTCTGGCTCCTCGCCATCGTTCAGCGCGGTATAAATCAGCTCGTTATAGTAGCCAGTAAAGGTACTGTCCTTCGTGTTAAAACTGTACGACAACTCGATGAAGTTCAGGCTGTCGTCGTACTGGTACACCCACTCGCCATCCATGTACTTGTTGTACTGGTGCTGGAGCTCCACGGATTCAAGCGTGGTCCAGTCTGTCTCGACGATATGGTGGTCACTCTCACATGCCGTGAACATCGCTACGGCAGCGATTGCCATCATCACACATACTGTAATTCTGTTCATCTTGATTTGGTGTATCTCGTTAGTTAATTAATGCGGCTGTTGTGGTGACCAGCTCTCATGGCGCGCACACTTCCTTGGGAAACTGGTCAATCTGGTTCATGCGTTTCTTGATCGTGTTGTGCATCTTCCTCATCTTGGCCGAGGGGTTGCCGCTATCGCGAACGAGCGGATTGGGAAGCGAGACGGCAATATATGCGCTCTGGGAACGCGTCAGCTTGTCGGGGGTTGTGCCAAAGTTGATACGCGCCACGGCATCGGCACCATAGATTCCCCTCCCCATCTCGATGGAGTTGAGATAGACTTCCATAATACGCTCCTTGCCCCAAATCATCTCGATCAGGAAGGTAAAGTAAGCTTCCAGGCCCTTGCGGAGCCAGGAACGCTGTTGCCACAGGAAAACGTTACGCGCCGTCTGCTGGCTGATGGTGCTTGCCCCCCGTTGCCGCTTGCCCTCCTGGGCCTCGATCTGGGCTTTCTGGATCTGTTCCAGATCGAAGCCATGATGCTTGAGGAACAAGTTGTCTTCGCTGGCCATTACCGCCTGGGGCAGGTTGTGGCTGATTTTCTCCAGAGGCACCCAATGGTGGTTGATAGCAGGTGTACCGCCATCGGCCAATGTTTCAACACAGCGAATGAGCATCAGCGGCGTGATGTACACGGGGATATACTTCATTATCACCACAGCCAGGATGGTCGAGGTGAAGAAGAATATCAATATGTTGCGCAACCAGCGTGTTACGATTTTCATATTTATATACGCTTTAGCTATTAGGCTTTGGCTTTTTCTTTGCTTCCCGCACAATCGGGACACAGTCCCTTGAGAACATAATTAATACTGTGTATCAGGAAATTACCAGGCAGAGCAACCAGCGGCACATGGGTCGACTGCAAGCAGAAAGTGCGCCCGCACCGCTCACAGTTGAAGTGGGCATGCATGTGGTCGATTGTACCGTCATCCTCACCGCAATGGCAATCGGGACTGCACACAGCATACTTGAACATGCCTGTTCCATCGTCAATGGCATGGATGAGATGGTGGGTCAAGAACAGGGTGATGGTACGGTAGATTGTGGACTTGTCCACCGTGTCGAGTTCGTCTTCCAGGCTCTGGAGCGAGAAAGCATCCTCGTGCTCCATCATCGTGCGCAACAACAAGATGCGCATGGCAGTGGGCTTCACGTCATGCAGCTCCAGTCGTGCGATATATCGGTTCTCGTCCTTCATTGCTGGGGGGATGGCTGCCGGATATCAAACAACGAAAAGTTGACCTTGCCGTAAACGCGTTGCTGCAAGAAGTGGGCCAACGCACTGAAGTCGTGCTCACGCGGATGCTCCATGATGAACAGCGTGCCATCGTGAACCAGCGACGAGTTGAGCACCAACTCGGGAACCTGGGCAAAACGCGGCAGGTCATAAGGAGGATCGGCAAAGATGACGTCGAACGACTGGCGGCACGAGGACACAAACTTAAACACGTCTCCCCGCACAAGCGTCAGGTTGTCGTCGCCTAACTGCTGCTGCACACGTCGGATGAAGTCGGTCTGGACGCGGGCCTTCTCAACGGCTGTCACATGAGCCGCCCCCCGCGAGAGGAACTCAAAGCTCATTGCCCCAGTCCCCGCAAACAGGTCGAGTACCGTCTTGCCCTCCAAATCGATGAGGCCCATCAAGACGTTGAACAGGTTCTCACGAGCCATGTCGGTCGTGGGGCGCGCCGTGATATTGGTGGGCACGTCAAAACGGCGTCGGCCATATTTTCCGCTAATTATTCGCATAGTGCAAGCAATATTAATTCCAATGGTGCCTGCATGGCATTGCGTCCCAGGCGCATCGCCGCTGCAGGATACACAGCAGGCATCACAAATTTCACATACTCCCGCAGCACGGGAGTCAAGGCAGCGCGCAAATCAGCATCGCCGGTAAGCTGTAGCTCATCCGTGAGCTGGTCCATGCCGTAGGCACGCCAGGCGCTCATTGCAAAAAAAGCCGCATCCTGCGCGTTGGCAAACGGATAGGTGTTGGCGCACTGCAATCCGCCCTCACGGTAGATGACCATGTCCATCGACTCGGCATCCAGATTCAGAAACATACGCGCCAAACTGTTGCCGTGGGCCATCCCCGAGAAGTGTTCGCATAACGGCATCAGGTGATGGCACACCTCGGGATAGTTGAAGGTGCGGCCCAGGAAAGCCCGCATGCCGTGAGGCATCATGAAGGCAAGTTTGACGCCATTGAGCTTGAGAGGGCACACCTCGGCCTCGCCAGCATCGTCGGCAAAAGCCTGACGCACGAGTTCCTGACAGTCCTCATCACTGGTCTCTCCCGGCAGCAGCACGAAATGGGGCGAATGGACCACCACCCTCACCCGCTTGTACTCGTTGAGCAATTGAGGCGTGTCATAGATGGCATCCTCGAGCGCCTGCAACGTGTTGTCGGCGCGTTGAGCCCCGCCAATAATGAGCGAGCCCGCCACAGAAGGCGTGTACAAGATGTAATCCACCCGCTTATCATCGACCGACACGATCAACTCCCATGCCTCAGGGTGCTGAATGTTTATCGTCTCTTTTCCTTTCATTACCCCGCAAAATTACAAAAACTCACCCATCGCGCCAAAAAAAACTCTATTTCTCTTGTCGGTGAATGCCGAAACTCCTATCTTTGCCATACAGATACTCATAAGTTCCACCTGAAGGAAATGAGATTAAAAATCATTCGATGAAAGCTTCTAGAAACCTCATTTGGACACTCGCCATATTGCTCATTCTCATGCTGGCCGCCTGCTCTGGCAGCGACAAGAGCGCTCAGAGAAATTTTGCTTTTCTTAACGATGCCGGTATCAATGTGGATGATGGGCTGCTGTTGAGCGACACGCTGGCGCTACCCGACGTGTACTGTGGCGACAAGAACCAGACGGCCGATGACCTGAAGGGCAAGCCCCTCAACAGCAAGCAGTATGCGGCACTCATCGAGCCGGTTGGTCACGGTTTTCCCGAGCCGATGAGCAACTGGGTGCTGCTAGGCGTACGCGACATCGGCGGCATCACCCTGGCGGCTTACTATGCCTGCAATGGCATGGGCTACAACGTGGACATGGTCACCTATGACAAGCAGGGGCACGTCCTGGATGCCATCAACATGCGCGAGATGCACCTGGTGTGGCGGCGCGACCTGTCCAGAGCCGATGACAACACGTCATTCACACTCGACAGCCACATTACCATCAACGGCGCGGGACAGGTGACCCTGCATCGCGTGATGGGGTGCTGCCAAATGGACTATGAGGGGGACCTCAAGGGCAAGCCACAGTGGCAACAGGCTTGGGACCAGGCTTATGACATCGATGCCAAGGGGCAGTTTGTCCTTCAGGGCCAGCAAGTGGTCAATGAGAGTGGCATGGTTGACTACTATGCCGCGATGGACTTCAGGTGCTGGGACATGCTGGTGTGCTCGTTGCACGACCCCAGCGTGATGGACACGTGGAACGATTATGCCCAGGTGGTCAATGCGACCTACGACCCGGAATATCATTACAACCCCTTTGCCATCGATGTGGCAGAGCTTTACGAGATGAATCCGCAACGTTTCCTGCGCTGGATCGCCCTCAAGCGCGATCACGGCAACCGCTTGCTGCGCTACTTCAAGTTGCCAGCGGACAAGCGCCCCGCACTGCGTGAGGAAATCACCCGTCTCGGGGACCCCAGGGCTGAGCAATGGCTTTCAGGCATCGTTAATTCATGGGACGACAAGCCACTGACCTATCACCTATAGCTACCACTACACAATAGCAACAATAATCACAACACAAAATATATCACACAATTATGGCAACAGTTGACGACAAGAAAATCATCTTCTCGATGGTGGGCGTGAGCAAAACCATCCAGCAGAACCAGAAGCAGATTCTCAAGAACATCTACCTATCGTTCTACTATGGCGCCAAGATCGGCATCATCGGTCTGAACGGCGCGGGTAAATCCACGCTGATGAAGATTATCGCCGGCTTGGAAACACAGTATCAAGGGCAGGTTGTGTTCGCACCGGGCTACACTGTGGGCTATCTGCCCCAGGATCCACAGCTGGACCCGACCAAAACCGTTAAGGAAGTGGTCCAGGAAGGCGTGCAGCACGTGGTGGACGCATTGAAGGAATTCGAGGACATCAACCTCAAGTTCGGTCTGCCCGAGTACTACGAAGACCCCGAGAAGATGGACGCACTGTTTGCTCGGCAAGCCGAGCTACAGGACATTATCGACGCTACCGACGCGTGGAACCTGGACAACCGCCTGGAGCGAGCCATGGACGCCCTGCGCTGTCCCGAGGGCGACCAGTTGACTGAACACCTGAGCGGAGGCGAACGTCGTCGCGTGGCCCTGTGCCGTCTGCTGTTACAGAAACCCGATGTACTGTTGCTCGACGAGCCCACCAACCACCTGGACGCTGAGTCGATTGACTGGCTGGAGCAACACCTGCAACAATACGAGGGCACGGTCATCGCCGTGACCCACGACCGCTACTTCCTGGACAACGTGGCCGGCTGGATACTGGAGCTGGACCGCGGCGAGGGTATCCCATGGAAGGGTAACTACAGCAGCTGGCTGGAACAGAAGACCCAGCGACTGGCTCAGGAAGAGAAGACCGAGAGCAAGCGGCAGAAGACCCTGCAACGAGAGCTCGAGTGGGTGCGCATGGCTCCAAAGGCCCGCCAGGCCAAGGGCAAGGCGCGTCTGAACAGCTACGACAAACTGCTCAACGAGACCGTTAAGGAGAAAGAGGAGAAACTCGAGATCTTCATCCCCAACGGCCCCCGCTTGGGCAACAAGGTCATTGAGGCCCAGCACGTGGCCAAGGCTTTTGGCGACAAACTGTTGTTCGACGATCTGAATTTCACCTTACCGCCCAATGGCATCGTGGGTGTCATCGGACCCAACGGCGCCGGAAAGACAACCCTATTCCGCCTGATTATGGGTCTGGAGAAGCCCGATAGCGGCACATTTGAGGTCGGCGAGACCGTCAAGGCGGTCTACGTGGACCAGCAGCACACGAGCATCGACCCCGAGAAGACGGTCTATGAGGTTATCTCGGGCGGAGTGGAGCTGCTGCGCATGGGTGGCCGCGATGTGAACGCCCGTGCCTACCTGTCGCGATTCAACTTCAGCGGTGTGGACCAGCAGAAGAAGTGCGGTGTCCTGTCGGGTGGTGAGCGAAACCGCCTGCAGCTTGCCTTGGCGCTCAAGGAGGAAGGCAACGTGCTGCTGCTCGATGAGCCCACCAACGATATCGACGTGAACACGCTACGTGCTCTGGAGGAAGGTCTGGAGGACTTCGCCGGTTGCGCTGTGGTCATCAGCCACGACCGCTGGTTCCTGGACCGCATCTGCACTCATATTCTGGCCTTTGAGGGCAACAGCAACGTGTACTTCTACGAGGGCTCGTACAGCGAGTATGAGGAGCACAAGCTCAAGCGTCTGGGCAAGGAGGAGCCTACCCGCGTGCGATACCGCAAGTTGACTGATTAGGCTTAAGGCTTTAGGATATTATCTAAGTAACTTTCAGGCTTTTTAGATTTTTTAGAATAATATATAGATTATGAAGACAATGAGAACAATAGCAATGATGCTGGTCAGCTTGGCCATCGTGTCGTGTACCGGCAAGTGGCAACCAGGCGACAGCATCAATAACGGCCATGATTATCTGTGCAATGCTGGTATCTGTGATGACTCGCTGATGCTCAGTGACAATGAGTTCCGCTATGATAACGATGGCGAGAACCTGCCCCACCGCATCCTGGACCTGGCCACCTGCCAGGCCATCGGTCTCGACAAGGTGATGCACGTGGACACGAACACGACCATCGTGCGCGTGTGGAACGTGCGTGACTACAAGGACAAGGGCATCGCCCTGGTCATGGGACAGACTTCCTACAGCGATACGCGCACTTGCTGGCTGGCAACATTTGGCAAGCAGGGCCTGATAGACTTCATGCGTCTGGGCGAGTGTGGCGGCATGAACCTGTCCTACTGGGATGATATCGATGAGCACACGCGCCTTGTGGGCATCGACTCGATGCGCATGGTCATGCCTGAGGGCTGGGGCAAGCCCATCAACGTGAGCCGCTGGATTTCCTATAACCAGATGCGTGACGGAGTCGAGACCGACTCCACCCTGTGGTTTATCGACAACGAGCTGCCTGTAACCATCGGCAATGATGGACGATTCACGATTGGCAAAGTCGGTACCGTCTACAGCAGCGACACCACCATTCTCACCCCCTTCTGGCGCTATAAGCGGCAACTCGAGATGCTGTCCTGGACACCACTGAGCGACACGACCTTCTGTGACCGGACCGAGGCGCTGCTCGATGAGGCACAGGGTCACGTCACTGAGCCAGCCCAGTTACTGGGTGATTTCCACACGCTGATCATGGGCCGCATGTACTGCGACACCCAGGGCATGATGCAGTGGTGCCTGAGCCACCCTGATGCTCAACTCACCCTGGGCCTGAAGAAAATCGTGAGCGAAATCAATCCCGAATGGACCCTGAACGAGTTACAAAAGATCAAGGACCCCAAAATCCTGGCCCGCAGCAAGCAATTCTTTGGATTGAAAAATTTTTAGGTTTTAGGCTTTAGGCTCTAGAATCTCTAGAGCGCCTAAAGCCTGACAGCTAAAGCCTCTTTCACACGTCGGCGGCGTGTAGTAGCGAGGCGATGGTCTGCCACAGGACGGTGAGCGTGACGATGCCCATCGCAGCGTTATGGATCAAATCACGCAAGGTGACAGCACCCCAATCCTGACCGCGCCACATCATCACCCAGCAGACGACACATGCCACCAAGGCTGATGCATAGAGCAGTGTTGTGGCCCACGAGCCGCGTGGCTGCTTCTCGGGCAGCTTGTTGAGCACACGGCGGGTAAACCAAGGATTCTCTCCAGGGTCATGGGCGCCCTGCTTGAGCAACTGGGCCAGTTTCTTATCCTCATCAATGGTATTCATATCTTAGTAACGTTTTATTGGTCAATAAATTGTTTCAGTTTTCCCTTGGCACGGTAGATTAGGGACTTGACCGAGCCTTCGGGCATCTGCATGATTCTAGCCACCTGCTTGAGCGGCTGGTCCTCGATGTAGAACAATGTTACAGCGACACGCTCGTTGTCGTTAAGCCGTGCCAGGGCCTCCTGGACGGTCATCGAGGCATCGATGGCATCGGCATCGGCGGTGCTGACATCACCCAGGCGTGAGATGTCGTCGACATGTTCCTCCTGATGGCGGCGGGTATGGTTATAGAACTCGTTGTAGGCAATACGGTAGAGCCATGTACCAAAAGACGAAAGCCCCTTGAACCCGCGTATGCCCACGTATGCCTTGATGAAAGTTTCCTGGGCCAGATCGTCGGTGAGCATTTCGTCGCCCATGGTCAGGTTCAGCAGGAACCGACGCACACGCGGCTGATAGGCCTCGACAAGCCTGCCGAATGCGTCCCGGTTATCGACCAGGGCGCATTGCGACAGCAACCTTATTTCATCAAGCTTGGATAACATCTACCGTTTCGTGTTCTTTCGGACGTCTACTCTATTCAGGGAAGACATATCGTCATACAATCGATATCAATAGGGTTGATAGGTCGTGTTATCGTCATCCTCCTTGTAATCGTTGTCGAAGGCGGGAGGAACAGGTATGCCTTCACGCATCGGCTCTCGGGGCTGCATCTGCTCAGCACGCTTCCAGGCATCCTGCAGCATCTTCTGCTCCTTGTAGATGATGAATCCCTTGCACACGCCCACGACAACCAGAGCCAAGCCGATGGGCCAGAACGGGTCTTCACCACCTTGGCCGATAGCCACACTGAAGAGTACCAGTAAAATTCCCCATCCTATCCACTTGACAGCAGGCATCATGGCGCGCCAATTGATCATATCGGTCATCACGATGGGATTGCCTGCATTTTGACCCTGGATGGGTGTTCCCATGGTCACTTGGCCAGACTGGTGAGTCGAGGCGGCATGGACCACGGGGGGAGCTTGAACCACGGGTTGCTGCACATAGATGGCACTGCGCTTCACATCGTTCAGCGAGAGTTCATTGAGGGGATAATTGTTCTCGATGGCCTTCTCGATGACGCGGTACTTGTTGCGGCGGTTCAGGAAGCGGAAGAACAGCACCAGCAGCACCAGTGCCAACAAACCGATAATCGAAGCACAAGCAATCACCTGGGAAGTCACTGCCCACTGACCGCTTATCACCTTGATGTCTTCGGCCGTGAGTTCACGCTCGTGGCCACCGATTTCCACGGTAGTTCCATTGCCTCCAGTCAGGGTATCGTCCAGGGCTTTGTTGATCTTATCCTTCACCTTCTGCATGGGCAGTCCGGTCACGGTAACCGACTGGCCATCATCAGTCACGACGAGTGAGTCGCCCTTTACCTGAACGTTGGTTGCCACCTTGCCCTTAGCTGGCGTGGCCTTGATAACAGGAGCAGCGATAGCTGTGATGGTCATCGTCAGCAGCATCGTGAATATCAGAATCGCTTTTTTCATTGTCATACTGATTATTTTAGTTGATAATATTTCTTGACACGCAACGGCACTTGCCGGCCGCTTTCATGCATTAGACGCACGAGAGGTTTAAAAAAGTTGCACAAAGATGTAAAAAATTTTTGAATTATTGTTTAACTTTGTGGCTATTAACCACAAATAGTTGTTTCCAACCTCTTAAATTATCTATTATGATGAAAAGAATTATCCTTTTTCTGTTCATAGCCATTGCTGTGACAACAGCTAGCAGAACCAGTGCAGCCGAGGCCCAAAAACGCGAGATGCGTGCCGCCTGGATTGCCACGGTCTACCGCATCGACTGGCCAACCACAGTGGGTAATCCCACGGCCCAGAAAGCCGAACTCGATGCCTATCTGGACAAATTCCAGTCCCATAATTTCAACGCCGTCTACCTGCAGGTTCGCACGATGTGTGACGCGCTCTACAACTCCAGCTACGAGCCCTGGTCGAGTTACCTGACGGGGACCCGCGGCAAGAACCCGGGTTACGACCCGCTGCAATATGCCGTGGAGCAATGCCATGCCCGAGGTCTCCAGTGCCATGCCTGGATCAACCCCTACCGCTGGAGCACCGGCAGCAACTGGAGCACCCCACAGGACCAGGCGCTCAAGGATGCGGACATGTTGCTGTCGTACAATGACGGCAGCTCGACTTACACGATTCTGAACCCCGGTCTGCCCGCCACGCGCCAGCGCATCGTCGATGTTATCCGCGAGATTATCACCAACTATGACGTGGACGGCATCATATTTGACGACTACTTCTATCCCAACGGCATCCCGAGTGGCAGCAGCGCCCCGGATTACAACTTGTGGAACGACTCTAACGTTGACATGACCTTCGGCGACTGGCGCCGCAACAACGTGAACATGATGGTGGCCGATGTCTATAATATGATTCAGGATGTAAAGCCCGAGGTGCGCTTCGGCATCAGTCCTGCAGGAGTGGCCGGCACTGCCAGCACGTCAGCGGCCCGACATGGCGTCACCCCGTGTCCCAAGGGCAGCGACTGGCAGTATAACGGCATCTTCAGCGACCCGCTGGCATGGCTTGAGCAAGGCACCATCGACTATATCTCGCCACAGATCTACTGGAAGACGACCCACTCGACCAACCCCTTCGGCCCGCTGACGCAGTGGTGGAGCTATGTGGCCAAGCACTTCGGTCGGCACCACTATGCTAGCCACAGCATCTCGTTCCTCACGTCGAGCAACACGTCCAGCGACTGGGCCGAGATTGTTAAGCAGGTGAACTATTCGCGCCAATACACCGAGAACAATGCCCCGGGTGCCGTCATGTACTCCGCTCGCAACGTGAGCGGCCCCGGCATGAGTGGCCTGGGGGCCTACTTGACGGCTGGTGTATTCCAGCACCCAGCCATCATTCCCGCCGTCACCTGGAAGCCCGCCGACCCGGTCAGCGCGCCTGCGGGCCTGGCCCGTAACGGATCGACCCTGAACTGGGATGCCCAGGCGGGAGTGCTGGTCAAGTATTCTGTCTATGCCGTGCCTAGTGATGTCACCACCACCGACGCCATGAGCGCGACGTTTGGCGGCATCATGAGCGACTATCTGCTCGGCGTGACATACGAGCCCAACTATGTCCTGCCAGCCGGCAGCCAGAACGGTTACTGGTATGCCGTGTGCGCTATCGACGGCTATGGGAACGAGAGCGCCCCTGCCTATCTGGGCGTGGACGACGGTCCCACCGACCCCGATCAGCCCACGCCTGTCACTTTCAGCATCGACAAGGTGTGGGAAATCAGCGACCTGAGCTTCCTCGCCATGGCCGACGCACGTCAAGGCTACGGCATGAACGGCAAGTTCTATGTCAACGACAAGGGGTCACGGACAATCTATGAAATCGGCCCCAACGGCCCGACGGGAGTGACCTATGAGGGCGGCAGTAACGTGGGCTTCACCCGCGACGAGGCCGGCAACCTGGTGGTGAGCGACGCCCCGTTTCCCAACCCATGGACCGGCAACCCCGTCATCAAGGTCATCAATCCCGGTACCGGCCAGGTGACCCGATACACGCTGCCAAGCGGTCTAGTGAACTTCGGCCGCAGCGACAACATGGGTACAGCCCGCGGCAACCTGCTCGAGGACGGCGAACTTTATCTCGTGGGCGCCAACAGCGGCACCACCGTGAGCCGCATCGCCATTACCGGTGGCGAAGTTGATACCGACAACAGCTATCTGGCCAACTGCGATGGCGTGAGCCCTAACAGCGGCACCGTGCTCAACTATTACACCGATGCCAGCGGCAATGCCGCCGTGCTCTATGTGAACCGCTCGAGCAACGTGGTCAAGATGAGCTATGACGGGGACAACTTTGTCGGCGCAGCCATCGCCCTGCCCGACAAGGGCAACGGCAATGGCGCGTTTGCCCTGGTGTGGGAGGGTAAGGACTATGTGCTCTACCCTACCCTGCCTAACTACCGCGACGGCTTCGCCGTGGCCGAGCCCCATGCTGCCGAACCCCTGGTGAGAGTTGCCTCGACCGCCACAACCGATGCCAACAGCTATCAGGCCAACTGGCTCAATGCCGAGGTCGATGCTGGCGGCGTGACCATCTACCAATACTATCCCGGCGGCCACATGACGGTGTGGCGCCTGACCAAGCATGGCGGCGTGTTGCGCGGCGATGCTGACGGCAGCGGCGATGTCACCATCGCCGACGTGAGCGCCCTTATCGACTATCTGCTGAGCGGCAATGCCGAGGGCATCAGCCTAGAGGGCGCCGACTGTGACCAGCAAGACGGCATCACCATCGGCGACGTGAGCACCCTTATCGACTACCTGCTAAGCGGCAACTGGAGTAACTGAAAAAAGAACGACGTTTACCTGTCAACTAACCAATAAATCAAAATATGATGATTATGGACAAAATCAGACCACTTTACGTACTGTTCCTGCTCATTACAAGTACAGTTACTGCGCTGGCCGCACCAAGGGCCAAAGTTTGTATGATAGCCAGCGGCAAATCACCGTGTATGTGTATGATGAGGTGAGTTATTCGTCAGGAGACACCTTCACCACCTACGGAGAGACCATCAATGTAACTCAGTCATCAACCTTCCTCGATGCTCACCCAAACACAGTCAGAGCCATTTTTGACGAGAGTTTTGCAGCCTACCTTCCGACAAGTACCAAGGAATGGTTTTACTTCTGCTCAAAATTGACCAGTGTTGAGCACCTAGAGAACCTGAACACGTCACAAGTGACCGATATGAGCAAAATGTTTGGCTACTGCCAAGAACTCAGCTCTATCGTCCTAACGGTCGATAAAGTAATTAAAGTGTACTTTTTTGCCCTCGGTTGGCACAAAATTTCAATAGTTTTGGCGGCACCTCGGCAAATAAAGTGCACTTTTTTGCCCTCGGTTGGCACAAAATTTGCCAATGTGAGTTTTGCGTAGTAATTTTGCAGTTTGATTTCACACCTTATAAATACAGAAGAATGAAAATTATCAGCAAGGTCAATGAGTTGCGCGAGGCCGTTCAGGCCTTTCGCCAGTCAGGCAAGTCCATCGGATTGGTGCCCACTATGGGTGCCCTGCACGAGGGCCACAAATCGCTTGTGGAGCGTGCTCGCCGTGAGAATGATGCCGTTGTGGTCAGTGTGTTTCTGAACCCGACCCAGTTCAATAACAAGGAAGACCTGCGCACATATCCCCGCACCGCCGAGCGCGACGCGGCCATGCTCGAGTCGTGTGGCGTTGACATCGCCTTCATGCCCACCGTCGAGGACATTTATCCCGAGCCCGACACCCGCGTGTTTGACCTGGGGCCTGTCCAGCAGGTAATGGAAGGCGCGATGCGTCCCGGCCACTTCAACGGCGTGTGCCAGATCGTGAGCAAGCTGTTCTCGTGGGTAATGCCCGACCGCGCCTACTTTGGCGAGAAGGACTTCCAGCAGATTGCCGTCATCCGTGCGATGAACAAGCAACTGGGCTTCGATATCGATATCGTGCAGTGTCCCTGCATCCGCGAGGACGACGGCCTGGCCAAGAGCAGCCGCAACGTGCGCCTCACGCCCGAGGTGCGCAAGGTGGCCCCGCAGATCTATGCCACGCTCAAGCGCAGCCTGGAGTTTGCCCAGGACCACAATGTGGAGCAGACCCACGACTGGGTGGTGGCCACACTCAACGCCTGGCCCGAGATGGAAGTGGAGTATTTCTCGATCTGTGATGGCATCACGCTGCAACCCATCAGCAACTGGGACGACAGTGACTATATCGTGGGCTGCATCACCGTGTACTGCGGCGACGTGCGCGAGATCGACAATATCACTTATAAGAGGCTTTAGCTTTGCAGGCTTTACCTTAAAGCCCCTAAAGACCAATGAACTAACAACTACGGACTAGCAACTAAAAACTAAGACAATGTACATCCAAGTCATGAAATCCAAGATCCACCGCGTGACGGTCACCGATGCTAACCTGAACTACATCGGCAGCATCACCATCGACCAGGACCTGATGGATGCCGCGGGCATCATCGAGGGCGAGCGCGTGTATATCGTTGATGTCAACAACGGAGAGAGACTTGATACCTATGCCATCGCAGGCGAACGCGGCAAGGGCACCATCTGCCTGAACGGTGCTGCGGCACGCAAGGTGGAGGTGGGCGACATCGTGATCATCATGGCCTATGCCATCGTCACCCCTGAGGAGGGCCGTGAGTTCAAGCCCTCGATCGTGTTCCCCGACACAGCCACCAACCGCCTTATCCCAAAGAAGAAATAAAAACCTCAACTACACAATATGTTTGAAAATTTATCAGAGAAACTGGAACGGTCATTTAAGGTCCTGAAAGGACAAGGCCGCATTACCGAAATCAACGTTGCCTCTACGCTTAAGGAGGTGCGCCGCGCCCTGGTCGACGCCGACGTCAGCTATCCCGTGGCTAAGAAGTTTGTCGATGAAGTCAAGGCCAAGGCAATGGGCCAGAACGTCATCAATGCCGTGAACCCGAGTCAACTGATGGTCAAGATTGTCCACGACGAGTTGGCACAGCTGATGGGTGGCGAGGAGTCGACCTTCAGCATCGAGGGCAATCCGGCCGTCATCCTGATGTCGGGTCTGCAAGGTTCCGGTAAGACCACCTTTACCGGCAAACTGGCCAACCGCCTGAAGACCGGTAAGGAAAAGCGCAAACCCCTGTTGGTAGCCTGTGACGTCTACCGTCCCGCCGCCATCGAGCAGCTGAAGACCATCGCCGAGCAGATCGACGTGCCCGTCTATAGCGAGCCCGACAGTAAGGATCCCGTCCGCATTGCGCTCAACGCCATCGAGCACGCCAAACAGCAGGGCTATGACCTGGTGATTGTCGATACCGCAGGCCGTCTGGCTGTCGACGAGGCCATGATGACCGAGATCAAGGCCATCAAGGATGCCATCCACCCCAACGAGACCCTGTTTGTTGTCGACTCGATGACAGGTCAGGATGCCGTGAATACAGCCAAAGCCTTCAACGAGCGACTGGACTTTGACGGCGTTGTTCTCACCAAACTCGACGGTGACACCCGCGGTGGTGCCGCCCTGTCGATCCGCGCCGTGGTCGACAAGCCCATCAAGTTTGTGGGTATCGGCGAGAAGATGACCGACCTGGATCCCTTCCGTCCCACGGGTATGGCCGACCGCATCCTGGGCATGGGCGACATCGTGTCGTTTGTGGACCGCATGCAGCAGCAATATGATGAAGCCGAGGCCGAGAAGCTCGAGAAAAAGATCAAGCAGAACAAGTTTGACTTTGACGACTTCATGAAGCAGATCAAGCAAATCAAGAAGATGGGTAACCTCAAGAGCCTGGCCTCGATGATTCCCGGTGTGGGCAAGGCCATCAAGGACATCGATATCCCAGACGACGCCTTCAAGGGCGTGGAGGCCATCATCGGCTCAATGACTCCCCAAGAGCGTGCAAATCCCGACATCATCGACGCCAGCCGCCGCAAGCGCATTGCCAAGGGTAGCGGCACGAGTGTCGAGGAGGTGAACCGCCTGCTCAAGCAGTTCCTGTCGATGCGCAAGGTGATGCATCAGGTATCGACCAATCCCATGCAGATGATGCGTGCCGCCAAGGCTAATGCCAAGGCTCAGAAGCGCGGTTTCTAATACATTTTTTTAAAATAGGCTTTAGGCTTTAGGTTTTTAGGCTTTAGCGCCAATGCGCTACCTGATTACTCCTAAAGTCTAAAGCCTAAAATCTAAAGCCTAACCAATGAATCTGCTGTCCATATTGCTGCTGTCGGTCGTGTCGCTGCTGCAGAGCAACCACACGGTCAACCTCACGTTTGTGGGCGACGCTATGCAGCACGCTCCCCAGATCACAGCTGCCCAGCAGCCCGACGGCACCTATGATTACAGTCCCTGCTTCGAGAACTTGAGGGCCGACATCATGAGCGCCGACCTGGCGGTTGTCAATCTGGAGTGCCCGTTGGGCGGCAAGCCCTACACAGGTTATCCGTGCTTCAGCGCTCCAGACAGTTATGCCCAGGCGCTTCGCGACGTGGGCTTCGACCTGTTCTTGACAGCCAACAATCACTGTCTGGACCGTCGCGACAAGGGCTTGGTTCGCACCTGCCATGCGCTAGACTCGATGGGCATCGCCCACATCGGCACCTACGTCAGCCAGCAGGAACGCGACCAACGCATCCCCTACATTATCAACGTCAAGGGGATAAAAATCGCTTTTCTGGACTATACTTATGGCACCAACGGCATTCCCATTCAGGGTGATGTCATCGTCGACCACATCGACCAGCAGCAGATTGCGGCCGACATCGCGCTGGCCCGCGAGCGAGGGGCACATGCCATCTGCGTGAACCTGCACTGGGGTATCGAGTACCAGCTGAAGCCCGTGGCCTCACAGCGCACGCTGGCCGACTGGCTCGTCACCCAGGGCGTGGACCTGATCATCGGCGGACATCCACACGTGATTGAACCGATGGAGGTGCGCTACAGCCAGGAGTATGACAAAAATGTCTTGCTCGTTTATAGTATGGGCAACTTCATCAGTAACCAGAGCGATATCGACTGCCGTGGCGGCGCCATGGTCAAAGTGTCGCTAAGGATGGAAAATGGTCACGCCGTGATGGAAAGCCCCTGCTACGAGCTGTTCTTTGTCCAAAAGCCCAAGGCAAGTGGCGAGAACTACGTCCTCATTCCCGAGTCGCGTCCTGACCTGCTGCGCCCCGACAGCCGCGGTGAGTTCACCCGCTTCATGCAACGCACCCACGACCTGGTCACCTCCCACAACAAGAACGTCCCCTCCGAGCAATAAGCTCTAGGCCGAGACCATTTAAATCGATCAAACGGACGCCTTAATATAACTTTGGCACACATTAAAACTGAGCAGGAATACCGCTCACTGATAATATGTATTGACGAATTAATTGAGGGAGTAGACTGCAATAACCCTAGTGATAGCAAAGAATATGTCGAACTGGATGTTATTTCGGGTCCCGTTGCTGAATATGTGGACATCCACTACCCCATCAGCTAGCCGTCTCTGGTGGACATCGCGTAACCGCATTATACAAGAAGGGCAGCCCGTAGTTTGATGGGTTGCCCTTCTTTCTATTATTTTTTCTTGCACCAGGTGAAAGCGAGGATGATGCCGGCGACAACGCCTATGAGCAACACTGGCAGGAAATTCAGCGTAATGCCAGTAATATCGTCAAAACAGGCTGCCACCAAAATTATTGCCGGCACAAACAATAACATCGCCGCGACGACTATCCTCAATCGCTTGATATTGTACTTTCCCTTTTCTTCTTTGCTGGCTGTGTTGTAGCCCGCAATGAGTCCATCACCCTTGCCCTTCAAGATGACGAAGGCAAGGGCAACCATCATCAGGGTAATCGGCAAAAATACAAGAATCTCTATGGTATCCATCTCGTCAATATCAAGCTAGAAACTGTTTCACATCGATGGCGGCGCGGCAGCCGGCAGCGGCAGCAGCGATAGCCTGGCGGTAGTGCGGGTCGGCGACGTCACCGGCGGCAAACACGCCCTCGACGTTGGTCATCGTGTTGTGACCAGTGAGCTTGATGTAGCCCTGTTCGTCAAGGTCAATCTGACCGCCCAGGAACTCGGTGTTGGGCCGGTGGCCGATGGCCAGAAAGAAGCCGTCGATGGCGATATCAAACAGTTCCTCCTTGTCGGTTCCCTTGAAGCGCACCAGATGGGCGCCTTCCACACCGTTCTCGCCAAAAAGGCCAACGGTGTTAGTATTGAACAGGATTTCAATCTTTTCGTTCTCCTTGACACGCTGCTGCATGGCCTCGCTGGCACGCAGGTAGTCCTTGCGGACGATGAGGTAGACCTTGCTGGCCAGATGGCTCAGGTAGTCGGCCTCCTCACAGGCTGTGTCACCGCCGCCCACGACAGCAACGACCTTCTTGCGGTAGAAGAAGCCGTCGCACGTTGCACAGGCCGATACGCCTTGGCCCGCGTACTTTGTCTCGTCGGGCAGGCCCAGGTATTTGGCCGTGGCACCCGTGGCCACGATGATGGTATCAGCAGTGAGCTGTTCGCCGCCGTCTAGGGTCACGAGGAACGGGCGCTGGCTCATGTCGATGGCCGTCACGAGACCCGATTTCATCTTCGCCCCCAGGTTCACGGCCTGCTGGCGCATGTTGTCCATGAGCTGGAAGCCGTCGATGCCGTCGGGGAAACCCGGGAAATTCTCGATTGTTGTTGTCTGGGTGAGCTGGCCACCTACCTGCAAGCCCTCGATGAGCAAGCAATCAATGGCCGAGCGCACAAGGTAAATTGCAGCGGTATATCCGGCAGGGCCGGAGCCGATAATCAATGATTGGGTATGGGTCATTTTAGTTAGAAGTTAGGAGTTAGAAGTTAGGAGTTAGAAGTTAGGAGTTTTCATTTCAGGACTTGGTCGAGGTACTCGTAGAAGGCGGGATCCTCGCCGACGATGACCTTGGCAACGTTGCCCTGAGGGTCAACGATAACCTTGGTGGGAAAGCCGCGCACGCCGTAGAGCGCCAGCGGGTTGTCGCCATTCTCCTTGTCCCAGTAGACGTGGAGCCAGGGCAACTCATACTCCTTAACGGCATTTTTCCACTTATCAATGGTGTCGTTGCAGTCCACGCCCAGAATCTCGAGCTTGCCGGCATACTTGGCGTAGTATTCCTTCATGTCGGGGATGCCCTTGATGCACCACTTGCACCACGAGCCCCAGAAGTCAATGATTACCCACTTGCCGCGCAGCGAGCTCAGTGCCAGCGGCTTGCCGTTGATGTCGTTGAGCGTGAAGTCTGGAGCCGGGTTGCCTGACAGGCCTTCCTGACGGGCTTCTTCCTCGGCCTCCTTCTGCGCGGCGGCCAGCAGACCCTTATACAGGTTGGCAGCCACACTGCCACGGGCACGCTCAGTGAGCAGGGCTGCGGCAGCTTCGATGGCCTCGGTGTCATCCTCGAGCAACGCAATCAGGGCTGCCGACGCGTCCTGGTCGGGATGTGCCTTGACATAGGCGTTCACGGCATCGGCCATGGCCTGCGCCAGCACGGGCATCTGCTCCTCGTAGTAGTTCATCACCTGCTCCTCGGGTTCGCCCCGCTCAATGCGCATCTGGCACTGGCCAGCAAAGTTATGCAAGGCCATCATCGGCTTCTCGACGCTCTGCTCGGCATTATTATAGTCCAGGTAGAACTGCGAGCCTCTAAGATGAGTAGCCTTGTCAGCACCGCGATAAAATTCCACCGTCTCGCCGGGGATAGCGGGCACCGACATGTTGGTCCCATCCATTTCCAGCACATAGAGCATAGCAGCGTCCTTCAAGTCGAAGGAGCATTCCAGCATCTCACCAGTCACGGCATAGGGCTGCCTGTCAATCATCTTGAAGGAGGAGAGGTCCACCAAGGCAAACGCGATGGAATCCGTGTGCCCTTCAAAGGTGCCCTTCACCGTGAATTTGCCCCCTTGGGCCATCATGCCCAGGGCCATCATGCCCGCAAGCATGGAAAAAACCAATTTCTTCATTTCTTTCTTCTATTTTGTGTTAATGTATATCTCTCGGCAAAGATAAACAGATTATCTGATAAATCATGAGTTACTGGGGCAAAAAACGTCAGAATCATCTGCTGAATTCATTAGAATGCAGATGATTCTGATAATAAGCCGCCCGATGGGCGCTGGGCCCGCTGGGTCAGCAGATGCGGATTACCATTGACCGGTGAGCAGGTAGTCGATCAGCGCCGACACGTCAGCGACGGTAACGTCACCGTCCAGATTGGTGTCACCACGCTTGTAACTAGTTTCGCCACCACCCTCAGTGTAGGTGTACTGGATGCGGGTCACAGGCAGTTCCACGTTGGTGCCGCAGCCCAGTGTTGCGGTAGCGTTGGGGAAATCAGTGCCCTGGGCATAGTCCAGGAAGCTGGTGGTGTTGTTGGTATAGGTCATGGCATGTGCGCCGATGCCCGAAGTGTAGAACGGGGCATAGTCGGAGCCCATCGTGCAGTTGTCATTGTCGTCAGCGTCAAAGAGAATCGTCACGAGCAGGCTCTTGCCGGGCGTCAGGGCAAACGGGGTTGACATCGTCAGCGGGACGTTGACCTCGACATCCACGCCGTAGCTATCGACCATATCGATGTTGTAGCTGTCCTCCAGGGCCAAGTTGTCGAAAGCAAAGAACTGCTTAATGCCATCCTCGTTCATGGCGAACTCCACGGCATCGGTTTCCTGCAGGTAAACCTTCATGTTGCGGGAAATATCCTCAAATGACTCGCAATAGAACTTGAAGCCCAAGCTAGTGATCTTGACGTTCTGCTTTCCGTTCAGATCTGCCAGCAGATCGGGCGTGTAGAGCAACTGCGCGCCCGTGTGGGCCAGATAGAAGTTGGTGGGAGCCATGGCAAAATAAGACCCGTTGTAGACTTGTGAGGCATTGGTATAGTCACCCACCTCGATTTCTCCACTCTTAACTTGCTGGGCCTGTGAACTCATGCTGATAGCTGCGATTGCAGCGATAAAAAGAAATAGTTTTTTCATACAATAAACAATTTAAAATCCGATAATAACTAATAAACACTTTGCAAAAATACAAAAAATCAGTATAAATCAAAGAAAAAAAATTCATGAATATCAAAATTCCAATACACAAATTGATGAATCAGGCCTTTCACATTGGCCTCAGTCGTTCATGCCCCAAAAAGAAAAACTAGAAAAGATGAGCCGTAAATACAACAAAATCACCGCAGAGTTTTGTTACTGATTGCAATTTTCAGTAACTTTGCAGGTTAATAGAGAACGATAACCAAAAGACCATAGTAGAATATGAAGAAGATTGCAACATTATTGACGATGGTGACGGTAGCGATGCTTGCCGCCGCCCAGATGGCTAATCCTGTGACCTTCACTTCGCAGTTGAGAACCACCAACGGCTCCAGTGAGGGCGAAATCGTGTTTACAGGCAAGATTGACAAGGGATGGCATGTGTATTCGACCAACTTGGGCGACCTGGGGCCCACCGAGGCCAGCATCACCTTCCACAAGAAGGAGGGCGTGGAGCCTGTGGGGAAATTGAAGGCCGTGGGTAAGGAGATCTCGCAGTTTGACGAGATGTTCGGTGCCAAGCTGCGCTACTTTGAGAACAATGTGCAGTTTGTGCAGAAGGTGAAGTTCACCAAGCCCAACTATAATATTGATGCCGACCTGGAATATGGCGCTTGCAACGACCAGTCTTGTCTGCCGCCCAGCAGCGTGAGCCTCAAGAAAGCTGGCAAGTCGCCCGCCGTGGACGGTGAAACCGACAAGAATAAGGAGGAAGATGACAAGGCAAAGGCTGAAGCCGAAGCCAAGGCCAAAGCCGACTCGCTGGCAGCTCTGGCAGCAGCCGCTGCCGATAGTGCCGCCATGGGCGTTCCCGTAGATAGCGCTGCCCTAGCCGCACTTGACCACGATGCACTGTGGAAACCTGTTGTGGGCGACATCCAGGCCATTGACGGCACCGCCGGCGGCAGCAGTAGCCGTTCGCTGTGGTGGATATTCCTGATGGGTCTGCTGGGTGGACTGGTGGCCCTGTTCACGCCGTGCGTGTGGCCCATCATCCCGATGACCGTGAGCTTCTTCCTCAAGCGTGCCAAGGATGACAAGAAAAAAGGTATCAAGGACGCCATCACCTATGGCATCTCGATTGTGGTCATCTACTTGCTGCTGGGCCTGATCGTGACCGCCATCTTCGGTCCCAGCGCGTTGAACGCCCTCTCGACCAACGCCGTGTTCAACATCTTCCTGTGCCTGTTGCTGGTAGTTTTCGCGCTGTCATTCTTCGGCATGTTCGAGATCAAACTGCCCAGCAAGTGGTCCAACGCCGTTGACAACAAGGCCAGCACGACCAGCGGCCTGCTGTCCATCTTCCTGATGGCCTTCACGCT
>CAZVMM010000044.1:0-24252 GCA_964628205.1 uncultured Muribaculaceae bacterium
ACAAATCTGAAAAAGGTCATGTGAAGAAAGGTAATCCGGAACTTCTTAACGTGATGGAAGGCAAGCTACTGTATTTGAAGATGGTCAAAGGTGATGAGGACTCTGTTTACAAGAGACTTCATGATAAGTTCCAGAGGTTGGCAGATCAAGTTCGTGACCCAAACAAAACTACAAAACAGAAGGTGACTTACATTGATACTTGGACTCTCAGAGACTTTGAAAAGAAGTACAATACAGAAATTGTGTTTGTTCATTCTTCTACCGAAGAGGACCTCAATTGCGATTTAACTGTTGAAGTGCCGCATCGTTACGCTAGATTCGTTTTCGGAGAGAAGACGGCTGTTGCTTCTATCAACAAGATTGTAAATGATGATGACTTGGCGAACAAAGCAATGTTATCGATATCTCACTGTCAGGATGCAACCGGAAAAACATTCTGGCTGATTCATCGTTCTGACAGAATTAACGTGCAGCCGCCATCACCAGTTGATGTGGATGAGCTGAATAATGAACTAGACTCACTCCTAAATTTGTAACGATATGGACGAGAAAATTAGAGCGACAATCAATAAGATTCGATTGCTGGCATCACAAAATGATGAATTCAAAAAGGCAATGCGGGAATTGTTTGGAAAAAACATTTCCGCATCTGTTGCATCTAATACACCTGAGTTATCGGATGATATTAAGGCAATACGTGACGCACTAGAAATTAGAGCAAACGTGAGCATCAGATATGAGTTCATCAACAATCAACGACTAAGGGATCAGCTCATTATTGACAACTTGAGGATGGAGAACGCAGCATTAAACCTAACTGAGCCCGAAAACGAAAGGTTCTACATTTTCTGCGTAAATGCTTTTTATCAGATTGAGAATATTGTGAACTATTTTTTTCACAAAAAGTATCCTGATATTAATAATCTTCTTTCTGTCATTGAGAGTCAGACTTCTTCAGAAATGTATCCATTTAATAGAAAAGGAACTGAGAATAACGTAGGAGACGTTCCAGTGGTCAATAAGTTAAATGCAATTAGCCATATGCTATTCCCATCAGAGATAGGAATAAAGATTATTCTCAGCACATTAAGAAAAGTGAGAAATGAAGGAGAGCATCGTTGTGCAACAATAATAGCAGAAAAAGACGAATCAAATTACCTGTACAAGTTTTTCCAGACCAACACTTTCAACAGCATTAGGTTTAATCTCATAAAACTGGTAAATGCGATTAAAGCTGATTTATCCAGTACAACGGTGAATGAAGCCAATGATACTACCCCCAAAGTCGAAGGGGTAATATCTTCGGTTTTCCCAGGTGCAAAATTTGTCTCATTCAATGGTAAGAACAAACAAGTACCCAACAATTTAATGAGTAAAGTAAAAATGCTTAATAAAGACGATAAGGTTCGTATCACTTTATCAAACAATGATATAATTGATATTGAGCCAAAATGAGTTTATGTAATCAGATTCATTCTTTGAGACATGAATGATAAGAAATATTTTATGCGAACATAGAGTTCGTTTGGGTATTCTATCTTTGCAACATGATTTTGATGAACACGAATAGGCAGATGATACATGATGATATTTTGGCTGAGTTCAAAGAGATTCGAATTCAGCTATATAATGAGTTTCGCTCATTCAAATTTGAGACCCAAGATATAACCATGCATTCAGTATTATTACTTGAATGTGCAGTTCTGTATTTAATTCAAAAGACGTCTCTCGAGCTAGTTGAAGGGGATGTTCCAAATCAACAGACGGCGGTTCTTTCATTTAAGCCAACAGAGCATGATAGTAGTAGTGTTCATGTTTTAGCTTCTTTTCCTAAGACGTCAGCTGGAGCAGAGAGCAAACGCATTCTTTCTAATTATAATTTATCGTTAACTAATCAGTCAACATTTCTTAGATACATCTCATTCTGTTTAAATCATTTTACTTCGGGCGATGTGTTCGGTGAGTTATCTGATCGTATTTTTAAGTGGGTGTTCCATGAGAAGGAAGGCGAATATATACAGCCTCATGAAGTAACATCTATTGTAAACTACTTGGTTCACAAAAAGGAGTCATTAAATGTTTACAACCCATTTGGTGGGTTCGCATCTTATGGCGTGGCATTGCCTTCCTCATGTAATTATTCTGGGCAAGATTCAAGCAGTTTTGCTGTTTCTATCTCTATCTTCCGTCTTGCATTTTGTGGCAAAGAGCGTGCAATTTTTTATTGCGCTGACAGCATCATGGAATGGTTGGATGGAAAATTTGATGTAGTTCTTAGCACCCCAGATCAAACTCTTGCCTTAGAGGATTTAGGCGAGGAGTATAATCCGATGCATTATTATGGTATAAATAACTGGATACTGGACAAATCGATTACGTCAATAACTGATGATGGGCAGATTATTCTTGTGTTGGCACGAGAACTACTCTTTGCTGAACAATATGCCGCTATCCGCAAAAGAATAATAGATTTAAATCTCTTGGATTTGGTGATTCTATTGCCACCAAAGATACGAGCTGGCTTCTTTATGGGTAATTTAATCATAAGCTTGCGAAAAGGTCGCTCTCAAAACGATCCCATTAAGTTATTTGATGCCCAAAATTACTACACTGCAGAAGATACTCCTCGTATGCGCCTTGACGCAAAAAGCATTATCGAGGCCTTAGAGAATAATCAGTGCCCAGATATTATTGAAGTCTCAACTGAACAAATCTCTAATAACGGTTATCTTTTCACACCTTCAAGATATCTCATTCAGATTAATGTACCTGAAGGCTATCAACTCGTTGAATTGAAAGATATTGCTAAGTTAACTTATCCTAATTTCAATACACGTATGACGGAGGGCAAACTTCTAGATTATTCTGGTGAAATTATTGACGTAACGAAAGCATATCTTCAAGAAAGAGAGGAGTTTGAAGACGAAGAGGAGGAGATCCGGGAAAATGGAGTTGAAGTGTTAACTGAGCCAACTCTGTTACTCACATACGCTGCACGTTCACTAAGTTTGCTGTCCGTTGATGCTTCCAAAGATAATCCTATTATGATAAATGGTTGGAGTTTAGCAAAATGTGAGCTAAATGAAAAACGTATCGACAGGGAGTATCTTGAGTATTTGTTTGAAAGGGTAAGTTCCGATTCTATACGTCAAATCTTTGGCAGGACTGATGGGGGCTATAAAGATCGTTTTGGTTTCAATACAGTTCAACTTCTACAGTTTTCTATTCTTCCGAGTGTTGAAGACCAAAGAAGGGCATTGATTGAAATAGAACGAGCAGAATTATGGGAAGAAGCTAAGGCTATGGGGTTTGAAACTCTGCTTAAACAAAAAGAAGCAGAGTTGGAACGCACAAAAACTGACTACCTGAATGAGGTTCGAAATCGCAAACATGATATGAAAACCCCAATGACTCAGTTAAGGAATACGCTTTCACTGCTTGACCACCTTGCTCTTCAGCTTTCTGGGGAATTCTCTTCTCAACTGAAGGAGTATTCCTCAAGGCAAAGAGTAGCCTTAGATGCTCTTTCTGAAATAGTTCAGCATATAGCTGATGAGGATATTTTCGCAGAGCCTGAACCTGTTGATATTGATGCCATACTTTCAAGCCAAGTTAGAAAGACTGATCGCTACGTTATAGAGTATCATCGTGATGAAGCCGCCCTAAAAGAAGCCGGCATTAAAAAGGCTATTGTCAATATCGGGAAAGTAGATTTCATAAGACTTGTCGAAAACGTCGTTGGCAATGCAATAAAGCACGGGTTCAAGGGCCAAAGAGCTGATTATGCTTTGCATATCTCTTTATCCATTGATGGCGATTTTTTCATCATCCATTTTAGTAATAATGGGGAGCCTTTGCCTGAGGGTATGGACAAAACACGATACGGCTTGAAGAGTATAAAAAGTAAAGACTCTGATGGATCTGGGATAGGAGGATATGTCGTGAAGAGTGTGTCTCAACATTATGGTGGTGATTATGACATATCGTCTGGTGCCTTTATTGGTCAGAACTATACAAACGTAATTGTTAAACTTCCAATATTTAGTGAATTATGAGTAAATACAAAGTTCTTTGGATTGACGACAAATGGAAAGAAATTGTCTCTTTTAAGGACGTTCTTGAAAAAATTCATGGATTTGAGGTTGTTCCTTGTGAGTATGCAGAAGACGGCATGAAGATTTTTGAAGAACATCTTGAGGAATGGTCTGGTGTTATTCTTGATGCAAGAGGGCGGCGAAACAAAGATTCTGAAGTAGAAGATTTGAGTGGCTTATCATTCAGTGTAAATAGGATAAATGAGCTGAAAAGCAAAAGATTCGTTCCTTATTACATTATTACGGGTCAGCCTGATCTGACTTCTTCATCTAACTTTGCAGAAATGTATAAGGGCCATTATTATGAGAAGGATAAAGACGAGGATCGCTTGATTGAAGATTTCAAGAAGAATGCAGATAATCTTCCTGAAACCCGAATTATTCATAAATATCAAACGGTTTTTGATTTATGGCCTGATTCTCAACATGACTTATTAAGAATTCTATCTGTTCTTGAAAACCAGGATTGGCAAAACAATTCTGTTTTGAACGATATTCGCAAGATAATGTCAGATGTCATGACCCGTTGTTATCAACATGGCGTTTGTTCGGTCAAGCACGATGGGTCAAATTTGGCAGAGTGTAGCAGAATGATGGATGAAGAATATATGGAAGATGAAATTCCTATTTACGTAAGAAGAAGCATGCATTCCTGTGTAGCCATTACGAATCCAGGTTCACATCGAACGAAAACGGATTCAGATGTTGCTAGTGGGAAATCTCCATATTTAATCCGAAGCCTTATTTATGATATGTTGAACGTCTTGTACTGGTGCCAATACCTACCTCCAATAGAAATGAAAGAAGTAACACGAGGAAGAATAAGAACTATGAAGTTTCGGTTTAATCAATCGAAATAGTTTTTCCGTCTGAGAATAGGTTACATAGATGCAAAGTTTGTAACGTGCAAAAGTAACGTTATGAGTTTTGCATCTTCTTTGCCTATATTAATTTCGATTGCTTGAAACGATATGTATTGGCATGGTTTTTGCTGCAAAAGTTAGTATAAACCGACAAGAATTATGGAACAACCTCTAACATCATCTCAGCAAGAAGCGTTTGATAAAATCAAGGATTTCTTGGACAGCGATAGTGACGTCTTTATCCTTAAGGGTTATGCCGGTACGGGCAAAACGACACTGGTGAAAGCCCTGTTACCACTCATCAAACAATTTGGCAAGCAGGCACAGCTAATGGCGCCTACAGGTCGAGCAGCAAAAGTTCTTAGCGAAAAGGCCGATTGCCCGGCATCAACGATTCATCGAGCCATTTATTCTTACGAAAAGATGCTTGTTGTACGCCATGACGATGAAGGTAACGTCATCTTAACCAACCTGCTGAATCAAAATGCAGAAGCAGGCGAGAAAAACGTTGATGCTGACGACCTGCAGTTCTGGTTCTCTTTGCGAAAGTTGGAAACAGGGGAAGACCCTTCAAAACGTGTCATTATTGTTGATGAGTCATCAATGGTGGGTTCGCATCCTACTCCCGGAGAAATGCTGCACTTTGGCACAGATGTTCTCATCGATGACTTAATTACCTATGCCCATCTTGAAATGGGCGGCAAAGTGATATTTGTGGGCGACCCAGCTCAGTTGCCACCTGTAGGGGATAATCGTTCGGTCGCTTTGGACGAATCGTATTTCATCCAACGAGGAATCAAGGTACAATCGTTTACCTTAACCGACATCATTCGCCAGGGAGAAAACAGCATCATCCTGAAAAACGCCATGCTTGTTCGTGACTTGATTAATGGAGGAGAGCGTACTTCATTAGAATTTGAGCGAAAACAAGGCGAAGTTATGGATATCACTCCCGAGGATGCTGTTGAAAAATTCTGTGAATTGCAACCGCAGCCCAGTATTGGGGAATCAATTATTGTAGCATATTCCAATGCTATGGTTCGAGAATATAACGATGCTATTCGTCGCCGTTATTTTCCTGGTTGCGATGACGTAGTTCCGAATGATATCTTGCAGGTAGTAAAGAACAATGTGAATCCAGATCTGAGAATCGAATTATACAATGGCGATTTGGTACGGGTTTTGAATGTTTCATCCACAGTTGAATCACAATCTGCACCTGTTTGGATTGGCAAAGGATCTGAAAGAAAACAGATAAAAGTCACAGTGCATTTCCGTGATGCGGAATTGATGACAGACTCAGGCGAAATTGTAAAATGCAAAATCATAGATGATTTGCTCCACAATAGCGATCGGGCTTTAGGCTACGTTGAAACTATTGCATTGTATATCAATTTGAGGATGCGTCACCCTGGTCTCAAGCCAAATGAGGAGGCGTTCAAGGAAACCATTAAAAGCGATCCATATTTCAATGCTGTGCAGGTCAAGTTTGGCTATGCCATAACCGGCCACAAGTCGCAAGGCGGTGAGTGGAAAACGGTTTTCGTTGATTATAGTGGTCGTCTTGGATTGAATGATGACTCACTACGCTGGAATTATACGGCCACTACGCGTGCACAGAATGCACTTTATGGCATCAACATGCCAAACTTTAAGCCACTTGACAAGCTTTCGTTCTCATCCATCACGAAATGTTCCAAGATGGAAAAAGAGGCATTGGCGTTTGCTCCTATAGGAGATGTACAATGGCTTAAACCTACGGCAACAATCGCGCAGAAATACAAATGTCTCAGCGCTAAGGAATCCTTAGAGGCCAATGGATATATGTTAGCCTCGGTAGATGAAATGCCATATCGAGATCGCTATAGCATTATTACGCCTGATGGCTCTCAATTGATAGTAGATTGTATCTACAATGGAAGTGGAATGTACACATCATATGAGCCCAAATCTATAACACCGGATTCTGAAAAGATTGTCCAATTGTTGCAAAGCGATGAAGCGGTTGAGTACAAGATTGAGTACAAACCTTCGACCAATGCTCTTGCTGCACTTTATTCCAATGTGACCTCGATTTGTGATGATTTAAACATTATAATCACAAATATCGTAGAGCATACGCCTCAATTTCATGTGGCTTATTACCTAAAAACTTCGGGACATTTTTCACATATCAAGTTCTTCTTCAAAGGCACAGGGGTTATTAGTAGAGCTATGCCGTTTTCTGACCTTGGTACGGAGGATGTGCTACTTCAAAAACTTATAGAAAAATTGCAGTAAATTATGTCAGTAAAAGATGTTTCCAGATTAAGGAAGAACGGAGAACTTGATGCCGCCCTCGATATGGCTCGTCTTGAAATAGCTTTAGAACGCGATGAGTGGACCGAGATGTCTCTGTTTTGGGTACTTCGAGATTATTGCAAGAATGTCTATCTCCCGCAAGGCGATAGAACACGCGCCATGGCATGTCTGTCAGAAATGGGAGACTTGGTTAAAACTATGATGGACGACAATGGCGCTGGCCTTGCTGCATACACATATCTACTCAGGCAGATGATGCCTAATTCAGACAGGATGAAACAGCTCTCTGAACTATCGAAGTCAGATGCTGTATCCGCATATAATCAAGCCATCGAATTGGCTGGACATGCAGGAGAGTCGTTGGAGCCTCTTTTACATGAAGATTTTGGCTGGATCGTTTACCGTTATATGAAAGCACAGGCTGCATCAATGACATCGGTGCAAGTTAGGACTCTTTTACGGGATTACATGCTGCTGAAGAACGAACGCCCGTCTCTGCTACATTCAATGATTCTCAACTTTGCGCTCAATTTTGCAAAAGAGAACGATGATTTTAAGTTCGATAAGTTCTTTATGATGTGGGGACCTGAGAATCTCAGATATGAGGACTTTCATCCCAGTTATGCTGATGGTCATGAAATTCCTTCTTTCATTTCGCGTATATGTCGTATTCTGGTTGAAAAGAATTCTGAAATTAATATTGATGAACTTAGCGAAAAGTTTGGTTATTTCAGCATCAGCAAAGAGAGCCTGCTGGACATGTTCCGTCAACCTATATTTTGGAGATTGATGGATTTGCACAAAAACAATCAACTGGATGCTTTGTGGACAGCCTTTGATAACTATGTTACACAGTATTCTCAATACGGTTCATCGCATTGGCATTCTGAGATATTAAAAATTGCTGCTCGGTTTATGACAGAACAAGAATCAGGCCGCTTTATTCCTTTCGTAATGAAATGGGACATTGCTAACCTGCGCAGCCAAGACTGGAAAGGAGAGAAGGGAGAAGATGGTACCGAGTACAAACCATTAGCGGCGATGGTCGCAAAGAAATGCTTTGACTCCATTAAGTCCGTCCCAAATAAAGATGCAATAATCGATCAAATAGTATGGCTGAAGAGCTTTTATGACGACCTGTTGGAACATGTGCAAAATGACGAATGGAGCATTCGCAACAGTGCCACCATTGCCGTTTGGCAAAATGATTTCTCAACAGCTCTCTCGATCTACAAACGTTTAATTGTCGAGTTGAGTGATAAATTCTATGTGTGGTCGGAAATGGCGTCATGCATTCAGAATGATGATGAATTGAAGATAGGTCTGCTATTAAAATCCAAGAACCTTGAGAAGAATGAAGATTTTATTGGTGATATTCATTTGGATCTTGCTGAAACTTGGATTAACATGGGAAATATCAATCAAGCATCAAAAGAACTTGAGACTTATGTGGCGCATAGGAGCAAAAAGGGTTGGTCAATTCCTGAACGATATAATGAATTAACTGAACGCATGAATGGAACATCGCAGTCATATGTCGGGTTGAGTGTTCCAGAACTCATCGATAAAGCAGAAGATTTTGCTTTTAACGAATATGATATCTATGAGTTTGTTCTCACCGAGAAATGGAAAGCAAATGAAGTTGAGTATTGTACTTTCACAAATGGCAACGACTTGACTCTTCAGGTTAAAACAAAACGTTTTGCAGTATTAAAAAAAGGCAACCCTGGTGATATTTTTAAATTCAGATGCAAAATTGACAATGTTGTCAAGCCAGATCCATCCGCACCACTATGGCGACGTAAGACAATAACAGAAAAGACTGTTGTTCCTTTGACAGCAAACAAAACGAATTTACAACCTTGGTCGTTACTTCCGGTTGAATATGGAGTAATCGATTATATAAATACAGAAAAGAAAACAATTCATATTCTTTTTCCGGAGCTTCGCGTTGCCTTCTTGTATTTCAAAGAAACGGAATTGAAGAATGGAGATTTCGTTTCATTCAAGTATTATGAGACCAAGCGCAAAGACGGCACAAAACTTTATAAGGCTATTAGCGCAGAACATATTACAAAGGAAGAAGCCTGTGAACATTTCAAACATAGAGTTGTCGCTGTTGACGATGTAAATGAAACCAAGAAGCTATTTCATATTGTTCTTGGCCCCAAATTGATTTCGGATATTGTCCGATATGAAGAAACCGATATACGACCTTCGGTGGGCGATTTGCTTGAAGTCACTTATTTGGTGAAATACGGTAAAGATAATAAGAAACGAATTAAATTCTTTGAAGTAAAGAAAGCCATCGATGGGACAAAAGCCGATAACCTCAGAAAAACCATTCAAGGGAGACTTTCTGTCAAATACAAAGATTTTGGCGAATACGATAAGCCAGATTTTGGTTTCATTGGAGACCACTATGTCCATAAAAAACTATTAAGAGAGAATGACATTACAAATGATTGTGACGTTATTGCTGAGGCCGTTTTCTCAACTTCACACGATAGACAAGAATGGAAGATTTTCAAAATCACAAAAGTTTAGGCAATGATCTATAGCGGTTCACCCAAGCGCGTATTCTGGTGATCCCCGCTCACTTGATTGCTGATTTTTAGTATCGACAGTAACAATTATTATTTTAATCCATGAAGCGCTGCGAATATACGGTTCGTAGCGCTCAATTATCTTTGTGCAGAATAAATAATACATGAATCATATGGATAATAGAGAACGTTTTATAGAATTGCTTAAAGGAACTGGACGTGAGGGCATTGAAGAAACCATTAAGGTTATTGAAGAGTTGGGATTCTTTGAGGCTCCGGCAAGCAGCCGATTCCACCTGAATCAACAAGGTGGGTTACTTGATCACTCGCTCAATGTGTGTAAAGTGGCCATGGGTGTTCGTGATATGATGATCCAGATGGACCCATCATTAGCGGAGCGGTTACCTGTAGAGAGTGTGGTCATTGCCTCGTTGCTTCACGATACATGTAAGGCGGATATATACGAACCCGCTATTAAGAAACAAAAGAACAAACTTGGTATTTGGGTACCCGTACAAGGCTATGATGTAGAGTACAGCAACTTTCCGCTTGGACACGGCGAGAAGTCGGTAATAGTGCTCCTACGTGCCGGCTTAAAACTGACCGATGACGAAATCATGGCCATCCGTTGGCACATGCATGCATGGGATCTACCGTTCCAGTCTCCAGATATAAAGGGAAATTTCCAGGCAGCAAAAGCGGCCTGCCCTCTTCTGTCATTAATTCAAGCTGCCGATGGGCTCGCGTCTCATTTGCTAGAAAGGGAATGATATGGATAACGCGTTAGAATTTATTCTTACTCATTACCAGCTGCCGAAGTATAAAGATTTCAACAGCCGTGCTGTATTGAAAGCCTTGGTCAATACACTCAATTATGCTGAATTGAAGGAACTCCAAAAAAAGTTGAAACGTACTTCTTCACGATGGAACGTTGGCTTTGATTTGTACAATGAATCGGAAAAAGTTCTTGGGAGTAATAAGCCCAAGAAGAATGAAACCATTTCTTGTCTATTAAAACAGTTTACAAACAAGAAAAGTGGTAAAGTAGTCTCATCAAGAGCAAAACTCAAAGATAGGTTTGCCCAACAAGATTTCCTATCTCAACGTAAAATTATCAAAGCCTTTCTCTTCGGAGCTAAACTTGATCGAGAATGGGCATATGGAAGGTTAAAATGTAATTGGGATAACTTCTTCTCGAATGACATTAAGACCCTGTGGGAGCAATATCATGACGCAGAATGCAAATTAATTGTAATTAGATTTCTGCCGACAGATTATGTTCTTGAAAACTTGTCATTATTAGATTCGGACGAGTATTACTCCTGGCTCTGCACTCGGTTGATCAATCACCCTCAGTTTCAATTAGACAAGGACCGTTTGTCAAAATGTCCACACATATTTTGGAGTGGGGAGATTGAATACCTGTATATCTTAGCAAAATCCAAAAGCCATATAGATGAAGGAGAGGCTACTCGAATCCTTTTTGAGAGTATCGCTTCCACAATCAGCCGTGAAAAAGTGCCTGAAGATGTTACTACATTAAGTGGCCGTTATTCACCTAAGAAAAAGTTTGATCTGGTTGGAGTGATTGACGGTTTTATACCGACGGCAAAATGGCTTCAGAGTGTTCAAAGAGTGCTATGGTGTATGGGGAAACTGGGACTAGTCGATGAACTGATAGATTTTGAAGAATGGGACAAAGGAGTGCAATACAAGTTCTTTCAAACATGGCAGAGCGAGAACTATTTCTTTTTTTATTCAGCTCAAGAATGCTATGATTTGTTCCGCATGATTGTTGCGGAATGTATTCCCGATAGATATAAGTACTTGTTACCAATCTCTTATGGAATTCAAAAGCAAGAGGAGAAGAAATCAGAGGAGACGGTTTTTGACCCCAAGAAGAATCCGGCAATAGCAATGACGATGGAAGAATTTGACATGGAATTAGTAGAAAACCTAAATCCAACTAAATCTTCCTTTGAAGATGAAGAACCACTATTTTAGAACGCTTTTTAACAGATTAATCATCAGTATGGGAGCAACAGCAATATTCAAATGTGAGAAGTGTGGTTTTGAAACCGATGAATTGTCATTGGGCCCTGGTTTTGCCGTTTTTCTGGAAGCGTTTATTTGCCAGGACTGTCACAATATAATGGAAAAGCCGATTAATGACGATTGGACGATTCTTGAAGGTCACGAGGAATGTGACCGATGCGGGAAGTCTAATCTGATAAAATGGGATAACACCTGCCCGAACTGCGGTGGTTTCATGGAGTTGGAACCCGTCGGCATGTGGGATTAATAAGATACAGCGGAAAGCTCTATATTAAAACTATTTGAAAAATGAGAACAAACGAACAAAGTGCATGACCATTATCACTTATGCCTTCATCGAGGATAGTGGCGTGAACAGTATGAACGAAATATGATTTTGAGATGAGACACTTGACCACACCACCAATTGCGAACATAGCGTTCGCAATCACATTGTTCCTTTGCAGCGTTAAACGAAAAACGAAGGAAATATGAAGGCAGAAAAAAACATCAGAGTGGAGATGATTAGAATGAAAGGTGACGTTGCACCTTTTGTTCAAGTGAACTATGTGGATAAGGATGCACAGGAGCACACCGGCCTGTTCTTGTTAGACTCCGGAAGTAATGAGAACATTCTTTCGCCAGAAATAGTAGAGAGCATGGACTCATTATGTTCAATTGTTGATGGCACCAAAGCCATCGCATCCTTCTCACAAGAAGTCATGCAGGCCAAACAAGTGAGGTTCTCCTTTGTATTGGGCAACATTCAATTTGATGAGACTTTCTGCGTAAAAAGTGAGCCGTTAGATATTTCAATTAAAGGGATGACAGTCATTGGGATTTTAGGCCACATATTCCTGCAGCAGCAACGTTTAGTTATCGACTATCGCGACTTTACGCTACACACATCTGAAATTACACCCAAGAATTTTAGCACTTCTGATTGTGATTTCTTCTTCCCGATGGTAGCAGGATTGAAGATTTATGGTGTTCCAGTTGTGCCAATCATACAAAACGGAGCAGAACTTGTCACTCTTGTTGATACTGGAGCCACAAACAACGTGATTGCTAACCAGGCGTTGATGGACCACGAATTCAAGTGTGAGCACTTGAATAGCACGGATGTCATGAAGGGCATTTCGGGTCAAGTAGATGTCCATGATGCAAAGGTCTGGTTTTCCATGCTATCACTATGCGGAGATGATGTTGTCGAACTGTCGTGTTGTTCGCTTTTTAAAGTTCTGCCTCACAATATCTTTACACTTCCCGATGAAGTGCGTGATAAGGATGGTGACCCATATCCTCCCATTAATGTTCTCTTAGGTGCTCCATTTATGGCAAGTCAAGGTTGGATTCTTGACTTCGGCGCCAAGATTATCTATAAGCGCAAAGTTGCTTCCTAACAAAGAAGCCAATGATGGTAGGACAAAGCTTCAATAGCAACTCTCGCAGTCTTGCCGCTTATGTAAAACGATGTTGATTAAATGAACCCAATAACTGTATGAAAATCGTTCTTATAGTTTACGTCATTTCATGGGTGATAGTTCTTGGAGCTGTTGTTGTCAGAGCCATTAGGAACGGACTGAATTACTTCAAAAAGGATCCCTGGTATTTTTACCTCCTATTGTTCGCATTGGCTCCTTTTTGCATATTAATTATTGTGATCCCTTCTGCTTTAATGAACTGCTTTTATAAGAGCAAAAGAAAGGCAAAGTCCGATGCGGAAGGAGAGACAGAAGAAAAAACAGACTATGTTGATAATGACTATGGCAATTGGTTTAAATGACAATTCACCTCCTTTTAATTGTTTACAAAATGGGTGATAAATGTAGATTCAGAATTTGCTAAATTTCAGAAAAAACGTTATCTTTGTCGTTAATCGTATGAAGAGCAAGGTTCTTTTTTTAGATATAGACGGCGTGTTGAATACAGAACGGCAACACGAACGATGCGTTAACTTAGGTGCTGACCAAGTTGACAACTTCGGCTATGCTTTTGACCCTGAGGCTGTGGCCAACCTCAAGAGGATTGTGGAACATACCGGCGCCGACATTGTGATTTCCTCGTCATGGAAGATGTGGGGACTCGATGCCATGCAGCGAATGTGGGCTAGAAGAGAATTGCCTGGTAAGGTCATCGGCATTACCCCCAATACCGACAGTGATGAGATGCTTCTGAGCATAGATCTTGACCTTATGGATATTCCGGCAATAAAAGGCAGCGAAATCAAGGAATGGCTATCAACCAATGGAAACCAAGATACCCGTTACGCCATCCTCGATGACCTTCCCGATATGCTCCCCGAGCAGGAATCTCATTTTGTCCAAACTGACCCAAGAATCGGTATCACCAAGGAAGATGCCGATAGAATTATCACGATATTAACAGGTAAAGCGCCAAAAGCAAAACAGGCCAGCATCCGTAATCCGCAAGGAAACGAAAGGCTCGCAAATATGAAAATTATAGTATTAGGAGACATTCACGGCAGAACGATTTGGAAGGACATCATTGCCAAAGAGCACCCCGACCAAGTAATCTTCCTGGGTGACTATGTATCAACCCACGAGAATATATCTGAGGAGGACCAGGTGGAAAACCTCGAGGACATTCTTAGATACAAAGACGAGCATCCCGAGACTATACTGCTACGTGGCAACCACGACATGCAGCACCTCGGCTATGACTGGGCAGGATGCAGTGGCTATTTCCCAGGTGTGGCTAGGGATATGGAGAAACGCAAGGATGAATTTCTCGGCAAGACGCAGTGGATTCACATAATGGGTAATACGATATTCAGCCACGCCGGTGTTTCAACGGAGTGGCTTGATGCAAACGACCTCAAACTTGACGACATTAATGCGCTTGAACCCTCCGAATTATTCGGATTTAACCTCTCAGACCCACAAGATATCTACGGCACCTCACCCGAACAGCCGCCCACATGGATTCGTCCTTTGACATTGGTTGGCGTGATGGTTTCGGGTTATCACCAAGTAGTTGGCCATACTGAAATGAAGCATTGCTTAAAAGTGATGGACTCAAATGGCTTTGTAAACTATCTCTGGTTATGTGATGCGCTGGAATATGGCTTCTATCTGTTGATAGAAAACGGTGTATTTACTGAACGAAACATAAACGGATAACATATGAACACGAACGAGCAAATTGTACATGATCTGGCTGAGGCATGGCGTACCCTAAACCCTGAATTATTGATACAGCATCTTGCACCGGAATTTCAATATGACTCCATGTGGGTCTTTGAATCATTGGACCATGATGGCTATGTCGATTATATCCGGGGTAAGTTCAGTACTATAAAGAAAAGTGGCTCTAGGCTAACCATCCATGAGGTGCCTGGACGTAACGCTATTGCCATTGTGCAGGATGGTAACGAACCTGCATATTACATTATTGAGATCAAAGATGGGAAAATTGTCAAAGGTGATTTGACTGCTTTTATCTAATTCTACAAGTGTATGGAAGATTTGTTAGACAGAATCAAAGGAACAATTTACGGTCAGGCGATTGGTGATGCTCTTGGCTTGGGGACTGAGTTCATGGATGACTATGACATGGCTTGGAAGTACCCCAACGGTTTGACACATTACAGCGATATATATCAGGACAGGCACCGTAGAAGATGGGAGATTGGCGACTGGACCGATGATACAGACATGATGCTGTGCATCGCCAATGCCATCATCAAGGACAATGGCGTAAACCTCACTACTATTGCTCAAAACTTCAAGAATTGGGCCAATGGCGTTCCGATGGGAATTGGGGCGAATACCTACAAAGTCTTGATGTTTGGTGATTACGTTGAGCATCCAATAGATGTTTCCAGAAAAGTCTGGGAGATGAGCCGATATCACTCTGCTGCTAATGGTGGACTGATGAGGACGTCCATTGCAGGACTCCTGCCGACGGATATTGAACAGAGTGCTACCGACATTTGCAGGTTAACTCACTACGATCCTCGTTGTGTCGGTTCATGTGTTATCGTGTCAGAGTTGATACATGCTCACGTCTATGGGTTATCGGTTCCTACATTCGAGCAGATAATAGCGACTAGCCGAAAATACGATGACCGAATTGCCGAATTTATCACACTTTCCAGAAATCAAGATATCAAGGCTTTAGACCTTCAAGAGGAAGGTTCCATCGGCTATACGCTAAGAACACTCGCTGCCGGGCTATGGGCATACTGGCATGTTGAGACATTCAAGGACGGTCTACTTGCCGTTGTAAATGCCGGAGGAGATGCGGACACGAATGCAGCTGTCGCTTGTTCCATCCTTGGAGCCAAATTCGGTTTCAATGCAATCCCCTCAGAGTATGTCGATGGCCTAATCTATCGCGACCAACTCGAAGATGTCATCCAAGGAATCACAGAGGTCATTATAAAAAAAGTCACTTGAAGCTTGAGCACAAGTTTGATCAACAAAATAATTATTGAGTTATTGTCCTACTGAACTAAATTTCATAACTTTGCATACGAAATGAAGGACTCAACATAAGTTGAGCGATTTATGGAAATTTACATCAAGAACGCAGTAAAGCTGCGTGCCAACCGAGCTTCATGGGCAGAGCAACCCAACGAGCCACGGTGGCGAGCTGAAAAGCAGATGTGGGCTTAACGCCAAAAACTCATATAGCTCAGCGAGATAGTAGATTTCCTTATGTGTCGAGACCAAGGCATATAGGGATTTTTCATTCTCCAATAGCAAGTGTTGTTGCTTGTCGTTAAACCCCATACGAAATAACTTTATTGTTTAACGATTTAATAACAACACTACAATGGAACAAGAAAGAAAATCAAGATGGGAAGGTCATGAATTTTGGTTTAGGTATGACCACAAAGAAGGGTTAAGGCGATTTGAAGAGATTGCATCACTTGGTAACACACCGACAGCCATCGCCTTAAGGTCATTGAAATTTCAGTTGGAAGAGAACTTGGGGTTTGAAATTTCAGATGCCCTATTTATCGACATTTTCAAGAAGGTCTGTAATTTTCGTCCTGTGCCAGCACTTGGAGGTTATGCTGGTCTAGAATTCATCCAGCCTATTCAACGCATCTTCGAGAATCATAACATCTTTGGCGACTCGAATCATTTTGTCAGTGCTGTTTGGAAGACATTCAGAATAAAGACTGACGCCTACAGGACATTTAAAAACATTCTTCTGCATATACCTCATGCTTCAACGCAATTTCCCGAGAGTAGCGGCCACACATTCAGCGAACTGGATGGTGATGAGGGATTACTTATAGACTACTACACCGATGAGCTATTTTCACCGGAGCAGGAAACGGAGCATATACTGAGTGTAGTGTTCCCGTATTGCCGCTTGTATTGCGATGTGGAACGACTGATCAATGACCCCTTAGATACGGATGGATTAGGTTTTCATTATGATAGATTTCTTTGGAATTCACCTCAACAAGTATTCCCCATCAGATCTTTCACTACAAAGGAAGAGGCCTTCAAACATTATGTGGAACACCATTCGTCAATGTCTAAGAGATTGCTCGGTTTGGGCAAAGGCACGCTGCTTATAGACTGCCACAGTTTCTCGAGTCAGCCCAATCTGCTTTGCAGCAATCCACCAGACATTGACATCTGTATCGGGTTCAATGATGATGCTACTTGCCCAAATAAAGTCGTCATCGGCAATATCAAGCAGCATTTCAATTCCTGTGGCTACAAGGTTGCTATCAACACACCGTTCTCGAACAGCAAAACTTTTGAGGTACCAGTAGAATACCATTCAGTGATGATTGAGGTAAACAAATGCCTATACATAAACGAGCAGACGCTTGAAAAGACTGATGGATTCGACCAACTGAAGGCAGATATCCAATCACTTTACGAGAAATTGTTGTATTATGGGAATTCCTCCGCCTCAAATCCCCCAGCTGCCTTATAAATAACTAAAGAGAATTACGCCCCATTTTGGACTGCCGGCTTTAATAGAAGAGACATGCCGGCGGATATGTAAGGGGCGACAACAATATAATGATGGAAAAGGACCGGCTAGCGAAGAGTTAGTCGGAAAACCACCATCCCGGACGATGACCCATTGGAGTGACACCGTAACCTCAAGACGTTACACCGTTCACTTCAGTGGTGAGTCCGGAGAAGTAGCGATATCGGTGCTCGAGAAGCATTGATGTTGCTACTTCTTTTTTTGCTTTTCAAAATTGTAATTACCTCAAAATCAGAGAAAAGCAAATAAAACAGCCTCAGAAAAGTCAGCCATATTCAAAATTAATCTCGAAAATGGCTGATTTTTATGGTAAATAATGTGCTTTTATTTTTCTGGGATGAGGGTAAAATGGGTTATTCCAGAAAAATAAAACGATGTTTTTGGCCAATATTCTCTTTAAAAGTCAGCGAAAATGAAGATTTTTTGTTGAATTTCGCTGAGTTTCCAAATCAAAAATGTGCTTTTGTTTTTCTGGATGTGGGGCAAAATGGGTGATTCCAGAAAAATAAAACGATGTTTCGAGAGCTGTAAACCTATTCAGTGACAAAACCGCCAAACTGTCAACCCTGTTTAGGCGAACGATAAAAATAGTGTAAACCAACTTAGTTAATCGCTCTCAAATCTGTCAAATAATTCTAGGGAAAGTCACCCTCAAGGCAAGTGATTAAATGTATTTTGTTTTGGTGTGCCGAAATGTGGCATTGGAGCGAGTTATCTTTGCGGCAAAAATGCCATTTGGCCATGAAAGAGAATATTTATTTGAGACGAATCAGGAGACGAGAAGGGGAATGGGATACGAGCAAATACCCATTCTCTATTCCAGTGATTAGAGACTTTACTGAGTTTAGATTTGAGAAGTCGGTGACCTATATCGTTGGAGGCAACGGATCGGGGAAATCGACGTTACTCGAAGCGATTGCTGTTTTGCTGCGTATCAATCCCGAAGGCGGCTCCCGTCATTTCAACTTCCATACAGAAGAGACCCATTCATCATTGTATGACGCACTGATCGCATCCCAAGCAAGCCTGAGTTATCGTGACACGTATTTCTTCAGGGCAGAGAGTTTCTACAACGTAAACTCAGAGATTGAGAGGTTGGCCAGAATTGAGCCCAAGATGTTGAAGGCATATGGAGGAAAGAGCCTTCATCATCTATCGCATGGGGAAGGGTTTATGGCGTTAATTACAAATCGCCTGTCAGGTCGGGGCATCTACATTTTTGACGAACCCGAGGCGGCGCTCTCCTTCCAAAACCAGCTGCAGTTCCTGTTATGGATCAAAGATGTGGTCAAGAAAGGAGCTCAAATCATCATTGCCACCCACTCACCCGTCATTCTTTCTTATCCAAACGCATCCATCCACGAGATCAAGGATGGCCAACTGGTGCCCACACAATATCGCGACTGCAGTGTCTATCGCGATCTTTATGGCTTCCTTCTCAACCGTGAAGGCTGCCTCCAAGAACTCGGCCTCATCAGAGATGACTGATGTTTTGCTATTATGCAATCGGGAAAAAGAGTTTCCAGATAGTGCACGTTTATCTAGTGTTCTTAAAAATTTATTGGGAATGGTCTTCCCCTTCCCCCTGACGGAACCGAAAAAAAAGAAGAGCGACACCAACACTTCTCCAGCATTGATATCACACTTCAATCGGACTCTCTTGATTTGAATCGACGGTGGCAGCTTAAGGCCGGTGTCTATCCAAAACAAGATAATAGCGTCCGGGATGGTGGTTTTCCGACTAACTCTTCGCTAGCCGGTCCTTCTCCATCTTGTTATGTTTATATGTTGTCACCCCATTCGCCGCTGGCTTGTTGATGTGTCGCCAGCGGTCCAAATTTTGGGGCGTATTGTTGTTTCTTGTTTATAAGGTTTCTTATTACTTTTGGAACGGCCTTTAGTTGTTTTACACAATGTCTCTTTCAGTATCTACAATCAATATCTCAAATCTCAATAATCTTTGTCCTATCGAAGGAATGGTGTTCGTTGTGGGAGACGTAGCCGAATTGGTTGCAGAGGCAGCGGGTGTTGCCGACGGTCTTGTCGATGTTGCGGTGGGAGTGGCCGTAGATCCAATAGTCAATTCCGCTGTCGGCGATGTAGTCGGCTAGCTCGACGGTGAATGCGCCGTTGATGCGGCTGCCCTGGAACTCTGGGGCAACCAGTTGATAGGACGGGACATGGTGGGTGACGACGACCTTGTGCTTGGCTTGGCTCGCACGGACTGACTTCTTGATGAAGTCTAGGCAGCGCTGGTGTTCACTGTTGAAATCGGAATATCTCAGCAGGTTCTCGCCATAGACGATGCGGTAAAAATCGGCCACGCCTCGCTCGGTTACGAAAGCGTTGTCCATGTCGATATGGGCCCAAAGGGTGGATATGATGAAGTCCACATCCTGGATCGTTACGACTTTGTTATAATAGTAGTGAACATTGGGGCGGATTTCGCCCACCAGTCCGTCCTGTATCCTCTTCAGGTCGTAGTATTTATAAAACTCGTGGTTGCCCAGTGCGACCAGCACTTGCTCAAAGTTTTCGGACGCCCAGTCCCAGAATGGGTGCACGCTGTACATGTCGTCTCCCAGGTAACCCGTGTCCCCAGCCAAGACCAGGATGTCACCCTTCACGTCCATGGGGCCATTGTCCCTTAGATATCGCCAGTTCTCTCGGAACTCCAAGTGTAAATCAGATGCAAATTGAATCTTCATGTTTTATTCAGTGGTCTTATTCTGTCAACAAAAATAGTGATTATTCGATAATCAGACAATACACATGACTTATTGACTGAATTACAATATTATTTTGAAATCTTTTCTGTTCGCAATATTGAGTTTTAAATCATGTATAAATCAACTATTTGGTTCTCTTTTGAATCGACCAAGACAATTGCTATACCGATATATAAAAAGGAAGATGGCTTAATCCATTGTTATGCCATTTTCATCGTGTTTTAGTTTAAGCCTTGATTCTAGGTTTTTGATTATTTCTTCATCTGTTAACTGTGCATAGATTGTTCTGATCATTTCATCAGAAGCATGGCCTGACATTCTGCGCACTTCTTCTGGGCTCTCTCCATTTTTGATCATATTAGTAATGAACGTACACCGAGCGTAATGGCTGGTTATCGTTTCGTATAATGGTTTCTTTACTTCTTTTTGAGTTGAATCAATTTTAACGATGGTCCTATTCAATCCGGCCTTTTTTGCTATCCGCCTTATGGCTTCATTATATGTGTTATTACCTTTGCCTTTGGTCTTTCTTTCAAACTCAATAGGGTCAACTAGCTTCTGTTTTTTGACTCTGTCCATTAGCATTCTCATCCTAGGCGTTAAAGGAATAATCGCTTTGATATTCTCCTTCATTGTCGTAACGACAATATAGCTGTATCTCTTTCCTTGCTTTACATCGTACTTTCCTGTGAGTATTTTAGCCAAGTCAGAAACGCGCTGTCCACATTCGATGTGAAGTAAGAACAAGTCACGGTATTCTTCTTCGACAGGAGTTAGTCCAGGACAATTTTCAATCGCGGCAACTTCATCATCAAACAGGGGGAAATAACCAATTTGGTCTTCTCTGCGAGGATCATCCACTTTTATCCAAACCACAAAGTTGGAGACAATTTCTCTAGGGACGAACACTTTGTTAATCAGCATAGCGATAATAGCTCCGCAACGATTCAATTGACCTACCCCGAAGTTCCTCATTTTGCCATCCGTTTTGCTTCTGTTCATCTTATCAATCAGGTATTCCTTGTACTTATTCAAACCTTTCTGGCTAAAGATTTGCATTGTTTTATCATTTTTAGGTAACGTATCAACGAAACGGCCAAACTCGCTCAAGAGAGATTCATTTTGTCGTTTTGTGCTCTCTTTGATTGAAGGCTTCACGTATTTATGATAGTACTCCAGAGCTTCAGCAGCAACATATACGAGGACTAATTTAGTTTTAGCATCATCTCGAAAAATGAATTGTTTAAGTGTTTCTAATATATCGGAGACATAATTGTTGCTTACATATTCAATAAATTCTGAGTAGTAGCGTCTCAACTTATTTAATTGTTCATTGACAATCTCATTATTGTGGTTGTCCAATTGAGACTGGACATTAGAAATAACCGCCAGCTGCTTCTCGGAATTCCACTGGTTGGGATACACTTTAAGGTGTGTAGAACATCGGTAATGTTTGCCATCTAAATATGTAGTCAGGTAAATTGTGCCGGGATTTGAGGATTTAGAATAAGGCAAATAAAATCTCAATTTACACTTATCATAAAAATTCTGTCGATATTTGTCCATAACAATAGTTCAATAATCAGAAAGTGTGATTGGAATTACCGCCTTCTAGGATTCGGCGAATATCACTCATGCGGTACCTATCATTAGCGCCCACAGTGACAGGAGCCAAGTAACCCAATCTCTTCCAGCGCCAGAGAGTCGAAGACGACACTCCAAGGGTCTGCATGGCCTGAGAACGGCTAATGTAGACTTCTGCTCTGGCATCAGCGATATCCTGTTCCAGTTCACGTTTGGTCTCAACGATTAGCAACCTATTCGCCTCCACCAGTTCGCCCAATGTAATCGTGACTTGCAGGCCTAGGCATTCTTTAGCTAGCTCAACTAGGTTTTTGTACATTCTCAAAAGCGTTAACTTATTGCGTCTTCAGCATTCTCAACGTTTTCCGTGACTGTGCCCTTATTCGCTAACTCCAGCTTTTTAGCGTACTTATATAACTTCTTGAGTTTAGCCTCATCGAATTTCTCCATCATCTCCATGATGTCTATTTTCATTTCTTTCCCATTCCACTTGTCGAGTTCTATACGCCGCGTGTCGCTGGCGATTTCAATGTAGGGCTTCATGCTCTCGTAGTCCTTGTGGCCGGTGCAAGACATAACAACGGGTGCCGGGATACCAAAGGCCAGAGAGCAGCAAACGAACGTTCTGCGAGCATCATGGCAGCTGATAATATCATAAAACTTGTTGACGTCATCATGCCGCTGAGTGCCGATGAAATATGTGTTGACGACCTCTCTGTCAAGACCAGCTTCCTTGGCTGCAAGTTTGATATAATCATTCAGCTTCTGTGCCGAAGGAACAGGGAACAAGCTGCCATCCTCGGACTCATAGTCAGCATATTTGTCAAGAATCTCCTGAGCACGTTTAATAATGGGTATCGTGATGTGGTCAGCTGTCTTCTTGGTGTACAGGTCAATGCCTTTGCTGGTGATGTGGGCTTTCTTTAGCTGAGCCAAATCAGAATAGCGCAATGAAGTGAAGGACATGAAGCAGAATAAATCACGAGCGCGGTCAAGGTACATCTGTTTTGGCGAGAACTTATAATTGTAGAATTGCATGAGCTCCTTAAACGTCAAGTAGGTGACATTCTTCTTCGTGACGGTCAAGTGCAACTTGTACTCTATGGCACTGTCCTGAACGGGATAGCCATTGGCCTTCATCCATCTTAAGAATGATCTCAAGACCTTGAACTGCTTGGTGATGGTGCGGTTGCGGTAGTTGTTCTTGACATACCACTCCTTCAACTCAATCATTTTTGCCTTATCGAGTGTATCGAGTGAGACATCCGGATCACATCCCATGAGCTGTTTCCAAATCTGCTCATACTTGTAGTGAACGACACTGGTCCAGTCACGCTCTTTCGCTCCCTCGGTGAGAAATTCGTTAAAAATCTCCAGTAAGGGCTTGTCTGTCCTGCTCTCTTCATCTTCACGTTCCTTAGGCTCAAACACCACTTTCTCATTGACAAGATCTCGCAGTTCATTAGCCGAAGGGACAGTGTCAGCAAAAGCATATTCGGTGAAAGATTCCTCAATGCCCTTCAGTAGAGCATTGATTCTATCATTAATCACGCGAGAAGGATTCCTCTCATGACAGATGATATGGGTGGAGCCACGCACCGGTCTCTGTGATTCATCATCCCACTTTAATGGGTCACCATGAAGTCCTATCGAGAAAGCGACTTCACATTTTTTCTTGTTCCATCTCACTCTCACAATGACCTGATTGCGATGATTCAGGAACGTTCTGCAATTATACTTTATATTCTTCATTTTACCTTTTAAAAAACTATTTCTTAGGCAAAATTACATTTGTTGCAACAACTGAACAAACAGTGATACAATATGATACGTTACGATACGACAAGATATGATAGCACGTTATTTTTCAAGTCAGTCTGATGGCGATTGGAGCCAGGGGCTCCAATCGAAAACGGCACATTTTGGGGGGGTACACCGTACCCTCCTTTTGCGGTATAAGAAGACATTTTAACATTTATTATAGGACGAGCACCTTTCACAATCTTCTTGTTTACAGTACTTTAATGACCCATAACGACTCTTGAAATACCGTTCGCTAATCCCTCCAGCTCCACCGAGTACGAGTAACCATCTGACTATCAGATAGTTACTC
>CAZVMM010000045.1:0-23520 GCA_964628205.1 uncultured Muribaculaceae bacterium
CTCACGGCGGAAACCAGGGTTCGAGTCCCTGTTTCTCTACCAAGCGAAGCCTTCACCCAACCACGAGCGAGGGCTTTATTATTCGACGGAGATATCGTCTAGTGGTCTAGGACGCCGCCCTCTCACGGCGGAAACCAGGGTTCGAGTCCCTGTTTCTCTACCAAGCATGAAGCCTTCACCCAAACGCGGGTGAGGGCTTTTGTTTTGGTTGCTGGATGGCTGCTGCCTCAGATCTTGTATCGGTTTTTCACTTCGCGGACAAACTCGATGAACCCGTCGGGACAGTTTGCCTTCTGAATGATGGTGCCGACGGTAGGCTCATGCATGATATAGATGTTGGTGGGCGTTTCGATGATCATGTGAAGCGTCGAGTAGGGGACACTGGTTGTCGCTCCATCGGTAGCAGCGCTCTCGTAGTGGTCGTCATGGAAGTGGAAGACGAATTCTTGGTTTTGTATCTGCTTGTTTTTGTGGTAGGCCCGTGCAGCCTTCATGTCCACGCCCATAAAGAAATACCAGTTGAATGCAGCCAGGGCTGCCACAAGGCTGATGGCAAACATGAAGTTGTGGGCCACGACTGATGTTACAATCATGACCAGCAGGGCGATGTTCGAAACGATGATGGGATTCTTCAGGTGCCATACATTATATAACAAGGCGCGGTTGTAGCGTATGGCCTCCTTCTCGTCATATTGGCTGTGGACAGTAAATCTCGGTTCCATGATTCTTATTATAGCGTTAATCGGTGGTTTGCGGTTTGTGGCAGATGTAGAGAAGGCGCTGGCCCGTGGCGGTCGTAGTGCCGAAGAGGTAACAATCGCCGCCATCGTTCAGGTGCAGGCGTTGCCGCAGTTGCTGGGCCGTCATCGGGAAGTTGCGGGTAGCAACGTTGGCACGGGTGATGCCGCCTAGTGTGCGGTTCAGTTCCTTCTTGTTCATCGTGGTTATGGCATCGATGGCGAAGCGGCGCCCGGGGAAATCTGCAACGGGTTCCTCGGACACAAACAGGTGGCTGTCTGCTGCCAGGGCTTTCACTGGATATCGCGCGGTAAGGATTCCGAAGCATCCCGCCTTCATGATCGAGGCGTTGGGCTCATAGAGATAGGCCGCAATGCCGCCGTCGGTTATTATTGATGGTCGGTCTTGTGATGGCCGATAGATGAGCGTCTGGTCATCGTTGATGCAGTATACTGTGGGCTCGCCATCGTGGCTTGAACTGAGTAGAATCAGCAGTTCCTTGCATTCGTTGCCCGTGCTCACGATGTGAACCTCACTCACATGATTGCCCAGGTCGCCCACCGCCTTGTGCCAGTCGAGCATGGGCGACAATTTGATAAGCACGTGGTTGGCCATCGCGAGGAGTTGCTCCTTCAGGTCCAGCACATTGGGAGTGCAGTCGGCGATGGCATAGGTGCGGGCGCTGTTGCTGTCGCGTCGCGCGGGATCCAGATAGATTAAGGTGGAGGCGGAATCCGTGTTCAGGTCATTCAATACCTCCTCGGCGTTGCCATGGATGACCGTGGCCTGCTTGAGGCCTAGCAGGCCGAAGTTATGCCGCGCTGTCTCGCACAGGTGCTCCATGCGCTCGATATAGACGGCACGATCGGCCCTTGTCGCCATATAAGAAAAGTCCACGCCAAAGCCTCCTGTCAGGTCGATCAACGTCTTGTGGCTGCCCGCAGGTAGCGTATCCACGACTTGGCATTTATAGAGGGCGGTCTGCTCGCTGGAGCACTGTTCCATCGACAAGTGGTGAGGATAGATGATGCCCTCGATGGCTGCCCATGACGGCAACTTGCGGCGAGCCGTTTGCCAGCCCTGGATCTGGTCGAGAGCCCACGGCAGGTCGATGTCACCATCACGCTGCACTCGCAGCGCCAGCGACCTCACGTCCGCCTCGCGGTGCTCCAGCACAAACTGTATCGTTTTCTCGTTCATCACTTCTCACTCCTAACTCCTAACTTCTCACTCCTAAGAATGGTTGCAGAAACTCGTCGAGGGTGCTCACGTGCAGTTTGTGAGCGATTTGGGTTCTCTTGTTGGAGACTGTGCGCAGGTTGGTGTAGTGCATACACATCATGATAACCGTCCTCGAAAAACCGTGGCAATGTAGGGCGATCATGTTGATCTCGTCCTCGCGCAAAGTGCCGCCAGCCACCTCTTGGGCCTTGACCAGCACGTTGTCATACAGCTTGTTGGCCAGCGCTTGCAGGTTGTCCCAATAACTGGCACCCACTTCGTTGGGGCCACGCATCGTCATTAGCTTGTTAAAACGCTTGGCAAAGGTCGTCTCGTTGCACTCGTAGGACCACTGCAGCAGTTGGTGCACGACTTGTATCTGGTTGTCCACGATGCCCTTCAGCTCTTCGGACTGCTGCTTGGAGGAGTCAAGGCTGGCAAGTGTTTCCTGCATCTGGTGCAGGCTTGTGATGGACTGGTCCAAGTCAGATTTCATCAGCTCATATTCGGCCTGCTGGATTTTCAGACGGTTGCGGTAACGCCACATCAGGAATGCCAGAGCTCCCGCCGCCAGTACTAACAGAGCCAGCACCAGCAGGGTCCCCTTGAGCCGAGAACTTAGTAAAGCATTCTCTAAATCAGCCTTTTGGGCATCGTATTTCTTTTCCACCTCCATCAGTCGGTCGTTCATGCTGCCCATGGTTACCGAGTCGGCAAGATGGTGGGTCTTGGTCAGGTAGCCGATGGCCTCCTCCAGCTTGTGATCATGGCGGGCCATGTCAGCTAGCAGCTGGTAGTGCATGATGCTATCGCTAGCGGTGGTCATCTCGGGGGCCTGATTCAGGTAGTAGCGGGCCGAATCGATGCGTCCCAAATGCAGGAAAGCCGATGCGGCGGTGTAATGGATTCTCGGATGGATTTTTAGGTTTCCGCTCCAGGCAATCGCTTCGACGGCATCATCCTTGGCACCATGATAATCGCCACAGGAAGCGCGATACTCGGCACGGCTGAACAGGTTGGCTATGACCGCCCGAGGCTCGATTTCCTGCTTGGCCAGGTCGATGGCGGCGTTGATGTAGTGCATGGCGCTGTCCTGCTTCTCCTTGATGATGCGGTACAGGCCGCCCAACTCGCTGAGGCAGATAATCTGGTGATGCTTGTCGTCGATTTGTCGGAACAACTCTAGTGCTTCGCGGTATTTCTCTGCCCCGACTGTCTTGGCACCCACGACTTGGCTCTGGTACAATCCGCCCATCATCATCTTGGCCATCGCGCGGTTTTTGAGGTCATCACTGGCGGCAACATCCTCGGCCTTGCGCAGGCGAGAAATGGCTTTATCAAGTTCTCCTGCCGAACCATAGGCTCCGCCCTGATAAAGTAGGGCGCGAGTGTATTTTTCGCGGTCGCCGCTGTTCTTGTAATGCTTCACGGCCTGCTCCATCTGATCGGCGTCTCCAGTGGCTGTCTTGTTCTCTACGTCGGCCTGGACCGAGAGCAGGGTGTGATAGGCCATATCCTCGTCGTTCAGATAATCAGTATTCATGCGCAGCAGCATCTCTCTGGCCTGGAGGATACGGTTCTGGTCTAGCAGGGAGTCGATGGCGATCAACTCGGCATTATTCGACCCGTTATGTCGGGCGCATCCACACGCCACGGCAAGAGTCAGTATCACTGCACCTATTTTATATTGGATAGCATTGTTGAGCATAGGGCAATCGTTGTTTTGCGTTTTGTTCTGCAAAAATACTCGTTTTTTCTTACATTGAAAATGCCTCATGTGGGTAAATTGGCGCCAAATGACCTTTTTGTTTCATAAGAAGCTGATATTCAATGTGTATATTCTCTAATAATGACCATCGGATGTCGCCCCCAGCGACTGTTTTTGCCTTACCATTACCGGCAGTGAATCAGAGTGCCCCCCCTCCGGGCGTCAAATTCTCATGTTGACGGCTAATGAGTAATTATTAATTTGGGTGCGGTTGCTCTGGGTTTTTTTAAACTTTTTTGGTCAATTCGTGTCTTAGTCGTATCTTTGCAATATAAAAACAGAGTTTAATTATAAAAAAGGACTAAGATTATGAAGAAATTATTGTTGATGGCAGCGCTTTTCTGCTTTGCTGCAGCACCTGCCGCAATGGCACAGACCTATGAAACTCCGCAACAGATCGAACAGCAGCAACAACAGTATGCCAAGGATGCTGAGATAGCCAAGAAGCAGGCCGAGGCTGCCAAGAAGCAGAAGGACGCCTTCAAGGAGCAAGAGAAGAAGGCCAAGGAAGCCAAGAAGGCTGCCGAGCAGAAAGAAAAAGAAGCCAAGAAGGCTGAGAAAGAGGCCAAGAAGAATCAGAAGATGATCGAGAATCGTCAGAAGGCCAGCGAGAAGTATGCCAAAGCTCAGAACAAGTTGAAAGAGGCTCAGAATAAGCTCAGCGACGTCCAGAAGAAGATGAATGAACTGCCCGAGAAGCAGGTCAAGGAGCGTCAGAAACTCAACGATGAGATAGCCAAGGCTCAGGGCAACGCCGAGAAAGCCCTGAAGATGGAGACCAAGCAAAAGAAGTTTGAAGAGAAGGTCGCAAAGGACAACCTCAAAGCTCAGCAGAACTACGAGAAGGCTGTCAAGAATGTGAAGAAGGCCGAGGAGAATCTAGAGAAGGCCCGCAAGAACGTCGAGAAGTACAAGTAAGACTTTCTGCGAGTTTCACATCACAAACCAAAGGACTGGCGCACGCCGGCCCTTTGTTCGTTAATGACGGCAGGTCGCGTGATCTCTAACACAGATGACCCCGTCTGCTTAATTCAGCAATACGCTTCGGCGGATATTTCGGTCGTGATGATATCTGCGTAAGTATTCTTCGACTTGCGCGAGTTTTTCTTTGTCAGTAGGATAGGGCAGGAACAATTTTGCCAGATACATCTTTAGACTATGATCTCCAATGTAGCACAATAATTGGTCCTTTTGTGCTGACTGGAAATTATGGTCTTTTAAGTATTTAAAATTCAGCAGGTACCCGATGTGCCTTGTGATTTCCCAATCAAGGGCTTCGCGGATTTCATCTGTCGTATGCTTTTCTTTAACATATTGGGACAACCAATTGGAGCTGTTCTGTATATTCCTCAAGTTGACCTTCAGTCGGGCAAAATCGTCCACTTTGTCTTTCTCGATCAGGCTGGTGATATCATCCGAGAAAAGGCATGATGTGCTCGGCCACGCGAGATTAATAAAATGAACGTCTGCAGGAACTTTTTTGCTCTTAGATAACTGATAGCGAATCTCTATCATCACCTTGAGATTAGCTTCCAGGTGCCTTATCAGGTCCTCAAATTCCGAGAAATACAATTTCTTCTTGTTGCCCTCTTCATCAGCAAGAATCCTAGTTTTACCGCGCTCATTTAAGATCCATGTTAAAACCGCGATCAACGTCGAGACTGATGCACTAAAAACTATTGCTATAGCCTGGCCACAATCCTTATTCAGAATCAATTTCAAAAGACCGGTTCTGATTCCAAATCCAAATAATAGAAGACCAATAATAAGCCAGAAATAAAAGATTAATCTCAATTTGCGATAGTACCTCTGGTTGGGAGTGGGTTTCCCGTCATTTAAATACTCAATCTCATCTTGATGGACTTTTTTGCCCTTCCAAACATGATTTTTTATGAAATTCTTGCACCAGTTCTTTATATCCCTTGCCCAAAACGAAACTTCTGTAACACCTGATAAACACCATTCCTGAAACTCGGGGAGGCTTCTTCTGAACTTGTTTTCTTCTGAATAGGCCTTTTTGATGACAGAATAGCTATTGGTTTTCCTCAAAACAGAGTCATATGCTGTAATGCTGTTGTAGTTTTCGCGACTGAACAGGTCGTCAAAGTTGTTCTTGGTCGCTTTTTCACGAGCAGAACAGTATAGCTCTTTGATAAAATACCCTCGCTTTGTTTTTTTATGAATATTGTAGTACCTCTTATCCCCTTTCATGTAATCCTGCCTGTATCCGTAAAGTATGCGCTCGATGTCAACAACTTTTACAGTAATGTATCGGAGTAGCAGTTGCACGAAATTGGTTCGTAGATGATTCTTGTCAGCATAGCACAAATCAATAAGGGCCAAGAGTTGCCCCGTACGGTGAAGCCTGAACGCGTCAAGGTCGACCATGCTGGTGATGGCGTCTTTGTGTTTGTAATATTTGTGGGTCTTGTATGTTGTGGCAGTGATGGCGATCTCATTCCTCAACAGGATGTAAAAGTCCAGGAAGTCTTCGTATGCCGGGTGCCTATTAAAGAAACTTAGAGCGCCATCTCTGTTTGTGTACAAAAAGTCTTCCAGCGCCTGGTGGTAAATCTCCAATGCTTGATGGGAATAGGCCTTGCTCCACCCCATTGTGCTGGCATAGCAAATCTCTTGAGGTTCTGTGATTTCCCTATTTGGTAATACTCGACATTCACTGATGCATTTGGTGAGATCGACCTGAGCCCGTCCGCCATCAGCTGTGATGTCCTTCCCGCCGTCATTGATGATGGTGAATGGTAATAACACTACGCTGTTATCCGTCATTTTCCTGGCTATCTGCTTTATGGCGTAAGGCTCCAGTTCGTCATCTTGGTCGAGCAGGACGGCAAATGCTGTTTTGTTAGATTGGGTTACCCCCAGGCTACAAATATAGGTGGATTTTGCTGGACGGACAAGAATCAAGCAAAAAAATCCCTGGTCCCCTAACATGTTTCGGCATTGCACATGACTAATCTACTCGTAAATAGTAATTTTTAACCGTATGTTAAACTTTTTTGACTTTTGCTTGTCTAAATGACAAAAAGAAACAATTTGCATCGTTTAATTCTAAAAATTATTACAATTATGAAACGCTTAGTCATCATATTATCACTGGCGCTGGTAATGATCGCTCCTCAGGCCTTTGCTCAGAACAAAGCCGGCATGAAGCCGCAGGTTATGAATAAATCAGCAGTCGTTGAGAAGGACAAGAGCTCCATCAACAGGCCCGCACGTGTGGACAGGGCGATTGACAACCAGACTCCGCAAATCAACAAGGTGGAGAATAACAGTGGGCAAGCTATAAACAGGCCCGCACGTGTGGACAGGACGATTGACAACCAGACTCCGCAAATCAACAAGGTGGAGAATAACAGGGGGCAAGCTATAAACAGGCCCCAAGTGGACAAGCAAGAGCGCAACAAGAAGGCGCTGGTCAAGAAGTCGGTCCAGGGAGCTAAGCCCATAAAGGATTTCAAGCAGACTCACGAGGCTAAGCCCGAAAAGTTGGACGGAGTCATCAAGAAAGAGGATATAACTACTGACGAGGTGGCAGAGTCCGACATGAGACTGAGATATGCAGCCGAGGCAAAAGAAGAAGCACAACGCGTTTTCGATGCGCTGCTCGAGAAGCAGAAGCAGGAAATGGCAAAGCTCCAGTCATGGCACGCCAGGGAAGCCGCCAATGGCATGACCGAAGAGATGAGGCAGAGACATGAGCGCGAGGTACAGGAACTCAGTGCCAGGCAGGCTGCCGAACTGATGGAGGCACAGCGGGTATTGGATCAGGCGATGATCGAGTACGAAACAGCGCTCGAGATCCACGATGCAGCCCACAGATTGCGCAGATAAAGATAGGATTAAAACAAACAAGTCAATTCAATTGATGCATTATTAATTCGGTTAGAGGTTTGCGAGCCTTTTTCGCAAACCTCTAATTTTTACTGATTATCGCCTGGCGTCACGTTGAAAAAAGCAACTATTCGCCAATCTCTGCTACCTATTCGCTAAAAAAACATTACCTTTGCGCTCGAAATTCCGGATACAATCAACGACTGAATGAACTATCAACTCATAGCCACCCCCGAGGGTACCCATGCCCGTGCAGGACTCATTACTACCGACCATGGCCAGATCGAGACGCCCATCTTCATGCCTGTCGGCACCGTGGGCGCTGTTAAGGCTGTTCACATGACCGAGCTGCGCGAGGACATCAAGGCACAGATTATCCTGGGAAACACCTATCACCTGTACCTGCGTCCCGGCATGGACATCATCGAGCGCGCCGGCGGCCTGCATAAGTTCAATGGCTGGGATCGTCCCATCCTGACCGATAGTGGCGGCTTCCAGGTGTTCTCGCTGGCCGAGAACCGCAAGCTCACCGATGAGGGCGTCACCTTTCGTAGCCACATCGATGGCAGTAAGCACCTGTTCACGCCCGAGAAGGTGGTGGACATCGAGCGCACAATCGGCAGCGACATCATGATGGCCCTCGATGAGTGCCCGCCAGGGACCAGCGACTACAACTATGCACGCAAGTCCTTGACCCTGACCCATAACTGGCTTTCCCGTGGCTGGAAACACTACAAGAACACTCAGCCTCGGTACGGCCACAGCCAGGCCTATTTTCCCATCGTGCAGGGATGTGTATACAAGGACCTGCGACAGGAATCGTCCAAGTTTGTGGCCGATCTTGGCGCTGACGGCAATGCCATCGGCGGGCTGGCCGTGGGAGAGCCCACCGAGGTGATGTATGAGATGATAGAAGTCGTCAACGACATTTTGCCTCAGGACCGTCCGCGCTACCTGATGGGCGTCGGCACACCCGCCAACATCCTGGAGGCAATCGACCGCGGAGTGGACATGATGGACTGTGTGATGCCCACACGCAATGGCCGCAATGGCATGCTCTTCACCCGCCATGGCATCATGAACATGCGTAACAAGAAGTGGGCCGACGACTTTTCTCCGTTGCAGGACGATGGCCCCTCGATTGTAGACCACATCTATAGCAGGGCCTACGTGCGCCACCTGTTCATCGCTCAGGAAATCCTGGCCATGCAGATTGCTAGTATCCACAACCTCGCGTTCTACCTCTGGCTTGTGGGCGAGGCGCGCAAGCACATCATCGAGGGCGACTTCCCTGCCTGGAAGCGCCAGATGCTCCACGACGTGCAGCAAAGGCTTTGATTTTAGTTAGGAGTTAGAAGTTAGGAGTTGGAAATGATGGGAGAGGAACTCAAGAACATAGCGCAGCAGCCCTTGGAGGAGACGCCAGATGTGGCGACTCCCGTCGATGCAGTCCAATCTGTTGACTCCGTCGATCCCGTTAACTCCGCTAAACCTCCTCGCAATCGCTACCCGTGGTACTACGTGAAGCGTTTCGACCGCTATATCGTCAAGTATTTCCTGGGCACGTTCTTTTTCGCGATCCTGCTGCTGTTCGCCATTGTGGTGATGTTTGACATCAACGAGAAACTCGATGCCGTGCTCACCGCTCCGTGGAAGGCCACTGTGTTCCAGTACTTCATGAACTTCCTGCCGTTTGTGCTCAGCCAGTTCAGCCCCTTGTTCACCTTTATCTCGGTAATCTTTTTCACTTCTCGTTTGGCCGACCGCAGCGAGGTGATCGCCATGCTGTCTAATGGCATCAGTTTCCATCGGTTGACGGTGCCTTATCTGTTCTCGGCGGCAATCATCGCTGCTGGCAGTTACCTGCTTGCAGCCTACATCATCCCGCCGGCCAATGTGGAGCGTATTGCCTACACCAACAAGTGGGTCAAGAACAAGGAGGTCATCTACGGTGATAATATCCAGCTTCAGGTCCGGCCCGGTGTGATGGCATACATGGCCCGCTATGACAACACGACACGCAGCGGTTTCCGTTTCTCGCTCGATGAGTTCGACGGCAATACGCTCAAGTCACGTCTGACGGCCGAGACCATCCGTTATGATTCGGTGGGGTTGTGGACCGTGCGCGGATACACCATCCGCGAGTTCAACGGCCTGAAGGAGACCATGAAGACCGGAGTCTCGCTCGACACACTGCTCAACATCGACCCGCGCGACTTCCTCATCTCCAAGAACGACGAGCAGACGATGACCTCGCCCGAGCTCAAGGAGTATATCGCCAAGCAGAAGGCCCGTGGCGTGGCCAACATCAAGAATTTTGAAATCGAGTATGAGCGCCGCATCGCCATGACGGCCGCCGCTTTTATCCTTACAATCATCGGACTCTCGCTCTCGTCCAGAAAGGTCAGGGGCGGCATCGGCCTGAACATCGGCCTGGGTCTGCTGTTGAGCTTCTCTTACATCCTGTTCATGACGGTCACATCGACATTTGCCGTGTCGGGTTACACGAGCCCTCGTGTGGCAATGTGGATCCCCAATTTTGTATATGCCATTATAGCCGCTGTGCTCTATTACCGTGCCTCACGATAAGAGGCCTGGTCGGGCCAGAGGTGCTTTTGGACCGTTTCTGGAAAACAGTTTCTCATGTTAAGCGGTTGCAATGAAGGTTTTTATTAAAAAAAAATGCCTTTTTTGTGACCATTCTATTAATAATGCTTATCTTTGCAGATGCTAAATGAACCCAAAATTTATTTGTATATGAAAAAATCAGTATTAACTCTCATCATTTGTCTGCTTGCTGGTATTGGCATGGCTCAGGCGCAACTCCCTGCTGTGACCCTGAAGAGCATCGATGGCGCTACCGTGCAGAGTGACCAATTAAGCAACGACGGCAAGCCGTTTATCATCGATTTTTTTGCCACATGGTGCAAACCTTGCAACCGCGAGTTGTCTGCTATCGCCGAGGTCTATGACGAGTGGCAAGAGGAGACTGGTGTCAAGATTTACGCGGTAAGTATCGATCAGGGCCAGAATATCAACAAGGTTAAGCCTCTCGTGGATCAGAATGAATGGGAATACGAGGTGCTACTTGACCCCAACAGCGACCTGCTCAAGGCACTTGGGGGACAGATGATTCCCTATGTGGTCGTTGTGGATGGCAATGGTAACATCGCTTCGAAGCACAGCGGATACACCGATGGCGCTGAGAATGAACTCATTGGTGAGGTCCGCAAGCTGCTGGCCAAGTAATCCTAAGTCAAGAGTTCTGGAATGAATCTGAAGAAACTTTTCGGCCTAGCACTACCCGCAATCCTGTTGGTAGCGCAACCCCTTTGTGCTCAGGTAACGTTCAGTGGTAGCGTCCAGAGCGATATCCTTGTGCCGCAAGACGATGAGAAAATCGGCACCGAGCACTATGATGACAAGGTACTGACTAACACGTATGTGGACCTGAAACTGTCCCACAAGTATGTGGAGGCTGGCGGGCGCTTCGAGTTCCTGAAGTTCCCGCTGCCGGGCTATGAGGCCGACATGAAGGGGTGGGGAGTGCCGCACTTCTATGTCAAGGGGCATTACAAGAACGTGGAACTCACCGTCGGCGACTACTACGAGCAGTTTGGAGCGGGTTTTGTGCTTCGCACCTACGAGGAGCGTTCGCTGGGCATCGACAACGCGCTGAGAGGTGCGCGCTTGAATTATAAGCCCGTGCAGGGAGTCCAGCTCAAGGCCCTTACCGGCAAGCAACGCCGCTATTGGCATCACAATGATGCGCTCATCAGCGGTGTGGACCTGGAAATCGGCCTCGAGAATTTCATCAAGTCGCTTGAGAGTCATGACACGCGCATCACGCTTGGCGGCTCTTGGGTCAATAAGCACGAGGACACAAAGGATGACGCGATATTTGTCGATGCGACACACAAGCTCAACTTGCCCAAGTATGTCAACGCGTGGGATGCAAGGATTGGCTTATATCACAAGGGGCTGAATGTGCTCGCCGAGTATGCGCAGAAGACCCAGGACCCGTCCTTTGACAACCTCTACCACTACGGTAAGGGCAATGTGGCCATGATCAGCGCTTCCTATTCCAAGAAGGGCATGAGCCTGTTGCTGCAGGCCAAGCGCAGTGAGAACATGTCCTTCCGCTCTCGCCGCACCATGAGTGGAACATCCAGTTTCATTAATCACCTGCCGCCCTTCACCCACGACCAGACCTACGCCCTGCCTGCCCAGTACCCCTATGCTACGCAGATGGCTGGAGAGTGGGCTTTCCAGGCCGAGGCCGGCTATTCCTTCAAGAAGGGAACGCCACTTGGTGGCAAATACGGTACTAAGGTCAAGGCTAATTTCTCTCATGTGCGCGGCTTGGACCGTGGTGAACTCAAGAATCCTGTCGTCAAGGACAACCCCATGGGTAGCGATGGCTACAGGTCTTCCTTCTTCAAGATGGGTGATGAGACCTATTACCAGGATATTGACGTTCAAATTGAGAAACGCCTTACACGCGACTTCTCGCTGATTTTCATGTACATGAATCAGCGCTACAACATGACCGTCGTCGAGGGGCATGGCGGCATGATCACCAGCAACATTCTGGTTGCTGACGGCAAGTATAAGATCTCTCCCAAGCTGACCCTGCGTTGCGAGCTGCAGTACCAGTTCTGTGATGGTGATGAGGGTGACTGGGCCTTTGGCTTAGCCGAACTCTCCTGGGCGCCCCACTGGATGTTTACTGTGAGTGATATGTGGAACTGCGGTGAGACCAAGACGCATTATTATCAAGCGTTGGTAACCTACTCCCTCAAGTCCCACCGCATACAGGCAGGATATGGCCGCACCAATCCTGGTTTTAACTGTTCCGGTGGCGTTTGCCGCTGGGTGCCCGCAACGCGTGGTTTCACTTTATCCTATAATTACAGCTTTTAGAGTATATCTCACATGACAATGAAAAAGACATTCTTTACCATATTGGTGCTGGCCGCGATGGCTCTTGTCTCCTGTGACGAGGTATCGCACGACGAGAGGCTCACCTATGTCGAGCCGCCCGAGGTGGGACGTGCCGTGCTCATTGAGGATTACACGGGGCAGTACTGCGTGAATTGCCCGCGCGCTACCCAGGAAATCGAACGCCTCATCGAGGAGTATGGCGACACTTCGGTGATTGCTGTGGCTATTCACTCGGGACCCTTCTCCAAGCAGAAAGGGGTGGAATCTCCGCTCTACACCTCTGTCGGCGACATGTATTTCAGCACATGGGGACTTCAGGGACAGCCCGTCGGCCTCATTGACAGGTTATACTCTTCGATGCCCTTCAGTTACACCGATTGGGGTGCTGGCGTCAACTATGAGATTGGATTCAAGGCTCCCGTGGCCTTCATGACTACCCCTGTCTATGATACAGGGAATCGCAGGGCCGACGTCCAAGTGCAGACCATCGGCTTGGATTCTACCCTTGTCAGCGGCAAGCTGCAGGTGTGGCTCGTCGAGGACAGCATCGATAGCTTCCAGCTCATGCCCGACGGCAGCGTCAACGAGCATTATAACCACATGCACGTGTTCCGCGCCAGCGTCAACGACCCGTGGGGCGACTATGTGAGTGTGAACCATGGCCAGGTGGATGTTAAGGACTACAGCATCACGCTCGATCCCGCATGGGTGCCCGAGCATTGCTCGATTGTCACTTTCTTGTACGACGGCAACGGTGTCCGTCAGGTAACTAAAACTAAATTGATTTATTAACCTTTATTTTTACGATACTTTGATATGAAGAGAATCTTTACATCTTTGTTATTTGGCTTATTGGTGTCTCTGTCGCTCCCGGTAATGGCTCAGGACGTTGACGAGAGCTATATGTTCATTGACGAGAATGAGGACTTTATCGACAACAATGCCACCATAGTCCGCAATGTGGTGTCTACCGATATCGATGGCAATGAGGTCATCTATTCTGGTCTCTCGGTGGTCAATGTCAGTGGTGATCCCGGTGATTACATCAAGATGACCTATGTCGTCGAGACCATCGACAATGGCTCATTCCAGCTGTGCTTCCCCTCGACCTGCAACTATGCTTACGAGGAGGGCGCCTATGAGACGGCCGCAAGTCCCCTCATGGCCGACGTTCAGGACCTGATGTGTGAGTGGTTCCCCACGGATGATGGCGAGTGTGTTGTCACCATGAGTATCGAGGTGCTCACCAAGCAGGGACTTTTCCCTCCCACTTATGTCCACAAGGCTTATGGCCCCACTGTTACGGTGCGCTTTGTCAAGGGCGGCACACCTGACCCCAAACCCATTCCTGGCGATGTGAATGGCGATGGTGAGGTCAACATCAACGATGTCAACCTGGTGATTGACTACATCCTGGTAACCCAGGAGGACGAGGCCCGAGCCGACGTCAATGGTGATGGCGAGGTCAACATCAGCGATGCCAATATGATTATCGACTTGATTCTGAGCGGTAATTGACCGTGATACGAGTCAACCAACCCTTCTGATCGTATGTAACAATATATTTATAGATTTAAAGTTAAGGTATGAAGAAATTATTACTCCTTATGTTTGCCGCCATGTGCTTGCCCTTGGTGGCCAGCGCACAATCATCACTGGTGACCCGCGTTGCCCAGCCGTCGGCTTTTGGCGGTCGCAATATGGCTCCCAGGATGGTTACCCTTGCCGAGGGACAAAAGATACTCGGCCATTATGAATCCGACACACGCGCATCGTCTGGTCTGCGTTTGCCCGACAACACGGGTGTTATCCCCATCTCGACCGTCCTAACACCCCAGGAACTCGAGATGTTCCAGGGTGGCAGGATCGTTGCCTTCCGTGTCGCCCTCTGTGCCCGCACGCCCATTTCGCGCGTGTTTGTCGCTCCTGTCGGTAACGGTGGCGTGCCCGATGGTGTGGGCGAAATCACTGCGTGGTCCTGTTCGGCCAACAATATCGGGTGGAACGAGATCCAGCTCGAGACGCCCTATGAGATCAATCTCGACGAGAACACCTCTCTCATGATTGGCTTTGACTACGAGCAGCAGGCTAGCAATTATCCGCTCTCGTTGGTTACCGAGGGTACCATCTATCCCACTTACGGCTACGTCAAGGTGGGACGTATCAACAAGTGGAAGAGCATGGGCCTCGAGCAATATGGTAACTTGAGTGTCCAGTGCGTCGTCGAGAGCGATCATTTCCCCGATTACATGATGGAGACTGGTGGCATGGAGTTGCCCACCTTTGTCAAGAGTGGTGATGACATGCCATTTATCGTCAAGGTCAAGAACCGTGGCGCCAAGACGGTGACCGCCGGCAACTTGGGCTTTGACTTGTTCATCGATGGTAATCAGGTAGGTACCATAACCAATGCTGTGGATGTCCAGGGACAGATGATCAATCTCGAGAACACGGTTTCCACTTCGGGGCTTGACTATGGCACCCACACGCTCAAGGTGGTAATGAGCACCCTCAATGGTGAACCTATCGAGTCGCCCGTGACGATGAGCGGCAACTTCAAGGTCTATTCCGGTAGTTTCCAGCGGCAGAACCACCTGGTGGAGCAGCTCACCTCGACCTATTGCACCTACTGCCCGCTGGGTAACTCCATGCTGCGTGTTCTCACCAGGTTGCGCAACGACGTTATCTGGGTAGCTATTCATGGCGACTTGGGTAGCGGTCATGATCCCTACACATCCAACCAGGGCAACTCTCTCTTGTCTCTCTTGACGGGTGGCGCTGTCAGCTATCCCAGCGGATGCTTCGACAGGACTGTGGGCTGGGATGAGGAAGGCGGAATCGCTTCTGGTCTCGGCTATTACGAGCAGTATCACGAGATGGTGGCCGAGGAACTCGGTTCGTTCTTTGACTACATTTCCGAGGTGACCCCCACTTTTGCAACCATCAATATCTCGACTCAAGTCGATCAGGAAACCCGCCAGGCCCATATTACGGTGTCGGGTGATGTGACACCTGACTTCAGCCTGATGATGGGCAGTGACGCTAAGCTCAATGTCTACATCACCGAGGATAACCTCATTGCTCCGCAGCTCAATCTGGGTACCTGGGAGCCCGAGTATACTCACAATGGCGTCTTCCGCACGGCACTGAACGCCGTTACGGGCACGTCGCTCAATATCTCTGGCGAGACTTACAAGAATGAGTACACGCTGACCGTCCCCGAGGAGTGGGTTCTTGATAACCTGAATGTCGTGGCCTTCATCAGCCGCCCCCTGAACAGCATTCGCAACTATAGCGACATGTATGTGGATAACGCCCAAAAGGCCAAGCTGGTCAGTGAACCTGGTGGTATCGAGGAAATCCTCGGTCAGGAGGATGCGGTGCCCGTCGCCTTCTATGACATCATGGGACGCCAGCATGCCGAGTTGCAGCAGGGCATCAACATCGTCAAGATGAGCAATGGCAAGGCCATTAAGGTTTTGGTAAAGTAATGAAGAGCTAAAACTGTATTGTCGCAGTCATGCCATAGGCCCGGTCACCAAAGGTGGTCGGGCTTATTGTCACATCCACGTTCTTGACAAACGGGCGCGTGAACAGGAATGCGCTGCCGGCGCCAATTGCTGCACCGCCTAGCACATCCCACCAGTCGTGGCGGTCGGTGTGCACGCGGCCCCAAGCCACAAAACTCGACACGACATAGGCCGGAACGCCCCATTTCCACCCATAACGCTTCATCAGGAATGTCGACCCGTTGAACGCCACGGCCGTGTGGGTGCTCGGAAAGGCGTGATGGCCGGTACCGTCGGGGCGGTCTTTGCGGATGCACAATTCCAGCCCATAATTGACTGCGAGACACGTGGCGGTGCTCAATCCCAGTTGCTTCAGGCCCTCAGTGTCATGTTTGGCAAGGGCCACTGCCACGGCGGTCGCATCGGGCATGAGGCACAGCACATCGGTGGTATACTTCAACGCATCATCACCAGCATGCCCATGCAGGCAGCTGGTCATCACGATCACCATCACGGTAATAATATTTCGTGTAACGCTCATATCGTGCTGATTATTAATTGATTGTATAATGCCTAAAACCTAATGCCTAAAGCCTAAAGCCTAATAAGGATACAACTTGCGCAACAGGTCGCTGCGGTGGATACGTTTCAGGGCCCTCGTGATGGCGGCGCGGTTCTTGCGGTCATACCAGAAGAAGAATAGCCGCTGGGCCTGCTTTTCCATCGGCGTCCGTGCGCAATACACAGGTTTCATCGTGTAAGGATGAAAGCCCGTGTAGTAGGTCTCGGTCGACACGGTCATCGGCGTTGGCGTGAAATCCTGGACCTGTTCCAGCCTGAAGTCCAGCTCCTTGGTGATAGCGGCCAGCTCCGCCATGTCGGCCTCGTGGCAACCCGGATGGGAGGAGATGAAGTATGGGATGATCTGTTGCCGCAGGTTGTACTTCGCGTTCACGCGGTCAAACAGGGCCTTAAAGCGCCTGAACAGTTCAAACGACGGCTTGCGCATCAGCATCAACACATCGTCGCTGGTGTGTTCGGGAGCGACCTTCAGCCGGCCTGAGACGTGATAGCGGATAAGCTCTTCGTTATACTGGGCATTGACCTTGTCCACATGCGCGTCGCCCGTGCGGTGCATCGACAGGTCATAGCGTACTCCGCTGCCGATGAATGATTTCTTGACCTCGGGCAGGGCGTCCACGGCATGATAGATCTCGAGCAGGCGGCCGTGGTCGGTGTTCAGGTTGCCGCACGGTTGCGGATGCAGACACGATGGGCGCTGGCAACGCTGGCAGCGTCCCAAGTCCTTGCCGTGCATGCCATACATGTTGGCGCTGGGACCGCCCAGGTCGCTGATATATCCCTTGAAATCAGCCATTTTTACCACTTGCCTGACTTCGCGCAAAATAGATTCCATGCTGCGCGAGGCAATGAATTTTCCCTGATGGGCGCTGATAGTGCAGAAGGCGCAGCCGCCAAAGCAGCCACGGTGCATGCACACCGAGTGGCGGATCATCTCATAGGCGGGAATGCGCTTGCCCTGGTAGCGGGGGTGGGGCAGGCGGGTATAGGGCAGGTCAAACGAGGCGTCTATCTGCTCGGTGGTCATCGGGGGATTGGTGCGGTTGACCTTGACGGCGATGTCTCCTGTCGCTTGCCACACGTTGTGGCCGTGCCACAGGTTGCTCTCCACCTCGATGGTCTTGAAGTTCTGGGCCTGGGACTTCTTGGACCGTTGGCACTCCTCATAACTGTGCAGCACCACATCGGTCTCTGTCGTGGTGGCGGGCATTTCGCTTAATGGACGGCGGACCACCGTTTGTGGGATGTCGGTTAGTTCGTCAATGCGTTTGCCTGCTGCCAGAGCGTTGGCAATAGCGATATTCGGCAGCTCCCCCATGCCGTAGATCAGCAGGTCGGCAGGGCAGTCGGCGAGAATCGACGGACGCAACCGGTCCTGCCAGTAATCATAGTGCGCCAGACGCCTGAGCGACACCTCGATGCCGCCAGCAACCACAGGCACATCGGGGAACAGGCGCTTTAGTATCTCGGTATAGACGATAGTGGGGTAGTCGGGACGGGCTCCGGCGCGGCCGTCGGGCGTGTAGGCGTCATCGCTGCGCTTGCGGCGGGCGGCGGTATAGTGGTTCACCATCGAATCCATGGCCCCTGCCGACACGCCAAAGTACAGTCGTGGGCGTCCCAGTTTCTTGAAGTCGCGCAGGTCATCGCGCCAGTTAGGCTGTGGCACGATGGCAACCTTGTAGCCGTGGGACTCCAGCACGCGCCCGATGACAGCAGTCCCCATCGACGGGTGGTCGATGTAGGCATCACCACTGAACAGGATGACGTCGGCCTGTTCCCACCCCAGATGCTCCATCTCCTTGCGCGTGGTGGGTAGCCATTGCCCCTGGATGCGGTGGTCACCGCTATGTTGCTTATCCTGCCTCATCATTACATTTTCTTCAATATCCCTAAAAACCTAAAGCCTAAAGCCTCCCCTTCACCATCTCCTCGAGTTTCAGAATCTCATCGCGGTACTGGGCAGCCTCCAGAAAGTCCATGCGCTTGGCGGCATCGATCATCTGGGTCTTCAGCCGGTCGATGGCGGCTTGCATGTCCTTGCCGCTCATGTAGGCTACCACGGGGTCGGCTGCCACACCTGCGCTGGAATCAAATTCCTGGGAATAGCGCATGGATGCAGCCGGAGCAGCGCCGTGGCCGGGCATAGGCGATTGGTTGTGGCGGCTGGGAACGCTCGGGCTGTGCATGTCGGTGTCCTGGCCGATGATCGCTGTCCGGGCCTTGATGATGGCGGTGGGAGTGATGTTGTGCTCCTCGTTGTACTTGAGTTGCAGGGTGCGGCGACGCTCGGTCTCGTCGATGGTCTGCCGCATCGAGTCGGTGATGTTGTCGGCATACATGATGACGGTGCCGTTCAGGTTGCGGGCGGCACGGCCTGCCGTCTGGGTCAGTGAGCGGCGGCTGCGCAGGAAACCCTCCTTATCGGCATCCAGGATGGCGACAAGCGACACCTCGGGCAGATCCAGGCCCTCGCGCAGCAGGTTCACGCCCACAAGCACATCGATGGCGCCGGCGCGCAGGTTGTCGATAATCTCGATGCGCTCCATCGTCTCCACGTCGCTGTGCATGTATGCGGTGCGGATGTCCAGCCGCTTCAGGTAGTCGCTCAGCTCCTCGGCCATGCGCTTGGTCAGGGTGGTGACCAGGGTGCGCTCGCCGCGCTCGATGCGCAGCTGTATCTCTTCTACCAGGTCGTCGACTTGACCCTGCGACGGGCGGACGACGATTTGCGGATCGAGCAGGCCCGTCGGGCGGATGAGTTGCTCGGTGATGACACCCTCGCTCTTGTTGAGCTCATAGTCGGCGGGGGTGGCGCTCACATAGATGGTCTGGTGAGTCAGTTGCTCAAATTCCTCGAAGCGCAGCGGGCGGTTGTCGAGCGCTGCCTCCAGGCGGAATCCGTAATGCACCAGATTGGTCTTGCGCGACTGGTCGCCGCCATACATGGCGCGAATCTGGGGCACGGTAACGTGGCTCTCGTCGATGATGGTAAGAAAATCATCGGGGAAATAGTCCAGCAGGCAGAAGGGGCGCATGCCGGGGCGCCGACCGTCGAAATAGCGGGAGTAGTTCTCGATGCCCGAGCAGTAGCCCACCTCGCGCATCATCTCCATGTCATAGGTCACGCGCTCGTTCAGGCGCTTGGCCTCGGCAAAGCGGTTCTCGCGGGCAAAGGCCGCAACCTGGTTTTCGCGGTCCAGGTCGATCTGGCCCATGGCATTGCGCATGCGCTCCTTGGTGGTGACAAAGATGTTGGCGGGGAATATCTTGAAGCCCTCCACGTCCTCGGTCGGCAACTGGGTCTCACTATTGAGCACCTGGATGCGCTCAATCTCGTTGCCCCAGAAGATGATCCGCAGCATGATGTCCTCGTCGCTCAGGAACACGTCCACCGTGTCGCCCTTGACGCGGAACGTGCCCATGCGCAATTCCGTGTCACTGCGTGAGTACAGCGCATCCACCAGGCGGTGCAGCAGTTCGTCGCGGCCTATCTGGTCGCCAACGCGCAGCTCTATGGCGTTGGCAGTGATGTCCTCGGGGTTGCCCATACCATACAGGCACGACACGCTCGACACCACCACGATGTCGCGGCGGCCGCTCAGCAGCGCCGTCACCGTCGAGAGCCTCAGCCGCTCTATCTCGTCGTTGATGGCCAGGTCCTTCTCGATGTATTTGTCGGTCGAGGGGATGTAGGCCTCGGGCTGATAGTAATCATAGTAGGAAACGAAGTAGTGTACCGCGTTCTCGGGAAAGAAACTCTTGAACTCGGCATACAACTGTGCCGCCAGCGTCTTGTTGTGTGACAAGACCAGGGTGGGGCGCCCGGTGCGGGCTATCACATTGGCCATCGTGAAGGTTTTTCCTGATCCGGTAACGCCCAGCAGCGTCTGGTAAGGCACGCCGCCATTCACACCGTCGGCCAACTCGGCAATCGCCTGCGGCTGGTCGCCTGTCGGCTCATATTCTGAGTGCAGTCTATACTCCATTATCCTATTTTATACTATAACTTGCAAAGTTACTCAAAAAAGGTCACCTGTGCAATTCTAGTGGCATGAATCTGCACAAGGCTGACCGTCGAGGAATCGAAAACGACACGAGGGCGTGAAATGGTCACACCCTCATGCCGTTGTATTGCAAGCCTATGGCTCGCATATTGGCGGTCAGAACTGCCGCGCGGCAGCAAGCGTTACCTCGCTTAGCGTGGGGTGGCCGTGGATGCTGCGGGCAAGCAGATCGACGGTGGCCCCGGCGTTCATTGCGGTAACAACTTCCTGAATGAGGTCGGCGGCATGGGCTCCGCAGATGTGGCAGCCCACAATCTGGCGCGTTGTGTTGTCGACGATCATCTTCAGCAGGCCGTCGGTCTCGTTCATGGCCACAGCTTTGCCGTTGCTGCGGAAGAAGGCCTTCTTGACTGTCACGTCCAGGCCGCGCTCGGCACACTGCTCCTCGGTGAGACCCACCATGGCCAACTCGGGCACGGTGAACACGGCGCTGGGCACGATGTCGAGCTTGATGTCGTCGGCCTTGCCCATGATGGCGTGCAGGGCACGCTGTCCCTGTGCGCTGGCGGCATGGGCCAGCATCATGCGGCCATTCACGTCACCGATGGCATAGACGCCCTTGACGCTGGTCATCATGTTGTCGTCCACCTCGATGCCGCGGCGGCCCACGGTGACGCCCACAGCGTCAAGTCCCTGGGGCAGAACGGGCTGGCGGCCAACGGACATAAGCACCTTCTCGGCCGTCACGCTTTGAGCCTTGCCCTTGAGCTCATAGGAAACGGTAAACCCGTCCTCGCCCTGGGTGATGCCGTTGACAGCGGCGCTGGTGATGATCTTGATGCCACGCTTGCTCAGGACGGTCTTGAGCCTCTTGGCCACGTCCTTGTCGAACGGCGGCAGGATTTCCTTGCAGTACTCGATGACGGTTACCTCGACGCCAAATGTGCTGAACACAGCGGCAAACTCCATGCCGATGACGCCACCGCCCACGATGCACAGGCTCTTGGGCAGCGTCTGCATCGCCAGGATGTCGTCACTGGTCATGGCCAGGTTGGCACCCTCGATGGGAAGGCCGCGCGGAGCCGAACCGGTGGCGATGATGATGTTCTTGGCGCTGTATTCCTCGCCACCCACCACCACGGTGTTGGCGTCCTTAAGGGTGGCCTCGCCCTTGATGACGGTGATGCCAGGTGCGCCCATGAGCATCTCCACGCCCTCGCGCAACTGCTTGACAACGGCCTCCTTGCGTTCAAACACGGGCGCGTAGTCAAATGCTAATTCGCCAGCCTTGATGCCCCATACTTCGCTCTCGCGCATCAGGTTGATTACCTCGGCATTGCGGCACAGGGCCTTGGTGGGAATGCAACCGCGGTTCAGGCACGTTCCTCCCATCTGGTCTTTCTCGACAATAGCGACGTTGAGGCCGTGAGCAGCGGCATCGGCAGCGGTCTCGTATCCGCCGGGACCTGCACCTATTATAATAATGTCAAACATAGTTCAATCTTGCTTAATAGTTTTACAAATCCTCACGCTAAGCCGCAAAGTCGCTAAGAAAGATTATTCAGAACTTAGCGTCTTAGCGACTTAGCGTGAGCAATTTCTGTGTAGTCGTGTCCTTGTTACTGGTTGTCGGCAACGAGCTCGCGCCAGGTCACGATGGGATGCAGCGCGGCCTGGGTGTCATCGAGACGACGAACGGGCGTGTTGTGCGGTGCCGTCTTCACCATCTCAGGATCGTCCTTAGCTTCCTGAGCGATAACGCGCATAATGCGGATGAACTCGTCCAGGGTCTGCTTGCTCTCGTTCTCGGTCGGCTCTACCATCAGGGCCTCGTGGAACAGCAGCGGGAAGTAGATCGTGGGAGCATGGAAACCATAGTCCAGCAGGCGCTTGGCCACGTCGAGGGTGGTGACACCAGTGGACTTGTCCTTCAGGCCGTCGTACACAAACTCGTGCTTGCACACGCCGCCGATGGGCAGCTCGTAAACGTCCTTGAGCGACTCCTTGATGTAGTTGGCATTGAGCGTAGCCAGCGGTCCTACCCACTTGAGCTGGTCGCGGCCCAGCGTCAGGATATAGGCCAGGGCGCGCATCATCACGCCGAAGTTGCCCAGATGACCGCTGATGCTGCCGATGGACTTGTCACTGCACTCGAGCTTGAAGTAGTCGTAGTCCTGCTCCTCGACTTTCACGACACGGGGGTTGGGCAACAGGTGCTCCAGACCGGCGCGAACGCCTACGGGGCCACTGCCGGGACCGCCGCCACCATGAGGCGTGGAGAAGGTCTTGTGCAGGTTGATGTGCATGATGTCAAAGCCGATGTCGCCAGGACGCACCTTGCCCAGCATGGGGTTGAGGTTGGCGCCGTCATAGTACATCAGACCACCACAATCGTGAACGGCCTTGGCAATCTCGCCAATGTTGTGCTCGAAGATGCCCAGCGTGTTGGGGTTGGTCATCATCATGCCGGCGATGGTGTCGTCGAGCAGGGGACGCAGGTCGTCCACGTCGACGGTGCCGTCGGGACGGCTCTTCACCACCACTACCTCCATGCCGCAAACGGCCGAGCTGGCGGGGTTTGTGCCGTGGGCACTGTCGGGGATGATCACCTTGGTGCGCTTCATGTCGCCACGCTCCATGTGGTAGCCGCGCATAATCATCAGGCCGGTCAGCTCGCCATGAGCGCCGGCATAGGGATTCAGGGTGAACTCGCTCAAGCCCGAGATCTCAGCCAGACTGGTCTGCAGGAAGTAGTAAACGGCGAGGGCGCCCTGCGTGGTCTCGGGATTCTGCAGCGGGTGCAGGCCCGTGAACTCACGGTGGGCAGCGATCTCCTCGTTGATCTTGGGATTGTACTTCATCGTGCAGGAACCCAGGGGATAGAAGCCCGTGTCCACAC
>CAZVMM010000046.1:0-22916 GCA_964628205.1 uncultured Muribaculaceae bacterium
GTGCGGTCTCGTTGAGTTTCTGCACGAGGGTGTCGGGGATAACGGCGCCAGTCTGATAGTGACGGGCGTAGTTCTTGAGCACCTCGGGCTCAAATGCCCAGTGCTCGTTGATCTGCGAGGGCATCTCCACGAGGTCGCGGTCGGTGTTGGTACCGGCCAGGCCGCGATACTGCACGCGGGTGAGCATGCCGTGCAGGGCGTGACCAAACTCGTGGAAGACGGTCTGCACCTCATCCCAGGTCAGCAGCGAGGGAGTGTCGCCGGCGGGAGGGGTCATGCTGGCCACGTTGTAGATGATGGGGCGGATGTTCTCGCCGCCGTAGTTATAGGCCTCCTGCATGGCTTCCATCCACGCACCCTGAGCCTTAACGGGACGGGGCATGTAGTCGGTCATGAAGACGGCGAGGTGCTTGCCCTCGGCATCCTTCACGTCATAGACCTTGACCTCGGGGTTGTACTTGGGAGCATCGGGCATCTCCTCGAAGGTGAGGCCGTAGAGCTTGTTGGCGCAGAAGAAGATACCATTCTTCACCACGCTGTCCAGAGCGAAGTAGGGACGCACGTCGTCCTCGCTGAAGTTGAACTTGTCCTTCTTCACCTTCTCGGCATAGTAATAGTAGTCACAGGCCTCGATCTGGGCGGTATCGCCATGAGCGGCGGCATACTTCTGCATGTCGGCAACCTCCTCGTCCACCTTCTTGATGGCGGGGCGCCACAGCGACATCAGCAGGTCCTCGGCTGCCTTGGGCGTCTTGGCCATGTAGGGGTCAACGGCATAGTCGGCATAGGTGTTGAAGCCGAGCAGGTTGGCCTTCTGCTGACGCAGGAGCAGGATGTTGCGGATGTTATCGGTGTTGTCCCACTGGTCACCGTGGTTGGCGGTGGTGGTATAGGTCTCGTACATCTTGCGGCGCAGGTCACGGCTGTCGGCATAGGTGAGCACCGGCAGGCGGGTCGATGCCGTGGCAGTGAAGGCCCACTGGCCCTTCTTGCCCTTGTCGGCAGCGAGCTTGGCGGCGTTGTCGATCACACCCTGGGGCAGACCCTTGAGCTCCTCTTCCTTGTCGATGAAGAAGACGCAGTTGTCCATGTCATGCATCACGTTGTTACCGAACTTGAGCTTGTACTCACCCAGCTTGCGGTTGATCTCCTTGAGGCTGTCCTTTTGGGCAGCGGTCAGCAGGGCGCCATTGCGCACGAACTCCTTGTAATACTTCTCGGTCAGGCGCTTCTGGATGGGATCCATACCCAGCTTGTCGGCGTTGTCATAGACGGTCTTGACCTTGGCAAACAGGCTGTCGTTCATGTACATGCCATCGCTCTGAGCGGTGAGTTTGGGCATCAGGACCTCCGAGAGCTTCTGCATCTCGGGCGTGTTGTCGCTGCTGCTCAGCGCGTTGAACACTCTCGACACCTTGTCCAGGATGCGGCCGCTGTTGTCCAGCGCCAGAATGGTGTTCTCAAAATTGGGCTCAGCCGTGTTCTTGATGATGGAATCAATCTCGGCGTTCTGTTGCTCGATGCCGGCGTCGACGGCGGGCTCGTAGTCAGCATAGGTGATCTTGTCGAACGGCGGAATGCCGTACTCGTTAGCATACTCCGACATAAACGGGTTGTTCTCATTGGATTTCTTCTCGCCGCAGCTCACCAGCACGAGAGTGGCCAGGGCAAGAACGGTGAATAAAACTTTCTTCATGTCAATAATCAATTTAATATATTAATAATGTATAAATCACTTGATTGACGTGTTATCGATGTCAAAGGTCACCATCAGCGGATAATGGTCGCTGGTGCCGCCCTCGGGACGCACGGCACGCAGGGCGCGGACGTCGCCGCGATAGAAGACGTGGTCGATGCGGAACCGCAGTCCGTGACGGTTATATGTATGGGCATAGCCACGACCGGCATCGAGCCAGGCATCGTTCAGGTCATGGCCGCGAATGGTGTTATAGACGTGTGATGTGGGCACATCGTTCATGTCGCCGCACACAATCAGGTTGGCGGGCGACTCATCCAGGGCTTTGCGAACAGCCTGGGCGTGGTCGCCACGCAGGGCGAACGAACGCCGCATGCGCTCTAAGCGCGATGGCTTGACGTCGGGCGATGTCCTCACGTTCATGCTCTTGCCGAAGCTCAAGTGATAGGACTGGAGCCTGAAGTCCACCAGCCTCAACTGCTTGCCGATGGGCAGTTGCAGGTCGTAGGCACGCGCCAGATAGTGCGACTGGCCGCGGTTGAAGCCCAGGGGCGAGTGCTCTTGCTGAGGCTCACCCAGCGGGCGCGTCGTGAACGGGAACTTGGACAAGATATTGAGTCCCTCGCCACTGTAGTAGTAATAGGGATAGCGCGCGCTCACTTGCGGCCACAGGGGGGCAAGCGATGGGATATCCTGCCACTCGACGCCACGGGCGCTGCCCTCCTGCAGCAACACCACATCCGGATTGGAATCGAGGATGAGCTGCATCGTTGCCGATGGCGCATTGCCGAGCGTGGGCACATTGTAGTCAAACGACAAGACATTATAGGTCATCACCTTGAGCGTCAACGTGGTGTCGGCCGGCATGGGCAGGGCGTCCTCGATGGTGTTCATGGGCACGAACACCTTGATGGTGGGCAACGACACCAGCAGCGACACGAAGATAATGAGTGCCGACAGCCATCGGCGCCACAGCAGCGACGCCACCAGGACGACCAGCGACAGTATCACCATCGGCATGAATGCCAGCACCATGAATGGAGCCGGGAAAAACTTACGCGGGTCAATACCTCCGGCAAAGGCGCACGCCACCATGATGACGGCAATCACTGCCACCACAACCTCGGGGGCGCCAAAGGGGCGTTTCTTTCTACGCCGCCTGTTTCTGTCATATGTACTTCTTCTCATTTCTCTAAATAACTGGTTCGATAATTAATGGTATTATTTGGTTTATATCTTTAGGGTGTGCGTCGGCGCGACGCCTTGAAGAGCTTGTCCTTTTCCTCATCGGTCAGGGCATCATAGCCGGCGGCCTTGATTTTGCCCAGGATGATGTCCAGTTCCTCCTCGCTGACGGCATCATCGGGATACTTGCCGGCCGATGACGAGGTCTGGCCTGACGTTGGGGTGGAGGCCGATGGCTTGACCCGCCTCTTGGGCAATGACCAGCTACGGCCGTTAAACATGCCGACGATGCCATCGATCACCATGTTGAGCGGACGGGTAATGTCACGACCCTGCTTGATGCGCAGGGCATACCACACGCCCAGCACAGCGCCGCCCAGGTGGGCAACACTCGCACCGATAGAGCCACCTTCCATCCCCACCACGTCGAGGGCAATCATGACAATGGCGATCCACTTGATCGACACCTCGCCCAGAAAGAGCAGGCCGATCTTGTAGTCGGGGGCATAGACGGCCACAGCGAGCACCACGGCAAAGACCGACGCCGAGGCGCCTATCAGCAGTCCGCTCTGCCCTGCGAAATAGGGAAACACATTATAGGCCAGCAGGTACAGTACCGCGCCGCCCAGTCCGCCCAGCAGATACAGGCCCGACAACTGCTTGGGGGAGAAAAACTCCATGAAGATGCGTCCCAGCCAGTAGAGCCACAGCATGTTGAACAGGATGTGCAACAGGCCATAGTGCGAAAACATGTAGGTGACCAGTGTCCACGGACGCCTCACCAGCTGCCCCAGGTCGCTGGGCAATTCCACCCACTGCAGCAGGGACTCGCCAGGCTGATTGAACAACATCGCCACCAACACAGCCACATGGAGCAGGACAAACACGCCGATGTTGATGAGCACGAGCCTCATCAGCATCGATCCCTGACGATAAGTGCGCTTGATGTCTTCAATAAAAGTCATTGCGACGTAATGTGCCGTTATGTTTCCAGTACAGTATCAACAGGACTCCCGTGAGCAAGCCGCCCAAGTGGGCGAAATGGGCTACGCTGCTCATGGTGTGGGACACGCCGAAGAACAACTCGATCACTCCATAGCCCAGCACCATCCACTTGGCCTTGATGGGGAACGGGAAGGGAATGATGTACATGGGCATGTTGGGGAATAGCATGCCGAAGGCCAGCAGTAGGCCAAACACGGCTCCCGACGCGCCCACCATCATCAGTTGATTATAGAATTCGTCCATCGTGAAGGCCGCATGTCCCGAGTTGATCGCTTCGATGATCTCGGCCACACTGCCCGAGGCAGGACCTGTCACGTTACTGGCCAATATGCTCTGCCAGCTGAACTGCCACACCAGCTCCTGGGCCAACGCGGCGCCCAGTCCGCAGGTGATGTAGTAGAACAGAAAACGCTTCGAACCCAGCACACGCTCGAGCAAACTTCCGAACATCCACAACATGAACATGTTGCAGAAGATGTGGTATATCTGACCCGTGTCGTGCATGAACATATGGGTAAACAACTGGGCTGGGTTAAAGTGGCTACCCAACCAGAAGTGCAAACCCAGGTATCGTTCCAAATCGATGATCCCCGCACGCCCGAAAGCTATGGTCGCCAGCCACACTATCACGTTAATAATCAGCAGATGCTTGGTTACCGGCATGATTGAGGACCAGAACGATCGATTATTATTTTGCATATTCTATAGTATTAATGAACGCACAAAAATAACGAAAAACTCACTATTATAAGCATTTTTGGGGCCAAAATCGCGACAAAAGACGCTTTTTTGTGGTTTTGGTACGATTTTTTTGACTTTTTTTTTGCAGAAACTGTTGTTTTACTTATATTTGCGCTTACAAAAATCGAATTTATTTTATTCACATAATTATTTTTTTAAAAATTTCACACTATGAACAAGACTGAATTAGTACAAGCAATCGCCGAAAAGGCCAATCTCAACAAGACTCAAGCTAAAGCTGCTCTCGAAGCTATGCTCTGCTCTGTAGGATGCGCATTGAAGGATGGAAAGAAGGTTGCCCTTATTGGTTTTGGCACCTTCCAGGTAGTGAAGAAAGAGGCCCGCGAGGGCATTAACCCTTCTACCAAGGCTAAGATCACCATTCCCGCAAAGAACGTCGTTAAGTTCAAAGCCGGTGCTGAGCTTGCCGAGAAGGTGAACAAGTAAATCTCTGTACTAAGAAGATCCGGGGGGACACTTTCCCTCGTGAGACGTCTAAGCGCCTGCTATGCCTCCTGACGGAGCCATAGCGGGCCTTTCTTTTTGGGAACAATATTAAAAAACTTAGCGACTTGGCGGCTTGGCGCGAATTTTTGATAATGCGTTTTGACTGAATGTGAAACCAATTCGTGTAATTAGAGCCCCGCAGGGTTCGGGCCAACATCCACATCGTCTCTTTCTGTGTAACGCAATGCGTGAAGCAGCGCCACACTACCGAAATCGGCCACATGCAAGTAAAAATTATCACGCATTGCATCCCGAAAACGTTTTTTTGATTATTTTTGTAGTTCAAATCCAACGATTCAGAATATTCCCGAGGAAGAATAACCAACATATCAACTTAAATGAAGTTAGAACCTATGAAACCAATTATTACTCACCAGTCATTGTTATGCCGGCTGCTGCTGGCAGTTGTTTGCCTGGGGACCGTGACGATGGCTCATGCCGCCAACATCACCGTCGATGGCATCAACTACACGACCAAGAGCGACGGAACGGCCACTATCTCCAAGTACACCATCGACAAGTCGGTCACGCCGGCCGACACGCTGTTCTACCGCGGCGATATCGTCATTCCCGAGGTCATCTCCTATGAAGGCATCGATTACACTGTCGTCGCCACTGCCGCCAATGCTTTTCTGGACTGCAAGGACCTGACCAGCGTCTCGCTGCCACCGACGTGTGTGACCATCGCACGCAACACCTTCAAGGGTTGCTCCTCCCTTCAGCTCTCTCCCCTGCCCGCTACGGTGACGAGCGTCGGCAGCGGTGTGTTTAGCGGATGCTCGAGTCTGCAGGAAGTCGTCATCTATCCTGGATGGAGCAAGCCCATCAGCGAGGAGTTTGCCAACTGCGATAACCTCAAGCGGCTCATCATCGCCGACGGTGCCACTCCAGTAGTGATGAAGCTGAGCGCATTTGGCAACGGCGCCGAGGCCCGCACCGCTCTCGCCAGCATCCAGTACATCTACATGGGCCGCAATGTCGATGCCAGCGCATATAGCAACGCCGACCAGCCCTTCCACAACATGACGGGGCTCCAGACGCTGGTCATCGGTGGCGAGACCACCACCATCCAGAGCACCACCTTCCAGGGCTGCACGGCGCTGACAGGAGTGGTATTCCAGAACGACAACGTCACCAGCATCGGCTCCAGCGCCTTTGCCGGGTGCTCATCGCTGACATCGATCGACCTGCCGCCGGCAGTGACGGTCATCGAGCAGAGCGTGTTCAACGGCTGCCGCTCTCTGCAGAGCATCTCCGTGGGCGATGGCGTGACCAGCATCGGCATCACCGCGTTCTACAACACGGCGCTCACAGCATTCACCTTCCCCAGTGCCCTGACATCAATCGGGCAGAGCGCTTTTGAGAACAGCAAGCTGCAGGGCGACATCGTGCTGCCTGGAGCATTGACCGCCATCGGCACCCAGGCCTTTGCCGGCACCCAGCTGACGGGCGTGAGCATCCCGGCCAGCGTGACCAGCATCGGCGCAGCCGCGTTTGCCCCCATCCCCTCCCTAGCCAGCATCACGCTAGACGAGGGCAATACCAGTTTCCAGATGGCCGACGGTGCCCTGCTCAATGCGGCCGGCACCCGTCTGCTGGTAACAGCCCACGAGGGCAGCATCGGCACCAGCTACAGCAACGCCACGGTAACCTCCATCGACAACTACGGCCTGGCCTACGCGCCCTTTACCAGCGTAGATCTGCCGGCGCTGGCTTCCATCGGCAACTATGGCTTTGCCTACAGCGACATCGAGGCCTATACCCTCGAGAAAAATGTCTCCGTGGGCCAGAACGCGTTTGCCGGCTCAGCACTGAGGACCATCGTCATTGCCGAGGGGCGCAACGAGATCCCCCAGGGACTGTGCGCCCAGTGCACGAGCCTGACGAGCGTGACGCTGCCCAGCACCGCGACCAACATGATGCGCAACTGCTTCGAGGGCTGCACGGCTCTCGAGACCATGGAGATTCCCGCTAACGTCAACTACATGGAGCCTGGTTCCGTGCCCGCTACCATCAAGGAACTCCGCGTGCTCAACGTCAACACTCCGGCCCTGGCCGCCGGCGTGTTCACCGAGGACCAGTCCAGCGTCATCTGCAAGGTGGCGCCCGCGTCGGTCGACCTGTACAAGAACGCCAGCCAGTGGCGTTACCTCAACATCGTGGCCGACGAGACCATCACGGGCGACGGTTCCACGCTGGGTTGCCCCGCAGGCTTGTATTTCGCCACGACCGACGGCAGCCTGATGTACAAGGACGAGAACGGCGAGATCGTGAACACCAACTTCAATGCCGGCAAGCACGCCTTGTCGTTGCAGACCTACAAGAACCGCGTGTATGTCGCTGTGGCCGGTGAGCGCTTCACCTACCAGGATCCCAACCAGCCTCTGGGCGACGGCGAACTGTTCTACGTGAACAACACCAACGGCATCTTCTACCGCGTGACGGTGCTCAACAATGTGGGTTACGCGCCCAGCGAGGACCCGTTCACGATGTTTATCGATGAGAACGAGAACAAAATCTACATCAGCGACCGCAACGTGGGCATCCACGAGCTCAACGCCGACACCACGGGCCTCTACGGACAGCAGCCCTTCCTGCTGCAAAACCAGTGGCTACCCTACTATAATGATGAGATCACGTGGGGCTCGATCACCGGCGGCTTCACTCAGGACAAGCACGGCATCTTCTGGATGAGCAAGAAGTTCAACGGCATCTGCCTGCTGCGCTTCAAGAAGAATGACATCTATCCCGATGGCGGACAGGGGAAGCCCAAGCACTACAACGCCCTCTTCAAGGATGCCATCATCAAGACCTTCTACCTCGACGAGCAGAACGGCTACCTGTACATGCAGGTACAGACCGACCCCTATGGCTGCGTGCCGGGAATCTACCGCATCGCCCTGAGCAAGATACAGGACATGACCACCGGTGCCGACCTCGAGGGCAACGAGAACCTGCGCATCGCTGACTGCGAGCTCATCGACGACTCGCCCATCCTCATGGAGGGCAGCGAGGACAGCGGCGAGCTGGCCAATGTGGCACAGATCAACGGCGACGGCAACTACGTGTACTGGAGCTACATCGCTCCTCCCGACGACAGCAAGGCCATCCGCAAGAGCGTGCCTCTGGACCCCAACAATCCGCTGCACAAGAGCGGCATCAAGTGCCTCTCGGCCAAGCCCAATGCCGACGGCACCATGCCCACGGCCATTACCTTTGCCGTCGAGGGCGTTGAGGCCTATGGCGTGTGCGGGGCCATCGCAGACGGCCAGCCTGGCTCGCTCGCTGGCGACGTCAACGGTGACGGCGAGATCAGCATTGCCGATGTCAATGCGCTGATCGATATGATTCTCAGCGGCGAAATCGGCCCCTCGGGCGACGTCAACCGCGATGGTGAGATCAGCATTGCCGACATCAATGCCGTGATCGACATCATCCTCAGCATGTAGCCACCCTGCCCCTCACGGGGACACGAAACCAAGAAAACTGGCGCCATTACCGTGGATGGCGCCAGTTTTCTTCTGTTTTATCACTTGACAGCAATTGGCAAAATCGCAGCCAATGCTGAGGTATGGGCAAAAAAAAATGGATTAACCATTCTATTATACCAACAGTATAGTTAATCCGAAACTCTTTGATAAATCTTAATGATTTTTCCTTTTATGCGCTACAAAGATAATACCATTTTTTCAAATACAAAATTATTTGTAGTTTTTTTTCGGAAAAAAATGTGCAATTCTCATATTTCTTCGCGGCCCATTTACTAAGAATCAGTAGTTTGCCATGTTCCCTATTCCGCGTCATGCGGCTGCTCCACCCCGCTGTCGCGGCGGTGGCCGTAAATGCGGTCAACCACCAGCGCGATGGCGCCGTCACCCGTCACATTGCAGGCGGTGCCAAAGCTGTCCATCGTGATGTATAACGCGATCATGAGCGCCTGCTGCTCGGCGTTGAAGCCCAGGATGGACTGCAGAACGCCCAGCGCAGCCATGATGGCACCACCGGGCACACCTGGCGCGGCCACCATCATGACACCCAGCATGAGGATAAATCCTGTGAACTGGCTCAACGACACGGCAGCTCCCTGCATGAGCAGCAGCGCCACGGCACAGGCCGTAATCTTCATCGCGCTGCCCGACAGGTGGATGGTAGCGCACAGTGGCACCACAAACCCCGCGACACCATCGCTCACGCCGTTTTTCTTGACCTGGTTCAGCGACACCGGTATCGTCGCTGCCGACGACGACGTCCCCAGCGCGGTGAAATAGGCCGGCAGCATGTTGTACAGCGCCCTGAGGGGGTTGCGCCTCGCGATGGCCCCGGCGATGCAGTATTGCACCACGAGCAGGAACACGTGCATCACGAAGATCACGCCGATGATGGCCACAAACACGTTGATAATACGCCATGCCTGACCCGTGAACGACATGTTCAGGAATATCGAGAAGATGTAGATCGGCAGAATCGGTATCAGGGCCACCTCGATGGTCTTGGCGATGATGTCGCGAAACTCCCCGAAACAGCGCTTGAGCGTCGGTGACTCAAAAAACGAGATGCCGAGTCCCGTCACAAAGGCGGTGATCAGGGCGCTCATCACGTCGAGCAGCGGTGGAATCTCGATGGTGAAAAACGGCTTCAACTCCACGGCGTTGCCAATGGCCTGGGCGGCCTGACCGGGACTGATGAGCGACGGGAAAACCGTCGTGCTGGTAAAGTAACTCAGGTAACCCGAGAAAACCGTGTCGCCATAGGCTATCACGCTCGTGATCAGCAGCAGTTTGCCCGCCCCCTTTCCGATGTCGGCAATGGCCGGCGCCACCAGACCAACGATGATGAGCGGAATCAAGAACGACAAGAAGTTGCCAAAGATGCTGTTGAAGGTCACGAACAGCCTGACGGCCCACTCGGGGAAAAACATGCCGCACACCACACCCGCCATGATGGCGATGATGATGCGTGGCAACAGGCTTATCCTGGATAGTTTCATGTGCTTAAACATTGATTCTTGACATTTTTTGGGCAAAGGTAATATTTTTTAGCGTACTTTTGCGTTAAAATAATAATTAACGGGCTTTAGGCTCTAGGCTCTAGGTTTTAGGCTTTAGGTTTTAGCTACGAGGACGCTAACTCCTAACTCCTCACTCCTAACTCCTAACTTTAACAGACATGACTATGATGGATATCATCCGATACGACAGCACGATGGCGCCACGATGGGACGAAATGGCAAGGCAGTGCCGCAACAGCACCTTCCTGCACCAGCGGCCCTACATGGACTATCACAGCGACCGGTTCACCGACTGCTCGCTAGTGGCGGTGTGCGACGGCAAGTGGCGGTCGCTGCTGCCCGCGTGCATCCTCGGTGACACGCTCTACTCCCACCGCGGCCTCACCTATGGCGGATGGCTCGTGCCGCTCAAGCACTTCGACGCCACGGTGATGATCCAGGTCATGGATGCCGCACTGGAGTGGATGCGGTCCCAGGGCATCAGGCACTTTGTCTACAAAGCGGTGCCACACATCTATCACCGCTACCCCTGCGAGGAGGACCTCTATGCCCTCTTCCGCCACCAGGCCGCCCTCATCGAGACCAATATCTCGACGACCATCGACCTGACGTGCCCCCTGCCGCTGGACCGCGGCAACAAGAGCGGGGCCAACGCGGCACGCAAGGCAGGCATCACCATCGCCACCAGCGACGACTGGCAGGGATTCTGGCAACTGCTCTCGTCACTGCTCGGCGAGCGCTATGGCACACGGCCCGTCCACACCCTGGACGAGATGCGCCTGCTCCACAGCCGTTTTCCCGACAACATCGTGCTGCACACCGCCACGCTCCACGGCGAGCTGCTGGCGGGCGTGGTCATGTACCTGTCTCACCCCGTGGCCCACTGCCAGTACATCGGAGCGTCGCCGGCTGGCAAGGACAGCAAGGCCCTCACCCTGCTGTTCGACCAGCTCATCACCCACTACCGGGAGCAGGGATACCGCTACCTGGACTTCGGCATCTCCAACGAGGACCACGGGCGATACCTCAATGAGGGACTCGTCAGGCAGAAGTCCCGCCTGGGCGGACGCGGCATCGTGTACAACACCTACGAGATAGACCTGTAATATTTCACTAGCATCATGTCAGGCAAGAGCAGCAGCATATCACGCATGGCGATGAAGGCGATGGGACTCTTTGGCGGGGTCCAGGTCGCCGGCATCCTGTGCTCGATCATCCGCACCAAGCTTGTAGCTCTGTGGATCGGCCCGCTGGGCGTGGGACTGTTCGGCCTGTTCAACAACGCGCTGGAGATGATTGCCACGGGCACCAACCTGGGCATCCGCTCGAGCAGTGTGCGCGACATCTCACAGGCCATGGCACAGAGCGACCGCAGCCTGGTGGCCCGCATGGTGACCGTGGTGCGCAAGTGGTCCTTGTGGCTGGGACTGGCCGGAGCGTTGGCAACGCTGCTGCTCGCGCCGCTGCTCAGCCAGGTGACCTTTGGCGACACGGCCCACATCTGGGGCTTCGTCGCCCTGAGCGTGGCCGTGCTGCTCCAGGCGCTGACCAACGGCGAGTATGCCGTGCTCCAGGGCACGGCGCGACTCAAGCGGCTGGCTAGCGTGACGCTGTGGGGCACCGTCGTGGGCCTGGCAGTGTCCATTCCGCTGTTCTACTGGCTGCGAGAGCACAGCATCCTGCCCTCGATTCTGGCCTATGCCGCCGCGCTGGCGCTGTTCGCCTGGCTGCTGCGCAACCGCGACTACCCGTCCGCCACGATGAGCAGACGCGAGACGCTCGACCTGGGCAAGGGCTTCGTCAGGCTGGGCATCTTCATGACGCTGGGCAACTTTGCCGGCATCCTGGCCAGCTACGCCTTCAACGCGTGGCTCAACGTCAACGCCGGCACCGAGGCCGTGGGATATTACCAGGCGGGCTACACATTAATAAATAAGTACACGGGGCTGATCCTTACCGCCTTGGGCATGGAATACTATCCCCGGCTGGCCCGCGTGGCACAGAGCCGACTCAGGCTACGCGCCTTCGTCTCCCAGGAGATCAACCTGGCCATCGCCGTGATGGCGCCCGTGGTGGCGCTGTTCATCCTGCTGCGCGAACTGGTGGTGTGGATTCTCTACACGCCCGAGTTCAACGTCATCTTCACCTTCGTCTCGTGGGGCATGATTGGCACGGTGCTGCGCACGCTGTCGTGGTGCCTGGCCTTCACTATCCTGGCCAGGGGCGACGGCAAGACCTACTTGTGGACCGAGGTCGCCAGCGCCGTCATCAACCTGGCCCTCAACATCCTGTTCTACCGCTGGTGGGGGCTCACGGGACTGGGCATCGCCTTCCTGGTCTCCTACCTGCTCTACACGATCATCATCGCCGTGGTCTACTTCAGGGTCTACCGACTGACGGTGACTCGCGCCTGCCTGTACAACCTGCTGTGGACCCTGGCCGTGGCAGCAGGGGTAATGGCAGCCATGGAGGCAGGCCACACCCTGATTGCCGCCATCGTCACCGCCGTGAGCCTCGCCGTTGCCGCACGCCAGATCCTGGCCCTATGGCGGCGCTAGCCCCTCCAGGAACCATATCAGCAGAGCCCCGAACGGCCATTACCAAAAGCGGTAGCCCGACTGCCGCGAACGGTTAATTTTTGAAAAATAACTGGTTTTATTTAACATTTTGTTGCCCTGAATCCAAATAATCATTGTACCTTTGCACCGATAACAAGATTATTAACCGCGAGGGATCTCACTAAGATGCAGCTGAGATTCTTCTAATTTTTTGATTGAAAACAATTAAAAAACACAAAACTTACAGATATGCCTATCACTTACATGACACAGGAAGGTTATGACAAAAAGATGGCTGAACTCAAGCATCTTGAAAATGTCGAACGACCCGAGGTAGTGCGTGCCATCGTTGAGGCCCGCGACAAGGGTGACCTTTCAGAGAACGCAGAATATGATGCAGCCAAGGAACGCCAGGGCATGCTCGAGGCCAAAATCGCCGAGCTCAAGACACTCATCGCTTCGGCACGCATCATCGACGAGAGTAAAATTTCGACCGACGAGGTGCAGCTGCTCACCAAGGTGACCATCCGCAACCTCAAGAACAAAGCACAAGTGGCCTACACCATCGTTACCGAGACCGAGGCCAACCTGCGCGAGGGCAAGATTTCCATCTCAACTCCCATCGCCAAGGGGCTGCTCGGACACAAGGTGGGCGAGACCGTCGAGGTGCAGGCGCCTGCCGGACTGATGAAGTTCGAAATCCTCAAGATCGAGGTGGGCTGATAAGTAACAAACTAACCGACAACACTGATATGGCTACGATTTTCAGTAAAATTGCCGCTGGCGAGATTCCCAGCTACAAGGTGGCCGAGGACGAACGCTACTACGCCTTCCTCGACATCAACCCCATGGCCAAGGGACACACCCTGGTCATCCCCAAGCACGAGGTCGACTACATGATGGACCTCGACGAGGACGAGTATGCCGGCCTCTGGGCCTTCGCTCGCAAGGTGGCCATCGCCCTGCAGCAGGCCGTGCCCTGCAAGCGCATCGGCATCGCCGTGCTGGGCATGGAAGTGCCCCACTGCCACATCCACCTCGTGCCCTTGCAGAGCGAGAAGGACATGAACTTCGGCAAGGCCAAGCTCAGCCTCACAGCCGAGGAGATGCAGGCCATCGCCGACGCCATCGCCGCCAAGCTCTAACGGGCCTCAGCACTTCGCGGCTCCACCACTCACCACACCAGGCGCGCATGTCAGTATCGCGCCTGGTGCCGTTTAATTTACACACATAATTTGATTTCTCGGCCATTAGGCCGATTAACAATGAGAGGCCTTAGCCTTGCAACACCCTCTTAAACGACAAAAACTATGAACGCCACCATCTGGATCGTACTGCCCATCTTGACGCTGCTGATGTTTGAACTGGGCCTGAACCTGAATATCGAGGACTTCAAGCTCTTCAAGACACGACCGAAGCCCGTACTGGCGGGACTCATCGGCCAGATTATCGCCCTGCCCCTGCTGGCATGGCTGCTGGGATGGGCACTGGGTCTGGAACCGATATTCCTCATCGGACTGGTGCTCATCGCCTGTTGTCCCGGCGGCAGCTCGTCCAACGTCTTCTCGATGCTCGCCCGCGGCGACGTGGCGCTGTCAGTCTCGCTCACGGCATGCAGCAGCATCATCACGCTGGTCACCGTGCCCCTGATCATGGAGTGGGTCACCACGGCCGCCGGCAGCGCCGTCCAGGTACACCTGCCTGTGGGCAAGCTGGTGATGCAGAACCTCGTGCTCATGTTCCTGCCCATCGTCGTGGGTATCGCGGTCAAGAAGCGGTGGGCCGCTGCAGCCGCCAAGATGCACGCCGTGCTGTCGCGCATCGCCTTCCCGGCACTGATACTGCTCGCCTCAGTCTTTTTTGTGCAGAACCGCGACGCCATCATCGACAATTTCGGCCAGCTGGGGCTCTCGGTGAGCGTGCTCATCCTGCTCGCCATGGGCTGCGGAGGACTGCTATCGTGGGCCATGAGGCTCACTGGGCGTGAGCGACGTACCATCGTCATCGAGGTCGGCATGCAGAATGCCGCCCAGGCCATCGCCATCGCCAGCAGCCCCTTGGTGTTCAACAACCAGGTCATCGCCGTCCCCGCCATCATCTACGCGCTGATGATGAACGTCATCCTCATCGCCTACGTCGCCATCAAGCGTAACAGTTCCGCAGATGCGGCCTGACCTAGATTGACAACGTGTTGAGCATACTGTCCTCCATAACATGCTAGCCCATATCACGTTATAGGGTATTGCCATAGCGTGGCGGCTCCCACCGTTATATTCCCGGACAATAATAATCACTTTCAGAACTCGGGCTCCAGGAGGGCCTGGGGCTGTTTTTTCTACCTTTTACGATAAGATTTATTCATTTTTTTGTAAAAAAATTGATAAATCACTTTATTATATCTGCAAAATATTTATTTTTGCAGGCGAATTATGATGCATTGAGTCATAACCAAAAACAACTTTTTTACCCAAGCACTATGAGAGTTATTTAGGAGACTTCTATAAATTAGCTTGACATGGATTTTGGTAATTTATAAAACTCCCCTTTATGTTATAGTGGTTGACCTATATTGTGTTACTGAATTAAACTTTAAAATAATCTTTTTTAACGACATGAGAAAAGTATGTAATTTCATCACGTGCGGCCTGCTGCTATCGGTGGGCTGGGCACAGGCTTTGGCGCAGGAGGTAGCCACCTCAACGCCAATCCAGCGACTGAAGCTCGAACTGGTGGACAACAGGAGCTCCTTTGACATCAACGGGCAGACGAACACCTACACCAACACGTTGAGGGTCAACCAACCCGACGGAGCATACAAATTCACCGCCGGACTCCTCAAGCAGGGCGACAACTACATCACCCTGACACGCACCGACGACGGCGGCACCTCTGCCGACGTCGCACGCATCAACCTCAAGCGAACCCCGCAGACCTATCCTGACGAATTCCTTGCTGGATTGAATTTCACGAGCATTTCTTCATCGGCATCTCTGGATGGGAATCTTCCTGAAAACTGGACTTCATCGGGACTATATGGAAACAGAAACGGATATGCCTACATCTCTGGAGGTTCTAACTACCACTTGAGCTACACTGTTCCTGCCGACTTGAACATACACAACGCCAAGATTGTAGTGTACATCTACACCACTACCTCGGGATATTTCTCTGTTGGTGATTGGATCCGTTCCGCTTCCGCTAACACTTGGAATCGTTATATTGTTACCAATGCCAGCGCTGGTGACGTGATCCGGATTCAGGGTATCACAGTAAGTAACAATCAGTACGTCTATGGCCAATCGCCCCGTATCACCCAAATTGAAATCGATTGGCTGGAGCCGATGGTTCCCGTCTTCGACGTGACCACCTCTATGAGCACAATGGGCGACAATGGCTGGGGCGATGAGAGCACTTTGGGCAGCACAACAACCTATTCGCCCAATGATGTGATATCACTCGATCAAGTGAACAACGTGGTCGACATCTTCTCGGTTTCTACACAGTCTAACGCTTATCCAAGTTCATACTCCTATATGGCGGCTGTTGACGCCAACGTCTCGTTCCCGACCAGCGGTTCAGAGAGCAGCTTCTATGCTTGCGCCGATTATCAGAATGGTGATGGCACCGTTGAGGGTATCGTAGTAACTGGCCCCAATAACTGGGAGTATGAGTTTGTTGGCACCCAGGATGACGGCACTAATTGCCTGTGGCTTCCCACCTACGGCAATGTGCTTTATACCATGCCTGCCGATTTCGCGGGAAACAGCGTTAATGTCACTATTATTGCCGATTCTGGAACTTATGGCAGCGGTTCAATGTTGGTTAACGGTGTGAGCTACACCTTTAGCGCCGGCGAGACACACACATGGACTGTACCCATCCATGCGAATGGCACCATCCTGTTCGCATGCGACCCCGAAGAGTCCTATACCGCTGATGTGACTCGAATCATCATTTCAAGTGGAAACGGCTCTTCATTAAGCGCGCCTGCTTTCACTGCCAATGATAACATGAGACCCAGAACGCTGAAACGTATCAACGACGTCGTTTTCGACCGTCGACAGTTGCAGCCTTCTGAGACCAAAGCTCAGTGTATTAACAGTAAGAACATTAATTAACGACGACACAGAGACATACCGATATGAAAACGATAGTTAATAAATTACGCTTTGCGCTGCTGCTCGGTTTCATCGCCATCGGCATGACAGCAATGGCACAAGCGGTAACGCCCAACGCCGAGAAATTATCTATCTCGACACAGATGTTCCTCGATGAGATGGCTGGGAAAATCAGCCTTGATGCGCCCAAGCCCTCTCTCAGAAGCCAGGGCAAAAAGGTAAGACCTGATGCCAGACCTTATGAGCGCCCCATTGCCAAGCCCGACACCATTGACGGACGGGTATATATCTCTTCTATCTTGAACGTGACCGACAAGAGCTGCATCAGCGCTCTCGAGTCTTTAGGTGTTATCATCGAGTGCACATTCGACAATGGCATCGTCACAGCGTTGATTCCCGTTGATGCCATCCTGGATGTGGCCGCTATCGACCAGGTGAAGAGAGTCAAGGTCGCCGAAGTCATGCGAACCCTGAATGATATGGCCCGCCAAACCACCAATGCCGATGACGTTCTCGCCTTCAGCAACGATGCCCGTCTCGCCGGACTGAGCCATGGATATGATGGAACAGGCGTTATCCTGGGCGTTATCGACTCGGGTATCGACTTCCAGCACATTGCCTTCAAGGACAAGAACGGCAACAGCCGCATCAAGGGCTTGTTAAGCTACAACAGCACAACCTCTACGGCCAATCCGGCTTATGACTGGCAGGGCAGCGGAACGGTCCCAGCTTATGACAAGAACACCTCTGACCATGGCACCCACACCAGTTCGATTGCAGGTGGATCGAGTGTGATTGTCAGTGGTACAAACGTTACCGTCACCGACGACCATGCCACTGCCACCTATGGTGGCATGGCACCTGGTGCGGACTTGTATCTGGCTGGTCTCAACACCCTGTACGATTCGCGTATCATTTACGCGATGAGGCAGATGTACGACTATGCCGAAGAACAAGGTAAACCCCTCGTGGTGAGCAATAGCTGGGGCTCTCTGGCAGGCCCACACGATGGTACCGATGATATTTCCCTTGTCGTTAACGACTACTTCGGGGACAATCATCCTAACAACGTCTGCCTGTTTGCTGCAGGTAACAATGCTGGCAATGCTAGAGCCGAAGATGGAGGAGGACTCTACATTTCAGCGACTGCAAGCAGTGCGAACCCATTGCGGTCAATTCTCCGCACATCTTATTATTCCGACTGTGATGGCGGCGACTACTATGTGGGAACGCTTGCTAACGCTTGGTGCCGCACGCCTGATGTAACGTTAAATTGCAGGGTTTATGTCCTGGACAACAACACGGGTGCCATTAAGAGTACGATTAACGTGAATCCGACCGCTTATCCTGGTACTTCTGTTAACGTTTCGACCTACTATTCTGGCACATTAACCGCCTATCGTACCACCGATGCCAACGGCAAGTCAAACATCGTTCTGACGACTAATGCACTGGAAACAACGAGCGAAAATGTGATTGATGGTATATATCACAGCGATTACACTTTGGCTGTTGAGTTCTATCCTGCCAATGGTTCGGCTGTTGTCGACGTATGGGCTGACAGCTACAGTTATTTCAGCAACTGCCTGACGACCAATGGCTACAATTGGGTCAACGGTTCTGATGACATGAGTGTTGGTGTCAATGCGGTTAACCGCAATGCCATCTCCGTGGGAGCCTATGTTTCCCGCACACTCTCCGGATACTCCAGCAACGACTTGGGTGATATCAGCAGTTATTCAAGCTATGCCACAGCCGGCTCTGGCCCTCTTGGCGACATGCACCCCACGATCACAGCCCCGGGGCAGTTTATCATTTCGGCCTACAACCACAATTACAGCTCTCACTCCATTACTCCCGTTGTCGACAACGCCACTAACCCTTATGGATATAATGGCGGCACATCGATGGCATGTCCCGCAGCGGCTGGTATTGTGGCACTGTGGTTGCAGACGGCCCAGGAGCTGGGCAAGAATCTGACCACCAGCGAGATCAAGAACATCATGATCCAGACCGCCATCCATGACGCCTATACCAATGGCGCCAATGCCAGCCACTTTGGCAACGGCAAGATCGATGCACTCGCCGGTATCGAGTACATCCTCCGCGAGTATGGACAGCCCATGATCACGGCATCGACGACAAGCGTGACCTTTGAGGGCACCCCTGGCGGCAGCTACACCGAGACGGTGACTGTCGGAGGAATGGACCTGACGGGCGACATTACCGCCACGCTCAGTGACCCGAGCGGTTGCTACAGCATCAGCGCGACCAACCTGGGCAGCGGCGGTGAACTCGTCATCACCTACTCGCCCACTGGCCAGGGCACACACAATGCCACCATCACGCTGACAAGCCCCGGTGTCGACCCCGTGACCATCACCATCAATGGCACGGCTATCGTTAAGACCGATGCCACCATCTGTGATGAGGGTAACACCAACCAGTACTTGCCTGTCTATGGCTATTACTATGACGAGGCCCAAGTCAACCAGATGCTCTATCCTGCATCCAAGTTTACAGGCAAAGGGATGGAAGGCAACAAAATCACTAAAGTGACCTTCTATCCGACAACTTATGGAAGTAACTCGGGTATCAACTTCTACTCAAGAACTGGATACGGCAATGGCACTGGTACAGTAACCGTGAAATTGGCTAATATGCCAGCCAATACGGCAGGATATACCACGGCTACACGAAAAGATGCCCAATTTGTAACTGTCAAGACCATCGCCATGCCCAATTCAGCACAGACGGGCTTAACCGAATGGGTATTTGAGAACCTCGAGAATGAATTCGTCTACACAGGTGGTGACCTGCTGATTGAGGTTACGACCGAAGTTGGCATGTATGGCCGCACCTATTTTGCCGGTGAGAGCCAAACGACCAATACCGGTATGTACTCCTATGGCTCAACCGCCCAGGTCCAGCAGTTCTTGCCTAAGGTGAAGTTTGATTTCGAGATGCCCATACCCGTTATAGCTGGCACCGTGAGTCCTACCACAATAGGATTTACTAATGCTGCTATCGACCAAGAGACAACTCAGACGATTACTGTTACCAACACGGGTAACACGCCCTTCGCTCCCGTCATCGACACGACCAACCTGCCCACCGAGTTCACCGTGACCGGCAACGGCACTGTGCCTGTCGGTGGCTCGATCGAACTGACAGTGACCTACTTGCCCACCGATGAGGGCCCCCACAGCGGCACGTTCACCGTGACCATCGACGGCCAGACCTACACCGTCACCGTGAGCGGTAACGGCGTGAGCGTGACCAGCACGCTGACCAGTAATATGGTCGAGGTGCCCGTCTTCAGGAGCGCGATGCGTGCTATCGATGCGATTGCCTACCAGATCAGCGACATCGATGGCGACACCGACCACAGCCTGCCCGCCAAGAACGGCAATGGCGACGTGGAGATCGAGGTGCTGGGCAACGACGCCATCACGGGCTATGACCTGATGCGCCAGAGCAGCGGCACCAACTGGACGACCGCCGCAACGGCCACCCACGACACCGCCAACAGCCAGTACGCACAAGACGGCTCCGAGCCCGTGAGCGTGGCCGACGGTGCCAGTGAGTGGATGGCTCTGCTCGACAATTCGGGTCTGAACTCGGCCAACGCCCTCTATGTCCCCGTGACCAACGCCACGAGCGTGCAGGGCAACCCGAACACCTATGGCGCGATGCGCCAGCAGGCTGTGACCACCGACATGAGCGCTATCGTCAACAGCATCGTGATGAGCAGCAGCCGCAACGGCAACGAGGGCCACACCTGGACCGTCGACGACAAGGTATACACCCACTACACCATCACCCTGGACATCGACAGGCTCGTCATCCCCACCAACCCCGAGGTGCTCACCGAGGACTATGACCTGTACAAGGTGCGCGTGTGGCGCCAGGTCGACCTGCAGTACCTCAACGAGGAGGTCTTCACCAAGCCGAATCAGCTCGGCGGCAACCGCCAGGAGCGCATCAGCGACGACTTCCTCATGGAGGAGGTGAACCACGACGTGTACAGCCTGGAGTCGGTAACCAATCCCACCAACAAGTACTACCTCGGCCAGAACGAAGACCTGGAGAGCTTCTATAGCAACTGGACCCTGCAGGGCTCCGACGAGGTGATGGGTACCTTCGGTGCGCAGAAGCTGCGCGAGGAAGCCAGCGAGACCGGCGTGCTCGAATCTCTGCCCGTCACGTTCATCGTCAGGGCCTACTACACCCGCACGGCCAACCTGCAGCAGACCCTCGGCAACCGCGCTCCCAAGCGCGAAGGCGAGGACGATGGCAAGTACTACATCCTGGAGTACACGCTGCCCATCGTGCTCTACTCGGGCGATCCCCAGATCGTCACCAGCGTGGGTAACGTCATTGCCGACCGCCATGTGGTAGACGTACAGTACGTCAACACGCTCGGCATGCAGTCGAGCCAGCCGTTCGAGGGCGTCAACATCGTTGTCACCCGATACAGCGACGGCACCTTCTCGACCAGAAAAGTCGTTAAGTAACAACAGAGAGACACAATTCACTAAAGGGGACTTCTATAAATTAGCTTGGAATGGATTTGGATTGATTTTCGAGCAGATTTTGACTTGACTTCGCAGGAGCATAGCAGGCTATGGTCCAAGAAAGTAAGGCAAAAGATGCCGAAAAGCGGCCAAAGGCATCCAACACTAGAAACTATCATTTTGGTAATTTATAGAAGTCCCCTAAATAACTCTTTGCATTTACTTAGTGGTGAGGGCCCGCCGACGACGGCGCGCCCTCACTCTTTTTTCACATAATCCCCATAACCTAAAGCCTAAAGCCTAATGTTAATAAACCTTATCGGCAGCCGTGACCGAAGGGGAGATTGCGGGATTTTTTGTAACTTTGCGGGTTAAAACGCAGATTCGTTAATCAGATATGTCACAAGACAAGCAGAATACCATCACCGAGCAGCTCGACGAGCCCACCGGTCAGCCCGCCACACAACAGCAGGCGGGAAACGACTTCGGCGGCTATGACGAGCTGATCACCCTATCGCCGCGCGAGCACATCCGCCTGCGTCCCGGCATGTACATCGGCAAGCTGGGCGACGGCTCCCAGGACGATGACGGCGTGTACGTCCTCATCAAGGAGGTCATCGACAACAGCATCGATGAGTTCAACACCGGATATGCCAAGCCCACCATCGACATCGACGTCAAGGACGGCATGGTCACCATCCGCGACTATGGCCGCGGCATCCCCCTGAACCAGGTCAAGGACGCCTCGAGCAAGATGAACACCGGAGCGAAATACGACACCCAGACCTACAAGCGTTCGGTGGGACTCAACGGCGTGGGCATCAAGGCGGTGAACGCCCTGTCCACCGAGTTCTACATCCGCAGCGTGCGCGATGGGCAGTGCTCATGGGTGCTCTATAGCGAGGGGCTCGTCAAGCAGGAGAGCGGCATCGTCCCCGCCGACGAGGGCGAGGAAAACGGCACGCTGGTGCGATTCAGGCCCGATGCGAGCATCTTCAAGCACTATGAGTTCCGCGAGGAGTACATCGAGTCGATGATCAAGAACTACTCCTACCTGAACACCGGGCTCACGCTCATGCTAAACGGCAAGAAGTACCACTCGCGCAACGGCCTGAGCGACCTGGTCAAGGACAAGATGACCAGCGACCCGCTCTACCCGCTCATGCACTTCACCGGCGACGACATCGAGGTGGTCATCACCCATGCCGCACAGCTCGGCGAGGAGTTCTACTCCTTTGTCAACGGACAGCACACCACCCAGGGCGGAACGCACCAGAGCGCATTCCGCGAAGCCCTGTCCAGGACCATCAAGGAGTTCTACGGCAAGAACTTTGAGTACAGCGACATCCGCAACGGCATCGTCGCCGCCATCAGCATCAAGGTCGAGGAGCCCGTCTTCGAGTCCCAGACCAAGATCAAGCTGGGCAGCTCCATCATGTGGAAAGACGGCCCCACTATCTACAAGTATGTCAACGACTTCATCAAGAAGGAGCTCGACGACTACCTGCACAAGGCGCCCGAGACCGCCGAGGTGCTGCTCAAGAAGATACAGGACAACGAGCGCGAGCGCAAGGCCATCGC
>CAZVMM010000047.1:0-22797 GCA_964628205.1 uncultured Muribaculaceae bacterium
TGCATGCCGTGGTCGAGGACATCATCGACACACAGAAGCACGTCAACCGCATGATTTCCCTGCTCGACCAGGTGATGCGCTCCAGCGCCAAGGGCGTGCTCCTCTTTCCCGAGACCGCGCTGCCCGACGGCTGGACGTGGGAAGACGCGCGGCGCTGCTGGTCGAGTGCCAACGGCCTGCTGCCCTATAACCCGCGCTACGGTGACGCCAAGCCCGAACAGGTAAGCGCTAACGGCACCAACATCGGCGCCTACCAGATGATCGAGTTGCAGATGAAGCTGTTCGAGGAAATCAGCGGCGTGAGCGGGGCCTTGCAGGGGCGTAACATCACGATGAACAGCGCCAATGCCTACCAGCAGCAGAGCGAGAACGCCAACATCGCGTTGAGTGACGTGTACGACACATTCGAGGCCTTTCGCCGCCAGCGCGACCACAAGGTCGGTTTTCTCATCAACAATTAAGTTCCACCAGCAGAAAACACACTTTTTAATAACCACTTTAATCTTAACATCAACCATGAACCAAGATCAGAAAACAGAACAGACGGTGGCCACGCCACCTCCCTTTTGCGGGAACGATGAGGCAGCACAAGATCAGGCCGCCTCCCCCACCCTTGCCCAACGCATTGCCGCAATGCAACTCGACGAGTCGAGTGCCCAACGGCTCACCCAGCTCACCGAGGACCTGAACGGCTTCACTCCCAGCGACGAGGTACTGGAAACCCTGGCACGTGGCATCACCCACGACGATGACGTGAAGAATGCCGATGCCGCCGGATTCCTGCGGGGACGCAACGAGAAAATCGAGGCCATGCTGCATCCACAGCCCGAGGCCGAGGATCCCAACCAGCAGTCCACGCCCGTCTTTCCACGCTACTGCCGCCGCAGCATCTGGGACTAATAACAAAACCAACAACTAACAACTAACGACTAAAACCATGAACATCAACAATTTCACCCAGGCGATGCGCTGGATGCGCCGCCACAAGAAGCTCATTCTCTTTGTCATCACCATGATTCTTATCGCCATTCTGGCTTCGTGTATCACAGGCTCTGCCGGCACCGCCACGCTGGCCGTGGGCATGCTCATCCCGGGCATCGATGATGGCAAGCACGTGGTCGATGGGCCACTCACGACCGACCTCACCCGCGAAGGGGCTCACGACCTGCTGCTCAACGAGATTGACCAGCAGATCGTGAAAATCCGCCCCATGTCCACCCCCATCGACCAAATCTCGCGCTACGCCGGCAGCAAGCACAGCGGCAGCATGGTCGTGGACTACTACAGCGTGGACACCAAGCCCACCACGGCACACCTGACTGGCGATATTCCCGAGACCATCGGTGACGGCTCCAGCGAACCGGCCATGGCCGTCATCTCGACCGACAACAATGACATCTTTGATCCCACCGACACCATCCTGGTGCAGAATGCCCCTGGATATGAGGCCGACGGCACCACCGAGAGCGAGCAGGACCTGATGCTCTATGTTGTCGCCCGCGACACCAGCGGCGTGACCGTCATGGCTGTCAACGGTCCCACGCTGGGCGGAGTGCCCAACTGCATCCCCGAGGTGCTGGGCGGCACCACCCTGGTGCGCATGGGACGCGCCGCGAGCGAACTCGACGTGCAGTCGCCCCAGTTCGAGTCCCTGCCCAAGAAGAGCCGCAACCTGTGCCAGATCTTCAAGATGCAGGTCGAGCAATCCACACTGCAGCGGCTGGCCAACAAGGAAGTGGGCTGGACGATGAGCGACCAAGAGGAGGCCGCGGTCTACGACATGCGCCTGGGCATGGAGAAGTCCTTCCTCTTTGGTGTCGCCCGACAGATGTGGGATCCCATCAAGAAGGAGCACATCTTCTTCACGGGCGGCATCTGGAACCAGGCCGGCAAGGACTTCCAGCTCGAGAAGAGCGTGGACCTCACGCCCGGCATGATGGTGGAACTGATGCGCGAGGCCTTCACCGGCAACTCAGGCAGCAAGCGCAAAATCCTCATCGGTGGCAGCGCACTCATCAGCCGCATCAGCAAGCTGGACTACACCCGCGTGATCACTGCGGGGCAGCACGTGAGCAAGTGGGGCATCGACTTCACTGAGCTGCGCAGCAAATTCGGTTGCCTGTACCTGCTGCTGAGCGAGGTGTTTGATGAGGTCGGCATGGCCGAAGAGGGCATTGTCATCGATCCCGAGTATATCCAGAAGTACACCCACATCCCCTTCAGCACCGAGCAGCTCAACCTCAAGAAGAGCGGCGTGCGCAACGTGGATGCCCTGGTGATGACCGAGGCTTCGTGTCTGGTTCTGCGCTATCCCAAGGCGCACATGCGCATCACGACCCGATGAAGCACTTCACTATCCGTGAACTCACGCGGTCGGCGACAGCACGCCGGCTGGGTATCGACAACACGCCGCCCGCCAGCGCCGTCACTGCACTGAATGCCCTGGTGGACAACGTGCTCGACCCGCTGCGCGAGGCATGGGGCGGTCCCATCAGGGTCAACAGCGGATACCGCTGCCCCGAGCTCAATAAGGCTGTGGGCGGCACGCCCAGCAGCCAGCACCAGCGCGGCGAGGCCGCCGACATCACAGTGGGCAGTCCGTCGCGTAACCGCCGCCTGCTAGCGCTGATCAAGCGGCTCAACCTGCCCGTCGACCAGTGCATCGACGAGAAGGGCTGCCGCTGGATCCACGTGAGCCACCGCACAGGCCGCAACCGCCGCCTGTACATGAAATTCTGATCACCGCTAGCGGTGATTCAGGAGAATGCATGAATAACTGAAGATCGATTCTTATTTAGAGGGCGAGATCAGGCGATAGAGAGGTGCCTTGGTCTCGTCCTCTTCTTTATTTTTTTCACAGAAAGATGAGCAGGAGCACCTGGGCGATGATGACGCGCAGGAACATGCTCAAGGGGTAGACGGCAGCATAGGCTACCGAGGGACGGTCGCTGTCGAGGGTGTCGTTGGCATAATTCATGGCCATGGGATTGGCCATCGCGCCGCTGAGCATGCCGCACACAGCGGCATAGTCGATGCGTGCCAGCCGCAATGCCAACCAGCCGACAAGCACCACGGGAAGGACGGTAATCAGGAAGCCGCAAGCCACCCACAGCACCCCCTCGGGCCGCACCACTGTGGCAAAGAAGTCGGGTCCCGATGCAAGTCCCAAGCAGGCAAGATATAACGCTAGGCCGATGGAACGCAGCATCAGGTTGGCACTCGAGGTGGTATAGGCATTGATGTGGATGCGGGGACCGAAGGCACCGATCAGGATACCGGCAATGATGGGGCCGCCGGCAAGGCCCAGTTTCACCGGGGCCGAGATGCCCGGCAGAGCGATAGGGATGGAGCCCAGAATGAGACCCAGGGTCATGCCGATGAAGACGGTGATCAGGTTGGGCTCATCGAGCATCTTGACAGCATTGCCCACCTCCTTCTCCACATTCTTGAGCGCCTCGCGATGGCCGACGACGATGATGCGGTCGCCCAGCTGCAGTCGCAGGTCGGGTGTTGCCAGCAGTTGCAGGCCACCGCGATTCACGCGGCTGATGTTCACGCCATAGTGCTTGCGCAGTCTGAGCGAACCCAACTTGTGCCCGTTGATCTCGGGCTTGGTGACCAGGATAGCCTGAGAAACGAGGTCGCTGTCGATCGAGTTCCAATCGATTTCGCCCGTGTTCCAGTCGGTGGTTTCCTGCTTGCCGAAGAGGACCTGCATGGCCTCGGCGGCATCGTGGTCGCGCATGATGACCAGCAGACGGTCATCGCGCAAGAGTACGGTATGGGCCTCGGGAATGCTCACCTTGCCGTCACGCCACAGGCGCGAAATGACGAACTGCCGGGGACTGATACGTGCCAAGTCGCCCACGCTCTTGCCGATGATCCCCTCATTGCGCACCTGATATGTGGCGATGAAGGTATGGTCGGCCTCCTCATCCCCCTTATCGACGAGATGGTCGCTGGAGCGGACCAGCACTTTGCGCATCAGGGCAAAGGCCAAGATAACGCCAATGACACCCAAGGGATAGGTGACCGCGCAACCCAGTGCGGCTCCACTTTGGGACTGATGCAGCTGTGACAACGTCTGCTGAGCGGCCGCCAGGGCAGGCGTGTTGGTCGTCGCGCCACACATGATACCCACCGCGTCGCTCAGGTCTATGCCAAACAAGGGCAGTAGCAGAGTCATGACGGTCCCCACCAGGACAACGCCTAGCGCCCACAGGTTCAGGGTCAGTCCCGACTTGTGAAATGATCCGAAGAAGCCAGGGCCCACCTGCAAGCCTAGCGCATAGACAAACAGCACGAGGCCGAAGTTCTGGGCGTATTGCAGCATGTCGGCATCGATCGACACACCCAAGTGGCCGGCCAAAATGCCCAGGAAAAAGACAAATGCCACTCCTAGCGACACGCCGAGTACCCTGATCTTGCCCAGGGCCAAACCACAGGCGCACAACAGCGACAGGACAACGACCGCCTGCACTGCCGAATGGGTCAGGAATATGTCAGTCAACCACTGCATCGTGTTAATTCATATTATTCATTTGGCTGATAATCAATTGAAAAACGGCATCACTCACCCGCTGTAGCGTGCCATCGGTATCCATAGCCAATTCCATGGGTAAGCCTTCACTCACACCAATTGCCCGCATCAATCCGGCCCCAGCAGGATCGAAGTCGTCAGCAATGGTGCCACACACGGCGGCAACAGGGATTTGGCGCTCGCGGGCCATCGCGATGACACATCCGGGGCCCTTGCCCATCAGCGACTGGTTGTCCAAGCGGCCCTCGCCCGTGATAACCAGGTCGGCGTCCTCGAGCGCCCCAGCCATGCCGTTGCGGGCAAACACATAGGGTGCGCCCTGCAGCAGCTGGCAGTCGAGCAGATACATCATCAGGGCCGGAATGCCCCCGGCAGCGCCGCAGCCTTGCACACGGGCAATATTGTCGCCCACGAGGGTGGCCACATGGGCCAAACCACGGTCCAACTGCTCAACCTGCTCGGGCGATGCGCCCTTCTGTGGCGCGAACAGGCGTGCGGTTCCGCGCTCGCCCTGCAGATAGGTGTCCACGTCGATCAAGATGGTGAAACGGCAATCGGTGACGGTCAGAGGGATGCCTCGGGACTCGATACGGGCGATCTTATCCAGAGACTCGCCGCTGGGATACAGGTGATGCCCCTCGTCATCGAGGAACTCAGCCCCGAGGGCCGACATGATGCCCATGCCCGCATCGCACGTTGCCGAGCCGCCTAATCCTAGCACAATGTGCCGCGACCCTCGCTCCATGGCATCGCGCATGAGCATGCCGGTGCCCAGGGTTGTGGCACGCATCACGTCGCGGTCTTGTTCGGGCAGCAGGGCCACTCCGCTGGCCGCCGCCACCTCGATAATCGCCGTGCCGTCGTCACACAGGTAGTACCGGGCCACAACGGGGTCACGCTGCAATAGCGGGCCCATCACGGGCACCGCTATCCACTGGCCCCGGCACGTGGCCGCCAGCGCCGCTGTGGTGCCGTCGCCGCCATCGGCCACAGGCACACACACGATGTCAAGCCCTTCACAGCCGTTGAGAGCCTGACGCGCGGCATCATTAAGTTGTTGGGAAGTCGCCGAGCCTTTGAACTTATCAAACGCCAGGACAACCTTCATCAGTCGACTTTTACCACGAGGAAATTAGACTTTTCCCAGAAACGGGCAGCATTGAGGATGTGCAGCGTCTTGACGTTGCCATGATCCACAATCTCGTAGGAATCCTTAGGGTGGTTGGTCATCAGCTCAGCCTTCTTGCTGTGCAGGGGAATCTCGTTGAGGGTACGGCGGTCGGCCTTAGTGAAATAGGACATCTCGAAGTCGCCCTCCAGGATTTTGGTCTTTCTCAGGAAGCCGCTCTCGATAATCTTGTGCGCCTTGAGCTCCTTCTTGGACCCGATGACATAGTAGCAAGTGTTCAGATTGGTCACTTCATCGGTCAACTGACGACTTTCTTCCTGAGCTGCCTCTTTCTCCTTGGTAACGGCCATGTTGACCGTGTTCAGTGAGTCAACGCTCTGATTCAGGTTCTTGATCTGGATATGTGCGGCGGCAAGCTGTTCGGTCAGGTTGTTGATGGTCTTCTGCTGGTCCTCGAGCTGCTGCTTGAGGTTCTCGATGGAGCGTTGCATGGAACTGTTGTAGTTGGTGGACTGCTTGAGTCGGCGCTCCAGCTCGGCAAGACGGGTCTTGTGCTTGTTGATAGACTCCTGGATCAGGATGATATCGTCGCGCAACTGTTTCTTGCGGTCTGGAGTCTCGCCATTCAGATTATTGACCGAAACGATATCCTCCAGTTCCTTGATCTGCTGCATGCCGTCAGCGATGTCGCCCATGAGTTGCATGAGGCTGTCTTTCTCGGCATTTGCGGTGTTGATCGAGTCTTGCAGCACGGCATTGATCGAGTCCTGGCGGTGGGCCTCGGCCTCCAGTTTATTGCTGCGTTGGCAGGCGGGCATCACAGCCAGTCCCACCATCAACCAGACGAAAAACAATATCTTCTTCATATTACTATATACGATAAGTTATATAATCAAACTTTAGCTTTCTTGTGCTTGAAAGCGGCATACTTGTCCACTTTTTCCGTTGCTTGGGCCGGACAGCCGGCAACCACGATCACGATCTCGCCACGGGGGGCATTGGCGGCAAAGTGGTCCACCAGCTCGCCCAGTGTGCCATTGTGGGTGGTGTTGTGCAACTTGCTGATTTCCCTGACGACGCTGGCATCCCGGTCGGGGCCGAAGGTCTCGACAAACTGCTGCAGGGTCTTCAGCAGCCTCAAGGGTGACTCATAGAAGACCATGGTCAGCGGTTGGTCCTTGAGTTCTTGCAGGCGCGTGGCACGGCCTTTCTTCTGTGGCAGGAAGCCCTCGAAGACAAAGCGGTCACATGGCAAACCCGAATTGACCAGCGCGGGAACAAAGGCGGTGGCACCGGGCAGGGTCTCGACCTCGATGCCTTGGCGACGGCATTCCCGCGAGAGCAGGAATCCCGGGTCACTGATGCCTGGGGTACCGGCATCGCTGATGAGTGCCATCACTTCCCCACCCCGCAGGTGCTCAACGACGGCCGCCACGGCCTCGTGCTCGTTAAACTTGTGGTGGCTGCGCATGGGCGTGGCGATGCCGAAGTGCTTGAGCAGCACCCCGCTCGTGCGAGTATCCTCGGCCAGGACGGTGTCCACGCTGTTAAGCACCTCGATAGCGCGAGGTGTCATATCGGCGAGGTTTCCTACCGGTGTGGGCACGATGTAGAGCTTACCAGCCATGCGTAGGGTTTCAATATTGCGGTCTTACTGGAAATGGTTACGCACGATGGCCATGAAGTCCTTCACGGTGTCGTTCTCACGGTCCCAGTTCAATTGGCTATAGAAATACAACTCGGCGTTCCCGTAGGTGCGCATCATCTCGATATGCTCGATGGCGGTGTCCATCGCATTGGCGCTGCCGGCAAACAGCTCGCGCTGGAAACGGAACCGGTCATTGACCGAGAAGGCCTTGCGGATATCCTTGAAGAGGCTGCGCTGCACCTTCTGGTCCACGCGCAGGGGCTCCTCCTCGGGCTCGGGAAACTCGGTGGGCACCGGCGGAACGGGCATATCCACGGGTTCGGGCAGTGCGTCATCCGGGGCCTCGATAAACTCGACGGTAATGTCGGGCTCGTCTTCGGCTTCGGGCAGCACGTTGGGGTCGGGCTCGGGAACGGGCTCATCATTCACCTCAACGGGGCCGCGGAACACGGGCGGCACGACGGGTTTGGCCGCCGGGGCAGGCTCCTGACGGGATTCGGCAACGGGCTCAGCCTCTTCGGCAGCAGGCTGGTCGTCCTCGGCCTCGATAAACTCGACAGTGATATCGTCGTCGGGTTCACGGTCGGCAACGGGAACCTGATGATTAGGCTCCTCGTAGTCAAGAGCAAAGACTTCCTTAAACTCCTCGCCATTGTCGTGCTGCCAGGTCTCGTCGGCATCATAGTCGTCGCTGGGCAAGCCGTCGGCTTCGTCAGCGGCGACGGGTCCCTCTGTCGCGGGTTGCTCGGCGACGGGTTCCTCGGTAGCGGGAGCGGCGACGGGTTGCGGAACATCGATGCCACACATCTCGGCCAGCTCACGCACTTTGCGCTTGATTTTATTGGTAATGACATCGGGCGTGTTCTCCTCACCCAGCCTGCGGGTAACGAGCATCAGTCCTTCGATCTCATAGACATGAGATAGCATTTTCTCAATCGCCATGTTCATAATCGTCTGATATTTTATTGCTTAGCGTCGATTCGCCAAGGTTTTGTCTTACATTTAACCTGCAAGTTTAGGCATTTTTTTTGAAACACCAACTATTTTCCCTCAAAAAGATTGCAAAGGAAGGTGCCGATTTGTTCCCTGATGGCAGATTGGGAACAGGTGAAGTTGTTGACAAGCACGGCAAAAGCGTAGTGCGGCTCATCGGCTGGATAGTAGCCCACAAAGCACTGCACGTGGCGCATGCTGCCCGACTTTAGCACAATCTGATCGCTCAGCGGATTCTCCTTCAGCGTCTTGCCGGCACGACCGGCCGCCGTGGGCATGAGGTCGCACAGCCTAACGCCGTCAAACCGGCGGTGCGCCATCATGGAGAGCATGTCGCCAAAGAAGTTGACCGATGCCTTGTTGGCCCTTGCCAGGCCGCTGCCGTCGCGCATGAACAGCGGTGCGGTGTCCACTCCCTGCTGCTCCAGCCAGCGCTTGACGGCCTCGACGCCCACCTGGTCGAGATTGGAGGGCATGCTGTCGTGGCCCTTGTTCTCCCAATCACGTGCACCGATGGCACGCAGCAGGGCGTGGGCAAACATGTTGTCGCTGCGGTCGAGCAGCGAGGTGATGATCTCGGTCAGTTCGGGAGACTTGTGCAACACGAGCAGCGAGAGTTCGGCGTTATCGAGACCGGCCCGCACATCGGGCGAGTAATCATAGCGGATGTCGTCGGCCCACCTGAGGGTGCGCTCCACGCTGTCGACCAGCATGGGCGCGGGCGTGGGGTTGGCATAAGTGTTACGGTAGGACTTGGAGATGGCATCGCCCGTGAGCACGAGGGCGGGCACGCTATAGTCGAGGTAGGGCGTGATGGAATTGCGGCCACGGTTGGCGCGGCTGCGGCCGATGACCTTCACCCCGGGCACTGGCGGCGTGATTGTGGACTTAGCCAGGCGGCCGCGCGAGTCCATCGTGAAGGCAACGGTCATCAGGTTATCATGAAAGTTGAGGGCATGGACTGCGGCCCCATAGTCATAGGCCAGGTCGCCCACGTCCCAATCCTCGTCAAAATAGGGGTAGCCATAGTAACTGTCATCGCCGATGATGGCTCCCTCAATCCAGTTGATACCCATCGCCCGCAAGGTGCCGACAATCTCGTCCACGATATTGGCCTGGCAGGGCAGGAACACCGACCCCAGCGTGGGGTCGCCCAGGCCACGGACGATGACATTACCCCTGAAGTGTCCCCCATCGAGCACACCATCGAGATAGACAGGGGTCTCGAAGCGGAAGTGCGGCCCCAGCAGCCCCAGGGCAGCCGACGAGACGACGGTCTTCATCGTCGAGGCGGTGATGTTGGCCTGCTCAGGGCAGTAGCTGGCGATCGACTTAGCGCTATCCAGGTCGATGACATTGACGCCCACCGAGGCATAGCGGAGCGAGTTGTGAGAGACAAACTTGTTGACCGCCTCCTGGGCGGTAAGGGCTGCCAGTTGCAGTGTGGCGGCAAGCATGAGCGCCACCGTCATGAGGGTCCGTTGTTTCATACTGATGACATTGTTTTGCGGTTACGCACCGGCCGGCGCAGGTAGCGCCGCCAGGCAAATAACGGCCGCGACTCCAGGTAGCGGAGGTTGCGCTGGTTGGAATAGGCCTCGCGCTCAAACGATATGTTGCGGTAGGCATTGCCCCGCATGGGCAAGCGCACCAGCCATTCCATAATATATATAATGTAGAAAAACACGAACAGCAGTTCGCGCTGCTGAGCCGTGTGGATACGCTCGTGGTTGATCAGCTCGTTGCTCAGGTACACTCCATGGTGCACAAACAGCACGCCCAGCAGATTGATTGCCGAGAAGCCGTGAAAGGGCAATATCGAGGTACGCACGATTTTCACAGCGGCAAAGTTACAACATTATTTGCAAAAATCAGCCATTTTCACTCTGCCATGATGGGCAGAATATCCCTGATCATATTCTCAATCACGGTAAATTCGTCCTAAAAATGATAAATTATTGCGTCAAGGCTTTGCAAATATGACAATCTATCGTAACTTTGCAAGTTGAAACACAAAATTTCGAATTGGTGAATTATGGAAAGAGCAATAAGAGTCATCGCATTAGCATTGTTGTATGTCATTGCCGTCTCGGTCGTGGAGCTGGTGGGATATTTCCATCCCTTCTTCTGGACCTATAGCGCGGTGTTTGCCGCAGTAACGGCCGCATGGCCTTACTTCAAGCTCAACCAGCAGCACCCCATGCCGGGCATGGCCATCCTGTGTGCCGTGTTGCTGCTGTTACTCAACTACATCTTCGGGCAGGGGCACGAGTACTTTGCCCTGGGATGCGTAGTGTTCGGCTGCATTGCCGAGGGCCTGCGCAAGCTCATCGGCAACTACCGTGACCGTCGCGGTGTCATCGCCAGCTATGCTGTGATGTCCCTCATCCCGTTCTCCAAGAGCATCGTCCTGTGGATTGACTACGAGACCGCCATGCAGCTCATCATCAACAACATGGGTGACATCTATGCCGCCGTGATGGGCCGCATGCTCTCCAAGTACATGCTGCTGGCCATGATCGTGCTCACTGTGGTGTTCGCCCTCATCACCATGTGGCTGCTCACCCGCCACTGGCATCCACGCGACCAGTATCACGTCATTATCGACTGATGCTATCCATCACCTGCTCAACTAAGCAATAGCATACCACCAACAGAGGCGCCACCGTGGAGTGACGCCTCTTGCTATATCATTCTCTGGGGATGGATGCCTCTTACTCGGCTGTGGGCTGCAGGATGTCGGGGCCCGACGTGGTGCCGTTCTCGTCCTCAATCTCCTTGTCGATGGACTCGAAGCGGCTGTGCTGGCTCTTGTACTCGGGGACAAACTCCTTCATGGCATAAATCATATCGTGAATATCGCCCCGCGACGCCAAGCCGATGATCTTGTCGATGTGGGCACACACGTCGGCGTAGTCATAGGTCCTGACCTTGGCGATCATGATTTTGCGGTTAACGGTAGCCGTGGTCTTCTCCTTGTCGTTGAGCAGCTCCTCATAGAGTTTCTCGCCGGGACGCAGACCGATTTCCTCGATCTTGATGTCGATATCGGGCTTGAGTCCGGCCAGCGAAATCATGCGGCGCGCCAGATCATAGATCTTGACCGGCGCTCCCATGTCAAAGATGTAGATCTCGCCACCGCTGCCCATGCAACCGGCCTCGAGCACGAGCGAGCAAGCCTCGGGGATGGTCATGAAGTAACGGATAATCTCCTTATGGGTCACGGTGACGGGGCCACCGGCGGCAATCTGCTTGCGGAAGAGCGGAATCACCGAGCCGTTGCTGCCCAGCACGTTGCCAAAGCGCGTGGTGATGAACTGGGTCTTCTTGCCGTTGCGCTGAGCCTCATGGAACAACGATTGGCAATAAATCTCGGCCAGACGCTTGGTGCAACCCATCACGTTGGTGGGGTTGACGGCCTTGTCGGTCGAGATCATCACAAACTTGAACACATCATATTTCAGCGCCATGTCGGCCACGTTGCGGGTACCCATCACGTTGGCCAGAATGGCCTCGCTGGGATTGATTTCCATCATGGGCACGTGCTTGTAGGCCGCGGCGTGGAACACATAGCAGGGCTTGAACTGCGCAAAGGCTTCCTCGACGCGCTCGCGGTTGCGCACATCGCCCATGAACAGCTCGATGTCGGCATGGGGATGATCCTTCCGCATCTCCAGCGACAGGTCGTGCATGGGGGTCTCGGCCTGGTCGAACAGCACGATCTTGCTGGCACCATAACTGGCCACCTGACGCACAATCTCACTGCCTATCGAGCCGCAGGCGCCGGTAATCATCACGCAGGCACCCTTGATGTGCTGGCGAACCAGCGGGTTGTCGAGCTCGATGGGGTCACGACCCAGCAGGTCCTCGATCTGCACCTCCTTGACCAGCGTGGAGATGCCCTTCTTGCTGTTGTCGGCCTGCTCAAACTCGGCCACCTTGTTCATCGCCAGCAGGCTGATATCGTTCTTGATGAAGTAGTCGGCAAAACCGCTGCTCATCAGGTTATAGCTCTTGGAGTCGAAGATCAGTGCCTCGATGTTGTTCTTCTCAAAGATGCCGCTCATCTCCAGCGGGTCAAAACGGTAGACCTTGAAGCCGTTGACCTCGGAGCTCTCCTGGTTGGAGTTGATGCTGAGCAAGCCCACGGGCAGGTACTTGCCGCCAATCTCGCCCTTGAGGGCATTGGCCAGCAGCACCGAGCTGAAGGTGGTGCCCAGCACGAGCACGCGCTTCCGGTCCTTGGTGTCGCTGTTCATGCGCATGTACAGATACTTGATGCACAAGCGCTCAATCATCATCATCGAGAATGATAACGCACCGATGATGAGGATGTTCCAGAACTTCATGAACGGCACGTCGGTGATGACGAGCTTCACGATATTGAGAATCACCAGCAAGATCGTCGAGACGACAATCGCCATGAAGATGCGGTACAGGTCCTCGATAACCGACAGGCGGATGACGCAGGTGTAACTCTTGGAAATATAGGTTACCAGAAAATAAATAGCCAGCACTACAGCGGCGTTGGTCAGTATGGTCGACGGTGCAACGACAAGGTGCATCGAGTAGATATCGGCAACAACCGTCGACACAAAACTTACCAGCACGATAAGCATGTCGAGCAACAGAATAATCCATCGCGGTGTGGTTCTCACCTTGAATGACCTGAATAGCCTGAGGTCAAACAGTTTATTTATAAGTCTTTCCATTTAGTATGCACATATATCAACACGGACGCGGCACGCGGCCATCGTGTGGCCCAGCCATGCGTTGCATGGGCCCAAGTCCATGTTCTTGCGCACAAAATTAGTGCATTTATTTAAAAAACAAAAATCAATAGGGCAAAAAGTACGGTTATGGAACGGAGAACTAAGATTTTCGGAAGCAGAAAATAAAAAAATGCCTGCAAAATGCTGCCGCGAACGGGATTTTGAGTAACTTTGCAAGTTAAAACTATTAAAGCTATGGCAAAAGCGTTAGGAATTAGCATTAACCATACAACACCTGTGGTGGCGGCACTGGCTGCCTTATTGACGGTCATCAGCACATCATGCTTTGGCGACGAGCCGGCGAGCTGCGAGGCCGATATCGAGATGGCCACGCTTCACGTGGATGACCCCGAGTCGTTCTTCTACCAGCTGACCGACTCCCTCAGGACGGTGATGTCGACCGACACCGCCATCGTGTTTGTTGTGCGCGGTGATGCCAATGTGACGGCACTCAGCCCCACCTTCAGCCTCACCCCTGGCGCCACCATCACCCCTGCCAGCGGCAGCACCCACGACTTTTCGGGAGGTCCCGTGAGCTACACAGTCACCTCGCAGGACGGCCAGTGGACCCGCCGCTACACGGTGAGCGTCGTGCCCACGACCCATGTCGTGGCCGACACCACGTGCTATGACTTTGAGAACTACGAGCTCACCACGGCCAGCGACCACTACTACACCTGGCACAACGTGCTGCCGGGCGGCACCCTGGGCGATGACTGGGCAACGGCCAACGCGGGATACCGCATCTCGATGGGCTCGGCCAAACCCATGGACTACCCCACCACGCCGCTGGTCGACGGATATGACGGTGCCGCCGTCTGCCTGACCACACGCGACACGGGTCCCTTCGGCAAGATGGCCAACAAGCGCCTGGCTGCGGGCAACCTGTTCCTGGGCACATTCGACATCAAGATTGCGATGAGCGACCACCTGCACGCCACGCGATTCGGCATCCCGTTCACCAGCCGCCCCGACAGCTTCACGGGCTACTACACCTTTGAGCCCGGCGAGGTGGTCCAGGACTTCTACGGCAACCCCATCGTCGGTAGGGTCGACACGGCCGACATCTATGCCGTGTTCTACCGCAACCACGACGCAGCGGGCAACGAGGTGGTGCTCTACGGCGACAATGTGCTCACCAGCCCGCAGATTGTGGCCGTGGCCAAGCTCGCCTATGTCGAGCCCACCACACAGTGGAAGCCGTGGGACGTGAAGTTTGACTACCGCGAGACCGTTGACCCGGAGCTCCTGGCCAACCGCGGCTACAGCCTGGCCATCGTGTTCTCGTCGAGTTCGGGCGGAGGCAGCTTCATCGGGGCCATCGGCAGCCGCCTGTGCGTGGACAAGGTGCGCCTGATTTGCACCCACGAGGAGTGAGGGCCTATCCACTAAATAGCTAACGATTAATCCATTACGATAATCCATAATCAGCGATACACGAAATGTCTATCTCCAGAATACTGACAATCAGCCTGCTCCTGGCACTCACTGCCATGAGCACCCATGCCGTCACAGTGCTCGACAGCGTCAGGCTCGACATGCGCCTGGGCTATGCTGTGGGCGGCACGCTGCCCACCCACATCGGCCGCGAGATACGTGGCATCAACAATTTTGACCCGGGCCTCAACTTCACCGTGGCCGTCGGTGCCACATTGCCGCTGGGGCAGCGATGGGCCATCCACACGGGGCTGCGGTTCGAGACAGGCGGCATGGACGTGGACAGCCGTGTCAAGAACTATGACATCGAGGTCGTCAGGGGCGACGAGTCGCTATCGGGCATGTTTGTGGGCAATGTGCGCATCAAGAGCGCGCAGCGCCGCATCACCCTGCCCGTCCAGGCGTCCTACAGCCTGGGGCAGACCATATCGCTGCGGGCCGGCCTGTTTATGGGATGGCTGACGCACCGCCGTTTCTGGGGATGGGCCTACGATGGCTACCTGCGCGAGGGAACGCCCGTGGGGCCCAAGATCGAAATGGGCATCGAGCCCGGCGAGCGCGGCGACTTTGACTTCGACAACAACATGCGCGTGATGCAATGGGGCCTCGACGTGGGCGCCGACTGGCAGTTCCACCCCCGCTGGGGTGCGTTTGCCGAGCTCACTTACGGCTTCAACGGCCTGTTCAAGAGTAACTTCCACTCAGTGCAGCCCCTGCGTCCCATGTATGGCTCGCTGGGTATCATGTACCGATTCAAGTGAAGCCACCGAACACCTCCCGCCACACCTATCAACGCAAACAAATAAACCCTACTATTACATTATTTTTTAAAAACGATGAAGAAATTTTTATTGAGCTTCTGCTTGACCGCTGCGGCAGTGATGTCGCTCAGCGCCGAGAGCCGCTACACGGGCACCATCCAGGTCACCCGTAACGGCAACACCAGCACCGAGACAGCAACAGTGATTGTCAACGAACAGGACAACGGTGACAACCTCAACACGCTGACACTCAAAGTGCCCTTCATGGGACTGAACCTGAATTTGAACATGGTGGACGTGCCCAGTGCCACCACTGGCGCCATCACCACCTATAGCGCCGAGCGCACCGTGTCCACCGGCACCTATCTGGGTGACATGTACACCATCGTGTTTGCCCGCGTCACCGATGGCATGATGGCCGCTAACGTGACCATTCCGGCCTATGGCGTGACGATGTGGTTCAACACCGTGGGCGACCATTTCCAGTTGCCCAACAGCGACATGGAAGCCTGGAACGACGACATCAACGAGCCCCTGCACTGGCACAGCTTCATGACCGCCTACGGCACCTTTGCCAGCACATCCAGGGGACTGGCCAAGCTGGCCAAGAGCGAAGACGTGCACCCCGGAGCCACGGGCGAGTACAGTGCCGTGATGACCGCTGGTCAGGTGCCCGTGCTGAACATCATCGCCAACGGCACGATGACCAACGGCCGCCTGAAGGCCGGCGCCATGTCGGCCAGCAGCCGTGACAATCATGCCGAGATGTGCCAGGACTCCATCACACCCGACCCCAACGGTGACCTGTACTACATGCCCTTGTATGCCAAGCCCGACAAATTCAACGCCTGGCTGAAGTACACCCAGGGCTCCCCTAAAGACTCGTGGCGCGCCAACGTGAGCGTCAAGACCTTTGACGGCTCGTATTATCAGGAACCCGATCCGGGCGTGGTGTACACCAACCTGTCGGGCAGCATTGTGGGCGGAACCGACATCAAGGCATGTGACTGGACCTTCTTCTCCTTCCCGTTTGACTACGACAGCTATGCCGCCAACGGTGCAGAGACCAGGGCCATCTTTGTCGACTTTGCCACCAATGTCACTCCGGGCACCGGCAGCAAGAACGACGCCCTGTATGTCGACGACCTGGAACTCGTGTACCTGGGTGCCATCACCGACCTGCGCTACCAGGGCACGACCATCAGCGGCTGGGACCCTGCCGTGACCGCCTACGACCTGGAGGTCGCTGACGTGCCCAACCTGGACGACTTCACCGCCACCATCGAGGGCGTGAGTGCCGTGCTGACCAAGACCATCGAACAGAACCAGGATGGCACCTATCGCATCGCCATCAGCGTCGTGGCTGCCGACCTGCAGACTGCCGCATGCTACATCATCACTGCCACCAAGGCTGCCCAGCAGGGCATGCCCGGTGACGTGGACGGCAACGGCCGCGTTGAGATCGCCGACGTGTCGGCCCTCATCGACTATCTGCTCAGCGGCAACACCGCCGGCATCAACATGGTCAACGCCGATGTTGACCAAGACGGCGACGTGGCCATCGGCGACGTGTCGCAGCTCATCGACATGCTGCTCAACGGAAACTGATAATATAATATAAAACGATTAGCAATACACAGATTAGAATTATGAAGAAAGTATTCTTATTGCTGGCAGCCGCATGCTGCGCAATGGCGCTGAGCGCCACCAACTACACCTGCCACATCAAGGTCGTGGTCAACGACAATGTCACCGAGCAGGACGAAGTGCCCGTCGTGGTCACCAGCCATGATGGAGTATACGACCTGAGCCTGAACAACTTCTGCCTCACGGCCGAGGGCGTCACCATGCCCGTGGGCAACATCGCCGTGAGCGGCGTGCCTGGCGTGGACGAGCACGGCTACACGACCATCAAGTTCAAGAGCCCGATCACCATCACCCCCGGCAACGACGGCGTTCACACCGAGGAAGAGTGGATTGGTCCCATGCTGGGCGAGGTGCCCATCGACCTGACCGCCCGCTTTACCGACACCGCCCTGGATGCTGGCATCGACATCGAGCTGGCCATGCTTAACCAGGTCATCAGCGTGTCGCTCTTTGGCATCGCTCCCGCCGCCCCGGCTATCAAGGGCGACGTGAATGAGGATGGCGAGGTAGGCATCAGTGACGTCAATGCCGTCCTCGACATCATCCTGGCCGACTAGAACACTCCCAGCGAAATCCACTAACCAAAAACAGTTAAGTTGCCACAAACGGCAATTTAACTGTTTTTAGTAGTTGATTTCTTGTTTTTATCCCTGAAATCCATTATCTTTGCCATGAGAAATGGTAGTTTTTCAGCATTCACTGCCGACCATGCTAACCATCGTTAACCTATTGTAACAGATTAATTATTTTTTATAATTTAATTGTTTTTATTATTTTAATTCTATTACATCATGAAGAAATTTTCTGTACTTCTGGTTGCTGCCGCAGTTGCCGTTAGCGCATCTGCAGGCGTTACCTTCAAGGCAAACCATGCCCTGAAGAGCAACAAGGTCATCAACACCGAGATGACCAAGTTCAAAACCAAGGACCTCAAGTCCAAGGCCAACTTCCGTGCCATCAACGAGCAGCCCGCTGGTGAGCTCAAGAGCTACAACCGCGCTGGTTATGGCGTGTACATCAACGGCCAGTACCTGTCCGCCGGTACTCAGGATGGCACCCGCATGGACATCGTCTATGGCGAGGACAACAAGGTTTACATGAAGAACATCCTGTTCAACAGCGCCAACTCTCTGGGCGACTACTGGGTAGAGGGCACCATCGAGGGCAACACCATCACCGTGCCCATGGGACAGTCGATCTATTACAGCGAGCAGTATCAGGCCGACATCGTGCTGTGCTGGGGTAGCTCCGTACAGGGCGAAGAGGAGAACACCATCGCCTTCGAGCGCGACGAGCGCGTCGAGGAGGTTACCTACACCATCGATGGCCAGACCATCACGATGAACGGTAGCGAGGGCTCTGAGCTGGGCGACGGCAGCGTCATCGACAGCTACTTTGGCACCGGTCTGAGCGCATACTGGACCGATGACAACAGCTGGAGCGGCTTCATCGAGTGGAACACCGTCCTCACCGAGCGCGAGCCCGTTATCGCTCCCGAGGTCATCACCGAGATTCCCGAGGGTTGCCAGATCTACACCTACTACCGTAACAGCGGTGCTATCTACTCTAGCTGGTTAACCGGTATCTCCAACAGCGTGACCGACGGCAAGTTCACTGTTGCCTTCGACACTCAGAACCATGAGGTTTACATCCAGAACCCCGCATGGTGGCACGATGGCCTGAACACTTGGGTAAAGGGTACCTACACCTATGACGAGGACGGCGTGATGCTCAGCATCCCCACTGGCCAGTATCTGAGCTGGAGCGACGAATACGAGTACGGCATCCAACTCGTTTGGGGTAGCAGCTACGTATACCTCGACACCGACGAGAATGGTGAGGAAGGCTACTACATGGGCACCGAGATCGACGAGCGCACCACCGAGATCAACTTCATGCTCGGCGACGACACCATCTACCTGCTTGGCTCCGAGGGTGACATCAAAGCCGAGTTCCCCGAGTGGGGCAACGCCACTGGCATGATGACCATCTACAGCGACGACCAGAGCTGGACCAGCATCGAGATCGCTAACCGCGACGAGAACGGTCAAGCTAAGCCCTTCGGCCAGATTGTGAACCTCGTTCCCGCTCAGCCCGCCAACCCCACTGCCGACGACTTCCTGGACAGCGGTGCCGAGGATGGCTACACCAAGTTCTACTTCACCCTGCCCACCACCGACGTTGACGGCAACATGATCGATCCCGAGCACATCAGCTACAGCGTCTATGTTGACAACGGCAATGGTCCCGAGTTGTTCACCTTCGACGCTGCAACCTATTCCTATGACCTCACTGAGGACATGACCGAGATCCCCTACTGGATCTACAATGGTGGTTATGACTTCCGCAACTATCTGTGCTACTTCTATCGCACCAACGCCGAGGGCTTCGATCCCCTGTTCACCCAGAACATCGGTATCCAGGCCATCTATACCGTTGACGGTGTGGCCAACAAGAGCGAGATCGTTTGGCTCTATCCCACCGAGCCCCAGGTAGAGGGTTACCAGCTCGTCATGCTCGACATGAACGGCAACCCCGTTGTCTATGATCTGACTCAGGGTGGCAATGGTGAGTACACTACCACCGTGGCTCTGAACTACGATGTATTCGGCGGCTTCGATCCCATGACCGAGGAGCGTCCCGCTGTTCCCTTCTACTTCCTGGTTAACGGCGTTCGCTACGGTGCTAATGCCGACATGACCGCTGCCGTTCTCGGCATGGCCATGGAGAATCCTCTGGCTGCTACTGACGGCTGCTACACCGTTCCCGTAGGCTACAACTACAACATCGGCATCGCTATCGGCCTCCAGGGTGAGATGTACGCTTATGTTGCTCAGGCTGGCTTCACTGGTGTCAACGACATCAACGCCGGCAAGACCGTTGCTAACGTTCGCTACTACAACGTTACCGGTCAGGAGATGGCTCAGCCCGCTGGCATGACCATCCAGGTTACCACCTACACCGACGGCACCACCAGCACCGCTAAGGTTGTGAAGTGATCCGCAAACCTGACAACGCAGGTCTAACCTGACACGACAGGCGGTCCCCGCAGTGGGGGGCCGCCTGTTTCATTTTCACTGCCACAAGCCTTATCCGCGGCACATCAATTAACAGGACTCAAGATAATAATCACATTTCACTATTTACTGTTTTCGGTAATAAATGTAACATTTTCGGTAATTTTTTTTGTCAAATCAATACTATAAATTAACTTTGTCCAACAATTTTAAGTATATATCGACAGACGACCTACTGTTATACGTGAGATTAATCCGTTTTAAATCATATTTATTAACTAAATTCATTATCAAGTATGAAGAAATTATCTGTACTTTTGGTTGCTGCCGCAGTTGCTATCAGTGCATCTGCAGGCGTTAACTTCAAGAACACCCACGTCTTGAAGAGCAACAAAATCTCAACCGAGAGGGTAAAGACCTCCGTAAAGAAGAACCAGGCCAGCATCCGTTCGGCATTCAAGGCACCCGAGGGCGAGCTCAAGAGCTACAACCGTGCCGGTTACTATGTTTATGTAAGCGATGGTTACCTCTACAGTGGCCAGCAAGACGGCAATCGCATTGACATCGTCTATGGCGAGGACAACAAGGTTTACATGAAGAACATCCTCTGCGGTAGTGGCAGCTACTTTGGCGAGAGCTGGGTAGAGGGCACCATCGAGGGCAATGAGATTCACGTGCCCCTGGGCCAGTCCATCTACTGGAGCGATCAGTATCAGGCCAACGTTGTTCTGGCAATGGGTAACACCATCCAGGACGAGGATGGTTACTGGGGCATTGAGATCGACGATCGTGCCACCGAGGCTGTCTATGTGATCGAGGGCGAGACCATCGCCTTGCAGGGCACCGAGGATCTGAACGAAGCTGACGACCTCTTTGGTTATGGTCTTACCGCTTACTGGGAGGACGACGACAGCTGGAGCGGCTTTATCGAGTGGAACACTGTCTTCACCGAGCGCGAGCCCGTCGTTACCCCCACCGTGATCACCGAGCAGCCCGAGGGCGAGCTGGTTGTCTATCAGCGTAGCGGTGACTGCATCTACAGCGGCATGTTCGGTCTGGGTATCACCACTCAGGATGGCAAAATCAACGTTGTCTATGCCGAGGACGGCAAGGCTTACATCCAGAACCCCCTGTGGTGGTTCGACGGCAACAACAGCTGGGTAGAGGGTACCTATGACGAGGCCACTGGCATCATCACTGTTCCCACTGGCCAGTATCTGAACTGGTACGAGTCCAGCGAGTATGGCGTTCAGCTGATGTGGGGTAGCACCTACGTTTACCTCGACACCGACGAGAATGGTGAGGAGGGTTACTACCTGGGCAACGAGGTTGATGAGCGCACCACCGAGATCATGTTCCAGGTTGACGGCGACAAGCTGATCCTGCTGGGCAGCGAGGGCGATGCAAACCTCGAGTTCCCCGAGAACTACAACGCTACTGGTCTGTATGCCATGTGGAGCGACAACCAGACCTGGGCTGGCTCTCTCGAGTTCAACACCGTTGGTCAGCACGTAGACCTCGTTCCCGCCGTTCCTGCTAACCCCGTAGCTGTTGAGTGGTATGACGAGGGTGACGAGAGTGGTTGGAACACCTTCGACTTCATGCTGCCCACCACCGATGTTGATGGCAACGCTATCGATCCCGAGTACCTGAGCTACAGTATCTTTGTTGACAATGGTAACGGTCCCGAGCTGTTCACCTTCCCCGCTGCAACCTACACCTATGACCTGACCGAGGACATCACCGAGGTTCCCTACTCGCTCTACAGTAGTGCTGTTGACTTCCACGCTTCCTACGTTTACTTCTATCGCACCAACGCCGAGGGTTACGAGCCCCTGTTCACCGAGAACATCGGTATCCAGGCTTACTACACCGTTAACGGCGTAAAGAACGAGAGCGAGATCGCTTGGCTCTATGAGCCCCAGCCCCAGGAGAAGTCTTACCAGCTCGTTATGCTCGACATGAACGGCAATCCTGTTGTCTATGATCTGACTCAGGGTGAGAATGGCGAGTACACCACCACCGTAGCTCTGAACTACGACGTATTCGGTGGCTTCGATCCCATGACCGAGGAGCGTCCCGCTGTTCCCTTCTACTTCCTGGTTAACGGCGTTCGCTACGGTGCTAATGCCGACATGACCGCTGCCGTTCTCGGCATGGCCATGGAGAATCCTCTGGCTGCTACTGACGGCTGCTACACCGTTCCCGTAGGCTACAACTACAACATCGGCATCGCTATCGGCCTCCAGGGTGAGATGTACGCTTATGTTGCTCAGGCTGGCTTCACTGGTGTCAACGACATCAACGCCGGCAAGACCGTTGCTAACGTTCGCTACTACAACGTTACCGGTCAGGAGATGGCTCAGCCCGCTGGCATGACCATCCAGGTTACCACCTACACCGACGGTACCACCAGCACCGCTAAGGTTGTGAAGTAATCCCGGTTTAGTGACCTAGAAACCATCAAGCCCCCAAGTGGGCTTGAGACCTGTAGAGACGCGCCCAGTGGGACGCGTCTCTACTTTTCCACCCCCGCCATTTCTCATTTTACCACTTTTCAGTATTGGGAACGATATAGCAGTTGGCCTTGAAAAGTTTTTAATTGTTATTGTCCGGGGAAATAATCAGCACACCTCATGAATGCATGAGCAATAAGACGATTAGGCACTCTTCCGACAGAGAGGGCTTGACTTTTTCCTCGAAGAGGTTGGTCGGGTCGAAGACTCGACTTTTAAGAGAAACACCATGCAAGTTCATCGAAGATGAACGCAGCTTGGTGGCTGCTATATCAAGAGGATAGTGCGTCGAAGACGAACTTCCAATCCGTCAAAGTCCTGTCAACCAAAAAGTTCC
>CAZVMM010000048.1:0-20764 GCA_964628205.1 uncultured Muribaculaceae bacterium
GACAATTTCCATCCAATTCTCAGCAACTTCAACGACCGAGTTTTGCAACAGCCTCCCAGTATCGCATGTTCGCGGGCATGTTGGTCACATCGAGAGGATGGTCGCCAAAGGCCAGTATCTCGCGGGCTCGGTCGTCGCCCGACACCACGACATATCCGCCAGAGGTGTTGAAAATGTAATAGACAGGCACGGATGCGTCATGCGAATTGCGCTGGACATGCGCCAGCTTAAGGCTGCCCTGGGCGGGCGCCATCATGCGGCCAGCAGCGATCTGGCTATTCAGGAAGCGCTGCGCGATGGTCCGTGCCATCGGCTCATCGACACTGGCGGCGAACACTTGGTATGCCGTCATAACCATGGCGGCAAGCAGAAAGATTTTCTTCATCAATTGTTTTCTCTAGTATTATTCTGATAACTATTATGTTGATTGACCAGTTGGCATTGAGCAAGATGTCGATGAGGGCGCTCACGTCGCCGATGTCCACGCCATCCTTGCCATTGACGTCGGCACAGGTCGTGCAGATGTTGCTGTCGTCGCCAGTGAGCAGGTAATCGATCAGGGCCGAAACGTCCTTGATGGCCACCTCGCCGTCGTGATCCACATCACCCTGGTCATAGGGGTGTGCACCCTCGACGAGTGTTACCTGCTGGGTGTTGCTCCAGAGGCTCTGCGTGCCGTTCACGTAATGGGCCTTGACCCTGTAGAGGAAGGTGCCACCAGCGACCAGATCCTTAACGGTATAGAACTTGCTGGTGATGCCTGTAATCGTGCGCGAGAGCGAGTCGCCCTGCTCGGCAGGAAGGGTAAATCGCATGCTGGCAGCATCGGCCGTAGAGCTGTAGATGTCCACCTTGTCCACCACGATGCGCTTGGTATTGCCGCCATCGGTGGCTGAGATGGTCACGTGCTGGGCATCATCGGCAGTGCACTTGAGCACGATGCTGTAGGTGGTCTCAGTGGTCACGACAAGGTGCTCAACGCTGCTGCCACAGGAGATGGAAACCGGCACATCGGTATCTTCTGACTTATGAGGCCTCAACTTGACGACAACGGTCATCTTGCCACCGCTCTGGGTCATGTCGAGCGCCGGTGTGGTCAGCGTTCCCACACTGCCGCCACCGCCCAGACGAATACCGCCTCGGGCCTCGTAGGCATTGCTGCACGTCCATCCCTTGTTGGAAGCGAAGCCGTCCATATTCTTGATGGTGGTACTGGAATTTCCGGTCGCATAGGGGAAATCCTCGCTCAATACCATTTCATAGACACCAGGCTCGCTGCCGTCGTCGACATTGACTTCCAGGGTGTAGCTGGCAACATTCTCGGCGGGGGTTTCATCGGTCCACTCGGCGCGGAACGAGGTCAGCGTGATGTTATCCTCACTGGCAGGCAGCATCTCGGGGGCATAGGCCTCGATGGGTGCCGGCGGCTCAATGCCCATGACCATCAGCTGACCCATATTGTAAGTGTAGCTCTGGTTGGCAAAGGCGTTGAGAGCGAAGTAGCCGTTACCGGTACCGCTCCAACCCCAGTTGATGGAGAACAAGCCCGTGGCAGCATCATAGCCGTCCACATTGAAGGCATGGCCGTAGAACGTGTCGTACGCATTACTATAGCTATAGGCACAATAGACCACAGGACGGCCCGCTGTGAGCTCGCCCAGGAGCATCTCCTTCCACTCATCATCACTGATGATCACGCTGTCCTCGCGGGTATAGAAGTTGACCTTGCTCTTGTAGGACACATAGGCGTCCACGTAGCCAAACAGGTGGCAAGCCCTGATGATGTCGTCCTCAAACGCTTCGCTGCCATCAGCGGTGTAGTCCATCTCCTCGGCCTGGCCGATGTAGCGCATCAGCGATGCGACAGCACTCATGTTGTCGTTATTATAGTAACCCACCCTGTACGTGTCCAGGATGTTGGCCCAGTCGAATGTAATCGAGGGCAGCTCGGGGAGGACAAATCCGCGGGTGCGGGTGGTGTAGCCAGGAACCACGGGCGTGGGCTGCGTGGGATATTTCCACTTGTTGAACACCTGTGCCAGCGAGGTGGTGGCGCAACCTGTCTGGCCGCGACGGTCACCATCCATGGGGCATTGTGAATAGTAGGGGTACCCCTGGTCCCACTTGGCGGTGATGAGCGGTTCCACGCTAGCCTGCGCTTCACGCAGGGCGGGTTTCTTGACCACCATGCCGGGGCGGGACTGCAGCAGTTCCATCTGGCGCTTGTAGTATCCAAGCCAGGAACGCATGTTCTCGGGCAGATTGTTCATGTCCAGCTCGCCATCGCCATAGGCAAGAATCGTCTGGGCGCGGTCATCACCCGCCACGATGACAAAACCGCGGTCGGTGTTCACCACGTAGTAGGCCACCTGGCCGCTACGCGATGAGTTCATCTCCTGATGCACCCACTTGACGGTGGGAGCAACTGTTGCCTTGAGGTTTTTTCGGGACGACTGGTCCACCAGAAAACGCTGGGCCAAGGCTTGTGCCGACAAGATGTCGATGTCGGCGGCCGTCACATGCATCGCCGCAAACGCGAGGGCGACAAAAAGCAGTAATTTCTTCATAAAAGTGTTATTGTTTATGTCGGGTTTATAATAAAATGGTCAGAAATTGGCATTAATTACGGGAATTGACAAAGGTATAGATAATTTCACAATATCGGGGCATTTGGGCTGGAATAGTTCTTAAAAACTATCATTTTTCCACCCCTCACGCGACAAACAGGGGCAGGGAAGATTGTTCCCCACCCCCGTAGTTTGGTTGGCGATTGAAATGGCCGCTTTTTTTAGTTGGCGCCCAGCAACAAGTCGATGAGGGCGCTCACGTCGCCAATCGCAACGTCGCCATCACCATTAACGTCGCCACAGATGGGACATCCGCTCAAATCGGAGCCCAGCAGCATGTCGATGAGGGCGCTCACGTCGCCGATTTCGAGCGAACCGTTGTGGTTCACATCACCCACCTCATAGCCGTGACCGTTCTCGAACAGGGTCACACGCTGGCTACCCGACCAGGGGCTCTGTGTGCCGTCGGTGTAGGTGGCCATCACCTTGTAATAGAAGGTGCCAGCCTCGGCCAGATCGGTAACGGTGTAGAACTTGTCGGTAATGCCCGTGATCAAGCGGTAATTGGCATCGCCCGTTTCCTGAGGAGCACGCAACGTGTTGAGGTCGTTCACATCACCGGCAAACACTCGCACCTTGGACATGTCGGGTGAGTAAGAATAGTCGGTCGTGGTGATGGTGATCTGTTCACCGGCGCTGGCAATTACCGTCCAGGTGTAGGTATCGCCATCGTTGAACTGATGGCCCACAGCGGCCGTCTGAGTGGAAGCGACCGTCAGGTTGCCGCTGCCATAAGAACCGCTGACGGTAGTGATCTGCAGTGAGAACACATCGTTGTTGTAACCATCGGGAACAGTGTAAGTGAGATAGCCGCTGCCCGAATAGTTGCTGATGTAGTAGGCGTTATTGCCCACCTTGACGCCACTGCCGCTCCAGGGTGCCGAGAGCGTAGCGTTCTCGTAGCCGCCGGGGAACTTGCTGCCGTCGAGCGAGTCGAGGAGTTCGACAGCAGGACGGGTAGATACCTCGAGGGTATAACTCTCAACGTTGGCTGCCGGGGTCTGGTCGGTCCAGTCAGCGCGGAACTTGGTCAGGTTGATGGCCGTGCTATCGGCGGGGAGCATCACGGGCACATAGGTCTCGAGAGCCGCCACACCATTGATCGTGATGGTCTTGCTCTCAGCACCGGGGTTGCTCAGCGTTATGGTAGCAGTGTGGTTGCCCACGGCCTGGGGAGCATAGGTCACGGTGATGACCTTGCCACCCTCCTGCTCGCTCACGCTGACGCTGCTGGCATCGATCGAGAAGGCTCCGCTGGCATCGTTGAGCGTCAGGGTGATGGCGCTTGTTAGCTCCTGTCCCTTGACAGTGAAGGTGGCCGTGGCAGTCTTGCCAGGATAGGCTGCCATGTCCAGGCTGGCCGGATTGACCTTGATCATCGGTCCCTGGGCGGGCGGCTGGATGCCCATAATCATCTGTTGCTCGATATCAAACGTCATGCCGCTGCTGGTGAAGGCATTGAGGGCAAAATCACCATTGCCATCGCCGCTCCATCCCCAGTTCACATGATAGGTGTTATCGGCGGGGTTATAGCCATCCACATTGAAGGCGTGACCACTCCAGCCGTACCAGCTGCTGTAGTCATAGCCGCAATAGACCACCGGGCGGCCCTCATACATCTCCTGCTGGAGCAGGGCGGCCCACTCGTCATCGGTGTAATAGACAGCAGTGTCGTTGCCAGAATCGTCGGTGCGGGTCTTGAACAAGAGCTGTGCCGACTCGTCATAGCCAAAGAACTTGACGGCACGCAGGATGTCCTCGCCCATGGCGCCACTACCGCCAGGCGCGTAGTCCATGTGCTCCTCCTGGCCCACATAGCGCATCAGCCATGCCACGGCATCGGCCTGTGCAGTGCTATAGCCGCTGGTGTAGCGGTCGAGCATATTGTCCCAGTCAAAGGTGATCGACGGCAGGGCCTCGATCTGGAGGCTATAGCTCGCATTGGTATAGCCCTCGACTGGAGGTGTGGGGTCGGTGGGATACTTCCAGTGATAAAACACCATCGACAGCGAGGTGGCGGGGCAACCCGTCAAGCAATACGAGCCGTTGTAGGTGGGGCAGTGGTTATAGTAGGGGGCGCTCTGGTCCCACTCGGCGGTCAGCAGGGGCTCCACCTTTGTGGCCCTGAGGCTGGTATTCACGGCAGGCTTGTCGACAACCAGTCCAGGATGGGCCTGGAGGTACTCGATTTGTTTCTTGTAGGTTCCGAGCCAGAACTTCATGTTATCAGGCATACGTTTCAGGTCCAGGGGACGGTCGCCATGGGCGAGCACATCCTGGGCGCGGTCGTCACCGGCAATGATGACAAATCCATCGTCGCTGTTGAAGATGTAGTACACAGCCTGAGTGGCACGCGAGGAATTGACCTCGGTGTACAGCAGCTTGACACTCGTTGCGGGCTGTCCCGCAAGACGTTTTCCAGGAGCCACCTTATTCAGGTAATGATGGGCGGTAGCTTGGGCCCTTGCCAGGTCGACGTCGGCAGCATAGGCTTGCGACATGACCATAAGCAATGTGGCAAAAAACAGAAATCTCTTCATAACTGATTGATTAAATGGTTGTTGTTGAATTATGACATATTACACAAGTCTTTTCATGAAATTTCCAATTATCACAATCGGAGGTCACAAAATTAGTAAACTTTTACATTTTATCCTACATTTTTGATAATTTTTTACCCAGAAACCGTAAAAAACGACCGCCATAGTACTCCCGATTCCCACCGGTACCGGTCAAAAATTAAGGCCCGGGCGGTGAAGCTTCGGGCCTTAATCATATCAGTAGTGTTTTAATGCTTATCAGTTGGCATTGAGCAGCATGTCGATGAGCGCACTCACGTCGCCGATGTCCACACCATCCTTGCCATTGACGTCGGCACAGGTCGTGCAGATGTTGCTGTCATCGCCACTGAGCAGGTAGTCGATCAGGGCCGAAACGTCCTTGATGGCCACCTCGCCGTCATGGTCCACGTCACCCAGTTTGTGGCTGGTAGCCTGCTCAAACAGGGTTACGGTCTGAACATTGCTCCAAGCGCTCTCCTTGCCGTCGGCGTACAGGGCCTTCACCTTGTAGAGGTAGGTGCCCTCGGCATTCAGATTCTCGACGGTATAGAACTTGTCGGTGATGCCCGTGATCAGACGATGGGCAGCGTCACCCGTCTCGTTCACGGCCCTGAACTGCGGAGCAGTTACCTCGCCAGCATAGATCTTGATCGTCTGGATCGTGGGGTTATAAGTAGTGGCAAAGAATTCCACATAGTCATTATCAGCGCAATTCAGGACGGCAGTATATTCCGCATAATCACCAGTAAAGGTGAAATCTTTGGAATCCACACTGGTTTTCACGCGCAAACCTGAATCGGTCCAGCCATAATAATTCTTGGCGGTGAACACTACGGTCACCTTGTTAATACCCGTGAAATCCATTGCATTGGTGCGGATATAGCTATCACTGGTGATAGCGATTCCGTGTTCGTCAAAGAAGATTGAATACGGGCCTACAGTCCAGCCTTCGGGCAAATAATCCTGAGCATTGCCTGACGCTGTGCTCCAGTCTACATCGGCAAGCAGACCACCTGCACCGGGTTTCTCGTTCACCTCGAGGGTGTAGCTGACAACATTCTCGGCTGCGGTCTTGTCGGTCCAGTCAGCGCGGAACGAAGTCAGGTTGATGGCAGAGCTGTCGGCAGGCTGCATCACGGGATCATAGACCACGAGGGGAGCTGCGGTGGCAGTACCCTTGAGGGTAACGGTAACGGGCTCGGCGCCCTCGCTGGTCAGGGTCATCGTGGCATTGTGGGTGCCCACGGCCTGGGGAGCATAGGTCACGGTAACAGTCTTGCCCAGCTCATCGAGAGCAACGGTCGTCACATCAGCGGTAAACACGCCATTGGTGTCGGCCATAGCCACGGTAATGTCACCCGTCAGGTTAGCGCCCGACACGGTGAAGGTGGCCGTTGCCGTCTCGCCAGCATAGGCCTCCATGCTCAGGGTTGAGGGTTCAGCGTAGATGCGGGGATCGGTCGACAGTCCGCGGGGCTGCAGGCCAGCGAACAGCAAGGGATAGAAGTCATAGACCGTCATGCCATTGTCGAGAGTGAAGGCATCGAGCGCATAGTAGGTGTTCTTATCAGCACTCATACCGAAGTTGACATGATACATGTCGTTGTCGGCGTCATAGCCATCGACATTGAAGGCATGGCCAGCGATAGCAGTAGAGTCGGACTGCATGTCAAATGAGCAATACACCAGGGGACGTCCGGCAATCAGCTCGGACTGGATGAGCTGAGCCCACTCCTCATCGGTATAGTTCACTGTGCCGTCATCATAGTCCAACTTCATCTCGATGCTGTAACCCGGATCGAAACCGAAGGTGCGGATGGCCTGTTCAATCTCGTCATACTCGGCACCGCTGCGGTCGGTAGCATAGTCCATATTCATGGCATAACCGGTATAGAGCATAAGGTAACCGATGGCATCGATCACAGCATCAGAGTACTGGTCTGTATTGGTACGGTAAGTGTCCAGCAGGTTATCATAGTCAAAGGTGTACTCGGGCAGGGCGGGCATAACATATTCATGAGTCTCGGTCGTGTAGCCGGGCAGGGCAGGCGAGCTAGCAGGATATTTCCAGAAGTTCATCACCTGGGCCAGTGCCACAGCCGAGCAGCCCACCTTGCAATAGGGATCGTTGCCGTAACCCTTTTTCGGGGTCTTCATGTTGTAAGGCTTACCTTGTGACCAGGCGGTCGTCAGCAGGGGAGCGACGGAGATGCCACGGGTGGCCATGCGGGTCTTAACCTTGATTCCGGGATTGGCCTGCAGATACTCCATCTGCTTCTGATACTTGTTGAGGAAGAGCTGCATGGCCTCGGGGAGGTCGTTGATGTTCTCGATCTGGCCATCACCGTAAGCGAGAATCTCGCGGGCACGGTCGTCACCGGCAACGATAACATAGCCACGGTCGGTGTTCACGATGTAGTAGGCCGTCTGCGAGGCGTTGCTTGAATTCTTCACCGCCTTGGTCCCCTTAATGATGGGAGCAGAAGCCATCAGACGGCCACTGGTAGCGTTGGTACGCAGGAAAGCAGTAGCCTTGCTCTGAGCCGACTTGAGGTCGACATTGCCAGCATTGGCCTGACATGCCGCCATAATGATAGCGGCAATAAGTAAAATCTTTTTCATAAAAATAGCTAATTAAAAATGTACATTAATAATATGAGAAATTTGGTTTATGTCTCTGTCGCTTAAGCGGCTGCAAAGATAAACCAATCTTTTCACACTGGCAATAAATATGCAAAACAAGTTTTGCTAGATTACGGAAAAAGGGGTTATTTAGGCTTTAGGTTTTAGGTTTTAGGTTTTAGGGCCAGCTAACTCCTAACTTCTAACTCCTAACTCCTACTGCTATAGCCTGAAGTTGATAGGCAACACCACGCGGACGGGTACAGCGTGCTTACCCACCTTGCCAACGCTCCACTTGGGCATCGCACCGATAACGCGGATGGCCTCACGATTCAGGCTCTCGTCACCGGCACCACGAATGACACGCACGTCGCTCACACGGCCATCGGTGCCCACAATGAAGCTGCACAGCACGCGGCCCTGGATGCGCTTCTTGTAAGCGTGGTAAGGATACTCGCGGGTCTTATTGATGAAGTTGATCAAGCCACGCTCACCGCCGGGGAACTGGGGCTGAATATCCACGTAGTCAAACTCGTAGACTTCGATATAGGAGCCCTTGGACTGGGGGTTGACCGTGGTGACATGGCGCACCTGCGCTGCCATGGGCAACGCGGCCATGAGTGCCAACAATGTCAATAATCCAAAGCGTAATTGTTTGAGCATAGGCTATTTAATCTGATTAATTCATCACAAATCGACCCTTTTCAGTAACGATTTGCATCGCAAATATAGAGTTACGATTGCAAACCGCAAAATGTTTTAATTTAATTTTGCAAACAATTAGCAATGTTTCAGTCTTTTTGACTAAAAACACGCACATTTCAAAAAAAATGTAAAAGTTTTCAATTCAGCCTCAGATAGTTAAAATGGAACCGGGCAGTCCAGACTGATGGCACAGCCCGATGCGGGGTGGACGAAGGTGATGGCACGGGCATGAAGCATCAGGCGCGCGGATGTCCTGCCGTAGAGGCGGTCGCCCACGATGGGGCAGTTGAGCCCGAGCGGATGTGAACAGTGGACACGCAGCTGATGGGTGCGCCCCGTGAGCGGCTCGAGGGCTACAAGGGTGGTGGTGCCTCGGCGCTCGATCACACGATAACGGGTCACGGCGGGCTTGCCGTGGTCATAGTCCACCCGCTGGCGGGGGCGGTCGTCCACATCGGGGCGCAATGGCAGGTCGATGATGCCCTGGTCACTGGCCACCTGGCCGTCGAGCAGAGCGACATACCGCTTGGTGATGGTGTGGCGCTCGAATTGCTGCTGCAGGGCCTTGTGGGTCGCCTTGTCCTTGGCAAACACAACCAGGCCCGAGGTTTCCTGGTCCAGTCGGTGCACCACAATGGGGCCGATGGCCTCGGGATGGGCGGCACGGTAGCGGGTGTACAGCGAGTCGCCAAGCGCCTTACCGGGCACGGTGAGCATCCCCGATGGCTTGTTGAGCACCGTGAGCCATCGGTCATCGTAGACCACATCCAGTGCCTCGCTGTCCTGCATGGGCTGCTCCAGCGGATTGGGCTCCACGTCCAGCCCCTGCAGCATGAAGTCCAGGATGGGTTTGCACTTGCTGCGGCACGCGGGATAACAGTGGCCATGGTGACGCACCTCGCCCACGGGCGATGCACCCCACCAGAATTCGGCCATGCACACCGGGTGCAACCCGCTCCTGTAGGCATAGTTGAGCAGGCGCGGAGCACAACACTCACCAGCTCCGGCAGGGGGCAGCGTGCCCATCGGGGCAAACACCTCGACCAGATCGCGCTGCTCGCCACGGGCATTGCTCACGACAAACAGTCGGAAAATGCGCTCCTGCAGGGCCTCGCTCATGGCCTTGCGCCGTGCCTTCAGCTCATCGATGCGATGGTGAAAAGCGGCGATTTTATCGACGATTTCGCGTATTGCAGCCTCATGGCGCTGGCGTATGCGCCGCAACTCGGCCTTCTCATACCGGCTCTGATTCAGGAGTTTCTCGTGTTCCTCATCGCTCAGGCTACCCGCCTGGCGCCGCTCGTCGCGCTCCCGCTTGTGGCGGGCCATCACGGCCTTGAAATCGGCGATTTCATCGGCTTTTTTCCGCGTCTGCTGAGCCTCACGAGTAAGCAATGCCGCCATTTCGGCCGATTGTTCCAGACGGCTCACCTCGTGGTTGATGGCAGTGATCCGCGCCTCGCCACGCCTGAATTCCCCCTGAGGGTCCAGCAGATCATAGACGGGCGGGACGAAGAAGTCATGCGTAACGCTGCCCGCCAGATTGCCCGAAAAGGCCGCCAGAAAGCCTATCTTGCCATCCGCATCTCGGGCGACGAGCACACCGAGCATCTTGCCAGCGCCCATTTCGTCGGCCCAATCGGCCCGCGAGGCGACATATTGCCGCACCTCCCCGATCGCCATCAGCGCCAACGGATGAGGCTCATAGCAAAACGGGCAGGTGAATCGCCTCGGCAGCTCCATGGCCGGCGAGATGCCCCTTAACGGATGGAATTTATCGTTCATCGGGGCAAAATTACTGAATTCGTTTTGCATTTCGTGCCTATTGTACTAAATTTGCAAGTTAAAAATCAAGAATAACGACAAAGCTATGAAGTTTATCTCATGGAACGTGAACGGCTTGAGGGCCGTGGTGGGCAAGGGATTCGGCGACGTCTTCAGCGAGCTGGACGCCGACTTCTTCTGCCTGCAGGAGACCAAGATGCAACAGGGGCAGCTGGACCTGGAGTTTGAGGGATACCGCTCCTACTGGAACTATGCCGAGAAGAAGGGCTACTCGGGGACGGCCATCTACAGCCGCCACGAGCCACTGAGCGTGAGATATGGCATGGGCCTGGAGGAGCACGACCGCGAGGGGCGCGTGATCACCCTGGAGATGCCCGGCTTCTACCTTGTGACCTGCTACACCCCCAACAGCCAGGACGGCCTGCGGCGCCTGGACTACCGCATGACATGGGAAGACGCCTTCAGGGCCTATCTGCTGGAGCTGGACAAGAGCAAACCCGTCGTCGTGTGCGGCGACCTGAATGTGGCCCACCAGGAGATAGACCTGAAGAATCCCAAGACCAACCGCAAGAATGCCGGATTCACCGACGAGGAGCGCGAGAAAATGACGGTCCTGCTCGACGCCGGCTTCACCGACACGTGGCGCTACCTGAACCCCGACGTGACCGACGTCTACTCGTGGTGGAGCTACCGCTTCAGAGCCCGCGAGAAGAACGCTGGCTGGCGCATCGACTACTTCCTGGTGAGCAACCGCCTAAGAGACCTGCTCGCCGATGCCAAGATCCACACCTCAATCCTGGGCAGCGACCACTGCCCCGTGGAGGTTGACATCAACTTCTAGAACATCATCCCGCCAACCCAATTCATCACACCCAAGAATATGTCACAAACAGCAACCAAGAAATACGACTTTGACCGCGTGGTCAGGATGGTGCTGACCGTCGTTACCGTCACCGTGGGCGTGTGGCTCATCAGCTACCTGAGCCCCGTGCTGATGCCCTTTGTCGTGGGATTCATCCTCGCCTACATCATCGACCCGCTGGTCGAGTGGCTGCAGCTCAAGGCCCGCATCAGCTCGCGCGGCGTGGCCGTGGTGCTGGCCCTGCTCATCGTCATCGCCGTTATCACGGGCCTGTGCTGGCTCATCATCCCCTACCTGATTGACGAGTTCAGCGACATGTCCAAGCAGCTGGCAGCCTATGCCAAATCGTCGCTGAAGATACCCTATGTGCCAGCCGAGATCAACGACTTTATCCAGCGCTACATCGACCTGGACAAGATCAACGAGATGTTCAGCAAACAGCAGTGGATGGAGATCGTCAACAAGGCGGTGTCGGGCGCATGGACCGTGGTGGGTGGCACGATGAGCGTGATCATCAACGTGATATCGTGGTTCGTCGTGCTGCTGTACATGTTCTTCATCCTGCTGGACTTCAACAAGCTGTCCCATGCATTCAGGGCCGCCATCCCCGGCAAGTACCGCCGCATCGCCCTGCGCATCTTTGGCGATGTGGCCGACACCATGAGCCGCTACTTCCGCGGCCAGGCCGCCGTGTCGTTCTTTGTGGGCGTGATATTTGCCATTGAGTTCTACATCATCGGCCTGCCCATGGCCATCGCCTTCGGCATGTTTGTGGGCCTGTTGAACATGATTCCCTACCTGCAGCTCATCTCCATCCCCATCGCCGCATTCCTGTGCCTGGTGGCCACTGCCGCCACCGGGGCCAGCTTCTGGGTCATGTTCGCCTGGGTCCTCGTGGCCTACATCATCTGCCAGATTATCCAGGACATGGTGCTCATTCCCACCATCATGAAGTCACAGATGGGCCTCAACCCCGCCATCATCTTCCTGTCGCTGTCGCTGTGGGTCTACGTGATGGGCTTCATCGGACTGATCATCGGCCTACCGCTGACGACACTCATTATCTCATACTACTGCGAGTTTGTCCTGCATCAGCCCAACCCGCTCAACAAGGATAAGAAAAAAGAGCTCAAGCCCGGCAAGGCGCCCCTGACCTTCACTTCGTCGCTGCTCGGCAAGTACCGCAACGAGAAAAAGAAGGAGGAAGAGAAAGAGGAGAAGGAGTAGCGCCAGATGGAAAAGACCCTGATTGTCATCACGGGGCCTACGGGCGTGGGCAAGACGGCGACGGCCATCGGGCTGGCGCAACGCCTGCATTGCGACATCATCAACGCCGACTCACGCCAGATCTACCGCGGCATCCCCATCTGCACCGCTGCCCCCACGCCCGAGGAGCTGGCTGCCGCCCGCCACCACTTCGTGGCCGTTAAGGAGCTCACCGAGGGCTACAGCGCGGCCCAGTTCGAGGCCGACGTCATCGCCCTGCTGCCCTCGTTGTGGCGCCAGGGCGACTGCGCAGTGATGTGCGGTGGGTCGATGATGTATGTCGACGCCGTGTGCCGCGGCATCGACCTGCTGCCCGACATCTCTCCCGCGGTGCGCACCGCCGTCAAGCAGAAGCTTGCCCAAGAGGGTCTGGAGAGCCTCGTCCGCGAGCTGGAACACCTCGACCCGCAATATGCCGCGATCGTCGACCGCAGGAACACCAGCCGCGTGTGCCACGGCGTGGAGATCTGCCGCCAAGCTGGGGTACCCTACTCCACCCTGCGCACCGGCACGGCCAGGAAGCGCGACTTCAGAATCGTAAAACTTGCCCTGAACATCGGGCGCGAACAGCTGTTCGCACGCATCAACGCGCGTGTGGACCGCATGGTCGCAGCCGGGCTGGAGCAGGAGGCCCGCAGCGTCTACCACCTGCGCCACCTCAACTCGCTAAACACCGTGGGCATGAAGGAGATGTTTGCCGCATTCGACGGCACGATGGACCGCCACACGGCCATCGAGCGGATAAAGAAGAATACACGCGTCTATGCCAAGAAACAGCTCACCTGGCTCCGCCGCGACCCCAGCATCATCTGGGTCACACCCGACGAGGCCATCGACACAGCCCTCGGCCAGCTGGAATGAGGCGGAATAGCTTTACTCGAGGATGATGTCGAGCAGGGTGTTAACGTCAGCGATATTCACTTCGCCGTCACTATTCACATCGGGGCTCAAGCCCACAACGTTTCCATCCAGAATAATGCCGATAACCGCATTGACGTCGGCGATGTTAATCTCGCCGTCACCATTCACGTCGCCTGGCATGTCGATGCTGTAGAGGGCAAAGTCATCGACATAGGTAGCAGCAGTGCCACCGCCCACCATAGCGATGCGGAAGGTGGCCGGTTGTGAGGCCGACAGATTCAGTAACCACCTGACAGTGGTCTGACTCTTCTCAGGCACTTGGGCCGTACTCTCGCCCTCGATGGTGGTTGCCGATTGCCACGATGTCCCACCGTCGACCGAATAATCCAAGTTGTACTTAGCCGACGTTGAGGCTGAGTTAAAGAAAGTGGCCTGTGCCAGGAAGAAGTTCTGGCTCAGCGGTTCAGTGGTGTAGAACGTGCTGGGCTTCTTCATCATCACAGAGTTAGTGCCGTTGCAGCGGCCCTCGCCGGGAGCCCGCACGCCACTCTTGTTGAAACTCCACTTGGCGAATCGCCCCACGACATTCTTGTCGCTGGTACTGCTATTGGCGGCCATCGTCTCAAAGTCCTCAACGAGTTCTTGGCACGGCGGGAAGACAAAGACCATTTTTCTTGCTTCATCAGCTGCCCAGGACCATTCATCAGGGGTCATAATCATCACATTGCCATATTCGTCTTTCACTGCCAGGTCATATTGTCCCCACTGGGCGGGTGCCTGGATCTGCATCTGATAGGTTTCGGTGCCCTTGTTGGGCACTTGCACCCTATACAGATCGCTGGTAGTCACCTCCTGGTTATTGTCATCCAGGAATGCCAGATAGATATTCCCCGCAGGTCCCATCTGGGTGCCCCAGTCGTAGTAAGCCAACCGCGTGTCCACGTTGAGAACCTGATTGATGCTGACTTTAGAGGGCAAATCATAGGCATCGACACTATACTGCTCCGACAAGAAACAGTCCATCAGATAGGCCGAATCATTACGCACGATCATCTTGATGTAGAGTTCCTGCCCGTTGTGCTTGGTCACCTCGTGGTCATAGTTATGTCCCCCATCGAGCGAGTAGTGCATTTTTATCTTGTACTCTCCGTCCTCGAGCGTAGTGGGCACGGTAAGGCTCACAGAACGGCCCGACGTAGTCCATTCATTGGTGAATGTGTTTTTATGAATAAACTTGTTGTTATTCCGCTCAATATTGTTGCTGTCAAAGATGCCCAGCGACATGGGCAATTCGATGTAATAGACTTTCTCGTCATCAATGATGTTATAGCCCGAGGACAAGTTACCCTCGACCACTAAGTCCTCCAAATCTACCGTAACCGATTTCCCTAGTGGAGCAGAGAAGTGTCTGGGAACCAAAGCGCTACGGACATACAGCACATCAGGAATCTCATTACCGAGCGGCGAGGGGACAAGACCCATCATTGCATCTTGGAAGTAACTGAAATCATAGGAGCTCGGATTGAGTAACCAGAAGAAGAAATAACCGTCAGCGCTGCCGCCCCAGCCCCAATTGACGTGAAAATAGCCGTCGGCATCAAAGCCATCGAACACAAAAGCGTGGGCGCCAGATTCAGAGCCCCCACAATACAGAATGGGTCTGTGCGCACTGAGCTCATCTGTGATAATCTGATCCCACTCATCGTTGCTGTAAAAGTCACGATGAAGCATATAGCTCTTGTCGTAATAGTCAAAATAACGCTTCAACGAAGCCAGAGCAAGGGACTCTGATGCTCCGCTGCTGCTACCATAAGACATATTCACCGAGATGCCCACATCCGACATCAGCCGTGCCACGGCGTCGCACGACTCGGGACTGCTGTTTACGTCATATCTGTCCAACATCAGGTCCCAGCGGTATACCGACTGGCTGAAGTCCGCGCTGAGCTGGGTCATGGTCGTGTTGTTCACATTACAGGTGTAGGAATGGCTACCCCGGCCCATCGCAGGCCACTGATGATAGTTCATCACCTGAGCCATCGCCGTTGCCACACATCCTGTCACTGCACGGGACAAATTGCCATTCCCGACGGAGTAGGTGGGACAATAGTTATTATAGGGCTCTGTTTGGTCCCACTGTGTCGTCAAGAGAGGTTCCACGGCAGCAGGACGCCGTTTTGGCCGATTTACCCCAACATAATCGTGTGACTCCAGAAATTCGATCTGCCGGTTCATCTCATCCATCCAGTAACGCATGGACGAGGGCATCTTGTCCACCGAGAACTCTCCCGCCTCACTATAGGCCAGTACCCCTGGCAAGCGATCATCACCAGCCACGACAACATATCCGCCATAGTTGCCACGGTCGAAGACATAGAAGCGTTCATGTTCGGCCGTGAAGGCAAGTCGTGTCGTGTGCTGACCCGTCTGTGCCATCATGCGCACAGGCTTGTCGTTAAAGAACTTGTCTGCTACCTGACGAGCGCGATTCTCGTCGATTTTGCCAGCCTGCAGGTTGAAAACCGTCGCCATTGCGATGGCTAAGATGAAAAGTACTTGTTTCATAATCAGGATACTAATAAAGGGATAATCACAAGTTTAAAACATCATATTCACAAAAGTAGTGAGTATCACATCCACAGACAAGATTCTCACATGTTATTCTCACACTCGCCCGAACATGCCGGGAAGTTTCACAGCCAGGTTCTCAGTCGATGAGTTGTGCGATGGTGTCGGCCACCTTGCGGGCTGTGGTGTAGTCCAGTGCGGCTTCGTTGGCGCCGGGTCGGCCCATATACAGGTTGGGGTTGACATATTGCATGCCGCTGGCCCGCGACTCGCGTCCCGAGAAATGGAACTCGCGCAGGCCTGTCGTTTCCCGCAGCTGGCGGATGTTCTGCGCGGTGACGCCACTGCCGGCCATAAGGATGATGCGGCCCGCGGCCTGCCGATTGAGTTCTGCGAGCAACTGCGCGCCCTGGATGGCCTTGGGCTGCTGGCCCGAGGTGAGGATGCGGTCAAACCCCAGGCCGATAGCCGTCTCAAGGGCGGCTGCGGGGTCGGCCACGCGGTCAAAGGCCCGATGCAGCGTCACGCTCATGCCGCGGGAGCACTCCATCAGGTATCGGTTCTTGTCCACATCGAGCGTGCCATCGGCCCTCAGGCAGCCAAACACCACGCCATCCACCCCGAGCTCGCGGCACACGGCGACGTCGGCCGCCATGCGCTCCACCTCCAGGTCGGTATACAGGAAATCGCCGCCACGGGGACGGATTATCACATGCAGCCGCGTCGAGGTCAGCACACGACGGGCCACCACAATCTCGCCATAGCTGGGCGTCGTGCCCCCCTCAGGGATACCAGCGCACAGCTCCACGCGGTCGGCCCCACCCTCTTGTGCCGCAATACAGGACTCTACCCCATTGGCACACACCTCGACCATGAAATCCTCACGTCTCATCTTCGTCATCATCATTGTCTATTCCTCTTTGTCATTTACTATACTTCAGTTACACATATTGAATTCAGCCCCACTGGAGGATGGCGTCGATGACGGCATTGACGTCGGCAATACCCACCTCGCCGTCACCATTGACGTCGGCCGAAGGCTGGTAAGCGCCCGCGAGGACGATATCGATGGCCATGTTGACGTCGGCAATGCCCACTTCCCCGTCCAGATTCACGTCGCCAACCAATGGCCGCGACTCATCGGGAGGCATGCTGGCGTAGACCAGTTCCATGCCAGGTATCTTGAGGCTATAGGTCGCATCGGCTGTGGGCGGACTGTAGGTAATGTAGTAGTAAACCAAGTGCAACGGGAAAACGCCCAGATCAGTGGCATCACAGACATCAGCCACGGGTATGTCGAGCACGGTGGCCCCATCAATAGGATAATCGGCGGTAACGCGTTCTCCATAACCCGTCTCGAGCAGCACCTTCACAGCCTTGAGCTGCAAGTCACCAGGCTCGAAGCGTAGCCTCAAGGTATCGGGCAATCCCCAAATCCTGACATTCTTGGACAACTTGATGTAAGGATTGCGGGACGAGCTGCCCGTGAAGTCGATCTGCAAGCCATTGCCGAGGGCGCTCACGGAGCGGTTCTTGCCCCCACTCTGGCTAATCTGCCAACTGGCGGGGTCGATGGGGCCATTCTCGATAGTGGTAATGCGCCCCTTGGGGTTCTCCACACTTACTAGCAATGAGTCGGCCAGTAACGGATGTGACGTTCCCACAAAGGTCTGTCCATCGGCTACGGCAGTAATGATACCTTGGGCATCCACGGCGCAGACATCCCCGTCGGCCGATGTCCACGCCACTACACTAGGGTCCACTTTGTCCAGACCATAGCCGCTCACACCGTTAATGTTGATACTGTAAGGGTGAAACCGGTCAATGACCACACTGTCGCTCACCAGTTGCCACTGCGCTTCGGTGATAGTGACGGGCTGGCTGGCGGTGATGCCGTTGCAGCTCACGTACAGGTTGCCCGAGGCCGCCGTGGAGACGGCATGAAAATAGCCCTGCTCATCGAAGTGGCCAACTTGGGGGTCGCACGAGAAGGTGCAGTCCTGCAGGTTACGGGTCTTGAGCACACCATACTGGTTATAACCCCAAACGTCGAACCGCGTTGTCGCCGAGATGGACAGGTTGTAACAGCGCGGCTCATAGCTGATGATGCCTATCTCATCGTCCTCGGGAGCTACCGACACCAGCAGGCATCCATTACCCACAGCCCTCACCGGGCCATCGCTGGGATGGTTGATGACCTCACCATCCACCACCATGCACGATGAGCCGCCACCATCCAGATTGACGGCATTGACGGCACCCAGGGCGTCGAAGATGCCCTTCATCTCGAGCAGGGTAGCACCCACCGAAGTGACGTGGCGCCCGTCGACGACGACAAAATAGAGGCGCGTGCTGTCGGCATTAAAGCCGATAGCCGTGCGGGGATGCCGCTCGGCCCAGTCATCCATGAACTGGCCATTCTGCATGATGATGTGGTTGCTGCCACCAATGAGCTGGTCGATGTTGACGTCCTGGGGACCCTGGTTGAGCTTCAGCCCGAAGCTGACGGTCATCTCTTCACCCGCAACGAGGTTGTCGGCATAGTTGGCATAGGTCCCCTTGAGCCACAAGATGGCCTTGCCGTCGGGAATCGGCATCGAGCCCCCAGCATCGATGATCGTCTCGATGACGCACCGCTCATCGCCATTAGCAGCCCAGCGGAAAGGCTCACCGGCAGGGCGCAACACGATCATCCGTCCCGAGCTGGAGCCATCATAGGTAGTGGGGCCATAACTGCGGGTAAACAGGATGGACTGGTTGGCAGCGATGTTATCGTAGGCATAGCGCATGCGGTTCACCAGATTGAGCGGAAACGATGTCTCGCCACTCGTGACACGTCCGGTAAAGGTCAAGCGGTCGATATAGGGACGCTTGGCCTCGTCAAGGACGAGACACGCCCGGTTGTGGCTGCTGAGCACCAGCTCGCCACTGCGCACCTGTCCGCTCAAGGGCAGGCCCACCTCGTTGGCAGGCGAGGTCATGAAGAAATCTCCGTTGACGGCTGCCACCACGTCGTGGCCGGCCCAGGTGTTGCGGGTCGCCATGCTGACGGGCGTCTCGCTGCCCACCGACTTGTCACTGCCCAGACAGGTTTCCATCACGATGTAGGGATTGGTCAGGTCCATCTCGGTCACACTGACCTTGAGGGGCAAAGCCGGGATGTCATATTTGGCCGTGGTCACACCGGGCCCCACCAGATGAGGAAAGATAAGCGTATCCACATCGTAGGCCCTGTCCCCGATGGTCCACTGGTCACGGGCCAGGCCCGTGACCGTTCCCATCAGTAAGGCTGACAACGTGATGAAGAGCCACGTCTTTCTCATGACTGCAATATCAAGTCGATGACCGCATTGACGTCAGCAATACCGACCTCGCCGTCACCGTTCACATCGCCGTTGAGACTCAACTCACCAGTCAAAATCATATCGAGCACGGCATTGGCATCGGCAATGCTGACCTCGCCGTCACCGTTCACATCGCCCGGGACACCAGGATGCGGCTCATCGCCACCCACATTGCGCCCAATCTTGTAGACCGCCATGCCGTTGTAGCACTTGAAGATGTAGAGCGTCACTTCCTCATTGCCCTCGCTGTCGGTGCCATACTCGACATTCATACTCTGCACGCGCGTGCCACCGTCGCTAGCTGTACCCAGCTCGTCGGGGACCATCCAGTAGCGCTGCATGCCGCCCAACGAGTAGCCGTCACCCAGCTCACAGATGTAGACCTGGCAGGCCTTATTGACAAACGTGGTCTGGTCGGTGCCCGTGTACTGTGCGGCGACAAACACGATAAAGTTGCGGCCATCGAGGGTGAACTCACACACGCCATTGGCGCCCACGTCCATGGGCCAGAAGGCGGGGTCCACGTTCTCAAAGTTGTCCACCATCGTTCCCGTGACATCATAGAGGATGGGTGATGACGAGAAACCGTCGATATAGAAGAGCCCGCCGCTATAGCGGTCCTCCTCATTCTCGCCCAGAATCATCTTGGCAACCGGGGCATAACCCCACTGGGTCACCGTCTCGGGATAGAAATCAAGGATGGCCAGATAAGGATCGCCATCAAAGCCTCCCTCAAAGTCACCTCCCTGGTCAGCGTGCCAGCGATAGATGAGCTCCGAGTTGGCGCCCACCGTCATGATGTTGCACTCGGCCTGTTCGCGCGTGAGGTCGCCCATCACGTCGACATAGTCGCAGCGTGCCGGCTCTGTGTCACCCTTATAGAGTTCGGCGACGAGGGTCAGCTCTCCCGTCTCGCCATCCAGCAGATAGATGGGATGGGTGGTAGCCGCCTCGCTGGAATAAGGCGAAATGAACAGGTGGCCAAAGTTGTCGACACCCACCGTGTTGGCATTGAGCGTCAATTGGCCATAGATGGCGCCATTCAGGGTCAGGGGCAGTTCCTTGACCAGCTCGCCATTGGCGGCATTGAGCTTATAGACAACACTCTGGGCCAGGGTATCGGTGCCCTGGATAACGGCCCGAGCATTCGTGCGCGAAATATAGATGTAGCCATTGGTCATCACCGACGTGCGGGCGCTGGTGTTGCAATAGGGCATATTGGGCCACACGTCGGGCGTGTGGGCACGATCCTGTATCCACAGGTTCACGATGTTGATGCCATTGACGGGCTCATACTTCACGCCATCGGTCGTTGCCATCGCACTGGCTGCAGCGATTGCCGACAATAGTAGAAAGAGTAATAATTTCTTCATAATCAGTTGGTTATTAATATTATTGTTAAATGAATAAATGAGCAAACCTTATAGCATAGCAAAGTAACAAAAAACTTTGTGATTTTCAAAATCTTTTTTTGGGGTCATTGGTTATCAAGGCTTCTGCTGCGCGAAGCGCAGGTTCAACTAGCAAGTGCAAAATTAGCGATATTTTTGAAGAACTCGTGTT
>CAZVMM010000049.1:0-20653 GCA_964628205.1 uncultured Muribaculaceae bacterium
CATCTGCGCCTGTTTTCCTCTACAAAGTTTTGCACTTCGGTTTGGAATCTAGGTTAAAGTGAGGCTCGTCGATCAGGGTTTGAGATGAAGTAATAGGTAATCGCGTGCGTCTGTTTGAATGGTATACAAGGACGATGTGCGGTATCCCAGTATCCACAAGATGTCTCCATCGGCTTCGAGAAGCCAAACGTTGCGCTTTGCGGCGTGGTCTAGCTTGAGATCGGCGAACAGGTCGCTTACCAGTTTGCTGCCGTTGAGGCCGAAGGGCTTGAATCGGTCACCGCGTCGCCAGTGCCGCAATGCGATGTGCTGGCAATCGAGCAAGCGGGTGCTGAATGCGGCGGAATGCCGTCCGTCGCACATCTGTGGTGTGAAGGGTGGGTTGGCATGGGAAACCGTGATATGGATGGGACTGAGGATGTCTCTTGTCAGGTCAACAGGGATTTCGATGTCTGGAGTGCTGTCAAGCGCTTCGACATCAATCGTTTTCCGATTGATGACGAGCCGCCATCGGTCAGAGATGAATTGCCGCCCGCTGTGGCCATGACGGGCCGCGTCGACTGCCTGCTGGCACTGCTGGCGATTGAATCCCATGTGGCGGATGCGGTGATAGAGCAGGGTGGCTGCTTCGGGGTGGGTGAGGAGTGTGGGCGCGTCGATGTGTCGCTCGTCGGGGATGATGTCTGTGACCAGTGCGGTCAGTAGCCTGCTATCGCTGCTCAGGTTGCGCATCGTGTCCAGGATGCGGTCGTTACCCTGCGGGAACCCGGCATGGATGCAAGGCAGGACAATGTTGCGCAGGCGGTTGCGGCGATAGTGGTTCTGGGCGTTTGTGCTGTCGGTGACGTAGTCTTGGCCGATGGATGCCAGGTAGTCGAGGATGTCGGCGCGGCTCACGCCGAGCAGGGGGCGCCAGATGCGGTGATTGAGCCGTTCCATTCCTGTCAGCCCCTTGATGCCAGTGCCGCGCAGCAGGTTCAGGAAGAAGGTCTCCACTTGGTCATCGGCATGATGGGCGACGGCAATGAAGGCGCACTGCTGCCGTTGGCGTTCCTGTTCAAACCAGGGGTAGCGCAGGTCTCGACAGGCCATTTCCACCGAGCCGCCATGCTCGCGTTGCCAAGCTGCGACGTCAAATTCCTTGACCGTCAAGGGCACTCCGAGCTTATTGCACAGCTGTCGGACAAATTGCTCGTCGCGGTAGGACTCTTCCTCCCTGAGGTGGAAATTGCAGTGCGCGGCCCTGCAGTCACATCCCAGCTCAAGCAGGACACGCAGCAGTGCCACCGAGTCGGCTCCGCCGCTTAATGCCACCAGCACCGGGCTGTGGTCGATGGCATGGTTTTTCATGCCATCTTGTACCGTGAGAATGAATTCCTCGTGATTCATCGATGCAAAGGTAATATATTTTCAAAACTATGTTGTACCTTTGCACTACAAATTCTCGTGTGACAAGTGAAGAAGAATAGTGATTTCTGGTATCATGTGGCTGCGTTTGCCATGATTCTGGTGTGGGGCATCTCGTTCCTTAACACCCGTGTGTTGCTGGATGCGGGATTGACTCCGACTGAGATTTTTGTGGCCCGTTTCACCATAGCATATATTGCTCTGCTCGCTGTCAGCCGCTTCAAGGTGCGCTTTGTGGGCTGGCGTGATGAACTGCTTCTGGTGGTGTGTGGCGTGGCCGGTGGATCGGCCTATTTTATTGCTGAGAATACGGCCCTGGAATACACGTTGATCAGCGATGTGGCTGTGTTGGTGAGCATTGCGCCCCTGACCACGGCACTGATGGGTGCTATCTTTTATCGCGATGAGCGCATCACGCTGCTCACGTGCGTGGGCATGGTCATCGCGTTTGTCGGCTCGGTGATGCTGGCCATGAAGGATGGATTTGTGTGGGGCGACAGTGTGGTCGGCGATCTGCTCGCGATGCTGGCAGCCCTGGTCTGGGCTTTCTACTCTATGGCACTGAAGCGTCTTAACCGCACCTATAGCACCCTGTTTATCACACGCAAGATGTTCTTCTATGGCATCTTGTCGGCCCTGCCTCTGCTGGCATTCCAGGATACTCAGATCGATTGGAGTGTGATGAGGCAACCTGCCGTTTGGGGCAATCTGTTATATCTGGGCCTGGTGTGCTCGATGGCCGCTTACTTTATTTGGGGCATTACCGTGAAGCGCATCGGCGCTGTCCGTGCCAGCAATTACTTTTACTTGAGCCCCGTGATTTCCATGATTGCGGCGGCCATCTGGTTTGGCGAGCGCACGACGGCGGTTGCCTATGTCGGCTGTGTGCTGATTCTGGCGGGTGTCATCATTGCTGAGAAGTTTAAGCGCAAGCAGGAGCCTTAAGTGCTGACCTTGGCATTGAGCCATCGCTTGGATGCCAGGGCAATCAGGTAGACGGTCCCACGGAAGCACAGCTCGATGGCCATGGCCATCCACACGCCATAGAGCCCCATGCTGGTCACCATGATGGCCGAGAGTCCCAGACGTACAATCCACATGCTCACCAAGTTGATGCCGCATGGCAGTAACGTGCTGCCAGCCCCCACAAACACTCCGTAGCTGATGATGGATGCGGCAAACAAGGGTTCGGCCCACGCTTCTACTCTGAGGCATCGTGCTCCCAGGTCCACGACTTCAGGGACAGGAGACATGATGGCCATCATCTGGGGCGCAAAGGCATACATGAGCACAGCCATGACTCCCATAATCACCATTCCAGACAGGACGGTTATCCATGCGAAGCTGAGTGTGAGACGCTTACGGCCAGCGCCGAGACTTTGTCCGACAAGTGTCGTGGCGGCATCGGCAATGCCATACCCCGGCATGTAGCACAGGCTCTCGGCTGTTATGCCGAATGAGTTGGCGGCTAGGGCTATGCTGCCCAGAGGGGCGACAATGCCTGTTATCACAATCGACGCGCTGCAAAGCATGGTGTGCTGCAGGGCCATGGGTGACGAGATTTTTATCGATTTCCTGAAGTAATGCCATGAGGGCCTGAATGAGCCCTTGTCAAGTGTGAGCCTGAGCTCGCCCGAGCGGTAGATCAGGTAATAGAGCATCACGGCCGCGACAATCAGGCCAGCGCTCGCTGAACCCAGTGCTGCCCCCAGCACGCCTAGCCCTGCGCCGGGAACAGTCCAGGTTTGCCCCATGATGGTCATGTCGCGGGTGGGGAAGATCAGCAGGAAGTTAAAGATGACATCCAGCACACACATCAGCACGTTGAGCATGCTGGGAACACGCATGTTGCCGCTGCAGCGCAGCATGGAGCTGCCGATGAAGTCTATCATCAGGAAGGGTATGAACAGCATGAATGTCCCGAAATAGAGTGTTGCGTGAGCTTGAATGTGTGGCTCGGCCCCCAGCCAGCGGGGGAGTGGGAAGCTCAGGGCCAGGCCCGTCGCGGCAATGAACAGTCCGAACAAGGAACACACCACGAGGGCTTGGCGAACGACCTGTCGCGCGTCGGCGGCGCGGTTGGCGCCTAACAAGTGGGCGACTTGAACCCCATAGCCGGCGACAAATGAGCTGATGACGCCCTCAAAGAGCCACCAGGTCGTTCCCAGCAGTCCTACTGACGCTGAATCGTCGGCACCCAGTTGACCCACCATCGATGCGTCAATAAACTGCATGAGCATGGCAGACGCACTCGCCAATATGGCGGGGAGGCTCAGCTGGAACGTGAGGGTCAACTGCTGTTGGAATGTCAGCGGTTTTCCTTCGCGGATGAGTAGCAACAGGGTGTCTTTGCTTGATTGGTGAGCCATTGGTCTGCCAGGTGAATGGTGATGTTGTTATATATATAATAATGTGGGCCTTTTTATAAACTGCGGGCAAAGATAGCGCAAAATTACGAGAGCAGGAAATCCCGACTCGTATTTGAGCACCCCACACAAAACAAATCCCGCGAGCCATTGAGTTCGCGGGATTATGAATAAAACAAATTATTTCTTTCTCAACTATTGCGGATGAGATTATTTGCGGTGGATCGTAACGGCGCGGTCGAGAGATGCGGCCTTGGGACCATAGTTGGTCAGCTCGCCATTGTTGATTTGGGTCTCGAGGCGGCTGTCAGCAACGCCCTTCTTAACGAGCTCGCTCTTAACCGTTGCTACACGGCCCTTGCGCAGGCGGACGTTGATCTGGTCGTTACCAGTATAGTTGTCGGCCCAACCGGTAAGCAGGTAGTCACGGTTCTCATTCTTCATGACCTCGGCAACGGCATCAACGACATTGCGCTGAACGCCGAGAACCTCGGTGCGGTTGATGGGGAAGTATACGGTAGCCAGAGGAGCCTCGGCAGCGGGTGAGCCAGGAGCGGCTTCGGGCTTCTTCTCGAGGCACTTGCGCAGCTGATCCTCGAGGTCAGCAATCTTGCGGTTGGCATCGTTCAGGCTGGCAACCAGTGCATCGCCCTCAGCATCGGTGTACTTGTAGGGAGGACAAACGGCGGTAACGGGAGCGTTCCATTCGCTCTTGCCCAGCTTGTAGCTCATACCGATCATCACACTGGGATACTCGTTCCAAGTGCGGTAGCCCATACCGGCACCGTCGGTGTGCTCCTGCATGAAGTCGAAGCGCAGGTCAAGCAGAACATCAATCTTCTTGGTGATGGCAAAGCTGTTGAGCAAGCCAGCGTGCAAGCTATAGTTGCGGCTGTGGTCCTCGTCATCGTTTGCACCATATTTCCACTTGCCGTTAGAAACGGGACGGGCGCCAGAGCGGGCATATACCCAGTTAGCATCCATACCGACGTAGAAAATAGCGTTGTAGAAACGGTAGGGCTTGTAGCCACACAACCAGTTGGAAACGTTGAACAGGACATCACCAGTCAAACCGGCGTCATTGAAGTGGGTGGGAGCATAATACTTGCCACTCTTGTTCTTGTACATCTCGGGCCAGTTACGATAACCCAGGGCTGCATAGTTGCCATCCCAGGTTGCGCCCTTAAGCTGCTCAAAGTCGCCACCAAAACGCAAACCCAGCAATGGTGAGAACCACTTACCAATGTGGATGTTTACCTTGGCGCCAATGCGCTTTCCAAAGGGGGCATTAGAATCATAAGGTGAGAAAATCATGCCTACACCACCTTCGGCGTCAATAAACCAGTTGTCTCTCATGCGATTGAAGAGGTAACCCTGGGATGGGTCCTCAACATAAGTTACCTCTTGTGCGCTTGTCATCGAAGGGGCGAGGTAAGACACACAAAGAAGAACCAGTAATGCGATCTTTTTCATAATGAACTGCTTTTTAGTATTTTGTTAAACTTTTTAATTCAATATTACAGCTATTAACCCTTGCTAAGGTTTGTTTTATCGTGCAAAATTAAGCTTTTTTTTCAAATCAAGGAAACTTTTTTGAAAAAAACTTTTTTTTTATTGACAAAAAATCAAGACTTCAAGCTGTTGAGGATCTCTTGGGCGACATGTTCGGCAGTGAAACCGAATTTCTCGTCAAGAACCTTATAGGGAGCTGACGCTCCAAAATGGTCCAGACCGTAGATGGTGCCTGCTGGAACAACGCGGCGCAGGGTAGAGGGCAAGCCCGACGTGAGTCCGAACGCAGGCACGTCGGCGGGGATGACCTGGTTGCGGTATTGGGCGTCTTGCTCGAGGAATAAGCCGATGGAGGGCACCGATACGACTTGTGCCTTGATGCCTCGGCTCTGGATAATCGCTGTTGCGGCAACCAGTGTGGCGACTTCTGATCCGTTACCGACAAGGGTGATATCTGGATTGTCTTGCTTAATGACCACGTAACCACCACGCTGGGCTCCCAGTGCGTCGGCATAACGGTCGCCCGATGCCGAGGGTAGGTCATCGATGTTTTGGCGCGACAGGATCAGCGCTGTCGGGGTCAGGTTGTTCTCCATGGCCATCTTCCATGCAACAGATGTCTCGGCAGCATCGGCGGGACGCAGCACGAGCATGCTGTTGCGGCCGTGATGGTTCTTCAATTCCTCCATCAGGCGTATCTGTGCCTCTTGCTCTACGGGCTCGTGGGTGGGGCCGTCTTCGCCCACACGGAAGGCGTCATGGGTCCAGATGAACTTCACGGGAATCTCCATCAGAGCCGACAGTCGTGCGGCGGGCTTGATGTAGTCGCTGAACACGAAGAACGTGCCGCAGGCCGCAATCATGCCGCCATGCAGCGCGATGCCATTAATGATGGCGGCCATGGCCAGCTCCGACACGCCGGCATGCAGGAAAGCACCGTTGAAATCATGGGTCTTGATGGCGCCGCGCACCTTCAGGAAACCGTCTGTCTTATCGCTGTTGGCGAGGTCGGCCGACGAGACGATCATGTTCTCAACCTGTTCGGCGAGCACAGCGAGCACGTTGGCCGATGCCGCACGGGTGGCTATGCCGGGCTTGTGGGCAATCGATGCGTAGTCCACGTCGGGCACCTTGCCGTCGATGAAGCCCTGCAGTCGCTGCATGTCCTCGGGATGTTGTTTGGCCCAAGCGTCCACGGCCTGCTTGCGCTGGGCGACCAGTCCGCGTTGCTCACGGGCGCGTTGGGCATAGAGGTCGGCCACCTCGGGGAAGACGACCCAGGGGTTCTCGGGGTCGCCGCCCAGGTGCTCTATCGTCTTGCCGTAGTCGGCTCCTGACTTGCTCAGCGGGTTGCCGTGGGTGCTGCACTTGCCCTCAAAGTTCTCGCCGTCAGCTGTCACGGCTCCACGCCCCATGATGGTGTGTCCGATGATGATGGTGGGTCGGGCGGTCTCGGCAATGGCCTTGTCAAGTGCGTCGGCCAGGGCGACGGGATCGGTTCCGTCACATTCGATGACGTTCCAGTTCCAGGCACGGTATTTCATGGCCGTGTCCTCGCAGCTCACGGCGTCGCAGTCGGTCGACAGCTGCACCGTGTTGCTGTCGTAGAACATGATCAGATTGCTCAGCCCCAGGTAGCCTGCAATGCGGGCCGCCTCTTGGGAAATGCCTTCTTGGACACCGCCGTCGCTGATAAAGGCGTAGGTCTTGTGGGCGAATACCTCACTGTAATGGGCTGCGATGAAGCGCTCGGCAATGGCACATCCCACAGCCATCACGTGGCCTTGGCCCAGGGGGCCGCTGGTGTTTTCCACACCATGAGCCACGTCCAGCTCGGGATGGCCGGGGGTGATGCTGCCCCAGCTGCGGAATGCCTTCAGGTCGTCGGTGGCATAGCGTCCCGCCAGGTGCAGCACGCTATAGAGCATGGGCGACATGTGGCCTGGATCCAGGAAGAAGCGGTCACGACCGAACCACGAGGGGTCATCGGGGTCGGTGACGATGTATTTTGAAAACAGGACGTTGATAAAGTCGGCACCGCCCATGGCGCCGCCAGGATGTCCAGACTTGGCCTGCTCTACCATCGATGCGGCCAGGATGCGGATGTTGTCCGCTGCGCGTGTCATCAATTTGGAATCAATCATAATGTTACTATTGAGGTTAGGGTTGTTTTCTGATGTACAAAAATACTGCTTTTTTTTGTTTGTCGGAAAAATAATCCATTCATTATTTAATAAAAAAAACAATTACGGCCACATGATTATTGTGTGGCCGTAACTAATCGTCTTATTTGTAATGGGTTACGCTTGTCCTTTTGCGGGTTTGCTACCAACAAGGGCATAGAACAGCAGGTAGGCCAGCATGGCGATCACGAGCCAGTAGCTCTGAATGTCGCCAACGGCATCGGCAACGAAGCTCTGGATGAGAGGCATGACGCCGCCACCCACAACCATGGTCATGAACAGACCCGAAGCGGCTGCTGTGAACTTGCCCAGGCCCTCGGTGGCAAGGTTGAAGATAACGCCCCACATGACCGATGTGCAGATGCCGCACAGGATGATGAGCAGCACCTTGACGGGCACCTCGGCACCCTGGAGGGTCATCTTAACCTCCTCGGGCATGAAGATGGCAACAAGGAGCAACAGAATGGCAAGTGCCGATGTGCAGATGAGCTGTGTGCGGGGAGAAACCTTGCCCGAAATCAGGGAGCTGCTGAAGCGTCCCACAAGCATGAGCAGCCAGTAGATGCCGGCAATCGTGCCCGCAACGGGAGCACTGCCCAGGACACCACCTTCGGCCACGGGCTCAGTGAGGTAGAAGAGCAACTGTCCGGGGATACCCACCTCGATACCCACATAGAAGAAGATGGCAATAATGCCTAATACCAAGTGGCGATAACTCATCGCGCCCTTCACACCCTCGACCACGTTCTGGGCCTCGGTCTCGGGCTCTTGAAGGCGGGTAAAGTAGATGATGAGGAACGACAGGACAAAGATTGCCATGGCGATGAACAGCAGCGGCTGTACCACCTCGAGCGATGTCTTCTCGGTCGTCTCGCCGATGAGCATACCCACCAGCATGGGGGTCAGCGTAGCGGCCAGTGAGTTGAGCGAGCCGCCTGTCTGGATCAACTGGTTGCCACGGTTGCCGCCACCACCCAGCTGGTTGAGCATCGGGTTGACGACGGTGTTGAGAATGCAGACACAGAAACCGCAGATAAAGGCTCCCACCAGATAGATGACGTAGGTGCTGATGTCGCTGGCACTCAGCGTGCTTGACAGATACTGGATGGCCATGCCGATAAAGCCCAGGGCCAAAGCGACCAGAGCGGTCTTCTTGTAACCGATTTTTGTGATAAGGATACCAGCTGGAATGCCCATGAACAGGTATGCGGCAAAATTCATCATGTTGCCCATCATGCCGGCCCAGCTGTAGTGATCATCCCAGATTGTGCCAAAGGGCGCAGCCATGTTCGTCACAAACGAGATCATGGCAAAGAGGAACATCATGGCTATGATTGACACCAAGGCTCCGTTTTTCTTTTCTGTTGTCATTTTGGTTCTAAATGTTGGTTATAATTAATATTACGTGATATTTTTTGCAAAAATACGACAATTATTCTCAAATTGCCGTATTCTCTACAATTTTTCTCAAAAATTAGTATTTTCGTGGTCCGAAAATCGCTGTGCCGATGCGCACCAGTGTCGCACCGTGTTTCACGGCAATCTGCCAGTCGTCGCTCATGCCCATGCTCAGTTCGTTGAAGTACTCGCTCTCGTCAAAGCAGCCGTCCTTCAGCGTGAGGTATGTGCGGCGCACCAGGTCAAACTCTCGTGCCACCTGCTCCATGTCGTCGGTGAGCGATGCCATCGCCATCACGCCGCACACGTGGACGTGGGGCAGATTCTCGGTCAGCTCTCCGGCGTCGGCGGCTTCCAGCAACTCGTCAATGCTAAATCCGCTCTTGGTCTCCTCCTGGGCAACATGCAGCTGCAGCAACACATCGACGGTGCGGTCGATGCGCGCGGCCTCCTTCTCAATCAGGCGGAGCAGCTCCACGCTGTCCACGCTCTCGATAACCGTCACATGGGGCATAATGGCGCGTACCTTGTTCTTTTGCAGGTGGCCGATGAAGTGCCAACGGATATCCTTGGGCAACTCGGGGGCCTTGGCAACTAGCTCTTGGGCGCGGTTCTCTCCGAACAGGCGTTGTCCCGCTGCGTATGCCTCGGCAAGTTCCTCAACGGGATGAAACTTGGACACGGCAATGAGCCGTACCCCCTGTGGCAGCTGGGCGGTCACCTTTTCCAGATTTTCCTTAATGCTTGACATGTAGGGCGTTATGATTAATCGTTCGGTTGGTTCTGGGCTTTTTGGCGAGCCTCACGGTCTGCCTGGGTCTCGTCCAGGTCGGCAGGAAAGACGTCCATCAGTGGCGTCTCGGTTATCGAGGCGATTTCAAAGTCGGCCATCGTGTCGTGCATTCCTTCCATGAAGGTGGCCAGCGCACCCTTGAAGTCGCTGGCTTGTACCATCTGGAAGCTGGCTGTGCGCTTTTCGACGGCTGTTTTCTCGTCGATAGTGATGAAATTGGTCTTGACTTTGTACCAGCGGTCGCCGGCTTCGTTATAGAATATGTCGCTCAACTTGACGCGCTTCACGGTGTCGACGCTGAACTCACCGGAGATATAAGGCTGCATCTTGTCGGTAATGCGGGCCTCGGCCTCGGTAAATGACAGTGCGTCAACCAGATAAGGCTCTGATACGGTTTTCATTGCGCCGTTTTCCATCATGCGGTCATACTTGACCTTGCATTCAAACCATTGTGACATAATTGATTGAAAATATGTTTTTAAAGTGATTGTTTAGTGTTTTGGATAATCTGCTGATTATATTAAAGTTCTTCTTGATATTTGCTCATCTAACGCTTGATTGATGAGCTGGGTGCGTGATGAGTAATACTCGTCGACGAATCGTTGCATCACTACCTCGACCGGCTCGATCTCGCGGCCCTTGAGCAGGCCGGTGACCTGGCCGATTTCGAGCTCGCCGTTCTCCACATCGCCCTCAAAGATTCCAGTCTTGGTTTTCCCGATACCGATGATTTCAAGCAGTTCATCGCCTGTGGCTCCTCGGTCCTCGGCCTCCTGGACTGCGGCTTGGAAATTGTTCTTGACCAAGCGGGTGGGCGAGAGCTTCCTGAAGTGGAGCAATGTGCCGCCCTCATCCAGATTCAGGCAGTAGCGCTTGAACGCCTCGTGGGCCGAACTCTCCTGGGTCAGCGCAAACAGGGTGCCTAGCTGCACACCATCGGCGCCCATGGCCTCCACGGCCAGCATGGCATCGCCGGTGGCGATGCCGCCTGCAGCGATCAGTGGCAGGCGGGTTGCTCGTCTCACGGCGGGAATCAGGCACATTGTCGTTGTTTCCTCCTTGCCATTGTGGCCACCGGCCTCAAATCCCTCGGCGACTACGGCGTCGACACCCGCTTCCTCGCATTTCACGGCAAAGGCCGATGACGATACCACGTGGGCAACCTTGATGCCGCGTTCATGCAGCCATCCGGTCCATTTCTTGGGGCTGCCTGCCGACGTGAACACGACGGGCACCTTCTCGTCGGCAATCACCTGCATCAGCTCCGCGGCCTGTGGCCGCATCAGTGGCACGTTGACGCCAAACGGGTAGGGCGTTGCCTGGCGGCACTTGATGATGTGCTCGCGCAGCACGTCGGGTGTCATCGATCCGGCGCCAATCAGTCCCAGTCCGCCAGCATTGCTGACGGCCGATGCCAGTTCCCATCCGCTGCACCACACCATGCCGCCGGCAATGATGGGGTAGTCGATGTCAAACAGCTCGGTAATTCTTGATCTCATCGCCATGTTTCGATCCTCCTTTCTCTAGGTTCAGATGATGCCAAAGGCGACATCCATCATCTGGGTGAAGTTGTTCTGACGTTCCTCGGCTGTCGTGACCTCTCCAGTTACCAGCGAGTCGCTGATGGTGCACAGGCACAGGGCGCGGGCCCCGCTGCGGGCGGCATTCATGTACAGCGCGGGAGCTTCCATCTCCACGGCGAGCACGCCCATCTTCTGCCATTGCGAGGTGTCGGGGCTGTCGTCGTAGAAGGTGTCAGACGAATAGACGTTGCCCACCTTGTAGCGGTAACCCAGTTCCTCGGCCTTCTCGACAGCGGCGCGCAGCAGGCCGAAGTCGGCGATCGGGGCATAGATGCCGGGCAGGTGGAATTGCATGGCATAGGCGCTGTTGGTGCACGCGCCCTGAGCCATTACCAGGTCGCCGATGTGCAGGTCGGGATGCATCGAGCCTGCCGAACCGACGCGGATGATCGTCTTCACGTCGTAGAAGTTGAACAACTCATAGGAGTAGATACCTATCGACGGGATGCCCATGCCGTGGCCCTGGACGGATACGCGTTGGCCTTTGTACATGCCGGTGTAGCCCAGCATGCCGCGAACCTGGTTGTAGAGGACGGGGTTCTCAAGATAACGCTCGGCCATCATCTTGGCGCGCAGGGGGTCGCCAGCCATAATCACTGTGGGTGCAATCTCGCCATACTTGGCTCCAATGTGCGGAGTCGGTGTTTTGTCTGCCATAATGTTTTCAGTTTTTTATTAGATGCTATTAGCTGCAAAGATAGTCAGTTTTTCTTACATTTCGTTTTTTCTGTCGGCTTTTTTTACGTTGGATTTTTGCCGACCTGCCGGATAGGAATCTGTTAATCACTGGATTGCCCATATAATCCCGATTATTATTCCACCCATTTTCCTTGCGCATTTCTGGTTGATGATATCGTTCAGGCGTCTGTCGGCCTTGCCATGAGTGGGGGAGGTTTTTTACGGTTTTTAAGACAAAAAAGGGAACTGTTGAAAAGATTCATTACCTTTGCAATATCATAATAGTAGAATTAGGATAAGAAGATTATTAATTTTAACTGCAAGTAATGAAGAGATTCCTTTGGTCTATTCCATTCTTAATGTTGGCGATTCTCGCCAATGCATCAACCCCGTCGGCCGGGGCGGTCTTTGCTGATGTCGAGACAATCCAGTCCTCCTCCGGCCTGTATCGTGCTGATAGCATCCAGGACGTGCCAGATCAGCCGCGGCAGCACGAGGTCGATACCACACTGGGCGGCGGTGAAGCCGTGAGAACGTCCGCCAGTCACCTCCGACGTGGCTTCCGCGGATTGATTGATCTGGGAGTGCATTTTGGATTGCGCTATGCCTCTGATTGTCATCAACTTTCTGCCGCATTCACGGGCGGTTATCAGTTCAACAAAATGGTGTTTTTGGGCGCGGGCATGGCTCCTACCTTCAATCTGGTTAGCTATGATGGGGGGCAAGTGTCATTCATCCTGCCAATCTATTCTGCCTTCCGTATGGACTTCATCGACAACAAGATCAGCCCGTTCGTCGATCTGAGATTGGGCTTCTACATGAACATCGACCATGACTTGAATACAACCAATGCCTACCTCTATGCTGGCGCAGGTGTCAGGCTTCACAAATTCAGCCTAGGAGCCGGTTACGAACGCTATGAGACACGCTTCAGTCCAGACAATTTTGCTGCTATCCGTGTCTCTTACGAGTTCTGACCCCAAGTGCATGACGATGCATCAATTTACCTCAAAATATAAACTGATAACAATACTATGAAGAAGATTCTTTTGTTAATGGCCCTGGCATTGCCTCTCGTGTTCATTTCGTGTGATAACGATAATAATGAGCCAGACATCCCCGACAGCCACGAATATGTGGATTTGGGACTGCCCAGTGGCACCCTGTGGGCAACATGCAACGTTGGCGCCAATGCACCTGAAGAATACGGCGATTATTTTGCTTGGGGAGAGACCTCTCCCAAGGAGGTTTATTATTGGAGTAACTATAAATGGTGTAACGGTAATGATTACAAACTGACGAAGTACTGCACCGAAAGCAAGTATGGCTTTGTTGACCACAAGACGCAGTTGAGTCAAGAGGATGATGCTGCTTACGTTAACTGGGGTGCATCATGGTGTATGCCGACCAAGGAACAGGAAAAGGAACTGATAGATAAGTGCACTTGGGCAGAGACGACGCAGAACGGCGTGTACGGTCTGTTGGTTACTGGCCCGAATGGTAATACCATCTTTTTGCCCGCTACTGGTATCAGGTTTGAGAATGGACTCTACCTGACGGGGGCGAACGGTGGCTATTGGTCGCGTTCACTTTACGAATATTCCTCCAACGAGTCCTGCGGACTTTTCTTTGGTTCTGGTCGCTTAGATTGGAACAGCTACCGCAAAAATGGGTTTACCGTCCGTGCTGTGCGCGTCTCGCCGAATTAATTTAGTTGTCGTCTTTTCCAGTCATACGCGGTTGAACAACTTTTCCAAAATTATAAAAGTCTGGCAAGTACCAGCGCCTCATGAACACCAATGCGAGTAAGAGAGCGCAATGTCAAGTTTTCTTGAACATTGCCGAGCGTGAGCATTGAAGACGAAGTCAATAAATCACCGAAAAATAAAAGAAAATGAGTGTTTAGTGAAAGATATTCACTACTTTTGTAAACGATTTATTCGATTGGACATCCAACAATTTAGAAACATAACTTAATAATTCAGGTCATGACGAAACTAAAAGAATTAGAAGATCTAAACCGAGACCAATGGTTTGGGGCTATCAAGAGACTCTGTAAAGCAAGGGTCGATTGGAATCTTTGCATCAATGTGGTATTTTTAGCCCTTTCATTAGTGGCAATTTTATCAAATTTAGGTGGAATGAAATTCAACGACACGGATGCCATTTCCTTTATAGTATTTATTGCTCTGAGTTGTGTGCTGGCTTGGAGCGCTTTAAGCAATTTCCGATTTCGCAAGCAATCTGACAGTCTTAGCACTCCTGGCCAGTTGTTGCGCTTATATGAAAAGACAGTTCAGGACAACGCAAAATGTTGGTTTGCCATAATAGTGTTGCTCATTAGCAAAACCATTATCGATACCAATTTCAATGGGTTTAGCTTCTGGCTATGGTTGGCATTTCTGATTATAGTATTAGTGGTATTCATTGTCTCATTTTTCAAAGATAAACTTTTGAAAGAGAGAGATATGGAGATAATCATGGCATTGCGAGAACTTGCTGAGGAAAATAAAGAAAAGTAGCTATAACTTCCCGTCTTTTCAAGGTCTGATCGGCTGGCTTACCTTTGTCTGGTAAACCAACCGATTTTCTTATGATACTGACGATAAACGGAAAACTTGTGCAAGCCGAATGCAAACGAGTTCACTCGATTTGCTGAGGCGCCGCCAAGTTTATCCAACCAGGCGCAAGACGAGTACCAGCGCCTCATGAACACCAATGCGAGTAAGAGAGCGCAATGTCGAGTTTTCTTGAACATTGCCGAGCGTGAGCATTGAAGACGAAGTCAATAAATCACCGAAATCTAAAAGAAAATGAGTGTTTAGTGAAGAATTTTGCTACCTTTGCAGTATTAAAAACTACGAAAACCAGTAAGAATATTTATGAAACTACTATCAAAAATTTCTATTCTATTGATTGCTGTCCTTTTAGGATTCTCATCATGCGGTGACGATGAGCCTTTTGATTCAAGTAAGCTTGAAGGCGTTTGGAAAAAGGTGATTGATGACAGAATTATGGATGGTGGGATGGAATTGTATCATTTCTTCCCAGAAACCTCATATTCTGGACGTATCGAAAAGTCTGTCTCTAATTGGCCCGATGAAGGGTGGACTGTAACCGACCTCAACTACAGGGTCGGAGAAACAGGACACATGAATATCTTTACAGGGAAAACCCATGATGGGAAATCCCAAATATATCTTGAGGTTGATATTCAAATAAACAAATCTGAAATGATCTGGTATAAGACCGATTCAGATGAAGAAATAGCACGTTTCAAGAAAGAGAATGTATATGGGGCGTAGCCTATAAATTCCAATTTATCGGTACGTCTTTTCAAGGCATACGCGGTTGAGCAACTTATACCAAAATTATAAAAGTCTGAGCAAAAACCAGCGCCTCATGAACACCAATGCGAGTAAACGAGCGCAATGTCATGCTTGCATGAATATTGCCGAGCGTGAGCATTGAAGACGAAGTCAATAAATCACCGAAATCTAAGAGATAATAGCAGAATTATGTTTACCTTTGCAAGATCAAACACCTTTATTCAATGAGAGTATTCCTTATATCATACTTGTCGATATGTCTCTCACGGGTTGCGAATGATGACATGCCAGAGGGTTTCCGCTGTGCATTGCCATATGTAAAGAAAATGATTGAAATGTTGAATACCATTAAGAATTCAGACAGATGAAGAAACTTCCTTTTGTCATATTTGTTTTCATAATGCTTTGTGCGTTATGTTCAAGTGTGTGCAGCTATAAAAGTGTTGAAAAGGGGATAACACGAGATGTAAACAATGCACTGAAGCTTACTCTTGCCGAGATGCCGACAGACGTGATCAATGCCGATACTATCCGCTGTTATCGTAGTCATCTCACCATCGCCGAACTAAAAAACACGGCCAGCATTGCCATGACATCCGTGAGCAGGGCTGGCCGACAGGAAACTCAGATGGTGGCACAGGCTAATTGCGACGTTTTGACCATATTTGCACTTTCTGACCAGCGGGCATCCGGGGCATTGTTGTTTGCCGGCCTTCTATGGATGATGTGCAGCCTGTGGTATATGCGCAGGTTTAAGCCTGAGATGTTTGCAGAAGCACTGAGTTATGGTGGAATTGTATTTGCCAACGACAAATTCATTACCGCAAAAGGTGAACCCATTCATTTTACTCCGATGCAGCACTGCCTTATGGAGATGTTTATGATGACAGAATCTCATTCACTCTCCAAGCAAGAAATCTGTGACCGCCTGTGGCCCAAGAAACCCAATGCCAGCGATACGCTTTACACGCTTATCAAACGAGTGAAACCCATCTTAGAAGCCCATAGTAACCTGAAAATTGAGTCGGACAGAGGTAGAAGCTACGCACTGAAACTCAAATAGATAGGTCGTTGTCAGACAAATGTCAGGCAAATGTCAGGTAAGAATTTCTGACACTCTTTTGATTCGGTAATACCTTTGCATCGAAAATCAAAAAAAATGTTCGATGCAAATGAAACAATTATTGTTATTTTTCGTTCTCCTTTGTCTTTGTCCTTTCCAGGCCTTTGCTCAGAATGAGGACAAGACTGTCGCTCTTGATGAAGTCATTGTCAACGCTCCCAAGGTTGTAAGCAAGGCTGACGGCCAGATGATTTATCCTACAGATGCCCAGAAGGATGCCTCAAACAATGGTTTTGGCCTCCTGCAGAAACTCTCGTTGCCCAACCTCCGTATTGATAATGTGGCACATTCTGTAACTGCAATTGATGGCAGAGGCGGTGTACAACTTAGAATCAATGGCATCATCGTCGGCAAAGAGGAAATGTTGGCACTTGACCCCAAACTCATCAGCAAGATTGACTTCGTTGATAATCCTGGTGTGCGTTATGGGGAAGACGTGGCCTACGTAATCAACATCATCACCAAGCGCGATGACTCCGGTTATACGTTAGGCACTGACGTCACGCCCACACTCACTTCTTGGCAAGGTGATGGAACGGTGTATGGTAAATGGAACCATAAGAAAAGTGAGTTTACTCTTTCCTACAATTTTAGCGGTCATCAATTGAAAGGAACAAAGGCAACTGAGTTGGCAAAATATACCCTGAATAATGATGACATCTATGCTATAGAGCGTGATGATGTAAAGACGCTCAGAAAAGCCCGCAGCCATGACGTGAAGCTGACCTACAATCTGGCAGATTCCACAGCATACGTCTTTCAGGCATCTTTGAGTGAGAGTCTGAATAAAACTCCAGGCAATTATTCGGTCAAAGACATCATTGATGGCACAAACCGATATCGATCAACCAACAAAGAGAGCGGCAAGTCCAACTCACCTGTCCTCGACTTGTACTTCTTCCGCCAACTCACTCCGCGTCAGTCAGTCACGGCAAATGCTGTTGGCACATACATAGCCACCAAGAGCAGCAATTACTATGACGAAGGAGCGCCTTATCAATATGATGTAAATGGCAAGACCGTCTCTGCTTTATCTGAAATAATCTACGAAAACCGACTGAACCCATTCACGTTATCTGCTGGTGTGAACTATCGCTATAAATACACAAATAATGATTATACGGGCGATGCCTTTGCCCTGACAGAGTTGAATCAGAATAGTGTCTATGCGTTCAGCGAGATAAAAGGTTGGCTCAAGGGTTTACGCTATTCTCTTGGTTTGGGAACAAGCTACATCCACTACAATCAAAATGAGCACAACTATGACTTCTGGACATTCCGCCCCAAGGCGACGCTGGCTTATGGTATCATGAATGGGATGCAACTAAACTACACCTTTGAGATGAAAGACCGTGCTTCGCGCATTGCCATGATCAGCGATGCAACAATTCAGACAAACAGCATGGAATATATTGTGGGTAACCCCAGCCTCAAGCCGTCCCGTGACACAGAACATACATTGCGTCTGTCGTATAACGATGAACGCTGGAGTGCATTTGCCGAAGGGTTCTACCGCCATTGCAATAAACCCAACATGGCGCACTACGAGCGCACCGCTGATGACAAGTTCATCTATACACAGATCAATCAGAAAGCCATTAACGTATTGAATACAATGGCATACGCAAGTTATTGGATTACACCCGAGAAACTACAAATTTATGCAAACGGAGGAATGATGCGTTGCTTCAACTATGGCTTTGACTATACGCATTGCTATACATCGTGGTTCTATTCGGCAGGTGTCACAGCCTATCTCGGAAAATTCACTTTATTGGCTTTTGCGGACAATGGCTTTCGCTTCTTAGAGGGAGAGACAAAGGCATATAACGGAGCTAATACAATCTTACAATGCTCCTACAACTATGGGGATTGGCAATTCTCACTCACATGGTCTAATCCTTTCATCAATAGCTACAAGTCCACAGAAAGCGAGATCCTGAACCGCAATCTTTACAAGCACATGGTGCACTACAGTAGAGATGGTGGCAACAGTCTGTCACTTAACATTTCATGGCGATTGAGCAAAGGCCGGGAGCATCAGTCGGCAGATAAAACCATCAATCTAAGTGATACTGATAATGGAATCATAACCCGATGAGGGGAAGAAATAGCTAGTTTCACGAAAGGGAAAAAATACGGTTCCGTCTTTTCTCAGCATAAAGCGGTTGATTTACCTTTGCATTAAGTAAATCAACCGCTATTTTATGATACTGACGATAAACGGAAAACTTGTGCAAGCCGAATGCGATGCCAAACTTGTTTGAGCATTGGTTAGGCGCAGCCAAATTTATGCAGACCTACATCGACGAGCTCGACCTGGGCAAATGGCCCGACACCTATCCCGGCAACCTGCCCAATACGGGCGGAGCTCAGCCACGGCCAGGCGAGGAATCGTCCTACGCCAGCCCCGCCGAGCTGTGGGCACGGTCGGACTACATCTATCATTTTACGCTGCTACCGTCCCCATAGCGTCCTGGGACGAAAGCCTCGTAAGTCATTGAACCTTAGTTAATAAACCCTAATTATTTTACACATTTTTATATCATAAACTGGCTATCCGAAACGGGATGTCAGATTACTAATTCTGATTCTGCCTTTTCTTCAAGCGTCTTTCGGATGAAGGCATTGATGGTGAGACCAGCTTGTTTAGCAAGCATGGCAATTCTGCGGTGGATGGCAGGCGTCAATCTCACATTCAAGGCACCCGAATAACTTTTATCCGGTTCGATGCCCTCATCGGCGCAATAAGCGAGGTAATCATCCACGGCCTCATGAAATGCCTCGGTCAGTTCCCTCACGCTCTCCCCCTCAAAGTTAACCAAACCGTTGATGCCCTCCACCTTGCCGTAGAAAACACCGTCCTGTTCGCTAAAAGCGACTGAGCCTAAATAGCCCTTATAACTCATTGTATTCATATCTTTCTTATTTAATAAATCCTGCTTCTTTCAATTCTTCCAATACTTGCTGCATCGCATATCGCTTGACGATATTGCCTGGATGCGGTTTGTGCAACATGATGGGCCGTTTGTCACCGTTCTTGAAAATCACTCGAGAGCCAGATGTGTGGCCTTTTTCACATCGCACATAACCATAACCAGCCAAGAGTTGCTGCATCTCATCGAATGTAAAATCCGACGGCATAGACAGAAATCGCTTCCTGAGTTCCTCTTTCGTGCTCTTGTCCTTGTTATTTGATGCCGCAAATGTAACTAAATAATAGTTACAAACAACATGCTATCACAAAATCTTGCCAAAAACTCCAATATTACAGAGATAATGAGTGTTCAGAACAGATGTTTGTATCGAGAATGTAAAAATCTTGGACACTTTTTCGGGAAAAGGCGATGCTTAGTCGATTTTTGTGGTTAATTACTTGCATCTCTTGGTGATACTCCATACCTTTGTCGCAAACAATAAATGGATATTTTTATGAAGAAAATACTATTGTTAATAACTCTTATATTATCTTTCCCTTTCATTTCTTGTGGTGATGATAAAGATGAACCAGATAATCTTAAGGATCATGAGTGGGTTGACCTTGGTCTGCCCAGCGGCACGCTATGGGCGACGTGCAACATTGGTGCCGACAATCCCGAGGAATATGGCGACTATTTCGCTTGGGGCGAGACTGCTCCAAAGGAAGTATATGAATGGAGTACCTACAAATGGATTGACCGCTCCAACGGCAAGTTCACGAAGTATTGTACCGATAGCAAATACGGTACCATTGACAACAACACCGAACTGCTTTCTGAAGACGATGCTGCTTGCGTGAACTGGGGCAAGAATTGGCGCATGCCGTCATTAGAACAGATAAGAGAACTTATCAACTGCTGTTCCTGGCTGTGGACTACGCGAAACGGCGTGAACGGACAGTTGGTGACAGGCCCCAATGGGAACACTATGTTCTTGCCCGCTGCGGGCAACCGCCAAAAACTACATCACGGTGACGCTGGCATGGGCTACTATTTGTCCCGCACGCTTAAATCCGACCAACCGGGCTTCGCGTGTGGCCTCTACTTAGGTCCGGCGGGTTGGCTCTGGGGCTACGGCCATCGTGAATACGGCCAAACAGTCCGTGCAGTGCGCGTTTCCCAGAATTAGTGTAGCAGCGTCTTTTCAAACAAAACATACGCGGTTGATTGCCTTAGTGCAGAATCAACAGCGCTTTTATGTTTTTGTGTTTTTTCGTCCCTATGGCGTCCCGAGAGGTGTGAAAAGCAAATGCAACGAGTTGATATTTAACTCGTTGCATTTGTAAGCGGAAAGGGAGGGATT
>CAZVMM010000050.1:0-20286 GCA_964628205.1 uncultured Muribaculaceae bacterium
GGGTGATTACCATTAGCCGAGCCAAGTACTCGACCGAATACCCTGCCTCGTTCATGCTCGTGGCGTCGATGAATCCGTGCCCGTGCGGGTACTATGGGCACCCCAAGAAGAAGTGCGTCTGCAACGAGTACCAGCGCACGCATTATATGAGCAAGATTTCTGGGCCGTTATTGGATCGAATTGACCTGCAGATCGAGGTGCAGCCCGTCGATTTCGAGCAGATGTCCAGCAAGGCCCCGGGCGAACCCAGCGCCGCCATCCGCCAGCGCGTCATTGCCGCACGGATGCTCCAGGAGCGCCGCTTCAAGAACGAACCCGGCATCCACTGCAACGCCCAGATGACCCCGTCCCTGCTGCACAAATACGCCGAGCCCAACGCCGCCGGCCTCGAGAAGTTGAAGGACGCCATGGAACGCATGAACATGAGCGCCCGCGCCTACGACCGCATCCTCAAAGTCGCCCGCACCATCGCCGACCTCGAAGGCACCGCCGACGTCCTCGACCACCACATCATGGAAGCCATCGCCTACCGCAACCTCGACCGCCCCACCTACCTCGGCACCGGGTTGTAAGTATTCTGATTTTGGAATTATCCAACAATAAAAAACAAGAAATAGCATATGAAAAAGTTGTTAGTTTTTCTTTGTGTCCTGTTCACGGTAACAACCTATGCTCAATCCATTAGAGTTGATCGAATTGAATCTGATGGCAGACATCAGATAATGACCAGCACAAAAGATTATAAGATAGGAGGAATTAAGTACAGCTTTGGTCTAAAAATTTATGAGGATAGATATGATACTGACTGGCTGCTTTTGGTAAGTTCTGTTAATACAATTCCTGATAACACTATTATTTTAATAAAGATAAAGAATGGTGATGTAATTGAGTTGCCTGTGAATAATGTTCACATAGGAGATATCACATTACCTGGTTATGTTTATAATATCGGAAATTTCGGTTATGTTAGTCCGTCATCTTCAGCGACATATTATTCATCTGTATATGTGATATCACCTGCTGACTTAATTCGAATTGAAACCCATGGAATTGAAAAAATAAGGATTGGCAACAGTGTTCAATTTGTTGATAAAGAGTGGTCTAATAATGCTCTCGGAAAATATCTCACAAAATGCAGAAAGAAGATTTTAGAAAGATTAGAAAAATCAAAGAAAAAAAATAAAGAATCTCGTTCTTTCTACGATGATTTTTAATGATTATTGAGTCGCCAGAACCATCGCCCACCGAAACCTCGACTGCCCCACCTACCTCGGCAGTTAGAAATGCCTGTAACGCCTATTTTTCATAGGCTCTGCAGGCATTCCATATTTTGCAATTTGAGCTAAAAGTCTAATGATTGAGAATTTCGTCAATTACTCGATTTACATCTGCGATATTCACCTCTCCATCATCATTTGTGTCACATTTTTGAGAAGTGCCATTTTGGGGAACATCACCATCTGAATCGAACCCAACTATATTTATGAAATTACTCCAAAATTCTGTTGCCTTGTATGCTTCAACAGAACGCTTAGGGACATAAAGTGTTGCCATATAATAACTAGGATAAATGCTACTATAATCTGCAACACGAGGAGGTGTTATAGCTTTACATACAATAGAATTTAAACTCTCACAAAGATAAAATGCGCGATAACCAATATTATAATCACCCATAATACTTGGGAGCGTAATGCTCAAATTATATGGCAGTATGATATTTGCAAGTTTTCTACAATTTGAGAACGCGCTATTTCCAATTTGAATAACATTATCGCCGAAGCTAACGTTAGTCAGTTCAGAACAATACGCAAAGGCACCACTTTCAATTTGAATAACATTGTCACCGATGCTGGCGTTAGTCAGATTTGGACAATACGCAAATGCGTTACTTTGTATTGTGGTAACACTGTTAGGTATTATTACATTTGTCAACCCAGTGCAAGCATAAAATGAATTGGATCCTATTGTTAATATAGTATTTGGAATAACAGTTGATTGACAACCAGCAATAAGTTTATTGCTGATCGTCTCAATGATAGCGTTGCAATTATCTCGCGAATCATACTGCGGGTTGCCATCTTCAACAGAAATGCCAGTTAGGCTATTACACCCATAAAAGGAAATGTCACTGATATTTGTGACGGTATTTGGAATAATTAAGTTTGTTAAACCACTACAATCTCTAAATGCATACTGGTCTATCGATATAACCTTATAGTTAAAGTTACGATAAGTTACATTTGCTGGTATTATCACGGAGCCTGAGTACTCATCGCTGTGGTCGCTGTATGATGATCCTTGATAAGTTACAGTGACTTTTCCTTCTGATACGTACCTATAGTAGATTCCATCAACCTCCCAGTCATGAGCATAAGCTGTTGAAGCAAAGAAAGTCATAATTAACAACGTTAGATAATTGAGTTTGATTCTTTTAATTGCCATATTTATTATTGATATTTAGTTGTTCCTTAGAGGTCTTATACTTATTCTTCAAATGCAAAATTCGTCATTATATTTTAAGTTTGCAAGCTTTTGAATGATATTGTTTTCTATACACCATATCTTTTAAAATTGTGTATCTTTGTGGTTGTGGTTGGCTTTATGGTACTTTTTTGGCTCTTTGGGGGCTTTATGGCTGACTATAAGTCTGTTGCAATGGTACCATTTCTTCCGCTTGGATGAGTTGCCCGAGTTCAATCGCTCTGTATTGGAGGTGATGCGGCAGCCGCTGGAGGACCGTGTGATAACCATTAGTCGAGCCAAGTATTCGACCGAATATCCTGCGTCGTTCATGCTTGTGGCGTCGATTAATCCATGTCCGTGCGGGTACTACGGGCACCCCAGAAGTGCGTGTGCAACGAGTACCAGCGCACGCACTACATGAGCAAGATCTCGGGCCCGCTGCTCGACCTCCACACTACCTGGAATCTGAACTTTAACTGAAAAAAGCATGAAATAGATTTTGTAATTAGGCAGTCATTGTGTAAAGCCTCCTGCACCATCGCTGGCCGCGAAGGTTGCGCTGGCGCCTTCGGGTACAGCAGGGGGGCTATCGGCCCTGCCGCAATCCGGGCCGAGCGAGCTATCAATGAGATCGTTATTCTCGATGCTATCCTGCACTTAGTGGTACAGGAATCGCTTGATGCTCATCTTGGGCGTTTTCTCGAACGGCTTGTCGACCAGTTCCACTGTGGCGATCCTGCTGTAGGCGGGCAGTGACTTGTTGGCGGCATCACGGATGATTGCGGGAATGGCTGCCCTGGTCTCGTCGTCCAGCTCATCGGGCGACTCAGGATATACCAGCGCCACGATTTTTCCCTCGCGGTCCACCACCAGGCACTCGCCCACATAGGGGCAGCCCGCCAGCACGGCCTCCACCTCCTCGGGGTAGATGTTCTGGCCTGAGGAGTTCAGGATCATCGACTTGATGCGGCCGCGGATGAAGATGTTGCCGTCCCGGTCCATCACTCCCAGGTCGCCCGTACGGAACCACCCGTCGTCGGTAAAGGCTGCCGCTGTGGCTTCGGGGTTCTTGTAGTATCCTATCGTCAGGTTGCGGCCGCGAGCCTGTATCTCGCCCGCAACGTGCTCGGGGTCTTCCGAGTCGATGCGGATTTCATGCACAGGCTTACCGCATGAACCAGGCACGAACCTTGTCCACCACTCATATCCCAGCAGCGGGCACGCCTCGGTCATGCCATAGCCCACAGTGTAGGGCAGGCGCATCTTCTTGAAGCACGCCTCGGCCTCGGGGTTGAGTGCCGCGCCGCCCATGATGAAGCAACGCACACCACCGCCAAAGGCTTCGAGCATCTTGTTGCGCGCCTTGCGGTAGATCAAGTGGCTCACGACCGGGATGCCGAGCAGCGGTTTGGCCTTTTCCAGCGCGGGCTTGATGGCACCCGCATAGATCTTCTCCATCACCAGCGGCACCGTCACCACCATGTAGGGCTTGATGTCGCGCATGGCCTTGAGCAGGGTCGTCGGCGACGGGATTTTGCCTAGGAAGTACACCGTCACGCCATCCACGTTGGGGTGGATAAACTCGATGGCAAGCCCGTACATGTGGGCCAGCGGCAGCATCGACACCACTGTCTCGCCAGGATGGTTAGGGAAGTGGGTGTTGGCAAAGTGGTCGGTGTCGGACATCGCCTCATAGGTCAGCATCACCCCCTTGGGGTTGCCTGTCGTGCCCGAGGTGTAGTTGATGATAGCCACCTGGTCGGCATTGTCCGTGCAGTAGGACACCTGCTCGGGCCACAGCCCGTCGGGGTGCTGGCGTTCAAAGGCTGCAACGCGATTCTCCCACGCCTGGGCCACCGCCTCGTCGCGGTGCCACAGCAGTTGACCGTTCTTGACATTGATGGCGGCCTTGAGCATAGGCATGTCGTCGACATTGAGATTTGCCCAGATGTCGCCGTCGGCATAGAGCAGCACACTGTCCGAGTGGTTGGTCAGCGACGCGATGTTGCTGGGATGGAAATCGGCCAGCAGCGGCACCGCCACGCGGCCATTCACGTTGATGCCCCAGAAGGTCATCGCCCATCGCGCCGAGTTGCGGGCGCAGATGGCGATTTTCTCGCCCTTGCCGATGCCAGCGGTGTCTAGAAAGATCCTGAACCGCTCGATGTTGGTCGCCAGTTGCGCGTAGGTAAACGAGTCCCCGTTGTAGTCACACAGCGCCTTACCCGTCCAGTGCTCGCGGACGGTTTGCTCCAGTTTGGACAGATAATGCTTCATATTGATATTCCTCCTTCAGTGATTAATAACCTGATAAGGTTCTATTCATTCTTTATTCTTTCGGCCAAAGATACAAATAATTTTTTTGTTCCCATCAGCAAACGGGCCGTTTTTTTGACCGTCTCAACAAGTTTCTGCGGCGCCTGTGGTGTGGTGCGTGTCGGTCATGCTGCCAAGGCCGCCTTGCGTTCTGGTTCGTCAAACAGGATGCGGAAGGTCTCGATAATCGTGCTTTTTCCTGCATTAGTCACGCCGATAAACGCAATAACAAGTTTATCCCAAACGGCGTGCCGTTCAACATCTTCGAGCTGAGCCCTGATCATGTTGATGATGTCCCCGAGCTGCTTCTTGAATGTTTCCTGGATAGGGACAAAGTTCTTGTTTCGGGTCGATAATGAATCGATCTTATCTTTTGCATCGGTAAAGATCTGTGAAAAGCTACTATAAGCATTCTGGAGTCGTTGTTGCGAAGTTGAGTTAGCCATAACGGTAACAGGTTTTAGCGGTTCTACTTATCTTTTTTCTTATACAGGCTCTGGCTCACTACATAGGACGATAGAGGCTATGAGTTTGCAAATATATGGAAAATCCAGCAAAAACGCCCCATTTTGTAGGCGTTTTTTGCTGGACTATAAAAATGATGGGGCTGATATGTGGCCTTGCTAGAGATGCCGTGGCTATGCGTCTTGGCGTGAGGCCGTGTGGGTGTGGCTATACGTGCAGCATGCCGTGGGCGATGATGCGGCACTCGCCGCCTACCCAGATTGTACCATCGGCCATTACCGTGGTGGCGATTACCGAGGGGCGCCCCATGGCCTCGCCCTGCAGGAACCGGCACTCGGCAGGCGTGGAGATGATGCCGCGGCGGTGCAGATAGTGGGTCAGGGCTCCGTTGGCAGTGCCGGTGGCCGACTCCTCGGGCACACCATACAGTGGCCCGAAGTTGCGCACGTGGGCCGTGTAGCCGTCGTCAGCGATGGCAAAGGCGTGCACGCCCACCACATCGAGTTCCTGGCTTAGCTGCGACAGCGCCTCCATGTCGGGGCGCAGGCGCTCCAGTTCGTCGACACTGGCAATGGGCAGCATGACGTCGGGCAGTCCTGTGGAGATGACTTCAATGGGCAGGGTGGGGTGATGACTGGCCTTATCGCCGCCTGTCATGATGCTGTACAGGCGGTCGGCATCCACGGCCTTGTCGAGCCATCGGGGGGCAGCCATCTGCATCATCACGTGTTGTCCTGCCCTCACGGCTAGGTCGCCCGCAAGCGTGTGGTTGCGGCACAGGGCGCCTGGAGCCACAATGCCCTCCTGACACAGCATGCCATAGGTGCCTATCGTCGCGTGACCGCACAGGTCCACCTCGCTGGCGGGTGTGAAATACCTCACGGTGTATTCGGTGGCACTGTGTTGCTGCACAAAGGCCGTCTCGCTGTAGCGCAGCTCGGCAGCCACCTGCTGCATCAGTTTGTCGCTGGGGAACGCTTCGCCCGGGCCCAAGAGCACGACTCCCGCGGGGTTGCCGCCGAAGGCCTCGCTCGTGAATGCGTCAACGATATAGTACTTATACATCTTTTTTAGTTAGGAGTGAGGAGTGAGGAGTTGGTTTGTTACTCCCCCTAACTACTAAAGCCTAATAGCTAAAACTAAAGTGTGACGACGGTGCCGATGGGCTCGCCGGCCATGACCTTGCGCAGATTGCCGTACACGTCCATGTTGAACACGTGGATGGGCAGCTTGTTGTCGCGGGCCATCACCGTGGCTGTCATGTCCATGACCTTGAGGCCCCGGTTGTAGATTTCGTCATAGCTGATTTGGTCGAACTTGGTTGCTGTGGGATCCTTCTCGGGGTCGGCGGTGTAGATGCCGTCCACGCGGGTGCCCTTGAGCATGACGTCGGCCTCGACCTCGATGGCGCGTAGCGTACTGCCTGTGTCGGTGGTAAAGAAGGGGCTGCCTGTTCCACATGAGCAGATGGCCACCTTGCCAGCCTCCATGGCCTCGATGGCACGCCACTTGCTGTAGGGTTCGCCGATGGGGAACATGCCGATGGCAGTGAACACCTGGGCGGGCTGGCCGATGGCTTCGAGCGCCGACGAGAGCGCTAACGCGTTGATGACCGTGGCAAGCATGCCCATCTGGTCGCCCTTCACGCGGTCGAAGCCCTGGGCGGCACCCTTCAGGCCGCGGAAGATATTGCCTCCGCCCACTACAATAGCTACCTGGACGCCTGCCTCGACGATTTCCTTGATTTGGGTGGCATAGTCGGCAACACGCTGAGCGTCGATGCCGCTGCCCTGCTCTGCTGCCAGCGACTCGCCGCTGAGCTTGAGCAATATGCGATGATAAATGGGTTTCATTTTTTAGTTAGGAGTTAGGAGTTAGGGGTTGCAAAAGCCTAAAAAAAAGAGGTTGGCACAAAAACGATGTTTTGCCCAACCTCCTTATCGATTAAATCATTACCATTATTCTTGGTAAGGGTGATTATTTGCCGGCCAGTGCGTTGGCACGCTCTAAGTACTTCTCAACACTGAAGCCCGTCTGGCGGCCATACATCGGATACTTGTCAACGATGGCTTGATAGATGGCGGCCTCGTCGGCATACTTCTTCTGCTCGTGCAGCACCGTGGCCTTCTTGATCATGAATGCGGGAGTGTAGGCCTCGTTGTCGCCGGCCAGGCTGATGGCATTCTCATAGGCGGCCAGTGCCTTATCCAGCTTCTTGAGGTTCACGTAGCAGTCACCCAGCAGCGACTGGCTGGCGGGGCCGATAAGGTTACCTGCGGGACTGAAATCCTCCAGGTGCTTGGCGGCCTTCTCATACTCGCCCTTCTGGTAGAGCAGAATGGCGGCGTTCAGGTGTGCGCGCTCGGCGGGCTTGTTGCTGAACTCGTCGGCTACCTTCTCATAATCCTTCAGCGCTTCATCCTCGTTGCCCTGGAGCAACTCCAGGTCAGCCTTACCAATCTGGGTCTTGGCCTTCTGCAGGTTCGGTTTGTGGATGCCGTAGATGTAGCCAACGGCCAGCAGCACGAGAACTGCGATGGCGATAAGAGCCCAATTGATGTACTTCTTGTTGTCTTCAATGCGTTGTGCCGCGGTCGAGAGGGACTCATTCACCTCTTCGAGGGTCGTGCGGGCACCTTGATCTTGTTTTTTTGCCATTTTATCTTGCGTTAATTTAATGTTTTCGACAATTTTGCGGGTGCAAAAGTAATAGTTATTCTTAACATTGAAAAGCAAAAAGGCAACATTTTTTTGTTTTTGCCCATTTTTTAATGTGTTGCAACGCCTTAATGGAGTTAGGAGTTAGGAGTGAGGAGTTTGGGCCCCTAAAGCCTAAAACCTAAAGCGTACGGACAAAGCTTAAAGCGTAATCCGCTGTCCGGTCAGCTCGCTGAGCATCCCCAGCAACCTGCTCCTGATGCCCTGCTGGTGCGGCGCCTGCATGCCCTCGGGGTCGGGACGTGAGTTGGCTTCGACAAACTCGATGCGGCCCTCGTCGGTGATGGCCACGTCCCAGCCGGTGATGATGTTCTTGATTTGGCTCGCGGCCGCGAGAACCTGCTTCACAGCCTCGTCCCAGTGGGGTATCGGGTATCCCTTGATGGTGATGCCGGAGTCGGGGTGCACGGCTAGGGGGGCTCCGCTCAGCGTGATGCCCTCGGTGTCGATGATGCCGTTATCAATGTCGATGCCGGCGTAGATGCCTCCGGCTGCCGTGTTGTCGACGACAATGCCACCCTGTCCCATCCTGACAATCGAGCCTACAAGCCGTGACTGGCCATTATAGCCCACGGTGACGAACCGCAGGGTGTTGAGCGATGCCGGATGGAAGGCCTGCAGCTCCTCGCATCCACGGATACACTCCTCGACCAGGATATGCTCACGCACACAGCGTTCATACAGCGCCTTAACGCCGTCGCCCGTCTGCCGCTTTACCTTGAAGATGCCGCTGCCATATGACGAGTCGTGTGGTTTCATCATGCAGTCTGTGGCCCCCACCAGGTCGGCAAACTCACTGAACGAGGCTTCGGGGGCATAGAGCCACCGACGGTGGCACATCCCGTGGCTGGAGCAATAAGCCAGGAAACGGGCCTTGTCCTTGTAAAGCTCGGCATGGTCATATTCGGGAAACATCATGCGCAGCTTCAGTGACAATGCGTTCATCTCCACTTTGGACAGGAATTCGCGGCGTTCTTGCTCGGTCTTTCCGGGGATATGGTAGATGTTCAGATACTCGTTCAGCGACATCTTGTGTGACTTGAGCATCTGGTCATAGTCTGCCCTGGATGCGCCATCGGGAAGGATGGTGCCGGCGGCAAACTCCCGCTTGCTGTTGCACGCCTCCCGGCGGCCGTCAGTGAGGTAGCAGTAAGTGACAGCCAGCGAGGGGCAGAGCCTGAAAAGCGCATTGCCGCAGTTGCGCACCCTGTCGCTGTAAATGATTTTCCTGATGATTTTTTTTACCATTTTTGGCCTCTGTTTGTACTGATTCGCAAAGTTAATGGTTTTATTCTTAAAACCAGTAGCATCGAGGTCGTTTTTGAAAAAAAATTAACACAAAATCACTTCTTGCCATAGCCCCGACAGGCAGTTTTTCTCTCTCTCGGACCAAACATTATTCTTAATTTTTGCAATTTTAAAATCTAAGCACTATCTTTGCACCCCTAGAAACATAACTTTGATCATGGAACTCAAGTGCCCACAGTGTGGAAAATGGATGGCCGTTTCACAGGAAGAGCTGGTGATACATGACTGCCAGGTCGTGTGCCCCCAGTGCCTGGCCGTGTGCAGCTACGAGAACGGTGCTCTTGTCGTCCGTGATGACTCTGATGCCCCCTATCGCCACACCGTCAGCGTCGAGACGCCCAAGCAGGACAATTCACGCTATTGCCACGCTTGTGGCAAGCAGATTCCGGCGGGTATCAGCTTTTGCCCATATTGCGGTGTGGACCTCATGGCCCCCTTCAACGGTGCCCCGAGCCAGCCAGCCGTCACCGAGCCAGCCGAGCCGGCTCCCGAGCCCGTGATGCCAGCTGCGCCTGCCGAGGAAAAGCCGCAGCGCCAGTCCGCAAGCCGTCGCCAGCCCGCTCATCAGGTCGAGGACAACCTGCGCTCCATGACCCATCACTATAGCACCATGCGGCCACATCTGCATCAGAACGGCACCATGCCGGGCCGCACGTTCAAGATTGTGGCCTATGCGGCCATTGTCGTTCTGCTCCTCGTGCTGGTGTGCATTATCGTGGCCGGCCTCGACATTGAGCCTGCTGTCTGATCCGATTTCACTGATAAGACCGGGTAATATGATCCCTGGGTTAAAGTGCCGCAAGAGCTCACTCTTTTCGTGACAATAATCTAAATTATAATCCCAAAAAACGATAACAGAAAGTATGAAAAAGATTTACATGGCCGTGCTGACAGCGGTAATGCTGCTGGCCCAAGGATGCAACACCGGACTGCTCGGAGGTCTCGGCGGTGAGACGGGAAACGGAACGACCACCGGCGGTGGTTTGGGTGATGTGCTCGGTGGTGTGCTCGGTGGCGTGCTGGGCACTCTCGGTTCTCAGAACACCATCGACGGACTGCTGGGACTCGTCATTGGCAGTGTCAAGATCCAGGAGAGCGAACTCTATGGCACCTGGTACTATACCGAGCCCACATGCGCCTTTACCAGCGAGAACCTGCTCGCTAAGGCTGGCGGAGCGGTGGCTGCCGAGAATTGTAAGGAGAAGTTGCTCCCCGTCTATAATGCTGTGGGCATCACTTCCCAGAATACCATTTTCCAATTCACTCAGGACCATCAGTTCTCGGCTAAGGTCAAGGGCATACCCATGAGCGGCAGTTACTCTTACGACCCGTCCACCGGCACCATCCGCCTGCAGACGATGCTGTTCTCGACCAACGCGTACCTTACCCGCACCTCCCATGGCATGGGCCTCACCTTCGAGAGCAAGAACCTGCTCAAGGTTCTCCAGGTGGCTGCTGCCATGAGCGGCAACAGCACGTTGCAGACCGTCGGCGATCTGAGCAAGCACTATGAAGGGGTGCGATTGGGCTTCGACATCGCCCCAGCTAGGTGATTTAATTAGGCTTTAGGTTTTAGCATCCTAGGACGCTAACTCCTCACTTCTAACTTCTAACTCTTTAGGGTAAACTCGAAGCACAGGCCGCCATCAGCGCTCGTGGCCCGTGCTTTGATTGTGCCACCATGCAGCAGGACTGCATTCTTGACTATGGCCAATCCCAGCCCCGTGCCCCCCAGTGAGCGGCTGCGGCCCTTGTCGATGCGGTAGAAACGCTCGAAGATACGCGACAGGTGCTCTGCCCCGATTCCCGTGCCGTTGTCGGCAAAGGTGAAGCGCCACTGGTCTACCTCTTTCGTGGCATTGATGCTTACTGTTGTGCCAACTCCGGCATAGTTGATGGCATTGTCCATCAGGTTGCGGAAAATGCTGTAGATCAGCGATGGGCTGCCCTCGATGATGATGCCCTGCGGCAGCTGGTTGAGGATGCTCATCTGCTTGCCTCGAGCAGCAAGTGCCGTCTCCTGAACTATCTCGGCTACGATGCGCGACACGTCGGTCCGCTCAATGGTAATCATGTCTGTGGCATAGTCCATGCGGTTCAGCGTGGACAAGTCCTGCAGCAGCGACGTCAGCCGCTGGGCCTGAGACTGCGTGCGCTCAATGAATTGGCGCTGCGTCTGGCTATTCATGTCAGGGTGATCAAGAATCGTTTCCGTATATCCCAGGATGCTGGCAACCGGGGTCTTGAGTTCATGGGCGATATTCTGGGTGAGCTCACGGCGGACAAGGGTCTCCTTGTTGATCTGTTCCTGGTTGATGCGCTCGTCCATGCGCTTGGAGTAGCGATGAAGCAGCATGCCGAGACCCGCCATCACGACTAGCGAGAACAGCAGCAGGTGCCAGTCGCTGGTTTCCTCAAAGGGCATCAGGAAGTTGCGGTCATAGTCCTCAAAGAGGATAAAGATGACAGCGTAGATGGCAAATATCACCATCACGCTCAGGAACATCTTGCGGCCCTCGGACAGTTTCTTCATGACACGACAAACAGGTATCCGAACCCATGGCGGGTGACGATACACGACGAGTAACGGCCGATCTTCTTGCGCATGCGCGTGATGTTCACGTCCACCGTGCGGTCGGTCACGACCACATCTCGCGGCCACACACGGTCCAGCACCTCTTGGCGCGAGAACACCTGGCCACGGTTGCCCAGCAGCAGGTGCAGCAGGTCAAACTCTGTCCGGGTCAGCGAAGCCGGTTGGCCGTCGACGGTTACTGTCATCTTGTGCAAGTCCATCACCAGCCCCTCGTGACTCAGCAGCATCGACTCATCGGCTTGGCTAGCGTTAGTGCGCGCCAGCACTGCCTTGACCCGCGCCAGCACCTCGCGCACCGAGAACGGCTTCGAGATGTAGTCGTCGGCGCCGAGGTCAAAGCCTTGGAGCTTGTCATGCTCATCGCCCAGAGCCGTCAGAAAGATGATGGGGATGGCGTGCAGGGCCTTATCCTGCTTGATGCGGCGTGCCACATCAAAGCCTGACATGCCGGGCATCATCACGTCGAGCAGCACCAGGTCGTACTGTGAGATCTCCTTCTTCAGCGCCTCTTCGCCCGAGTGGGCGGCATCGGTCTGATAACCCGCAGCCTCCAGATTGAACTGCAATATCTCGCACAGGTCGCGCTCGTCGTCGACCACTAATATCCGTTGTTTCTTGTTATTCATCGCGCAAATATACTATTATTTGGTCATTATCCCAAGCGTTCCGGCAATTACATCTGTCCAAACCGTGCCTCGACCACATTGATCACGTAGTCGCCCAGTTTCTCCAGCTCGCCCACCAGGTCGCTGTAGGCTGTCCCCTGGGCGTAATTGTACTTGTGCTCGTTCACCGCATTGATGTTCTCGGCCTTGAGCTTGTCTCTCATCGCGTTGATCTGATTCTCATAATAGTAGCTCTCGCGCATGTCGCGGGTGGCAATGGGTTGAACCAGTATCTCGCTCATCTGGGTCAACGCCTGGTCACACAGCGACATCATCTCGTCCAGGTGCCCCTTCTGCTCGTCGTCAAATGTCAGATGCTGCTCTTCGCGCCGCTGTATTGTGCGGGCCAGGCGGTAACACGAGTCACCGATGCTCTCCAGCTCACCAATTTCGCGCAGCATTTGGCGGATCTTCATCTTCGAGTCATCGCTCAGGTGGCCATCGCTCACCTGCTCCAGAAAGCGGGCAATGGTGATTTCGGCCTCGTCCGAGGTGTCCTCCTCGTGCTCAATCTCCTTGTACAGGGCTTCTATCTTGCTGCTGTCGCTCTCGTTGAGCATCTTTCTCACTGTGCCGAACATCTGCTGCGTGCGCTCGCTGTAGTGGGCGATTTCCTTCTGCGCCTGCAGCACGGCAATCTCGGGAGTCTGTATCAGGTTTGACTTGATGTACAGTAGCTTGAACTTCTCTTCTTGGGCATTGTCCTTGTCGGGAAGCAGCCAGCAAACGATTTTCTCCATCTGCGGTATAAACCCTATCAGGATAGCGGTGTTGGTCACATTGAAGCACGTGTGGAACAAGGCCAGCACAATGGGTAATTTCTCTGTCTGACCCGATGCGGCTGGATTGTAGCCCGCCAGGTGGCACACGACGTCCACAAACGGGTAGAACACGCACATGACCCAGATCACGCCAAACACATTAAATAATAAATGGGCGAGTGCGGCCCGCCGGGCTTCATTGTTGGCCCCCAATGCAGCCAGGTTAGCTGTCGCCGTCGTGCCGATGTTCTCGCCCATAACCAGGGCAATGCCCAGATAGATGGGCAGCACGCCCGTGGAGCACATCAGTATCGTGATGGCCATTACTGCAGCCGACGATTGCACGATACACGTGATTACAGTGCCGATGGCCAGGAAGGCCAGGATGGTCAGGTGGCTACCTGTGTCGAACGATGAGAAGAATTGCACCACGGCCTGGTTGTGCTCCAGGTCCAGCTCCTTGCCGGCAGCGCTGAGCAGCACCAGCGAGAAGAACATGAACGCTATGCCGAACAGGAAGTCGCCGATGTAGCGGTGGCGCTTGTGGTAAATCAGCAGGATGCCCACCAGGAAGGCTGGGAAAACAAAGTTCGTCAAGTCCACATTATATCCCAGCGACATGATCCACGCCGTGAGTGTCGTGCCGATGTTGGCTCCCATGATCACACTGATGGCTTGCCTCAGCGTCAACAGTCCCGCCGACACAAACGAGACGGTCATTACCGTCGTGGCCGACGATGACTGAACGGCACATGTCACCCCAGTACCCGTCAGCAGACCAGTGAACCGGTTGGTGGTCATCCGTCCCAGCACGTGGCGCAGTTGGGGACCCGCCATCTTCTGCAGGGCGGTACTCATCATTCGCATACCGAAAATCAGTAATCCTAGCGTGCCCAGTATCTTGAGCAATATCATGAGGTAGTCTGATGTTGATTCCATGAAGTCGTCGTTTATCTGTTTTACTCTGCAAAATTACTAATAGGCGGGCGGCTGCCCGTTTGCAATCGCATTACAAAGCCGTTACTATTATATTACAAATCAGCGCCACCTATATGATTTGGTAGATGAATAATAATATTTTGTTGATTTTTGATTTAAAAATATCAAACCGAGTGCGATGTTTGCGTTAATTAGTATATATTTGCACCACAATGGATAGCATCATCAGGACATATGAGCCCATATCGCTCGATCAGATGAGCGGCATCAAGCTGATGAACCGGACCGATACCAAGTTTGTCACCACGGTTGATCGGCTCAGGCTCTTGCTGATGATGGCCCGCGACGACTACTGGGCTCAGGATATCGATGGCAAGCGCATTGCCAGCTACTACACGGCCTACTTCGACACCCCGGACAATAATATGTATGTCGTCCACCAGAATGGGCACGCTGGCAGGCAGAAGCTGCGCATCCGCTCCTATGTCGACTCGCATCTTAACTACCTGGAGGTGAAAACCAAGAACAACCATGGACGCACCAAGAAGAAACGCGTCGACATGGTCGGATTTGACCCCGTGAACCCCGACCACGGCATCCGCTTCTTGCGGCAGGACGAGCAGTTCATGTCCTACGATGAGTTCCTGCGCAAGCACCTGCGCTACGATCCGGCGATTCTCAGCGAACAACTCGAGAACCGCTTCAACCGCATTACCCTGGTCAACAAGGCCAAGACCGAGCGCCTGACCATCGACTCTGGACTGCGGTTCCACAACCTGGTCACGGGGCATGACGCTGACCTCACGGGACTCGTGATCATCGAGCTCAAGCGCGACGGGCTGCAGCCATCGCCCATCCTGCACATGCTGCGCGACCTGCGCATCAAGCCCAGCGGATTCAGCAAGTACTGCATGGGCTCAGCGATGACCAATCCGGGTCTTAAGCGCAATAACTTCAAGGAGCGCCTCCGCCTTGTCGACCGGCTCCTCTCTAGAATACAATAGACACAACACGCACTGCGATTTCATTTATATTTAACTATCATCACAAAAAAGGATTTTTAAGGATTATGATACTTCTACAGGATTTAACAGGTTTGGAAGAGGGCGCTGGCGACGTGGTCAACAATGCCGCTGTTGCCACCTCTCAGTTCTCTTGGCTCGACACTGCCGGATTGGCCGAGATGCTCATTCGCTTCGGCTTCATGATGGTGGTGGTGTGGTTTATCGTGCGCTTCCTCTATTACCGCAAGACACGCCGCCGTGACTATTTCTTCACACTGGTGCTGCTCAGTGTGAGCATTTTCTTCCTTATCTACCTTCTGGGCAGTGTCAAGGTCAAGATTGGCTTTGCGCTCGGTCTGTTTGCCATCTTTGGCATTCTGCGTTACCGCACCGAGACGATTCCCGTGCGCGAGATGACCTACATGTTCAGCGTCATCTGCCTCTCGGTGATCAATGCGCTGGCCGACACGCTCAGCATGGCCGAACTCGCCCTGCCCAACCTCGCCATTGCCGGATTGATATGCCTCTTCGAGGCCTTCGTCCTCCGTGCCAATCTGGCGAGCAAGCTGATACTGTATGACCGCATCGAGCTCATTACCCCCGAGAGGCGCGAGGAGCTCCTCCAGGACCTGGCTAAGCGCACCGGACTCAATATCACCAAGGTCAATGTGGGCTCAATCGATTTCCTTAAGGACACGGCTATCCTCAAGATTGAGTACGAGAACGATGGCGGTGGACTCAGTCATGTTAACAACACTCTAAAGATTCCCAAATACGAATGGCAAGAAGTCAAAGAAAACAACTGACATTAGCGTCATTGTTGCTGCTCTTGTGCGCGCTGTTCCCGACATCGTCCCTGGCCGACGATGCCGGGCTCGTGCTTAGTGCCGAAGCCTCGCACAAGTTCAACAAGAAGGCCAGCATCGGGGGCGAAATCGAGTTCCGCTCGCGCAACTCGTTCCGCACCATGGACCGAGTGAGCCTGGGGCTCGAGGGCAGCTACAAGCTCACATCGTGGCTCAAGGCCTCGGCCGGCTACTCACTGCTCATCGATAACAACATGGAGGAAATCACCTATCAGGACGATGGCGTGAGCTACAACAACTGGCGGCCCAGCTACGTGGGCCTGCGCCACCGCTTCAACGTCTCGCTCACCGCGAGCTACAAGATACGGCGCTTTGAGGTCAGCCTGCGCGAGCGATGGCAGTACACCTATCGCCCGTCGTGCCTCATCGACAACTTCGACTTCGACGAGGGCGTCTGGGAGGATCATCGCGTCAAGGCCAAGGGCAAGAACGTGTTGCGCAGCCGGTTGCAGATCGAGTGGGATATCCCCAACTTCAAGTTCGACCCCTTTGCCAACGTGGAGTTTCACACCACGCGAGAGCTCGAGAAGACACGCTTCATCGCCGGTGTCAGCTACAGCATCCGCAAGAAGCACAACTTCAAGCTCTATTACCGTTTCCAGCTCGCGGGCAGCAGCAGCGACGAAGGCAATATCCACATGCTCGGAATGGGCTATACCTACAAATTCTAATTCACGCCAGCCAACAACATGAGAAAGATATTCTTCTATTTCGCACCACTGATCATCATGGCGATGGCCATGGCTTCGTGTCAGAAGGATGACACCGACTTCTCTGACATCATTCCGCAATACCAGGTCGAGCCCGCAAGCATCGAGCTCGATTTCTCGGCCCTGTCCGAGGCTCCCGACGTGCCGGTGACCGACGAAACCGACTCGGCCTACAACGACTACGTCGAGAACTCCTCGTGGTCCAGGGTGATTCACATCGCCTTCGACGGCTCAGCCGCTACCGTCACGGGTACGTTTAGTGGTGTCGCTGTGCAGACTGTCGGCGCCCATGTCACGGTGACCAACCTCCTGGGCCCGGTCAAGTTTGTCGTCAGCGGCAAGACCACTGACGGCTCGATCAAGTTCTACGGCGACAAGCGTTTCCAGATATGTCTCGATGGCGCCGACATCACCAACCCGCACGGAGCGGCCATCAACAATCAGGGCGGCAAATCGCTCTACGTCGTTCTTGCCGATGGCACCACCAGCACACTGCGCGATGGGGCCACCTATACCGACGTCGGTGACGAGGACCAGAAGGCCGCACTCTTCAGCGAGGGACAGATCATCTTCAGTGGCAAGGGGCGCCTCGATGTCTATGCTACCGGGCGCGGCGGCATCCGCAGCGACGACTACATCCGCATTAGGCCGGGTGCTAACCTGTATGTCAACTCCTCGGCCCTCGACGGCTTGCGGGCCAACGATGGCATCATCCTGGACGGAGGCGTCATCAACATCGAGTCCAGCGGCAACGGAGCCAAGGCAGTGCGTGCCGAGGGCCCCATGACCGTGAACGGCGGGCGTCTCGTGGCCATCTCCACGGGTGCCCCCAGGTACTCGACCACCGATGCCGGACTGGCCGACACCACTGCCTGTGCCGCGATGCACTGCGACTCCATGCTTGTCGTCAATAGCGGCGACATCAGGCTCAAGGCCACTGGCGACGGTGGCAAGGGACTGAATGCGCAGCATCACGTCGCCTTCATTGGCGGCTCACTACAGGCTGTGGCCGATGGCACCAGGACGGTCAAGAAACCCAAGGGCGTCAAGGTCGACGGCAATTTCACCATCAGCGGCGGCTACTTTTACACCTACAGCCACCGCAGCGACCCGCTCGAGGTCGCTGGCACACTCAGCGTGGCCAGCGGCTACAAGACCTATGACCGCGGGCCCAAGCTATTGATTATCGCCTACTAGGGCTTGTGCGCGATGCGCCATCTCAATCATCTATCCACAGTAATATCCATCAACAAGAAATAAGAGAGAGACTATACGGCTATGAAAAAATTATTGCTTGCACTACTGTTTTCTGCCGCATGCTGCCTGCCCGCCGCGGCACTCACGGGCGATGTCAACGGTGATGGTGAGGTCGGCATCAGCGATGTCAATGCCGTCATCGACGCCATCCTCACGGGCGTGGTGACCGATGCCGCCGACGTCAATGGCGATGGCGAGGTCGGCATCAGCGACGTCAACACCGTCATCGAGATTATCCTCAACGGCAGCGGCGATGACGACATCACGCCGCGCGACATCACCCTCGACGATAGCCCGCTGACCGAGCCCGCCGAGGTCATCACCGAGGACGAGGACGCTCCTGACTATGGCGACTATGTCGAGAACACCATCTGGTCGACCACAGTCACCATCACCCTCGATGGCGAGACGGCGACCGTCACTGGCGCTCCCAGCGGCGTCATCGTTAACACCGCTGGTGCCCATGTCACGGTAACCAGCGCCGCCAAGCGCGTGCGCTACATCGTCCGCGGAGCCACCACCAACGGGTCGCTCAAGTTCTACAGCGAGCGCAAGTTCCAGCTCCTGCTCGACGGTGTGGACATCACCAACCCCACTGGCGCTGCCATCAACAACCAGTGTGGCAAGTCCTTCTATCTCGTTGCCGCCGAGGGCACGACCAACACGCTTCGCGACGGCACCGACTACGCCATGGTCGAGGGCGAGGACCAGAAAGCCGCCCTCTTCAGCGAGGGACAGATCCTGATCAGCGGCAAGGGACTGCTCAATATCTATAGCGTCGGCCGTCACTGCATGGCCAGTGACGACTACATCTTTGTCAGGCCAGGCACCCGACTGTATCTCAATAGCACCAGCGGACATGGCATTAAGGCCAAGGACTACGTCCATATCAAGGGTGGTGTCATCAATATGGAGATCGCTGCCGACGGTGCCAAGGGCATCAACTGCGACAGCCTCATCAACATCACCGGAGGACGCACCACCATCATCAATAGTGGCACGTCGAAGCTCGAGCTCGACTCCCTCGGCAACACCGTCTCGACTGGCGCGGCAGGCATCAAGTCTGACTACAACATCACCGTCAGTGGCGGTACACTCAATATCAAGTGCACTGGCAACGATGCCAAGGGCATCAACGTGGCGCAGCCCTTCCTCATGACTGGCGGCGAGATCAATGTGGTGTGCACCGGCACCCAGACCACCGTCGCCCCCAAGGGCATCAAGTGTGACACCGACTGTATTATCCAGGGAGGAGCGCTCTACAGCTGCTCACCTGGCGGACGTGCCCTCGACGTGGACGGCAACCTGACCATTGCCGACGGCTACACTTCCCTGACCAACGACGACCCGCGACTGTTCCACGTCATCTACTGAATCCCGCCACAAGCCTCACACCAAGCCGCGAAGAAGACGGATGACGCGGAATATCACTGATTATGATAACAAAATAATCCGTGATAATCCGCGTCATCCGCGTTGATTAAGCTGTTCCTCGTGGCGAGGGGTGGGGAGGGATTTATTCCTCGGCGTCGCCCTCGGCCATGGTGGTGAAGACGTTCTGCACGTCGTCATCCTCCTCGAGGGCCTCGATCAGGGCTTCGACGTCGGCACGCTCGGCCTCACTCACCTCCTTGTAGTCAGCGGGCTCGTAGACAAACTCGCTGCTCTTGATCTCAAAGCCGTTGTCCTCGAGATACTTCATGATGTCGCCGTTGGCACCAAAGTCACCCGAAACGAGCATCTCCTCGTCGTCGATGGCAAACTCCTCGGCACCGCAGTCGATGAGCTCGAGCTCGAGTTCGTCGGCGTCGACACCATCCTTGGGGGCCACGTGGAAGTAGCACTTGTGGCTGAACATGAAGGCGACGCTGCCCGAGTTACCCAGGGAGCCACCTTTCTTGTTGAAATAGTTGCGCAGGTTGGCCACGGTGCGCGTGGTGTTGTCGGTCGCGGTCTCGACCAGCACGGCGATGCCGTGAGGACCAAAGCCCTCATAGATCACCTCCTTGTAGTCGCCGGCATCCTTCTCACTGGCACGCTTGATGGCGCGCTCGATGTTCTCCTTGGGCATGTTGGCGGCCTTGGCGTTGGCAATCAGCGCACGCAGGCGTGAGTTGCCCTCGGGGTCGGGACCTCCTGCCTTAACGGCGATGGTGATTTCCTTACCGATTCTGGTAAACGTGCGGGACATGCTGCCCCAGCGTTTCATCTTTCT
>CAZVMM010000051.1:0-19801 GCA_964628205.1 uncultured Muribaculaceae bacterium
AACACGAGTTCTTCAAAAATATCGCTAATTTTGCACTTGCTAGTTGAACCTGCGCCCCTTTCAAGATATCCTTTATTTATCATAAGATTTTTTCTGCTTAAATAAAAAACAATCATTACTTTTGCAAATTGAGAACATCTTTTAAACAGAAATATGCGTATGGGCAATATCGTAAAAATCATTAGACATGAGGATATAGTAAAGGCTGGCATTACACCAAGTCAATGCCTTAAATGGATTGAGGAATCTTTCAAGATTAAATACGAGTCCTCTCTTCCTCCTAAAATCAGCCTTCATCCCCAAGGTGATGATTTTTTCAATACTATGCCCTGTCTCTTGCCAGAACGTTATGGCCGTTTCTCGGTCAAAGAAGTACACCGCATCGCAGGGCAAGTGCCCTCGTTGGGAAGTGACATCTTGCTTTATGATTCAAAACAGGGCAACCTGCTAGCCATCATTGACGGCGACTGGATTACCACCATGAGAACAGGCGCTGTTGCTGCACTAGCAGCTAGATATCTAAAGCCGTCAAACACTAATGATTACTCTTTTATCGGCCTCGGGAATACGGCACGTGCAACAGCATTATGCCTTCTTGAAGACAATAAAGACAAGCAGGTTGTATTTCGCATATTAAAATATAAAAACCATGCTGATTTGTTTATCAAACGCTTCAAAGGATTTTCCAACCTATCAATCGAAGTGATAGATGACATTCAAACGCTGGTCAAAGAATCAAATGTTCTTATCTCTTGTATCACATCGGCAAATGGCATCTTGTGCCCCAATGATGATCTTTTCAAGCCAGGAATGTTGCTGATTCCTGTACATACCCGCGGTTTTCAGAATTGCGACCTATTCTTCGACAAGATTTTTGGTGATGATACAGGCCATATTCAGGGATTCAAATATTTTTCGCGTTTTAAGCAATTTGAAGAATTAAGCCAAGTTTTGTTAGGGAATAATCCTGGAAGAGAAAATGATTCAGAGAGAATCATAGCCTATAATATTGGTTTGGGAATACATGATGCCGTTTATTCTAGCCATATCTATGATTCCCTGAAAGACAGAAATGACATTTCATTCTTTGTCCAAGACAAAGAAACAACAAAGTTCTGGATATAATGAAAGGTTGCCAAATTGACAACCTTCCATTCATCAGATCCCATCACCAATTTCCTTGAGGGCTTCAACTAAAGCATCATTATCTCGCTCGTCGCGGATGGCGATTCTGATAAAGTTCTTGCCTTCAAGCCCTGTCTTGCTATCACAGTCTTTAATGAGGATGTTATACTTATTCAGCAACAACTCGGTTAGTTGCCTGGATGTGTAATGCTTGGTCACTTGACACAGGAAGAAATTGGCCTGTGAGGGAATCACACGCAGGTATGGGATTGACGAAAGCCTGCTGGCAAAGCGATTTCGCTCGGTGATAAATTTCTGGCATGCATCCTTGTAGAACGACTCGTACTTGTTGAAGATCTGCATATAGAACTCAGCGAAAGAGTTGATGTTCCAAATGGCAACATCCTTTTTCATCTTATCCAGCAGAGCGGTATCGGCGCCAGCGAGGACTCCAAGACGGAGGCCGGGAACGCCATAGGACTTGCTGATGCTCTTCATGACCAATAGCCTCGGGTATTGCTCTAGGATATCATCATTTAACAACGAATTAGCCGGTCCCTCGTCGGTAAAGTCCACAAATGACTCATCAACTATTAACCTTATACCACGACGATCGCACCACTCAGCCAAAACCAGAACATCGTTCTTACGGATATAATTACCCGAAGGATTGTCAGGGTTAATCAACAACAGTGATTTGATGTCTCTGGTCTCATAAAAAAGCATCAAATCATGAGCTGTATAATGCAAGTCATTGTTTTCAGGATAAAAGGCTTCTATTGCTTCATGACGCAAGCGATGAGGATATTCTTCAAAAGTTGGATACACAACACCCACCTTTCCTTGTTCCACAAACCGTTCCACCAAACTCTTTATCAGTTCGGCGGCTCCATTGCCCACCACAACATAATTGCTACTGATGCCAAAGTACTTGCCTGCCAGCAGTGAATTAACAGCCATGCCACTGGGGTACTGAGTTAACAACTCATCAAAGTTGGCTCGCATTTCAGCACGCATTCGTTTAGGTGGGAAATATGGATTCACAAGATAACAAAAATCCAGCAATTGCGGGAATCGCCAATAGCCACCATATCTGACATGGTATTTATTGAGTTTTTCTCTCTCAGGAGAGAATATGACTTCAGCAATATCTTTGTCCTGTACATCATCAATTTCATACCAAGGCTTGTCCCCAATGGGCAATGCCTTGAGATTGGCTTGATCAAGCAAAGTGATCACCCGCAACACCTGTTCATAATACTCATTGTTACCCATCACCTTGCAATAGGCATCAAGGAAAGGCACATACACCCGAGTAGAGAAATCTTTACTGAACTTGTAGACGTTCACTGTTTTGTAATAAAAATCGACCTCGGCATAATTGAAAGCCTTCTTGGGCACAAAATTGACTATGTTGTTTTCCTTATTGATACGCACCATCGTACCGTCCATCCAAGATTCATACTTCGCGACAAGTGCCAAGTTGGGATACGAGTCATCGAGAATCATTTGGAACAAGCTGTCATCAAGAATCAAGTCGCTCTCAATAAGCAACGTGTCATCTTCCATCATCTTATCTTTGACTAGTGCCAGCGAATAGATATTATTGGTCTTGTCATAGACTGGATTCTCGGCATACTCAATTCTCAATCTGTCGTCATAACGGTTCCCGATGTAATCCATCAATTCCTTGCCTTTATATCCAACAACCATAATAAGACGTGAAAGGTTGAGTTGGCACAACTGCTCCAGCATCCTATCAATGAGACGGACACCATTTACTGGCAACATGCACTTGGTATTATCCCGAGTATATTTGCCTAATCTACGGCCCATTCCGGCAGCCAAAATAATTGCTTGCATATTCTTATAAGTTTAGTAAACTTATCAATTATTGAAATTTAATCATAGAATTGAAGACGTTCTACGTGGTGATACACGTGGTCGAGATCATTGGGTAGTTGCATGTAGTCACCAAACATGGTTTGCAACATGTGATGACTATTACCTGGAACAGGGAGCTGCACTCCTTCAAAAATGTGGTTCTTGAGGGGGAAAACATCATTGATGTCATAAATGTTATGGAAAGGAATACCGTAATCACACATCAATGCATCGGTGCCGCTCAGGCGACTAAGCATGCGCAGCAATGGGAAAGAGACATGACGATTGAACCATGTCAACGCCCTAATTTTGCCCATGGCATCACTACCCTCATTGCGGAAAAAGTTGTAAGCCAAGCTTTGTAGGTGCAAGCGCTGAGTCCATGGCAAGAGCCTGTCCAGAGGAAAGATGTCAATGAAGATGCCGCGTTCCTTGAACACCTTGTCAAAGTTCCCTTCATCCAGGAATGACCGTTTGTCCCTCAATTTGGTGATAAAAAGGAAGTAATTCTTGTCGGTGTCATTGTTTTGCAAGGCGATGTGCGCGGGCAATTCGGCCGGCAGCACCTTCATCAACCGCTTGTAGTCTTGTCGCATCATGGCCACATCCAAATCGTCGTCCCAGGGAATGAATCCATTGTGCCGAAAAGCGCCCAGCAACGTACCACCATACAGGAAGTATGGGATATCATGCTTCTTGCAAATTCGATCCAGTTCTTTCACCATCTCGAGCATCACCATTTGTTGGCGGCGCAGTGGTGAGCCCTCGGGGTTGAATCTTGCCCTGAGTTCTTCTTGATTGAATGTTGGTTTGTCGCTCATCAAATATGCGCTTGTAAATTACATGATGCCGCGGTCGCGGAGGCGTTTTTGCCAGTTCCAGGCGCTGAGCATGGTATCGTCGAGAGAAATCTCAGCGTGCCAGCCGAGGACTTCGTTGGCACGTTTGGGGTCGGCCCAAATCTGGACGATGTCGCCAGGGCGGCGCGGTGCGATCTTGTGAGGCACCTTCACGCCAGTCGCGCGTTCAAAGGAGTGCAACAACTCGAGCACCGAAGCACCGTTGCCGGTACCGATGTTGAAGATTTCGAGGGCCTCGTCGCTCTTGTCCTCGAGCATGCGCTCCAGGGCCTTGACGTGGGCTTTAGCAAGATCGACGACGTTGATGAAGTCGCGGATGCACGATCCGTCACGCGTGGGATAATCGTCGCCAAAGATGCTCAACTCCTTGCGGACGCCGATTGCGGTCTGGGTCAGATAGGGCACCAGGTTCTGGGGGACGCCGTTTGGCAACTCACCGATCTCGGCACTGGGATGTGCGCCGATGGGATTGAAGTAGCGCAACAGGATGGCCTTGATGGGGCTGCCGCTGCGGATGACGTCATGGATGATATCCTCACAGATCTGCTTGGTGGCACCATAGGGCGAAGTAGCCTTCTTGGTCGGCGCGTCCTCCGTGATCGGGTTCTTATCGGGCTCGCCATAGACGGTGCACGATGAGGAGAAGACAAATCCCTTAACACCAAACTCGGGCATCAACTCCAGCAGATTAAGCAGGATGTTGATGTTGTTACGGTAGTACATGATTGGCTTCTCAATGCTCTCGCCCACAGCCTTGCTAGCGGCGAAATTGATGATGCCGCTGATGCCTGGGTTGTCCTCAAAGAGCTGACGCACCACAGCACGGTCGGTGCAATCACCCTCAACAAAGACGGGGCGGATGCCGGTGATGCGCTCGATGCCATCCAGCACCTCGATATTACTATTGCTCAAGTTGTCGATAATGACCACCTCGAAGCCAGCCTGTTGCAGCTCGACCGTGGTGTGTGAACCAATAAAGCCGGTTCCACCAGTGACTAATATTTTACCTTTCATAATTCTTATTTATGATGATTATTTATGATTTAACATTCTGGAACGCAGGAAACCAATACACTCCTCAAAAATCCGCGCACGGGCAAGTTTCATAATCAGCGCATATAGGGCAACGGCCAGCACAATGCGCACCACGAGCAGCAAACCAAACTGTGGGATGAACGAGGTGGCCCAATAGGTCACAACCATCACGGCCATACTGATAATCATGAACGGCAGCAAGTCACGCATCATGGTAACCAATCGGTAACCGATCAGGCGCGAGGCAAATACTTGCCAGGCAAAAAGCCATACCACATTGATGGCTGCAAAAGCAATGACCATGGCCGTGAAGCCCAGCGAATGGCAAGCCAGCACGGTGGTGATAACAATGAGAATCTGGGCGATGTTCAGCCACATATAGATATCGGACTTGCCCAGGCTCAAAAACAGGTTCTGATAAACCGTATAGAGCGGGAGGAATGCCCCACCCACACACAGAATCCGCAACAACGGAATGCTGTTGACCCACTTGTCCTGGATAGTCAGGAGTATAAACTCGTTGGCCACCATGGCTAAACCGAACATCGCGGGAAAAGCCATAAAGGCTGTGAAACGCAGCATCTTGCCGAACACACGACGCATTCGCTCCTGGTCATCAATAACGCGAACCAGCACAGGCTGGGTGATTTGGGAAACTGAGCCAGACACCAACGAACTGGCCATCGTGTTCCACTTGTTGGCCTGGGAGTAATTACCGACCTCAGCCACCGGAAACAGTCGGCCAAAGATGACCGTCAGCACGTTGTTACTGATGGTTCCCAAAATGGCCGTGATGAGCACCTTGTAACTGAAAGAAAACATCCGCTTGACAGGAGTGAAATCGACCTTGAGCGTCGGCCACCAGTGGGCAAAGGAATATCGACCGATGCAGATCACCACATTATATAATACCTGCTGTGTTGCCAGACTCCAATAGGAGAACCCCCTGAAGGCCATTACCACGCCCACTGTGCCCGAGATGACAAGGGCCGACAGTGAGATGATGGCTTTCTCCTTCATCTTGAGGGCACGCACGAGAACGGCATTTGGCGAAATGCCCACGGCAGCAAAGATAAGCCCCAGGAAGATGAACCTCGACAGAGACGTCAGGCAGGGTTGGTGAAAGAATGCCGCGATTGCCGGTGCTGACAGGAACAGGATGAGATAGAGCAAAAGGCTCATGGCCGTGTTGAACCAGAACACAGCATTGTAGTCATTGTGCTTGATGTCCTTAACATTGATCAACGCGACGCCAAATCCACTTTCCTGCAAGTTGCCGGCAATCAGGGTGAAGATGGCGAGCAGGCCCACGATGCCATACTCCTCGGGCGACAGAAGGCGGGCCAGGAAGATGCCAATAACCAGATTGAGCAACTGCATGCCGCCGCTACTCAGCACTCCCCAGAAGAGACCTTGGGCCGTCTTTTGCTTCAATGATTGATTGTCGCCATCGCCAGCCATTGCATCACTTCAGGTATTTCTCAATATTGTAGCGCGGCCTGCGTTTCTCCTCAGTGTAGATGCGGCCGATGTAGGCAGCGATGATACTCAGACAGATGAGCACGCAACCGCCCACAAACCAGATGGAAAGCATCAGCGAAGCCCAACCCTGAACTCCACGCCCCTGGCACAAGGCCACAATCACATAGATGAGGATGCACAAACTGATGAGCAAGAAGATAAGCCCCAAATCAAAAATCAGCCGTAAAGGCTTGACACTGAACGAAGTCACACCATCGATGGCAAAGGAGAGCATCTTGCTCAACGGGTACTTGCTCTCGCCCGCCTGGCGCTCCAAGCGGTCATAATAGACCGAATCAGTCTTGTAACCCAGCAGCGGCACCAGTCCGCGCAGGAACAGGTTGCGCTCCTCGTACTGGCACAGGGCATCGACAGCCCGACGGCTCATCAGCCTGAAATCAGCATGATTATAGACCGATTTCACCCCCATGCCCGTCATGAACTTGTAGAACGCCTGAGCCGTAGTGCGCTTAAAGAAGGTGTCGGTAGCGCGCTTGCGCCTCACACCGTAGACAATGTCGCATCCGTCATGATATTTCCTGACCATCTCGGGAATCACATGGATATCGTCCTGGAGGTCAGCATCTATCGATACCGTCATGTCAGCGTCCTTTCGGGCCGTGTCAAGTCCCGCCATGAGGGCATTCTGGTGTCCCACATTGCCAGCCAGTTTGAGTCCGCGCACGTGCGTATCTTGTCCGCAATAGCCGGCAATCAGCTGCCATGTGCGGTCACGCGAGCCATCGTTGACATAGAGGATGTAACTCCCCTCGTCCACCAGCCGGTCGCGCATCATGCTATCTAGCAAAGCACGCAACTGCTGGTTGGTCTGTGGCAGCACCTCTTCCTCGTTATAGCAGGGCACCACTATCGCTAATATCGAATTCTCCATTATTATCGAATAATCCTTGGTCTAACTTGCAAAGATACTGTAAAAATTTCAGTTTTGTGTTTCAACATCTCAGTTTTTTCGTCCCATGAAGATATTTTGCGGGCAAGAGTGGGTTGGGCAAGGATATTTTTTGTAATTTTGCATCAACTAAAACTAAGTTAAAATCTAATTAGACAATGATACTTTCCATGACCGGATTTGGCAAGGCGGTTAAGGTGTATAACAACAAGAAAATCACTGCCGAAGTCAAGTCGTTGAACAGTAAGCAACTGGATTTTGGGGTCCGCACACCTCAGAGTCATCGAGAGATAGAAATGGAGCTGCGCAACATCGTGTCTCAGTCACTGATGCGAGGCAAGATTGACTTGTTTGTTTACTGCGAGCCCATTGAGGGTGCCACATCCGGGACCATCAACATCCCGATGCTGCAGCAATACAAGGCTCAGATTGAGCAGATGGCGACGGAGCTGAACTTGCCACAGCCCGATGACTGGTATGCCACGCTGCTGCGCATGCCCGATGCCCTGAAGACCGATGCCAAGGCAACTGAGGCTGACGAGGAGGAACTCAACGTGGTCAAGGAGGTTGTCACCCAGGCCACAGAGCAGCTGATCGCTTTCCGCCGCCAGGAAGGAGCCCGGCTCGCGGAGTTCTTTGAGGAAAAAATCGCCGCCATTCAGCAACTGCTTAACGAGGTGCCCCGCTATGAGGAGCCGCGCACCCAGAAGATCAAGGCCCGCATCCTCGACGCACTAGCCAAGATCAAGGAGGTGGACTATGACAAGAACCGCTTTGAACAGGAGCTGATCTACTACATCGAGAAACTGGACATCACCGAGGAGAAAATACGCTTGCAGAACCACCTGAACTATTTTTTGGAAACTATGCATGCCGAAGAGCCCGGCCAAGGCAAGAAGCTGGGATTCATCAGTCAGGAAATCGGCCGCGAGGTCAACACGATGGGCTCGAAGGCCAATCAGGCCGAATTGCAGAACCTCGTGGTGCGCATGAAGGATCATCTGGAGCAGATCAAGGAGCAGGTGTTGAATGTTTTGTAGGCTTTAGGCTTTAGGAGATTACTTTATGATGGAACAAGGAAAATTAATCATTATCTCGGCTCCGTCGGGATCTGGCAAATCGACAATTATCGGTCGCATCATGCAAGACGAGTCGTTAAGGCTGGCCTTCTCGGTGTCGGCCACCACGCGTCCCCGCCGTGGCCAAGAAGTTCACGGCGTGGACTATTACTACAAGAGCGTTGACGAGTTTAAGCAGATGATTGCCAACGACGAGCTTGTCGAGTACCAGGAGGTGTACGAAGGCCGCTTCTACGGCACACCCAAGAGCGAAGTGGAACGCATCACGGGCATGGGCAAAAATGTCGTGCTCGACCTGGATGTGCTGGGTGGCATTAACGTCAAGAAGATGTATGGCGACCGCGCCCTGGCCATCTTCATCCAGCCGCCCAGTGTCGACGTGCTGCGCCAGCGCCTGATCAGCCGTGGCACCGACAGCATGGAGGACATCAATGCCCGTGTGGATAAAGCCGAATTTGAGATTTCAATCGGTCCGCAATTTGACCACACGGTCATCAACGACGACCTTGACACGGCCGTTGCCCAGGTCCATCAGCTCATTGCCGAGTTCATCTCCCAGTGAAGCGCGTATAATATCCTTACAAGCCCCCTATTTGTCCTCTATGAGATTCACAAATGGGGGGCTTTTGATGTTTTGCCGCCTTAAAATAGCAACAATTATTTGTCCTCATAGATGATTTTTGCTAATTTTGCCGATTAGACACATTAAATTAAAGTAATGCGGAAATGAAGATTGGAGTATTTGGAGGCTCGTTCGACCCGATCCATATCGGACACGCGATTATCGCTCAGCACATAATCAGCAGTGGTGCGGTCGACAGGCTGTGGCTGATGGTGTCGCCCGTCAATCCGCTGAAGGTCGGTAACGAGCGGCAAGTGGCCGATACCGACCGCCTGCGCATGGTGGAGATGGTTTCACGCCCGATGCTTGGGGTCGAGACATCGGCATTCGAATTCACCATGCCCCGTCCGTCCTACACCATCGACACGCTCAACGCCCTGCAGGCCAAATTTCCTGATGACGAGTTCCATCTTGTCATCGGTGGTGATAATTGGGCGGCATTCGACAAATGGCGCAATAGCGAGGAGCTTCTCTCGAAATACCACGTGCTCGTCTACCCCCGCTTGGGTTACACGGTCGACATTCCCGCGGAGCTGAGAGATCGCGTGCGACTTATCGATGCCCCAATCATCGAGTTGTCCTCGACTCAGATACGCACACGGCTGGCCAATGGGCAGAGCGTGAGATACTATGTGCCCGACGAGGTGCACGACTACATTGAGCGAAAGCGCCTGTACCGCACAAACACTGAAGAGAATAACGATTGAGATAAGAAATGGAGAAATTGACACCCAATGAGTTGGCATTCATTGCCCTAGCCAATGAGTACTGCCATGCGCTGGAGCATGCCGACGAGAGCGAATCGCGTGACCAGTTTGTGGCTCAGATGCTGAAGTTACTGCCACGCCTGTACATTACCGTCAACGATATCGAAGACGACACATATAGCGAAGAGTTTATCGACTCGGCACTCGAGGAAGACGTGTATGACATCGTGCGCGGACGCGTGGCGCAGATCATGGCCGAAGAAGACATCTACCTAGAGGTGTTCATGGAGGACATGAAATATAGTGACACGCCTATCTCGGCATCGGTGTCAGAGAATCTTGCCGACCTGTATCAGGAGTTCTTCAACCTCATTCATTCGATACAAGACGCGCTCACCGAGACTCAACACGAGATGCTGTGCCAGTGCAAAATCAATTTTGTCAACTATTGGGGTCAGGTGTTGTGCAACGTCCTTAGGGCGCTCAATGCTATCTACTACGGAATATAATCATTCACCAAACAATACAAGCAAAATGAAGAAGACCAATGACTACGTGAACTCGTTGCTCGAGTTCCTGGATAACAGTCCGTGCAATTTCCTGGCAGTGGACACAGTGAAAGGCATCCTGACGGCCAATGGGTTCAAGGAAAAGAAAATCGACGACAAGATGACCGCTAAGGCCGGTGACAAGTTCTTTTTCACCAAGAACGACAGTGCCATCTTTGCCGTGATCGTCGGCAAGAACAAACCTGCCGACACGGGGTTCAAGATCATCGCCGCGCATAGCGACTCGCCCTGTTTCAGGATCAAGCCGGCCTGTGAGATCCCCGGCGACGGTGGCATCCTGCGCCTGAACACCGAGGTCTATGGCGGCCCGATTCTCTACACTTGGTTCGACCGTCCCTTGTCACTGGCAGGCCGCGTGCTGCTCCGTGGCAAGGATGCCCTTCATCCCGTGACCAAGCTCATCAAGATCGACCGTCCGCTCATGTGCATCTCCCATCTGGCCATCCACTTTAACCGCGCCGTCAATGATGGCAACAAGCTGTCGAAGCAGAAGGACATGCTCCCCATTTTGGCTAAAATCAACAGGGACATGGAGTGGCGCAATACCCTGCTCAACCTCGTGGCTGATGAGCTGCAGGTCGAGGCCACAGATATCATTGACTTTGACCTGATGCTCTACGACGTGAGCAAGGCCTCCCTATTTGGCCTGAACAACGAGTTCATCTCGGCAGGCCGCTTAGATGACCTGAGCATGGTCCACGCCGCCATCACCGCCATCACCGAGGCCGAAGACAAAGACACGACCCTGGTGGCAGCCATCTTTGATAACGAGGAGACCGGCAGCGGCACCAAGCAGGGAGCCCACTCACCCGTGCTGGGCAACATGCTGCTCAGGCTTGTCATGGCACTGGGCGGCGACTTTGACGACTATGGCCGTGCCGTGCAACGCTCATTCATGATATCGGCCGACAATGCCCACGCCTTCCACCCCAACTATGCCGAGAAATATGACCCGACCAACCATCCCTCGCTGGGCGGAGGCCCGTGTATCAAGGTCAATGCCAACTGCAAGTACATGAGCGACGCCCACTCAGCAGCTATCTTCAAGAGCCTGTGTGAGGAAGCCGAGGCACCATTCCAGTATTTTGTCAACCATAGCGACGTCGCTGGAGGTTCAACGCTTGGCAACATCCTGACGGGTCAACTCGACCTGGAGGGTGTAGACGTAGGTAATCCCGTGCTGGCGATGCACTCGGTTCGCGAGACAGGATCGACCGACGACCATGTGAACATGATTAAAGTCATGAAGCGTTTCTTCAGCTAAGCCAGCAATCGATAACACAGGCGATGGTAAGCTACTTGCAAGTTGAGGGGCTGAGTAAGGCGTTTGGCGTCGACGTGCTCTTTGAGGATCTGACCTTTGGTGTCGCCGAGGGTGAGAAGATTGGCCTTATCGCCAAGAACGGCACAGGCAAGTCTACCCTACTCGATATCCTGGCCGGTATCGCCTCGCAGGACAGCGGCACGGTCATCTACCGCAATAACCTGCGCGTGGGTTACCTGCCGCAGTTGCCCGACTTGGGCGGTGCGCAGACCGTGCTGGATGCCTGCTTGCATGGCGACGACCCGAGGTCGGCAGCGATTCATGCCTATGAGGAAGCCCTGCGCACCGGTGACAGCGACGCGATGACAGCCGCCATCCAAGCGATGGATGCCAGCGTGGCATGGGACTATGAGGAACGATTCAAGCAGATTCTCACCCAGCTCAAAATCACCGACTACAATCAACCCGTCAAGGAATTGAGCGGCGGTCAAGTGAAACGCGTGGCGCTGGCCAGGCTGCTCATCGATGAGCCGCAGATGCTCATCCTGGACGAGCCGACCAACCATCTGGACATCGACATGATCGAGTGGCTGGAGAACTACCTGCAGCGCAGCCGGGTCACCCTGCTGATGGTTACCCACGACCGCTATTTCCTGGACAACATCTGCAACCGCATCCTGGAGATGGACCAGCACAGCATTTTCTCCTACAGCGGCAACTACAACTACTACCTGGAGAAACGTGCCGAACGCATCGAGGCACAGAATGCCCAGGTGGAGCGTGCACGCAACCTGCTGCGCACCGAGCTCGACTGGATGCGCCGCCAGCCTCAGGCCCGTGCCCACAAAGCACAATACAGGATAGACGCATTCTATGACCTGCAGGAGCGAGCGCAGCAGCGGCGTGATGATGGCGAGGTGGAACTCAACGTCAAGAGTGCCTACATCGGCAAGAAAATCTTCACCGCCCATCACGTGAGCAAGCGCTATGGCGATAAGGTGATACTGGACGACTTCAACTACACCTTCGCGAGGTATGAGAAGCTGGGTATCGTCGGCGATAACGGCGTGGGCAAAACCACATTCATCAAGTTGCTGCTCGACATCGTGAAACCCGACAGCGGCTATTTTGAGATCGGCGAGACGGTGAAGTTTGCCCATTACAGCCAAGAGGGGATGCACTTTGACGAGGGCAAGCGGGTGATCGACGCCGTGCGCGATGTGGCCGAGTACATCTACTTTGACGAGAAACACCATTACACGGCAATGGCCTGGCTGAACCACTTCCTGTTCTCGCCACAGGACCAACAGAAGTTCATCGCCAAGTTGAGTGGCGGTGAACGCCGCAGGCTTTACCTGGCCATGGTGCTGATGACCAAGCCCAATTTCCTGATTCTGGACGAGCCGACCAACGACCTTGACATTTCCACGCTCGAGATTCTGGAGGAATACCTGTCGCAATTCAATGGCTGCGTCATCATCGTGAGCCATGACCGATTCTTCATGGACCGCACGGTGGATCACACATTCGTTTTTACGGGCAATGGCCATGTCAAGGACTTTCCTGGCAACTATAGCGAATACCGCGCTTGGAAACAACGCCATGAGCAAGAGATGGCACAACTGGCCAAGGAGCAGGAAGTTGCGAAGCCCAAAGAGAACACGTGGTCGAACCGCAGCGAGCAGAAGAAATTGACGTACAAAGAGCAGCGTGAACTGGAGCAACTCAATGCCGACATGGAATCCCTGAATAAGGAAAAGGCAGAATTAGATGCCCTGTTTGCCAGCGGCGAGACGCTTGATGATGTGGCCACCAAAGCCGCACGCTACCAAGAGATCAAGGATTTGCTCGATGAGAAGGAGATGCGCTGGCTTGAACTCTCTGAGAAGTTAGAAGTTAGGAGTTAGGAGTGAGGAGTTTTTTTTGCGTATTAACGGTTAACTAAAAAGCAAATGTACGGGCTTGTCGATTGCAACAACTTCTTTGTGTCCTGTGAGCGGGTGTTTGACCCACGGCTCAATGGGAAAAAGGTTGTTGTGCTCTCGAACAATGACGGTTGTGTAATCGCCCGCAGCAACGAGGCCAAGGCCGCCGGCATCCCCATGGGCTGCCCCGCGTTCAAGATCAGGGAGCACACCGACCCGCGACAGGTCATACAGCTGTCGGCTCGCCATATCCTGTACCGTGACTTGTCAGACCGGGTGATGAAAATCCTGAGTGACGAGGCCGACAATGTGCAGCAGTATTCGGTAGATGAGGCCTTCTTTGTCCTGCCTCACGAGGACGTAGAGACAAGCCACCGGGCGATGGCCGAAGTCGTGAAGCGCGTCAAGCAGTATGTGGGTATTCCCGTGAGCGTAGGCTTTGCCCCGACGCGTACGCTGGCCAAGATAGCCAACCACATTGCCAAGAAGGACCCTCGCATTACCGATGGCGTGTACTGGCTCGTTCGCCCCGAGGCAATCGACATCATCCTGAGGCGGACAGCAATCGAGGACGTGTGGGGCATAGGACGCCGCCTCACAGCCAAACTCAAGTCCCGAGGCATCATGACCGCTGCCGACTTCGTGAAAATGCCCCCGTCGCTGGTCAGGTCACAGTACTCGGTGACCCTGGAGCGAACACAACGCGAACTCATGGGCCATGATTGCCAGATTGCCAATCCTGTAGACATCGCCCACAAGACGATCATGACCTCGCGCACATTTGGCAAAGTACTGACTGATAGGGACGAGATTGCCGATGCGATTGTCAGTTTCGCCGAGCGGACAGCCCGCCAGTTACGCGATGAGGGCAGTGTTGCCGGGTCAATCATGACCTATGTGAGGGGAGACCGTTTCCGCGAGGACCTGCCGTTCTATTCCAACTCTTGCCAGCTACAGCTGGCCACGCCATCGAGCGACACGATGACCATTGTGCGTATGGCCTTGAACGCATTCGGCAACATCTGGCGCGACGGATTCAGCTACCGCAAGGCCGGCGTGATGGCTCTCGACATCCAGCATGGCGGAGCGATTCAGCTCAATGTGTTTGACCCTGAGGACCACGGAAAGTTGCGCCGGCTGATGACCAGCATTGACGGCATCAACAATATGTACGGCCGCCGCTCGATAAAACTAGCACCTGGGCTGCAGCGTGGCGGATGGGCACCTAACCAAAACCACTTCCAAGCCTTAAGCAAGACCCTTCATTTCTACACCGGCATGATTGACGGATAACCATTCGCACTAGAGACAACAAAATAGTCTGATGATTCTGATTTGCCACCATTGTGTAGTGACAGTCATTCAGAATCATCAGACTATTCTGTTTGGAGTGTAAGCACTCAACGGTGCGCGATCAAGTCAGTTCTTGAGGGAGTAGGTGACCGTGGTGACGACGCGCACTTTCTTGATCCAGGGTGTGTACTCGTCGCGGTTCTCGATGGAGAACTGGCCCTGGTCTGCACTGACAATCTTGTTGAGCTTGCTGTGAGAGTTCTTGGCAAACTGCTCGGCCGTGGTCTGTGCGTTCTCGATGGCTTCTTGCATCATCTTGGGCTTCATTTCCTTGAAAGCGACAAACTCATACTGAACTTGATTGTCATAGCTGTCACCTGTAATGGCTACACCTTCTTTCAGCAAGTCGCCTTGCTTGGCGATGAGCTTGCGCACCTGGTCCACGTTCTTGCTCGTTACCGTGACAACCGACGTGACAATGTAGCGGTAGGCCTTGTTGACCTCATATTCACGTGCAGTCAGGTCAGACACCTGAGGGGCTCCCAAGCTGATCTCGTCCTCCTTGACTCCCCCCCTGATAAGGAAAGCCTTGATTTTTCCTTGTGTGGAGGCAATGCGGTCATACAAGCCAGGCAGGTCGTTGCCCACCTCCTTAGAGACAATGGGCCACGTCACCTTGTCGGCAGGGACCTCCTGCTCGGCAAGGCCCTTGACACTGACCTTGCGGTCTTTGCTGGCAAAGTCATCGATACCGGCCTTGATAAACCAGCCCAGGCAGAATACGCTCAGCGCGATGAGGGCCGACGAAATAATCATTTTCTCTTTCATAATAGTTGCCTTTGAAAAGATGTGTAATGTGTTTAGTTAAAAACTCAATCGCATCAATAACTGCAAAAAGTGCGCCATATTGTGTGAAAATCAAATTATTTTTCCTTTAAAGCAGAAATATCTTTTTAAAGGAAAGGAGGGTAAAATAGGGACGGTTCTTTTGATGTAAAAAACTTGTAGGTTAGAGGGAGGGAAGCTGAAGGTGGTCTTGTTGCTGCAGTGGCCTCGTGGGTGCCAGGGGATGGTCAATGAGGTCCAAAACGATGAGCCGGAATTGTTGGGGCAACTGGAAAATCACGGCCTAAAACTGACTCTCAGCGAGGGCCTCGGCGCAACGCTCGCCGTCGATGGCACTCGAGACAATGCCGCCAGCATAACCAGCCCCCTCGCCACAGGGATAAAGGCCCTGGAGTGTGACATGATGAAGCATCTCCAGATCACGGGGAATGCGCAGCGGTGATGACGTGCGGGTCTCGACACCGATGACAGTGGCATCGTTGGTAAGGAAGCCACGGGCGTTCTTACCAAAAATCTGAAAACCCTTGCGAAGCCGGTTCGCGACAAAGGACGGCATCCACAGATCGAGTCTTGAAGGCTGCACGCCAGGCAAATAGGATGACGGCGGGATATTGCGTGAGGCGCGGCCGTCAACAAAATCCTTCATGCGCTGCGCTCCGGCGATGAGCGAGTTTCCGGCTTCGACATAAGCCTGACGCTCCAAGTCTTGCTGGAAACGCATCATGGCCAACACTCCATATTTCTTGTACTCATCGGGTAAATCCTCGGGATGCAACTCGACAACCATACCCGAATTGGCCCAATGCGAGCCGCGGTTGCTTGGCGACATGCCGTTGACAACCAAGCCGCCAGGTTCGCTCGCCGCAGGCACGACAAAACCACCAGGGCACATGCAGAAAGAGTACACTCCGCGGTGATCGACCTGGGTCACAAAATTGTACTCGGCGGCGGGCAGATACTCTCCACGGCCTATAGCGCTATGATACTGAATCTGATCGATGATGCGTTGAGGATGTTCCAAGCGCACGCCAACAGCTATACCCTTAGATTCCAGCTGGATGTCGCTATCGTAGAGCATCTGATAGACATCACGGGCAGAATGTCCAGTCGCCAAGATGACAGGTCCGCGAAATGCCTGACCTGCTGCTGTCTCGACACCCGTCACCCGGTCATTCTCGACCACAAGTCGAGTGACACGGGTCTCGAAATGCACCTCGCCACCACAACGCAGGATGGTCTCACGCATCGCCTGGATCACACCAGGCAGCTTATCACTGCCAATGTGAGGATGAGCATCGATCAGGATATCCTCGCGAGCCCCATGCTGGACAAAGATACCCAGCACGCGGTCCACCGACCCGCGTTTTTTGCTGCGCGTGTAGAGCTTGCCGTCGCTGTAGGCTCCCGCCCCACCCTCGCCAAAGCAATAGTTGCTCTCGGGGTCGACAACACCTTCGCGCTGGATGCGTGACGCATCGATGCGCCGCTCCATCACGTTCTTGCCCCGCTCGAGCACCACGGGCTTGATGCCCAACTCGATGAGCCGGAGCGCCGCGAACAATCCGCCAGGCCCCATGCCAACGACTATGGCTTGCCGCTTGCCGTCGACCGGGCGGTAGTCAATAGGCGGCACCAGATAGTCGCGCGTCATGGGTTCATCGACATAGACGCGTACCTTGAGATTGACCACCACATTACGCTGGCGGGCATCGATCGATCGCTTTAATATCCTGATTCCCTGAATACTCTGTGCCGGTATGTCGTTGTGCCTATCGAGATGCTTGGCGATATCGGCCATGCTGGCCGCAGTGCGCGGAGAGACACGCAATTGAAGTTCTTGTACCATAGTTGTTACGAATTATGGCACAAAATTAGTGAAAATCGGGTGAATTTCTATACTTTTGTGGTTTAATTAACAACTAGACTACACATGAGCGATATCATCAGTGCCAACCATCGTTGTGGCATTCTCTTTGACCTGGACGGCGTGCTGCTCGACAGCGAGGGGCTGTACAGCATCTTCTGGAAACAGATGGATGAGCAATACCCCACGGGTGTTGCCGATTTTGACCGTTATATCAAGGGTTTCCACTTGAGCCGCATTCTCACTTACTTTGCCAGCGACGAGATACGCCAGCAGGTGTTAGATTCCCTGCTGGCCTATGAACGCGACATGGTGTTCCGGTTTTTCCCTGGCGCCATCGCCTACGTGAAGCGCTTGCGTGCTGCTGGTATCCCGATGGCTATTGTCACCTCGAGCGACCGCAAGAAGATGCAGTCACTGTATCGCCAGCATCCCGAATTCCCCACCCTGTTTGACCACGTGATTACGGGAGACATGGTGACCCATGCCAAGCCCGACCCCGACTGTTTCCTGCTAGGGGCCAAGCTACTAGGTATCGACATCAGGGATTGCATTGTCGTAGAGGATTCGCGCAACGGCCTGCTGGCAGGCCGCGCGTCGGGTGCCCGTGTCATCGGAGTGGCCACGACACTGAGCGCTGATGCAGTAAACGACCTGAGCGACATCACGGTGGATAGTGTGAGTCAGCTGAGCGTCGAGCAGACACTGAATTGTCCTCGCAGGGGATAATCAATTTCTTGCCACAAAACTTTGCTCGGTTGCAAAAATCGTTGTACTTTTGTCACATCGATGAAAACCATTCCAAATATCGAAGAATTAGCAAACAGCAACTCCGTTGTCCGCCGTTTCACTGAGTATCTGGACCAGCACAGTATGCGGCGCACCACCGAGCGCTATGCCATACTGAACCTGATTATGGGTATCAATGGACACTTTACCATCGAGGAGTTGCAGCAGATGATCGAGAAGGATGGTTTCCGCGTGAGCCGCTCGACCGTCTATAATACCATCGAGTTGCTCATCGATGCCAAGATGCTAAGGCGCCACGTGTTTGAGGGCATGCAGGCACAATATGAGCGCATCACCCAGCCCCACACCCATCTGATATGCACCACATGCGGCAAGGTCAAGGAGGTGAGGGACACTAACTTTGCCGCCTTCATGAACGCCCGCCGCTTCAACGCATTCAACACCGACCATTATTGCCTGTACGTGTATGGCACCTGCAGCACATGTGCCCGCAAATCCAGGCGTTCGAGGTCAATGGAGCGATCCGAGACCCATAAGAAACGAAATTAACTTATTAATCATCTATTTTAACACTTTAATAAACCGTTAATTTATCATGGCTAAAGTAAAACCGTTCCGTGGCGTAAGACCACCCAAAGAGTATGTAGAGAAAGTAGCTTCCAAGCCCTATGACGTGCTGTCGAGCGAAGAGGCACGCGCCGAGGCCGGCGACAACGAGATGAGTCTGTATCACATCATTAAGCCCGAAATCGATTTCGAGCCAGGTACTGGAGAGCACGAGCCCAAGGTCTATGACAAGGCTGTAGAAAACTTCAAGAAGTTCCAGGATAAGGGTTGGCTGGTCCAGGACACCCAGGAGTGCTACTACATCTATGCCCAGACCATGGATGGCCGCACTCAGTACGGATTTGTGGTGGGAGCCAGCGTTGAGGATTATCTCAACGGCCGCATCAAGAAGCACGAGCTCACCCGCCGTGAGAAAGAGGCTGACCGCATGCACCACATCGAGATCAATAACGCCAACATCGAGCCGGTATTCCTGGCATTCCCTGATAACAACACCCTCGAGGACATCATCGACCGCACCGCACAGACCACTCCCGAGTACGACTTTGTGAGCGAGGACGGCATCGGCCACACCCTGTGGGTCATCAAGGACAAAGAGACCATCGACACCATCACCCGCGAGTTTGGCGAGATTCCTTACCTCTATATCGCTGATGGTCATCACCGCACCGCTGCCGCTGCCCACGTGGGCGAGGAGAAGGCAAAGGCCGACCCCAACCACAACGGCACCGAGGAGTACAACTACCTGCTGGCTGTCTGCTTCCCGCAGTCCCACCTCAAGGTGATGGACTACAACCGCGTGGTTGTTGACCTGAACGGCAATACCGAGGAGCAGTTCCTGGAGAAGCTGGCCGACAAGTTTGTTGTCGAGGACAAGGGTACCGAGATCTACAAGCCTGCCAAGTTGCACAACTTCTCACTCTATCTGGGTGGCAAGTGGTACTCGCTGACCGCCAAGGAAGGCACCTATGACGACAACG
>CAZVMM010000052.1:0-18794 GCA_964628205.1 uncultured Muribaculaceae bacterium
CTCGGCTACGCCTCGTTACACCCCTGCCTATGCCCTGCCGCTCCTAACGGAGCTTGTCCCCGCCTCGAACAGTACTGAATACTATAAGTGCCTCGAAGAGGAACTTTTTGGTTGACAGGACTTTGACGGATTGGAAGTTCGTCTTCGACCCGACCAACCTCTTCGAGGCAAAAGCCAAGCCCCATTTTGAGGAATAGCCTCTAATCAGCTTGTTTACACGGCATTTATGCAACCTTGGTAATCTTTCCCCGGACAGCAATGTAAAAGAACGAACCGCATGGCGTCATCGAGACGTGTGCGGTTCGTTTTCGTGTTAGCGTATTACTGGCCTGGCAGGGGCAGGGGCGGTGGCGACGGCGTGTCGTTGTCGCCTGGGAACGGGGGCGGTGTCATGCGGGCCGCATCCTGGCGGCGCAGCTCATCGATGCGCTTCATCGTATTGGCGTACACACGCCAGATGAGCAACAGGAACAAGCCGTTGATCACCACCGACAGGGCTGGATAGATGCCCTCGCTGAATGCCAGCGCGTCATACACCCAGTGTATCAGCACGGGCACCGCCAGCACACACACAGCGGTCGTGGTGGAGCGGTCGCCAAAGTGCCGCTTGCTGTAGAAGTAGCCCATGGCACAGGCAATCGCGAAATGGGCCGGCACAGCAGTGATGCCACGCACGATCCCGGTCCCGATCCAGTCCTCGCTCTGCACCAGGTACAGGATATTCTCGGTCCCGGCAAAGCCCAGACCCACACAGGCGGCATAGACGATGCCGTCGAAGTACTCGTCGTAGTAGGGGTTCTTGCGCAGCAGGAGCCACAGCATCAGCAGCTTGGCCATCTCCTCGGGCAGGGCGGCGGCAAACAGTGCCGTGGACACCGCTCCAGAGAAGGAGCCCAGGTCATAGACAAACAGGCCCACAATGCCCATCAGCTGGGTGATGACGAGCGTGACAAAGGTGGAGCCCACGCCATAGAGAAACGCCTTGATGAGCATCGACAACGGCTCGGGACGCAAGGAGTCTTTCTGATAGATCCACCAGCCCAGGATGACTGCCGGAATCAATGCAGTGATAATAATCAGCAACATATCGGTCGAGTTTTATTAGCAGCTGAGAGGGTTAAAAATGCGCCCGAGAAGACAACACTGCCTTCGACGGGCGCATCAAGTAATACCTTCAAAAATATTTCTTACAGGGCAAGGCGGAAGCCCAACGAATAGTTGCGGCTACCAGGAGCCTCGTAGTTGCGGAAGGTCACGCGGCTGTCGGCACCCGGGCTGAACCAGCCGCCGCCACGGGTCACGCGGCGCAGGCCTGTCTCGGGACCCACGGGATCGGTCTGAGCCTCCTCGACATAGGGGGCATACCAGTCGGCGCACCACTCGTAGACGTTACCCGACATGTCGTAGAGCGTCAGCTCGTTGCCATGCTTGCCGCCCACAACATGCGTGCCATAATCGGGGCTGTCAGCGCCCACGGCATAGCTGTTGAAGTAGTTCCATGCCACCTCGTCGAGGTTGTCACTGCCGGCATACAGGCTGCCACGGCTCTTGTTGCCGCCGCGGGCAGCATATTCCCACTCGGCCTCGGTGGGCAGGCGGAAGGTCTTGCCCGTGATGGCATTCAGGCGGGTGATGAACTCCTGGCAGTCCTCCCAGCTCACCTGCTCGACGGGACGCTGCAGGTCACCGGTGAAGCTGCTGGGATTGGTGCCCATCACGGCTTGCCAGAGTTCCTGGGTCACCTCGGTCTGGCCGATGCTGTAGGGCGAGAGGGTCACCTCATGGGCGGGAAGCTCATCGTTGTTGGCGATGCCCTGCTCCACCATGGTGCTGTCAGCGCCCATGGTGAAGGTGCCGCCCTCGATAGCCACCATCTGGAACGACACGCCGTTGACGGTAAACATTCCCGGGATGGTATTGTAGTTCTGCATGCGCTCGATAAACGAGTTGGCGGCGCTCTGCAACTCTGCGAAGTTGTCATCGAGCACCGAGCTGCAGTCGAGCAGCAGCATCACCAGTGCACTCGAGTAGGTGCGCTCCACGTCGGGCAGGCGGTCTACCGAGAACTCCGTGCTGGGCTCCCATGCCTGCTGGTCCTCTACCCAGTACCACTCCTGGATATTCTTCTTGACGATGCGCTCCTCGCTGTTGAGCTGGATGCCTCCGAACATCAGGGTGACAAACATGCCGTCGACACTCGATGCGGCCACGCTGTCGCCTGCGGTACAGGTCATGCCCTCGTAGACGATATTCGTCAGGCTGCGTGTCTTGAGCGAGAAGGTGCCCTCGATGTAGACCTGCGACTCGTCAACGTTGTTGGCGCCCACCTCGTCCAGGGTGAAGCGGATACGCGTTCCCGTTCCCACACCGGGGAATACCAGGGTCAGCGTCTCGGACATGTTGCGGCTCACCAGGTCATCGGCAATGCTCTGGAACTTGGTGTTCACCTCGGACATATTGGTCACTTCCATGGCCTTGGTCGAGTCGCTCGACAGGGCATACAGGTTGTTGCGGAACTGGGTGGCATCCTTCACATTATCGTTGATCATTCCGACAGTATACGCCTTGATGGCGCGGCCATACACGCGCTGATTGGTGATGCGGTTGTGCAGCGCCTGGGCATACTCGGCCTCGGTGTCATACTGGTCGGTCATCATCAGCGAACCCTGGTCCAGACCCTCGGTAAAGGTAACCACGGCCACGTTTTGCAGGTTCTTGGGATAGTTGGCATGGATCAGCGCATCCAGCGCGTTGTCCACCGAGTAATAGAGCAGACGGCCAGGCTGCGTGGTCATCGATGCCACAAAGTCGTTGAACTGAGGCACCGAAGTAGAATCGAGGTAGGCGATCGGCTTGGTGTTCAACGTCTGGTTGAAGCCGATCAGACCCATGTACATTCCCGTGTCCACAGTGTGAATCTGCGGGCCCTCCAGGATGATGTCGATGAGCGTGTTGATGTCGGCAATCGTGATGTCGCCATCCTGATTGACGTCGCAGCTGATATCTGGCGCACCCGTGAGGATGGCATCAATCACGACGTTGATGTCGGCGATCGTCACGTCGCCATCGGCATTCACGTCTCCGTCAACATTACTCACAATGTTGTGGCGCGGACCAGCCAGCGCCATAACCGTTGACAGTACAATCAACGAAAAAAGAGTAGTCAGTCTCATGTTTGCTATCATAAAATTTAGATTATAAGTTTATTCTCTTTTTTGCCACACGATTATTGCAACACAATAATCAACCTACAAAATTACAATTATTTCACGCAAAACGCAAAATATATTCAAAATAGTTATTAACAATCGCCTCGCCTTTAGGGCCGATGCTCAACAAAAGACTAAAAATCCGCTCAAAGATTCATTATTTTGACGTATCTTTGCATCCCCAAAAACAGTAAAAAACAGTAATTCCTGACATGATATCCATCACACATCTCATCGGAGTGGTCATCACTGTGCTCCTGCTGCTGGCCGTCAGCTGGTGGTCGGGGCGCAAAATCAAGGACGCGCGCAGCTTCACCACGGGCGGCAATTCGGGCAGCTGGATGGTCTGCGGTGCTCTGCTGGGAACCCTGGCTGGCGGACAGTCGACCATCGGCACCGCACAACTGGCGTTTTGCTACGGCCTGTCGGCGTGGTGGTTCACCATCGGAGCCGGGCTGGGATCGCTGGTGCTGGGGCTGGTCTATGCCGGACCGCTGCGGCGCAGCGGATGCTCCACCCTGCTCGAGGTGGTCAGCCGCGAGTATGGCCACAAAGCCGAGACCGTGGGGTCAATCCTGTTCCTCATCGGCATCTTCATCAGCATCATGTCTCAGGTATTGTCATCGTCGGCCATGATCGGCAGCTTGTTCGGCATGACCACGCTGTGGGCATCGATCACGGGCGCGGTGCTCATCTTGCTCATGGTACTCTATGGCGGCATACGCAGCGCCGGAGCCGGCGGCATCGTCAAGCTCATCCTGTTGTATCTGTCCTCGCTGGCCGCCGGCATCATCGTGTGGCAGGCGGCAGACGGCATCTCCGGCCTGCGCGACGGGGTTGAGGGCATCTTCCAGTCGCCCACCCTGGCCCGGCTCAACGGGCTGACCGACATCGAGAGCATCCACCTTCGCTACGGCAGCCCGTTTGCCCGTGGCGTGTTCAAGGACCTAGGTGGCTGCCTGTCGCTCATCCTGGGCGTGGTGTGCACCCAGAGCTATGCCCAGTGCATCTGGTCGGCCGCCAGCACGCCCAAGGCGCGGCGCGGTGCCCTGTTGTGCTCCCTGTTCATGCCCATCATCGGAGCGGCGTGCACCCTCGTGGGCATCTACATGCGCGGCCACTACATAACTGCCGACGAGCTGAGCGCTCTGAAGGCTGCGGGCGAGAGCCTGCCGGCCGGCATCGGAGTGATCGAGAATTCGGCACAGGCGTTTCCCGCCTTCACCCTGCGGCACCTGCCGGCATGGCTGGGTGGCCTGATGCTGGGAACGATGCTGGTCAACATTCTGGGATGTGGCAGCGGCCTGTCGCTGGGAGCGGCCACCATCCTCGTCCGCGACGTGTATGGCAACTTCAAGCGCCGCATGGGCATGACCTCGTCGCCACTGTCCCAATTGGCCCAGACCCGCCTGTCCATCGTGGCGATTCTGCTGGCAGCCGTCATCGCTACCCAGCTGTTCCACGGCACGTTCATCAACGACCTGGGCTTCTTGTCGCTGGGCCTGCGTGCCGTAGCCATCCTGCTGCCGCTATGCTTCGCGCTATGGTGGCCCGGACGGTTCCAGCCGGGCCGCGTGCTGCTCTCCATGCCGGTGGGAGTAGCTGCCATGCTCCTGGCAAAATTCACCTCACTGCCTGGCGATGCCGTGTATTACGGCCTGGCTGCCTCATTGCTCATCCTGCTGACTTCTCCACGACACCGCCACACGCTCACAGCGTGAGAATGACGTCGATGACGGCGTTGACATCGGCAATGTTGACCTCGCCATCGCCGTTAACGTCACCGCTGGGCAGCACATCTCCCGACAGAACCATATCGATAAGCGCATTGACGTCGGCGATATTGACCTCGCCGTCGCCGTTGACGTCGCCCGGACGGGCTGCCGACGAGCGATAGACAAACGAGATAACGGGGCCATAGGCCGTCGTGTGGGTATTGCCGTTAAAATCAAGGTAGCTGCTCTTGCAGCGGGCATAATAGGTTGAACCGTCTTCCAGCAGCTTGTTATTGACCTTGATTTCCTCGGCGGGCAGGGTGGTCTCGGTCCGACCGTTCTTCAGCGTCTCGATAAAGCGTGTGCGGCCCCACGTCGTCGCGCTGGCCGACACCTCGACGACATAGCTGGTCGCCCACTGCTGGGGCTTGAGCGTGATGTGCTGACCGGCATAGAGCGTTCCTCCGTCGACAGGAACGGCAAAGTGCGCCGCCGCATGGGCCACCGAGAAGCGTGCCACACCGCTCGTCATCGTCTCGCCGCCGGCGCTGAGGATGACGCGGGCAAAATAGGTGTTTCCGGGTTCTACCAGTTCCTCTGGCACCTCGAGCCTGCCGGTTGCCGACTGGCCCGTGAACACCATCTGGCTGAAGGTGTCATCACTGGCCACCTGCAGCGTGGCCATCGCGCTGCTGCCACAGGTGTACCACTCGACAACGACGGGCGGCTCCAGGTCCTCGCTGCCATCGGCCGGGGACAGGATGGTGAGCAGCATGGGCGTGACGGCACGCACCTCGCTCAATCCGCTATAGCAGCTGTCGGCACACGACTGCACCCGCCAGTACATCTGTTGGCCATGGCCCATCTTGCTGAACGACAGCACGCTGGCTGTGGTATCCTCCACGGTGACTCGCTCCAGCACGGTGCCAAACTCGGCACTGGTGGCGAGTTCGACCATATAGTGGGTCGCGCCGGCCACACCGTGCCAGCTGAACCTGAATGGCGCGTCAACGGTCGAGCCGTCCTCGGGACCGATCAGCTGCGGGTTGTCCAGTTGGTCGAGCTCCACGCTCAGGAAAGCCGGCGCCCATTCGTAACCCATCCGGTCCAGGACACATACCGCGAACTGATAGCCTTGCCGATAAGCCTCGGGAATCTCAAACGACGGCTCGTAGGTCATGCCCAGCAGGTAGTCGATTTGGCCCGTGAAGGTGTTCTTGTTCATCGTCATGGGGAAGGCGTAGACCGAGTAGCGCACCCGGTCATAGCCCTGCCACGCTATCGTGTTGCCCGTGCGGGACAACGATTTCACCTCGCCGGGGTCCTCGCCTTGTTTCCACGACATGACGGGCGGCAGGGCGGGACGCGTGAACACTGTATTCCTCAGGTAATGCGCCAGCGAATAGCTGTTGAGGGCATACAGATACCTGCACGAGTAGAAGATGGCTCCGGGATTGCCGTCCACCGAACTGGTGCGGTTGAGCTCCACCTCGTCGGCATACTCCCTGTACTGGACATCAGACGAGGAGGTGGTCAGCGACGAGATGGATGACGAGATGTAGACATGGCGGCCGAACTTGGCGGCCACCTTGCCCCACCAGGGCGTGATCTTGCCATAGTCGGCCGTGGCGCCGATGGGCCAGTAGACCTGGGGGGATATGTAGTCAATGCTCTGGGCCGACAGCCACGCTAACGGGTCGCTGAAGATGCCGTCATACTGCCAGTCACTGCCCGCGGGGCAACGCTCCACGCCATACTTGTCCGCCACGGCCGAACTCGTCGCGGCCACGCCAGCGGGCGAGATGCCGTAGCGCACCTCGGGCCGGGTCTCCTGTATCATGTCATAGACGGCACGCACCATGCGGTTGACGTTGTCGCGGCGCCAGTCGCCGAACGACAGAGACGTGCCCGAGGACTGCCACTCGTCATAATCCCCGGCCGTGGCATCGGTGGGGATGTTCTCAGGATAGAAGTAGTCGTCATAGAGGATGCCGTCAACGTCGTAGTTGGTGATGATCTCCTTGCACACCGCCACGATGCGGTCGATGGTGCGTTGCTGTCCGGGGTCAAGTATCACGGTCGACCCATTGGTGAGCAGCCAGCCTTCCTCCTTGAGTTCCTGGTCCTGGGGGGTGTTCCAGTCGGTCCCTGTGCTCCAGCGATAGGGATTCACCCATGCGTGGCACTCCATGCCGCGCTTGTGACAACCCTCGACGACATATTCCAGCGGGTCAAATCCGGGGTCCTGACCGCGCTTGCCCGTCAGATAACTCGACCAGGGTTCCAGACTCGACTGGTACATCGCGTCACACATCGAGCGGACCTGGAAGTTTACCGCATTAAAACGGTTCACCTGCAGGGAGTCGAGCAGACGGTCCATCTGCGCCATCTGCTTGGTGGCGCCAGCACCCTGCGAGGGCCAATCCAGACACCACACGGTCGCGATCCACGCCGAACGGAATTCACGCTTGGGCGTATCATAGGCCCAGGCCTGGAACATCACGGCCGAACACAGCAACAAAAAAACGACTGAGGACAGGAAATGTTTCATACCCTAAATATTTGTGGTTAATTCTTAAATAATATTCATCCCTGCAAATGTACGACAAAAAAGCGCAACTACCATCGGGCTGCGCTCTCACTTATAGTTATTTAACGATTCTACTGATTACAAGCGGTCAAAGGGGATGCGTGACAACAGCTCGCCAAAGCGGTTGGCGCCCTCCTGCAACTGGCCCTCGACCATCTTGCGCATGAAGAACGGCAACTGCAGCTGCAGCTCGGCAACGCTCATCGTGGTGCCGTCGGCACGGGGCTCTAGATTGATGACCATGTTGATGGGCACTGGCGACTGCGAGGCGGTGTAGACCACGCGCTGGCCGTCGATGCTGTTGTCGCGGTCCAGTGCCAGGGTCACCTCGCCCATCGGCGACTGGATGGCGATGGAGTCTTCGGTAAATTTCACGGCATCCAGATGCTGGCGTGCCTCTTCATCCATCTGGTCGGCATGAGCCTCGATCTGATTCCTGATCAGTGACGGATTGGTGAGTTTGCTATAGATGGTGGCGGCATCACAAGCGATGGCCTGGGGATTGCCCTTGAATGATTCCATGAGTTGTATTGATTGTATTTATTAATTGTTTCGTTACCAATCGGCTAATCGACCGAGTCAAAACCTGCGGGGACCCAGTTCTCGGGATCGCTGTGCCACTGACGCAGGGCATCTACATCGGCTTGGGTGATCTTGCCGCCGCCCAGCGCCACGTCGATCATCGTCTCATAGTTGGTAAGCGTGATGATGGGCAACTTGGCACGCTTCAGACCGTTGACGGCCCTAGAGAACTGATAGTCAAAGATGACCACTGCACCAAGGACGATGCCACCCGCCTCGCGCACGGTGTTCAGGCACTTCAGGCAGTTGTTGCCCGTCGAGAGCTGGTCCTCGATGAGCACCACGCGCTGCCCAGGCTTGATGTCGCCCTCGATGAGGTTCTCGAGGCCGTGATCCTTAGGCGTGGAGCGGACATACACCATCGGCAGGGCCAACGAGTCGGCAACGAGCGCACCGTGGGCTATGGCCCCGGTGGCAATGCCGGCAATCACCTCGGCGTCGCCAAAGTTTTCCATAATCATTCGGGCCATCTCCACCTTGATCAGGTTACGCACCTCGGGATAGGACAGCGTCATGCGCAGGTCGGTATAGATCGGCGAATTCCAGCCGGTAGCCCACGAGAAGGGGCTGTCGGTCTGCAACTTAATCGCACTGATTTGTATCAGTTTCTCGGCTAGAAGGGTATCTAATTCTTTCATTTTGGTCATTATAGGTTGAAAAGATGGGCGAAATTAGCAAAAATCCCGCGGTTGCATGGCATGTATCGTCAAGAAAATTCCAAAAAACTTGTTAAAGTCGCTTTGGGGTATGGCAAGAAATAGGGGTATTTGAAAAAAAGATGTATATTTGCATCACTAATCAATCAAAATCTTTCATTATGGCTACTGTCAAAACGGGCATCGTGCTTGAGGGGGGTGGCATGCGCGGCATGTACACCAGCGGAATCCTCGACGTGCTCATGGAGAACCAGATATTCCTCGACGGCATGGTCGGCGTGTCGGCTGGCATCGCCTTCGGCTGCAACTACAAGTCTCGCCAAGCGGGACGCGCCCTGCGCTACAATGTGCGCTTTGCCAAGGACCGACGCTACAGCGGACTGCTGTCACTGCTGAGAACCGGCAATTACTATAACGCCGACTTTGCCTACCACCAGGTGCCCACACACTATGACGTGTTCGACCGGAACGCCTTCCAGGAATCGCCCATGGAGTGCTTCGCGGTGTGCTTTGACGTGAACGCGGGGCAACCGGTGTATCAGCGCCTGGACCACGTGGACCACGATACGCTGGAGTGGATCAGGGCCTCGGCATCCATGCCTGTCGTCGCCAGGCCCGTGGAACTCGGGGGCAGGCTCCTGCTCGACGGCGGACTGGGCGACTCCATACCGCTGCAGTTCATGATGGACAAGGGATATGAGCGCAATGTCGTCATCCTCACACGCGAGGAGGGTTACCGCAAGAGCACCGAACACGGGCTGTGGCTCATGAAGCCGCTGTTGCGCCGATACCCCAAGGTCATCGAGGCCCTGGAGCACCGGCCCGCACTGTACAACAAGCAGCTACAGCTGGTGCGCGAGCAGGAGCACAAGGGCAACGCGTTTGTTTTCAGGCCCACCAAGCCGCTCGACGTGAGCCGCACCACCCACGATCCCGCCGAGATGAAACGCGTCTACAAGCAGGGGCGAGAAGAGGGGCAACAACGCCTCGAGGAGCTCATCAAGTTCCTGGCTGGCGAGCAGGAAACGAAAACGCCAACAACCGCAACCACAACTACCACCGCCAACGATGCCTAGCCCGCAACGCACACTCACGCCCCAGCAGGCCATGAACCGCGCCGCTGCCCTGTGCGCCCGTAGCGAACAGGCTCCCGCCGATATCCGCCAGAAGCTGCTCGGATGGGGACTCAGCGCGGCACAAGCTGCCCAGGTGGTCCAGGATCTGACCGGCCAGGGCTTTCTGGACGAGCAGCGTTATGCCCGGGCTTTTGTCAAGGACAAGTTTGCCTTTAACGGATGGGGGAAGATAAAGATTGCCCACCAGCTGAAACTCAAGGGCATTCCTGCCACAACGGCAGCCGATGCCATCATGGCCATCGACGACGCGCAGTACCGCGACCGCCTGGTTTCACTCCTGCGGGCCAAGTGGGCTGTTGTCCAGGACCGTGAACCCCGTGCCGCATGGGCGGCAATGATGCGCTATGCCGCCTCGAGGGGGTTCGAGGCCTCACTGGCCAGCGATTGCATCAAGCTGGTAACCCATATCGATGATCAGGACGATTAAGCAATGGTTGGGCGCTGCGGCCGACATGGTCATGCCGCGCGTGTGCCCCGTGTGCCAACAGGCGCTTGGCACCGACGAGACTTGGCTGTGCCGCAAGTGCCTCGAGGCCTTGCCGCGCACACGCTATGAGCAAGTGGAGTTCAACACCATGGAGCAGCACTTTGCCGGCAAGGTGGTCATCGAGCGGGCCACGGCCTATTTCTTCTACGAGAAGGGGGCACCCTATGCCTCGATCCTCCACGACATCAAGTACCACAACATGCCCCGGATGGGCCGGTGGCTCACCGCACGCGCCGTGCGCGACATGGAGGCCAGCCACTTCTTCGACACCATCGACGTGGTCACGGCGGTACCCCTGCACCGCAGCAAGTTGGCCCGCCGCGGATACAACCAGAGCGAATACCTGGCACGCGGCATCACCGACGCGCTGGGCATCCCCTATACCGAAGTGCTAACGGCAATACGCCCCCACTCCACCCAGACCCACAAAGGGGCCATGGAGCGCTGGCAGAACATCCAGGGCAACTATGCCATCGACGAAAAAAAGGCCAGCACGCTGGCTGGCAAACATATCCTGCTCGTCGATGACGTCATCACCACGGGAGCAACACTCACGGCCTGCTCTACCCTGCTCAAGTCCATCCCCGGCACCACTGTCTCGCTATTCACCCTGGCAGCCGCCAGGCTAGAATAAAAGCGGCGCCCTTTTCAGGCGCCGTTAATTCCTTTTTTTAGAACTCTTCCTTTTCCTTGGCCAAGTTGCGGTAAGCGAGCTTGTCTTCGAGGTACTCCTGGGTGGCTATCAGCGTGGGCTTGGGCAACTTCTCGTAGTATTTCGAGATTTCAATCTGCTCACGGTTCTCGCTGATCTCTTCAAGGTTGTCGTTGAGGGTGGCAAACTCTTGAAGCTTCTTCTCGAGGTCAGACTTCATCTCGGCCGCGATCTGGTTGGCACGCTTGCTGATGATGCATACGGTCTCATAGATGTTACCTGTGGGCTCTGCCATCTTGATGATGTCGTGCACGGTGGTAGTGAGTGGAGCGTTGGTTTTCTTGTAATCCATGTTTATATAATGTATATATGATAATGTTTTGTGATTCTGATGTTACATGTTGTTGACAAACTTGTTGGCAATCTTGAAGATGTTGTCGGCCTCCTTGCGCATCTTGCTCTCGGGGTAATCGTTGACAAACGAGTAGTACTCGTCGATCACCGTGCGGAAACGTTCCAGCTTCTTCTCGGCGACACTCTCCACGGCCTCGCGGTAACGGGCACGAAGCACGAGCATCTCCAGCTCCTCCTTGTACTTGCTGTAGGGGTATGACTTGATGGCATTCTGCGCCGTGATCACCGCGCTCTCGTAGTTATTGCCCATGTAATTTCCCAAATTGTAGTACAGGGTGGCATTCTGCAGCTCCTTGAGCACCAGCTTATCCTGCAGCTCGAAGACCGCGCTCTGGGCTATCGAGGCCTTGTCGCTCTTGGGAAAATAGTCCAGGAAGGCCTGCAACTCCTCCATCGCGCGGATGGTCTCGGTCTGGTCCAGCTGAGCCTCAGGTGAGTCGAGATAGAATCCGTAGCCCGCATAGAAACGCGCCAACTCGGCATACTGGCCGCGCGGATAGCGCTGATAATACTGCTTGAAGTAGGAGCCCGAAGTGACGTAGTCCTTGTTCTCGTAGTAGCTCAATGCCAACAGATAGAGCGACTCCTCGGCTTTGGGAGTGCCTCGGAACAGGGGCACCAAGTCCGTCAGAATGGTGAAGGCCTGGGCATAACGCTTGTTCTCAAAGGCTTTCTTGGCGTAGGCATACTTGTACTCCAGGTCACTGCTCTTCATCACCTTGTTGTACTCGCCGCAACCCATCAGCACACAGGCCATCGCCAGTATTATCGTCAATCTCTTTATCATTGAAAACTCGATTTTGCGCATTTAGCCTGCAAAATTACTCTTTTTTTTTAAGATGTACAACCATTGAGGCCAAAACCGTGGATTATTTCGCAAAATTTAACGCGGCAACTGCCTGCAGTAACTATCCAGCGACTTTGCGCGAGACTCGATGAGCTGAATAGAGTAACCGTCTGTCGTCCCTATTCGCCGGGGGTGGCCTACGCCATGATCACGCCTTGGCGCCGAAGAGCCACCGGGCCAGCGGCGGACTGAGGCGGATCACGTTGCTCACCACCAGGCTGACGCCGACAATCACGAGGGCCAGCGACCCCGACACGATCAACTCCACCAGGGGCATGGGATGGTCGGCAAAGAACGACACCAGCGACAGGTTATACGGGATCAGGAAGAAGTGGATCAGGTAGATGTCGAGCGTGCGGCGGCCCACTAGCTGCAACGCCGAGCCCATCATGGTCTGACGGGAGAACAAGACTTGCCTGTGGCGGAAAAACGCGAACAGGATCACAATGCCCGCGAACGCCAGCAACGCGCTCAGCAACTTGTAGCTGACAGGAATGTGATATTGGAAAATGTTGACCAGAAAGTAGACCAACAAGCACACGGTCACCAGCCACTTGCCGTCAAGCAGGCGCTCCACGACCGCAAAATGCTTTCGCGCCAGCGTGCCGATGACTAAGAAAATGAACAGATGCCAGAAATCGACACTGAGCAGTGCCAACACCTTCCCGGACACGGGCACGTAGGCCCTATATCCCGGCCAGGACGTGACATAGAGGGCTATGCCCAGCGCTATCAGCACGACATCGGCCCACGGTTCTCGAACAGCAAACCGCACGAGGCCATATATCAAGAAGAAAATCAGCAGCACGTAGGTGAACCAGTAGCCACACTTGCCTCCCGTGAAAAGGGCCGCCGACAGACCTCGGTCGAACACATACACATAAAGCAGGAAAAACAGCGTCGCCCCAATCAGCAAGTAGGGTATTTTCCTCCTGAGAAAACGGCCCAGATACCCCAAATCCCATTTCACATCCGGCCGATACACCAAGAAACCGCTGATAAAGAAAAACATCGGCAAGGTGATCTGCATCAGGTACCATGTGAAAGAGCAGACCTTGCTGGTGGCATGAAAGCAGAAGAAGGTGACGTGAAACGTGACAATCACCAGCATGATAAAGCCTCGCAAGGCATCCAGATAGCCGATGCGGCCGCCTGACTCCCGCTCCTGTTTCATCCCCGATTGCACATTAGCATCCATATCCATGAATCTCAATTTCATCATTAATTCATCGCAAAAATAGTAAAAATCCGCAACATCCCCCACATCTTCCCATCCAAAATGTGAATCCGGGCCACCAGCAAGGTTGTCTTGAAAAAGGGCATTCCCTTTGGAGAAAAAGTTGTATCTTTGTGGATTAAATCAACTTTAAAACCACAAGGAACTATGAAGATTGGAGATAAGATACCCGAGGACCTGGGCGTTGACATGAATGGCAACGAGGTGAAAGCCAGCGACTTTGCCGGCAAGAAACTGATCATTTACTTTTACCCTAAGGACAACACCCCGGGGTGCACCGCCGAGGCGTGCAGCCTGGCTACCGGCTTTGGTGTGCTCAAGCGGGCCGGATTCGCCCTGCTGGGCGTGAGCAAGGACAGCGCCAAGAGCCACCAGAAGTTTGCCGAGAAATACAGCCTGCCGTTCCCGCTGATTGCCGACGAGGACACTCGGCTGAACCAGGCCTTCGGCGTGTGGCGCGAGAAGAAGATGGCGGGCCGCACCTACATGGGCACCGTGCGCACCACCTTCATCATCGACGAGCAAGGCGTCGTCAAGCACATCATCGAGAAGGTGAACACCAAGGACAGCGCTAACCAGATCCTGGAGCTGGTTAGAAGTGAGAAGTGAGAAGTTAGAAGTTAGAAGTTAGGAGTTTAATCGGTAATTGGAATATTATTTTTATGAAGAAGATATTATTTTTTATTGCGATGGTAGTTGTGGCCATGGGTGCCAACGCGCTGACGCTCGAGGAGTGCGTGCTGCGCGGCAGCTCCCCTAAAGGCATCGGCGCCATGCAGCCGGCCAAGAGCGACGGACGCTACTTCTACCGCTTGAGTGACGACGGCAACGCCATCAACCGCATCAGCTACGCCAAGGGCGACGAGAGCGTGCTGCTCGACACCCGCAACGAGCAGGTAACGGGCTGGGACGACTTTGAGGTGACGGCCGATGGTGCCTACGTGCTGCTGTGGAACAACTCACAGGAAATCTACCGCTACAGCTTCAGCGCAGACTACTACGTCTATGACCTGAAGAAGAAGACCATGAAGGCCCTGAGCGATGGCGGCGGCGAGGAGATTGCCACCCTCTCGCCCGACGGCAAGCGCGTGGCCTATGTCAAGGGCAACAACGTGTATGTGCGCAACCTCACCGACGGCACTACCACGCAGGTGACCCGCGACGGCAAGAAGAACAGCATCATCTATGGTGTACCCGACTGGGTCTATCAGGAGGAACTGGGCATGCTCAATACGCTGAACTGGTCGAGCGACAGCCGCTCGCTGGCGTTCCTCAGATGGGACGAGAGCCAGGTGAAGATGGCCTCGATGGTCATCTATCAGGGCACATGCAACCCGCGCGACGAGTACGCCCTCTACCCTGGCCGCTACGACTTTAAGTACCCCGTGGCCGGCGAGAAGAACTCCATCGTCAGCGTCCACTGCTATGACGTGGTCGATGGCACGCTCCAGCAGCTCAACGTGCCGCTCGACGAGCAGGACTACGTGTGCCACATCACCTTCAGCCCCGACCCCAGCAGGCTGATGGTGCAGCGCCTGAACCGTCACCAGAACGACCTGCGCATCTATGCCGTCAACCCCAGGACCAACCAGGCCCACGAGGTCTATCACGAGACGTCCGACACCTGGGTGGATGCCGAGACCAGCCAGCAGGTACAGTACGAGAAAGACTTCTTTGTCATCCCCAGCGAGCGCTCGGGCTACATGCAGCTCTACCAGTATGACCTGGAGGGCCGCCTGTTGCGCCAGCTGACCAACGACAACAACAAAATCATCTCGCAGTTCTACGGCTACGACAAGGCCACCAAGCGCTTCTACTACCAGGCCTCGTGCGGCCCGCTCAACCGCGTGGTCGAGTGTGTCGACACCAAGGGCAAGGTGACCCGCTTGGCACCGTCGGCAGCCGATGGCCAGGGCACCGCATCCGCCATGTTCAACGGCGACTTCAGCTACTACGTGGGCGTGTACAGCGACGCCACCACGCCCAACCAGTACCGCATCTATGACCGCAAGGGCAAGCGCGTGCGCGACCTGCAGCTCAACGAGGAGTATGCCCGCCGCTACACTGCCGTGGACGTGCCCAGGAAGGAGTTCTTCACGATGGAGAACGACGGCTACACCCTGAACGGCTACATGATCAAGCCCGTGGACTTTGACCCGGCCAAGAAATACCCCGTCATCATGGAGCACTACAACGGGCCCGGATCTCAGGAGGTGCTCAACAAGTGGCGCATGGGATGGGAACAATACTTTGCATCTCAGGGGTATATCGTGTGCGAGGTGGACAGCCGGGGAACGGGATTCCGGGGCAAGAGCTTCGAGTCGATCACCTATCTCAACCTGGGCAAGTATGAGACACAGGACGCCGTGGCTGCTGCCCACTATATGGCCAGCCAGCCGTGGGTCGACGCCGACCACATCGGCATCATGGGCTGGAGCTATGGCGGCTTCCAGACGCTGATGGCGATGAGTGAGCCGGGCAGCAACTATGCCTGCGGCGTGAGCATCGCTCCGGTGACGACCTGGCGATTCTATGACAGCATCTACACCGAGCGCTACATGCGCACGCCTCAGGAGAACCCCGAGGGCTACAGCAACTTCCCGCTGAACCGCGCCGAGAACCTCAACGGCCGCGTGCTCATCATGTTTGGCAGTGCTGACGACAATGTGCACATCGTCAACTCGATGCAGTATGTCTCCAAGCTGGTCGACATGAACCGCACCTGTGACATGATGGTGTTCCCCAACATGAACCACAGCATCCGCGACTGTTCGGCCCGCTACGTGGTCTACAAGCGCGCCCTCGAGTTCTACGACCACTACCTCAAGTAAATTCTCCCTGCGGGGCTAATGCGAATTACACGAATTATTATGCTCATCTATCCTAAAGAATCTTACGCAATAACAGGTTGTTTAATGGCTGTTCACCGCGAATTGGGCTGTGGTTTCCTTGAGGCAGTTTATCAAGAGGCTTTAGCACGAGAATTCCGAGAGGCTGGCATTCCATTTTCTCAAGAAAAGAATCTTACAATCTATTATAAAGGAGCCCCGCTAACAAAAGAGTATATCGCGGACTTTGTGTGTTATGATAAGATAATTGTTGAATTGAAAGCAGTTTCACAAATCAACAATGTTCATAAATGCCAGGTCAGAAATTATTTAAAAGCGACTGGTTATGAACTTGGTATCATTGCCAATTTTGGCGATGTGAGTTTGGAAACAGTGCGAATCTGCAATAGTAATAATTTGTTATCTAAATAATATAAATTAGCGTAATTAGCATTAGCCCCGCAGGGTAAATCAAGTATGGGTATGGATTATAGGGATGTGTTTTTTGTCATAACGGGGCCGACGGCGACGGGCAAGACGGCCCGAGCCGTGCATCTGGCCAAGGCGATAGGCGGCGAAATCATCAGCGCCGACTCGCGGCAGATCTACCGCGGCATGGACATCGGCACGGGCAAGGACCTGGCCGAGTATGACGGTGTGCCCTATCACCTCATCGATATCCGCCCAGCGGGCTACCGCTACAGCCTGTATGAGTTTCTGGAAGACTTTGAGCACGCCTATGACGACATCCGCCGGCGAGGCAAGCCCGTCATCATGTGCGGCGGCACGGGGATGTATGTCGAGACGGTCGTCAAGGGCATCAAGCTGCCACCGGTGCCCCGCAACGAGGAGCTGAGGGCCGAGCTGGCAGGCAAGTCGCTCGAGGAACTCACCGCCCTGCTCAAGACGATGAAGACCCTGCGCAACAACAGCGACATCGACACCGTGGCTCGCGCCACCCGTGCCATCGAGATCTGCCACTACTACGAGCTGCACCCCGAACTCAAGGCCCTCACCGAGCCCCACCCCATGGCCAACGCGCTGGTAATCGGCGTAGAGGTGGACCGCGACACGCGCCGTGAGCGCATCAGCCGACGCCTGCGTGCCCGCCTCGACGAGGGCATGATCGACGAGGTGCGGCGCCTGATCAGCGACGAGGGCATCGACCCCGAGGACCTGATTTATTACGGCCTGGAATACAAATTCGTCACCCAATATGTCATCGGCCAGCTGACCGAGGAAGAGATGTTCCGCCAGCTCGAAATCGCCATCCACCAGTTTGCCAAGCGCCAGATGACCTGGTTCCGCGGCATGGAGAAGCGCGGCACCCCCATCCACTGGCTCGCCAGCACACTCGCGCCCGACGACTTCACCGCACGCGTCCTCGCCCTCGCCAACACTTTATCAGACAGCGAGGACAACTAATCAACAACAAAAACAACCAATATTTGGATTAAAATGCCAACGAGGGGGATTCACTGACCATTGACGGCTCTTTGCCCCTTCTTGTTGTATTGGTCGTGGTCAGGGAAACCGTGCCACACGAGACCGCCCAGGCTCTGGAAATGGATACTATCATTATAGGCAATGTCCTGCAGGTCGCCCAGCGGGCCACCGGTAGTGTCTACCTGCTGTGAGAGGTCGTGGTTGATGACGTACTCATAGCTTGTGGACCCATAGTAACGGTAGACGAGGCTGGACTTGCGGTTGTAGCCGCCACGGTTGATATCAAGGCCCGTAACTCCTGCTTTCTTCATCATGGCAGTGATGGTGTCAAATTGTGCGTGTGTGATGCCGGTGATCAGCAGCACCGAGTCCTTGTCATCAAGGTAGACATTCCACTGGCCGCCAAAGTTGTCGGCACTGAGTGCTGTGTCACCGCCATGCTTGATCTCGTAATGGATAGCAGTAGAGTCGTTCAGGCACGATTTGGTATAGGCAATTAGGTCATTGATCTGGTCTTGATGGGAGATGTAATGGCGCTCCATCTCGGCGGCAGTGCAGGGCTCAGTCTTGGGCAGGGCGAGGTAGAAAACCACCCATAATGCCACATTGAGCACGTGGATGGCAATCATGGCTTTCTGCCTGAGGGTGTGCATCGGGATGGCACGCACTAGCGAGATGAGATAGATAAGGATGACGGGCAAGCTGATGAAGAACATCCATGCCAACCCGATCAGCCCCATCTCCCAATAGTCGAGGTACTCGGCACGGTCATGAATCGGGTCGGCCACGCGCATGCCGATCACCAGTGCCGTAACGAGAAGTGCCGCAACAAATTCCAGCACACAATAGGCACGCACCAGTATTTTGCTTATGCTTATGCTCATGACTGGTTAGTCGCTTTCCGGGTTCTGTTTCTTCTTGATATACTCCTCGCGGGCGCGGCGCAGGCGGCGCTGCCGCTCTGCTTCGCGGCGGCGACGTCGCTTCTCGGCATC
>CAZVMM010000053.1:0-18563 GCA_964628205.1 uncultured Muribaculaceae bacterium
TCCCAATAACAAAAGGGCCGTAGCTTATCTCCGTGTCCTTGTATCGGAGGGAAGGAGTCTGTCTGAAATGTCGAGAATACTTAACCGAGAAGGATTCACGACCAGTAGAGGAGGAAAGTTCACCGCAAAGCAGGTCTCTATCCTTATAAACCGATATCAACTGAGATGAAAGAGAAAATTTTAGAAAAACTGATTGAATGGACAGTTCTGATTGACCCGTTCCCGATGCCTTTCTATAACGTCTGGGAAGTGAAGGTCGACGGAAAAACCATCAAGATTGTGGCGTCCAACAGGGTGTTTGCTTATCTCAAGGCTAAGGTGAAATATCCCAAGGCCAAAAGCATCCGAGTAGAAAAACGCCTGAAACCGAAATATCACCTCTGATTCCATGTGATTGAGAAGGCGAAAGGACTAATATTAGTAGAGAATGGCTTTCGGGCCATTTTCTTTTTCGGTTTCTTTGAGGAAAGATGTTTACATTTACGATGTTATTGGCATCAAGTACTGATAACGAATTGAAAAAGACAAATGTTGTTTTTCAACATTCCATGTCATTACTATTCAAAAGAATCACTATATTTGTGGTCAGAAATATCCTTAACATAAAGATGGCATTTAGTAACATAATTCCTATCAGTATAGCAACTTATGGAAATCAAGATATCAAAGGTAATTGCTGATATAAATATTGGAAGAAATACAATTGAAGCCTTCCTGAGAACTAAAGGCATTACAATTAGTCCATTGATTAATGCCCGAATTGATTTTGATACTTATGAAATGCTAGTAAAGCATTTTCGGCCAGAATTAGCGGAAACACTATTGTCCAAGATGAAACGAACAAAAGAATACCAACGATACGCTGCTCAAAACAAAAAGAAAAACATTGAAGATGCACTTGTAACCTATCCGTTAATTTCAGAATATGTTGAGGCCATTAAGATGGCCGAGGACAATCTTGACCAATTGTCTTATTTGAGACCTGTACTTGATGCTGATGGTCGCCCCGTCATGAGCAGCGGCAACTTTGCCGTAGTTTTCAAAATGAGGGATGAACGAGACGGGACATTATATGCTATTAAGTGCTTTACTCGTGAACAAGAGGGACGTAAAAGAGCTTACCAACAGATTTCTAACGCACTGAAAGGAATTTCATCACCTTATCTCGTTTCAATCAGATACTTGGCGAATGAACTCTTTGTTAATTCAAAGAACAACACCGACACCGAGTTTCCCGTAGTCGTAATGGACTGGGTTAATGGCAAAACCCTTGACAATTATATCAAATCTATCCGCTTTAATCAAGAGCAGATGAATCAACTGTCATCACAGTTCTTCAAGTTGGCGGAGTGGCTCCTCAAACAGCCAATAGCGCATGGTGATTTAAAGCCTGATAATATCTTGGTACGGGAAGATGGTTCTCTTGTATTAGTTGACTATGATGGTATGTTCGTTCCAGCCATGGCGGGACAGCAGGCAAGAGAAATAGGGTCTCCAAATTTCCGGCTGCCTAATCGTGACATGAACACATTTGACCGAAACATTGACGACTTCCCCATCACAACCATCTCACTTGCTTTGAGGGCAATTACTTTAAGGCCAGAGTTGCTTGATGAGTTCAATGCCAGCGATGCATTGCTTTTTGTAGAAGATGACTTCCACAATATTGCTGGTTGTAAACTGTATCACAAACTATGCACAATGCTATCTGATAATGGCATAAATCAACTGATTCTAGCACTTCATCTCTCTTTTACTGGCGTTCCCATCGGTCCTGCTTTCTTCAAAATAATTGGTGTCGACAGCAGTCATATTTACGATGATGAGCATGTCTCAAACGACCAAGCAAGCGATGGTATAAATGATCTTATTCAAGCAGCCAATAATGGTGACAGTGGATCTCAGTATATACTTGGAACTTACTACGAAAAAGGAGAAATCATCGAAAAGGACTTAAACGAAGCAGTAAAATGGTATCGTTTAGCAGCAGAACAGCACAATGCTGATGCTTTGTTTAGGCTCGGAGAGTGCTATCATAATGGTAATGGCGTTGAACAAAATGATAAAGAAGCGTTTTCTTGGTATTTAGAAGCTGCCCTTGAGGGGCAGACAAAGGCCCAATGCGCTCTAGGTAGATGTTTCTTCTATGGAAATGGAGTGGTGGAAAATCAAAAAAATGCTTTTATTTGGTATCGAAAAGCTGCTGAAAAAGGAGAAGTGAAAGCGATACATCGTCTTGCCGAGTTATACTATTATGGCTGGGGTGTCAATGAAGATAGTTCTAAAGCATTTGAATTATACAGCAAAGCCGCGGAACTTGGTTGCGCTGCAGCACAATATGATCTTGGTGAAATATATCAATATGGGCGTTGTGATCAGCTTGAGAATATTACAGAGGCCAAGAAATGGCATCTTTTGGCCGCAGACAATGGAGATGTAAGAGCTCAAGATTATCTTGGGACTCGTTATGAATATGGTTGGGACGATTTTCCACAAGATTATTTAGAAGCATTTAAGTGGTACAAGAAAGCTGCAGAACAAGGATGGGAATCGGCAGAACGGGCTTTAGGTTTTTTATACAAATCAGGTAAGGGCGTTAAAAAAAATCTGGAGGAAGCAGAAGTTTGGTTCAAAAAAGCCGACGCCCACTACCATCCTTTAAATTTGAATTATGGTTCTTTAGAGGAGATGATGGCGCCTTCTTTAGATGAACAAGAATATATGAATGGTCTTGAATGTGAAAATACAGGGGACTATAAAGGGGCGGTTGAGTATTATCGTTATGCTGCAGAAAGTAATAATGCTGATGCACAGAATGCCCTCGGATTGTGTTATTACTACGGTAAAGGTGTTGAGCAAAACTATGATGAGGCTTTTGAATGGTTTGATAAAGCTGCCAAACAGTGGAATGTAGATGCAATATGCAAACTAGCAGAGTGCTATTTCTACGGAAGAGGTGTGCTTCAAGATTATTCTAGATCATATCGATTGGTTAGGATTGCATCTGAAATGGATAATATAGAAGCGCAATCAGATTTAGCAGTTAGTCTTTTATTGGGTAAAGGTGTCGATAAAGACCCAAATAGAGCTATAGACATAATAATGACATTGGCTGAACGCGGTTACGCTCCGGCACAGTATAATCTCGGCTATATTTATGAAAAAGGGAAAGGATTACAACGAGATGTTACAAAAGCTATCCGTTGGTACGAAAAGTCAAAAGAACAAGGAAATGAGGATGCGAAGAAAGCATTAATAAGATTAAACAAGAAACCGGATAATGGCTTTTCAATACACACAGCCGATGATATTTGGGAGGGTTGTATTATTCTTCATCAAAGATTTGGACGTGGTAAAATTACTTTAATCGATTCCAGTGGGAAAGACGAAAAGATTGATGTCATGTTTGAAGATGGACAACCAAGAAAACTTTTATTAAAATTTGCCAAGTTCCAGATACTTAATTAGAAATAACAATTATGATTACCAGAGAACGATATGACCAGCTAATGGATTATTTGGCCCTCAAAACTCGCCAGCTAAACGCTCACGAGTTGAATGAAATAAAAGAGAATTCAGATAATAAGCGAGATCCAGAACTCCACGATATATGGCAATCCAAATTCCCAATAACCATGTGTCAAGAGTTTGTGGCCTCTGGTTTTATAGCTTGTTGGAACAATAAATTCATTGACACTTTGAGTCTATATGAGAAATGCATAAAGAGCAATCCTGATGCCTTTCATACAGGCGACGCATGGGATATAATTAGGTGTTTACACGAAAATTCTGGATATTGGAGAAGTATTGAAGATTACGACAAATATTTGAGAACCGAAGGGTGTTGCTATGTTGTGTTGAATTTTGGTGACATGTTCGATGAGATATTACGAATCGACTTATATCGTCTTATTGAACAGAATCCCAAAAGCAATCAATATGAGTTCACAGGAGGCTTGTTTCATTGTTTGAAACACTTTTCTCTCGATGGTGTAGGGCTCAATAACAATAAAAATGAAAAGAATGACACATTTGACTTGTTCCACATAGTTTATTTATTGGGGAATGCTTTTAAAGATGCCGTAAATAGAGATAGTAAAGAAGGCATAATTGTCATTGATGAGAGGCACAGATACAATGCTGCTTTCTATAAAGAAGAAAAATCAACAGATATCTATTTTGTAAAATCAATGAGAAAAGAATCGAAATAGGAGTATTTATCACATTCAGTTATTCAAGTTCATTTTGATATTTGCCAATAATTGTCTATATTTGTGGAGCGAAAAATCCATTTGAGTATGAACTATCCGTTAATATCAGAATACGTTGAAGCTATCAAGCTGGCTGAAGATAATTTTGATCAGCTATCCTCTCTTCGTCCGGTTCTGGATGGCGGGGGCAATCCCGTGATGAGCAGTGGGAACTTCGCAGTAGTCTTTAAGATGAAAGATGAGCGAGATGGGAAGTTTTATGCAATTAAATGTTTTTTAAGAGAACAGGAAGGTCGTGCTAAGGCATATCAACAGATTGCCGAAGAACTGGAATACATCTCTTCAACTTACCTAACTCCCATAGAATACTTAGAGAAGGAATTATTCGTGGAAACAAAAACCACTAATGACACAGAATTTCCGGTCTTAAAAATGGATTGGGTCGAAGGCAGAACGATTGATGATATCTTAAAAAACAAACCGTCATCAGATGAAATATATGACATAGCCTACCGTTTTAGCAAATTTGCTCTATGGATTGTTTCTCAGCCTTTTGCGCATGGGGATTTGAAACCAGACAATATCATCGTTAAAAATAATGGTGATATTACACTCGTTGATTATGACGGTATGTTTGTTCCGGCAATGACTGGCACAAAAGCACGAGAGAATGGAACTCCAAATTATAGAGACCCGTTGCGTCCTCAACTGCCTTTTAATGAGCATATTGATGACTTTCCTCTGATTGTTATGGAGCTATCACTTCTCTTAATTGCTAAAGATTATAATCTATATCAATTAAAAGAACATGATGGACTAGTATTCACGGAGTCAGATTTCTTAAATATTAAGGAGAGTAAAACTTATCGTGATACTCTTCAATATAAGAGATATACATCTATTAGTTCTGTTTATGATTTATTAGAAAAATTGTTGTTAAATCATATAATTGATAAAACAGATATCCAAGAATTAAGAATTCCTCCTTCCCAAGAATGGAATTCAACAATTCATTATTCCACCAATGCCATTACCGTACTAAGTGATTTTTTATGGAAAATAAGAGATACCAACCATACTCGTAATGTTAATCTTAATGAAGGCATTTTAGAAATTCGGCCTATCGAAGCAGAGAACGACATGTATTTTAGAGCATGCAAAGGCGATTATCCTGAAACATTAGAATTCATTGTATATGATGGGGTTCAAACTGGTTATTCTTCGATAAGCGTTACTGAATTAAAAAGAATGATGCTTTCTTTGGATTTATGGGATAGTGGGATCGAAAACAAAATTAATATTGTTCAATCATTAAACAAGTAGTATTATGGATGTTAAGCAAATTATTTTAACAAGAGCGCAGGGGTTAAAGCAGTTCACCGAACAGAACATGACTGCTGAAGATGTTGTGTTCTATTTGGCAAATGGGAACATGAACATTTCGCTTATCCCCTTTAAAGGAGATTTCCCGCCTTCGTTCAAATATGACGTGAGAAAACAAGTCATGCAGAGGATTTTAGATGGAGCTCTTTCACCTGAAATCGCAATCGCAGATGAAGTTTTCTATTGTTCTTATGACACTATTTATGGTGTTGACTACGTTTTTCACATTGTAGGCTCAACCCGTAATGTGACATTGTATATAGCTCGTGATGGTAATATCATAAGGAGGTATCAGAACTACCACTTAGATTATGATGAAAGAGTAGATTTGGCAAATATCTAGAATAATATAGTTATGTTAGACAAATTAAAAAAGTTAATTGGTTACGGAGAGAGACGCTCTCTAAGTCCAGAAGATTCAGGTATTAGTATAAGTGCCCATGAAGTCAAAGGATCCGCAGAAGGCAGTGCGATAATAGCCATGACCTTGAATATGCTCGTGGACGAAATGAAAAGTAGATTCTCGGAATGGGATGGTCTGTTTGACATCAAAGCAAACAATGGGCATGTAGTTGTATCTTGTTTAAAAGGATTTGAAGATAAAAATACACAAAACGCCATTCCTTGTTTGTGGAGAAGAAAATCATTTATTGAAAATTGTCGACTGATGGGTGTATCTAGGATTGTCTTTTTGGATTCGATTAAACAAACTTTTGACCTTCTCAAGGTTGAAGATGTAGATATAGACGATTTGCCCTGATGTCTGTCAACAGTTCTTTTGTGATGTACTGATCAATAATTGGGTATGATTATTGTTGAAACAAAACGGAAGATGCCGGAGGAATACAACCATAAGACCTGAAAGTTCCACTTGACAGTCTAATTGACCGTTATTCTTCCAGCAGAATTATATATCGAAATAATTCATTAACTTTGCCCTTGTCTGATGAATAACTACCCATATTGAAGAACTAGCAGAGTATGAACTATCCGTTAATATCAGAATATGTTGAGGCTATCAAGTTAGCTGAGGACAACTTGGAGCAGCTTTGCTACTTAAGACCTGTTCTTGACAGGAGCGGTAATCCTGTCATGAGCTGTGGCAACTTTGCCGTGGTCTTTAAGATGAAGGATGAGCGAGATGGGAAGTTTTATGCCTTAAAGTGCTTCATCAAAGACCAGGATGGGAGAACTGAGGCATACAAACAAATAACTGATGAACTGGAATATGTTTCGAAAGATTTCATTACTTCCATCAAATATCTTGAGAAGGAACTGTTTGTTAATACAAGTAATAGCGATGTCAGCGAGTTCCCTGTGTTGATGATGGACTGGGTGGACGGTGTTACGCTTGACAAGTACATCCGTGAACACCTTAATAACCAATATGACTTGCGTCTCATTACTTTCCAATTCTGCCGCCTTGCAGCCTGGCTCATGGCTCAGCCTTTTGCTCATGGAGACCTCAAGCCTGACAATATTTTAGTTAAGAATGATGCTTCTCTGGTGATGGTTGACTATGATGGTATGTTTGTTCCTGCCATGAGAGGCCAGAAGGCACGTGAAATAGGTTCTCCCGACTATCGTCATCCTGCCAGATCTATATATGATTTCAACGAACATATCGATGACTTCTCATTGGCTACTATCGCAATGCAGTTATATGCTATAGCGCTCAAACCAAATCTCTTGACAACAGCCAAAGGCGATACACTATTACTCACTGAGTCTGATTATCGAGATCTGGATAATTGTCAGATGATGTCAACGTTGCTCTCATTGGTGAGTAATACAGAGTTTGCTAAACTTCTTGGCTTGTTCTTTTTATCTTATTCAGAAAACTCACTGACGACTGTTTCTTTCCGAGCTTTTCACGTCATCAAACCAACAAAAGTAATAGGCACCCAAGTAATAGAACGACTAACACACAGTATCGAAACTGCTACGGGATATAAGATGCCAAGATTGAATGTGTTTTCGAATGATCCGTCATTTGTTGATCCTCGAGATGGTAATATATATAAAACAGTAAAGATCGGGAATCAAATTTGGATGGCAGAGAATCTAAGATATATTGTGAATTTAGGACGTGGAGCATACGTTTACGGAGACTCTTCAACTATTCTTAATGGAGCAAAGTCCGATTACAATTATAAAACTTATGGGTTACTATATGACTTTGATACTGCTCAAATTGCTTGTCCTGAAGGATGGCATATCCCGAGTGATGATGAATGGAAAGAATTAGAAATGACACTGGGGATGAGTGAAAAGGAATGTAATAAGATGTCATACGAGTATTTTATTCCTGATTTTTCGTCCTTTATTAATCCAAGAAATGGGGTCAATAAAGATTTAATCATTGACATCCTTTTTGGGAATAATAAAAAAAACATTTCGGGAATTGGGTTCAATGCCCGTCCTGCCGGATGGAAAACATATCAATCGGCATACAAGGGATTAGCCGATTATGCTATTTGGTGGACATCTACTATTGACGACGGCTCATTTGGAATTGACTCGTCTGATTGTTTTATTTTTTTTAGAAGTATCCATAAGAACGTAAATAGCATTATGAGGTCGAGCACTAGTACCAAGTGCGGTTTGTCCGTTCGATGCATAAAAGATAAATAGTATGTTAATAATCGAAACTAAACGGAAGAAGCCTGAGAATATCCTCAAGAAGTATCCTGGGGCGATATTGGCTGATGTGACCAGTAAGGCCACGGATGGGTTGGTAAAGTTAAGCCCATTCTATCCTCATGGGGGTATTCCGGTGCCATTCAGTGAGGGATACACTGCTACTTGTGTTGAGGCCATCTGGCAGGGACTGAAAGTGTTTGAGCATAGTGACGTGGACACTTCGTTGTTCTTCAATAACACAATGAGGGGAATTAAGCGTACGGTACGGAAGTACGGCAAACCGCTCGGACATCGTAAGGGCGTTCACGGATTAGAGCTGCTTGGGTACATTGAAGCTCGAAAGCAGATCTATATTCCCACCTACAAGTGGGTGCTGGAAAACAAGGTGCAGGATATCATTGATCGGCTACGAGAAGCGAGCAAAACCAAGACGATAATATTGCTCGATTATGACACAAACGCTGACGTGAATAATCCTCGCAAGCCGCTATCTCACGCCTCGCTCATCAAGGCTTACGTCGAAGGCATCTATCCATATGGCAATCCTCCTGATGAGCGAAGAGAGCCTGTTCAATTAACCATATTTTGAAAACAACTAAAACATCATAAACTATGAGCAAGAGAAACAATTGGCAAGAATTCCAGGACATTCTGGACAGTCACCACATCACAAAACTGTATCATTTCACTGACCGTGACAATCTGGAGAGCATCATTCAGTATGGAGGATTGTATTCATGGGCAGATTGTGTTGACAAGGGGATACCCATTCCAAAACCCGGAGGTGGTGATTTATCTCGCAGCTTAGACCGTCGAAGTGGTTTGCAGCATTATGTTCGCACTAGTTTCACTGATCAGCATCCCATGATGTATGTCGCAATGAATGAAGGGCGAATCAGCAATCCTGTGATTCTGGAGATTGATCCTGCCATCATCTTTGAAGAAGGAACCCGTTTTTCAAACATGAATGCCACCCGTAATGGTGCCCATGTGGGAGGCACATTAGCGGACTTCAAACGCATTCATTTTGAGGCGGTGAAAGCCCGCCGCCATTTTGACCTCGACGATGATGAGAAACCATATTTCCAAGCTGAAGTATTGATGAAAAACTTCATTCCGTTGAAGTATATCACCAATATTGAGAACTTCGGTATTCCCATCCCAGCTCAAAGTGCGCCGAGGCCTACTGTCGGAACGACTACGCCTGTACAACCTGCGATTCAGGCAAAGGATGCCTACACAGCCCAGATTACCCGCAACACGCCTACCGCATTTATATTCTTGATTGATCAGTCAGTATCGATGAAGCGGACTACAACTTTGAACGGCGAGACGATGACCCTTGCCGAAGCGGTCGCACGTATCGTTAATAACCAGATTAATGAACTGGTGCTGCGTTGCATCAAGACGAACGAAGTCCGTCACTACTATGATATAGCAGTCATTGGCTATGGCCATGAGGTCTATAGCGGATGGAACGGCGAACTTAGCGGTCGTTTCTTCGTATCTCCCGAGGAGATCAAGAATAATCCTTACAAGAAGATTGTGACCCGAGAAGAGGTCCGTACTCGCAAAGGAACGTCAGTAAAAGAAGTTGAGAAAGTGCAATGGCTCGAAGCCCGGTGTGATGGCCATTGGACCCACATGCACCAGGCATTTGAGAAAGCAAAAGACTTACTATCCGATTGGATGATAGACCACCACGATAAAGATTGTTACCCTCCCACCATTATTAATATCACTGACGGCCAATTCAATCATACTACGGTTGAACACATGCAGCAACAAGCCAATGAGTTGAAATCGATGTTCACCAATGACGGCAACGTGCTGCTCTTCAATATCCATATTGTTCCTGGACGGGACAATCGAGTTGTCTTCCCGATGGCAAAGACCGAACTGAGTGGCAACCAATATGGAGGAATCCTCTATGATCTGTCAAGCCTGCTGCCTTTGCGTTACAATCAAGATATTGCCCGTGTTCGTGATGATAATGATCCAAATGTCCGCCATGTCGCAATGGCTGTAAACGCCGACATGTCAACCCTTATCCAGCTAATGGACATCGGTACACCCACAAACATCAGCAAGAACAAATGAAAGCCAAAGGAGTAAGCATAACTAAATTTGAGGAAGGGGTGCTGAACGAGGATGCTATCTTTTTCTCGCCAGGACTAATTGCAGTTTCTGATGGTGCCGGAGGCGGAGGAGTTTTCGCTGAGCGCTGGTCTCATTATTTGGTTTATAACTTACCATCCAAGCCCATCACATCCTTTGAGGATCTTGATGCTTGGATTGATCATATCTGGGAGCAGTTCTATAACGAATGTGAGGAATGGGCCAAGAAACAACAAGACGGACTATTCTTGAATAAGTTCTATGACGAAGGCTCATTCGCGACATTAGCCGCCCTGTGGGCTGACGAGAACGAAAAGCGATGGATGACCTACGGCGACAGCGTGGTATTCCACTACAATTACAGAACTCATGTGTTGGAACACTCTTTCGGTGAACTAAAGGATTTTAATAATCCCCCATATCTCATCAACTGCAAAGATCCACTTCAGCCCGAAGGGTTCAAATCTGGCAGTTTCAAGGGGGATAATGACTCGGTATACTTTGTGGCAAGCGATACATTGGCACATTACATTCTCATGATGTATCTTGTGACCGATATCGAACAGAATGAGAGTCAACTCAATGCAGCCATCGAGGCCCACAGCAAGAACAGCATGATGATTAAAACGGCTCTGTTACTGAACAAAATTGATTTTCCCCAAGTCATCAAGAAACTCTTAAACTGCGCTAATAACAGCAGTAACTTTAAACGCCACATCGAGTCTCTTAAACGTAAAGGACTCATAGGCCACGATGACTACTCGCTTGCAGTGATGACTTAAGAGCAAAACTGAACACATAGGATAGCTAAATTATTCCACATAAAAGTATAATCTAGTGTTTACCTTTAGGAAGTTTGAGGCATAAAACGATAAAGGCTATTTTTATGAAGCTGCTGGTAACCGAGGTTCAAGGGTACTTGAGCTTAGCTGGAATAGTTTCGAGTTATTTAAATACAAAGTGATGATTTTTCATGATGAAAACGATGAATAAGAAAATGGTATTATCTTTGCCTTCTATAAAACCAATTCATTAATGGCGGCGATACCTTTTTCAACAGATAGCAGATTCCTTCAGGACGTCCAGGACGAGGCCTTGCGCTATGCCCGTAAGGAGTATTCATTTTGGGCGTCAGACGATGATTGCAAGATGATGGTTCAGGATTCGATATTTACATTGTTCAACAAGGTGCATAATGGAACCCTGACAGAGTTGACTTGTAGTTTAAAGACGTATGTTATTGGCATTCTTAAGAAAATAGCGACTAAAAAGGCCAGCAAAAAATCCAAAGAGCCCTTTCTTCTTCTTGAGCAAGGCGATGATGATGTTCAGGACCCCATCGATATTGCAATGATTCCTGTGGTCTTGGAACGTTGGCAGAACAAGGAGAGCGATGAATTTCATGAACAGATTCAAGATGAAGTACGTCATCTAGTTGAAAATATGACAGAGCCTTGCAGGAGCATTTTGTGGGCATACTATTGGGAAGGCAAGAGCACGAAGGTCATAGCAGAGGAACAGGATTACAACACTGCTCGTGTAGCTATAACCCAACTGAGCCGTTGCAGAACCAAAGTAAAAACAGCGATGGAAGAAATCATTATACAATTGAGATCATGACTAGAGAAGAAAGATATATAGAATATGACGAAAGAATCGATCGTTACCTGCGTAACCAGATGAGCGATGATGAACGCGCTGCATTTGAACAGGATGTGGATAATGACCAAGAACTGCGTGAGCGACTGGTTGCGACATCACTGCTCGTCCAGGGCATTGCCCAAGAGGGTATGCGTCGTGAGGGTAAAGCCCAACTTGCAGCTATCAAGCAGATGAGCGAAGAAGAGTTCAGACAAGCAATACAAGTCAAAAAGAGCAAAAACCCGTTTTGGACATTTATGAAATGGGCCTCGGGCGCTGCTGCGGCAGCTATCGTAGCATATGGCCTATACACATACTATCCGTTAACTTCTAAGCATCACCCCGAGATAGCGAAAGTTGACAAGAAAAGCCCCACAAAACAGGCAAAATCCAAGAAACCCACTGAGCCGACACTCGCTAGTCTGGCTGATGAATACAACAAACCATTCAGCAGTGAACCTGATAAGTTCGCTGATATCCGTAAACAGATTCAGAAGAGCGGGAGTGAGGATATGATGGCCGTGCTCTACGATATTGACAATGTTGAATGGCCCACCGCAAAGCACGAGCCCAAGGGGGCAGCTGATGATGAAGTTTATAAAGAACTACAACAGAACTACGCAGACTGCACACACTGGTACAAAGCCTTGGCCTATCTCAAAGCGGGGGAAAAGGAAAGCGCTGTCAAGGAGTTGAGCGAACTCATCGACCACGGCGCAGTTGAGGAGTTGATGAACCGAGCTACCGACCTACTTAATAAACTCAAGGAGTAAGGAAATATCTATAATTTCAATTGGATTGCCTATAGAGCCGATCAAAAGGATTTATGGGCAATTAGTTTATTATCAGATAGATAAATCACCATTGTTTACCTTTTGTCCTTTAGTGGCATTAATAAGACGGCTAACTGTTTTAAAATTTTTATTATGGATTACAGCATGAATGATTTGCTCCACGGAGCGCAAGTGATGGCAAGTAGTGTTTTTGGTCGCCGTAGTGAGTATAACCTCCAGTTCAACCACGAAGAGGACGGGTTCTGGTATGTAGATTTCCCAGGATGGCCTTTCGACCATCACAATCTGATGATGGTGGCTGGAGCCGACAAACTGTGCGACTTCCTCAGCGACGATGACCGTTTTGCTTACATCAATGTGGTGCCCAGCAACAAACGGCTTGAGATGCCGGGTTATGCCTGCCTTGTACAGGGAGAACACTCGCTAACAGGAGGCTCCACCTATACTGTAACCAATTTGCCAGGCTTTGAACGCGAGATCTGGCTTTGCCCAGTTACCCTCTTTGTCCTGGGCCGTTACCCCAAGTATATCTACATCAAGAAATCGGACAAAAAGGCTGCTCAATAGCAGCCAATATGATTTCAAATAATCTACTCTGGATGTTTACCTTTTGGCTCATTGAGGCATAAAGAGATAAACAGTAACCTTTATCATCATTGTCAAAATGAATAAGCAGCAATTATTTTATATCATCGTTTTCACATTTTTGTTGGGGAGTCTAGCCTGGAGTTGCACGAGCAACGCCAAAAGGATTAAGAAGGTTGAGATCGTTTCAGACACTGAAGCGGAATGTACCTGCCCTCGTTGCAGGCTTCTCATCCAGCCCTATGGTGATTTCTCAAATGAGAGAGCCAAAGTAGTGGCCGAAGAGTTAGAAAAAAATCTCGCTAAGTATGTGAAAGACCTAGCGGTTTCCGAAGTCAAGGTGCTGCCAGCAAAACCGTTAACCGAGGACTTGATGAACGATGCCAAGACCCGTTACCGCGCCAGCAAGATTCTGGACAAGCAGGCGGGACTGAAGAGCCAGAAAAACGATGCTATCATCGGCTTGACCGATAAAGACATCTCAACAAGCGCTCACGGCTATGACGATTGGGGTATCCTCGGGCTGTCCTATATGGGACATTCCAATTGCGTGATCTCTACATTCAGAGTTAAGGACCAGTCTCAGTTCTGGAAAGTGGTGCTGCATGAATTCGGGCACGCCTACCTGGGTCTGGATCATTGCCCCAAGAACGACCCCCACTGCTTTATGGTCGACTGCAACGGCAAACCTGACCTTGCCAAGGAGCGTTACTTGTGCGACTCTTGTTCACATAGCATCCGTTTATAAACTTAACCTTAAGATTTCATGATTATGGTACTATTAGAAAGCAGATATCATTGGATCGACACGCTCTTTGACTGGTGCGTACAGACCATTAAAGACTTCGGCAACTCCTTCGGGATGAACTATAACGAGGCGAACATCGTGATCTTCTGCATCATCTGGCCACTGTTATTCCTCTACTTCATGGTACTGGCTGTACTTAACGCCCATTACAAAACCAAGGCCCTAAAACGGCTGACGTGGATATCAGTCATTATCACCCTAATTTCGCCACTCATTATTGAAATCATCATCTAAAACAAGCGGAATCAATGAAGCGTATATTATTCTTTTTCGCCATCATAGTGCTACTTGGCATTGTTGCAATTAAGTGCTATTCAAAGCCTAATGCTGGAGATTTGAAGGAAGGTGACATCGTTTTCCAGACATCCACCTCGCAGCAGGCTCCTCTCATCATTGCAGCGACTCATTCGCCCTGGAGTCATTGCGGCATCATCATTGAGAAGGCTGACGGGCTCTATGTACTCGAAGCTGTGTCCACAGTGAAACTTACCCCTTATGACCAATGGGCGAAACGAGGGAAAGGTGGCATCGTCAAAATGAAACGATACACCGAAGAACCGCTTAAACTCAAGTACTCAAAATATCTGGGCAAACATTACGACACTGCCTTCAAGTTCGGGAACGATAAGTTGTATTGCTCAGAGTTGGTCTATGATATCTACAAGCAACAACTCGGCGTAGAACTATGTGAACCCAAACCCGTGAGCGACTACAATATCACTGGAGCTAAGAAGGTATTGAAGAAACGAGGCATCACCAAAAGCCAACTGGTCGTCGCTCCAAGCGATTTATATAACTCTAAGCTATTCATTAACTGACAATTCACAGTAATGGAAACGTTGTTTAATGTAATATTCGAGATGTTTGACATCTCATTCTTGTCAACACTGAATGAAGGGCTTTTTCCCATCATGTTCCTGATGGGGTGTTTTATCTTGTTTGTAGTCTTTGCCGTATCTGGATTAAGACTATTCATCATTACAGCCATTAAAAAACTCAGAAAATGACCACTATCTCTTTCACCGAAATCATTTTTCATGTGCTATGCGGACTCCTGTACCTCGTCGGCCTGGTCTTCGGACTCAATTACGAGGAAATCAGCGTATATGTCTGCATCTACCTGTGGCCTGCGTTATGTGTGGCAATGCCTGCTGCCATTATGTTAACGGCACTCTTTAACTGGGTAAAGAAGCTTTCTTGGTGGAATACGTTCAACCTCGGGGTATCATCTGCTGTAACTTACGCTTTTTTGCTTGCAGCCGGAGAATTGACAGCGCCATATAGTATGGTGACCGATTTTAGGTCTGTATCCACCATTCACGAAAAGTTCATTGCATGCCAATCCGACTTGATGAGGATGGCTAACGAGCTGAACATGACCTATCAGGAGGTAAACCTGTGGGTCTATTGTTGGCTGTTCCTGACTATCGCTGCAGTGATGTGGCTCTGGTTTGAGATTACCTTTCCACGTAAATGGATCATTAATCGTTTGTGGAGGTCGTATTAAGATGAAGGGCAAGGTAAAAAGGTTTATTATTTCTGGCTTTGCGTTGGTGCTGCTCGTTGCTGCCTTTCCCTTAAACCTTGTCAAGAATGTGGACCGGCAGAGCTTGTACACGTTGCCCGAGCCATTATCGGTCCAGGTTTCAGACGAAACAAAAGGCATGGATATGGAGCAGATTATTGACTACAGCCTTTCGCTCACGGCCAGCAAACTGAGATTTGCTTTTCAAAATGATATCCCTGAAGGGAAAGCCAATTGTATCGGCTATGCTCAATTATGTGCTGCCATCTGTAACCAGGCTTTATCTGCAAATGGTATTGAGGGCAAGGCTTGTCCGGTTGTCGGATATATTGAGTCCAAAGGTATCAACTGGTGCAAGGTACTCAAAGCCATTGCACCCAAGACCAGCTATAAGAACTTCGTAAAAGACCACGACTTTGTTGAACTGACCGCTGGATCCAGAAGATACTATTTCGACCCCTGCATTTATGACATCATCGGCAACAAATGCTTGTCAACCCACCACCCAAAAACAATGACAATTAATCAATAATAAGTTATGCTCTACGATTTCATTTTTGGTTACATATTATTGCCATTATTATTCTGTGCAATAATAGTAATAATTATGCTCATAGCAGCGATAATGCATAAGCGGGATATGGTCAATGTCTGTATTTGCATCCTCACGTGGATGACAGTATTTTTCTTGTTCCCTTATATGGCAAGGAAGTACAATGTCATAAAAGAAAAATGGGTTACTTTCTTGCTGATGTTGGTTTCTCCAGCAGTACTTGCGACAATCTATATAGTGGGTGTGGATTGTCTTGGTGTTTTATCTCCTTATCGATATAATGAGTTGAAGTTCACCAGCAAAGATGATATCGTAAGTCTAACAGGGCTTCACAATTTCCCTGAATACGAGTATCACAATAATTCCTACGCTAGTTGGAGTGGCACCCACACAGTCCGTTTTCTTTTCAAGGAGGAGCCTCAAGCAAGTTTTTATGCGGAGCTGGATTCATTGAGAAAGGGAAAGGATAATGTGTACTGGTCAAGTGACTCTTTAGAACACGAATCTGACAGGAAGTTCTTTGGCTCGGACCACATATACATCTACTCTCATGGGTGGGATGGTAAGTACATCATTCCTCCGTCAGAAGATATGCCTAAGAATGTCGCCCTGCACTTTTTTATTGGCAAGAGGGGATTCGTTTGCCGCTATCAGGAATATGCCAATAATCCACTTGACAAATTCGGCAACCAGGATAGTATCAGTGCTATAACTGGAGTTCAATTCCCCGCTTACAAGAATGTGAACTGCGATTATATGGATATTGGTCCAGACTGGGGAGAAGATTGGACTATACTGCTTGACGAAAAACCGAGCAAAGATTTTATTCGCCAAATTAAGGCTTCACCTAATTGGACTCCATTAGCCAATAAGCCGGGTTGTTACGAATATAGTAAAACAATCGAATATAAATCGATTGAGTCCATTATCGTGGATGAGAACAGCCGAGTCGTCAAAGCCAACTACGGCACTCTTTAGGATTCATTACAAATTAAAAAATCATTGTATATTTGTCATCATTAACGGATATCGATATGAGAGAAGAGCTGCTTAAAGATTATTACAATGAGTTCAAAACGCTTACTGCTATTTGTCGTACAAACACTTCCTGGCTGAAAGGGGATTATCCTGAACTAGAGATAGGGAAGATATATCACATCACACATATCAGTGTTCGGAAGTCTGCATCTTTCATTCTATTGTTAGAATTTGGACTCGATAAGGAGTATTTAGCTGGATGCTTTGAAATATTCGAAAATGGAATCTCTATTGACAGAGTATACACTAAAGACCTCCGGTTTTGGGCGCCATGCCATAGGGTAGTATGCAGAGAAAGGAATCCCAATTTTGATGTCGATTATACGAAGAAATACGAGATTCCAGGACATTTGCATAGCATAGAACAAATAAACAACGTGAAGATCTTAATTGCAGTTGAGTCAGGCAGTCGGGCATGGGGCTTTGAATCGAAAGACAGTGACTGGGACGTCCGCTTCATATATGTCCATAAACCAGAATGGTATTTCAAGGTAGAAGAACAACGAGATACTATTGATCACATCTATAATGATCGCTTAGACATGGTCGGCTTGGACTTGAAGAAAGCGTTATCATTACTTTCCAAGAGCAATCCATTGGTGCTTGAGTGGCTTAATTCGCCAATCGTCTATCGTCAAGATGAGTTTTTTTGCAACCGCATTGATGGTGTAGTTGATCATTACATCAATCCCATTAAGCTAATGTATCATTACAACCATATCTATAAAAAACATAACGAGCGATATCTCCAGCAGGAAGGATACCCGATGAAACGATTCCTTTACTACTTGCGAGGTATTTTAGCTTGCAAATGGATTGAACTGAATATGTCTCTACCACCCATTCCTTTCAAGGAACTGGTGGCTGCTACTGTTGAAGAGGATGGGATAATGTCAGCAATAGATGAACTAATACAAATCAAACGTGGCGAAAAAGAATGCGATATGCTAGTCGTCAATGATGCATTGGTAGAATATGCTAAGCAATGGGATGAATACTTTAATGACAAGATTGGTTCCTTCCGTCCTGAGCTTACCAATGTTTCTACTGATGCCTTAGATTCCATTCTGTTTGACATGGTCTTGCTCCATTCTGACTTCACAAAAGCAAGAGGCTAATTCCATTCCATGACTTTTGCTATTATTACTCGTTACCTTTAGGGCCGAAGAATATGCGGGAATGTTCTTTATGGCAAAATTCCTCCGCCTGAAATCCCCCAGCTGCCTTATAAATAACTAAAGAGAATTACGCCCCATTTTGGACT
>CAZVMM010000054.1:0-18396 GCA_964628205.1 uncultured Muribaculaceae bacterium
GTCCTGCTCCTCGTTGTTCATGGCGATGTCATCGCAATATAATGGCAAATTATTACTCCTAAGTGATTTATATACAGAGTATTAGACAAAAGTGCAAAGTGACGAAATATGCCAAAATCCAGCCCTGTGTTCCCGACATTTTGGGTTGAAAATTAGCCCATTTTCGACGCTCCAAAACGCATTTTTCGGCAAATCCCGCTAAACACTTTTTAACAGTGGATTTACACTTTTTAAGTCAACTTTTCACCGATTGTTCATGTTCCGTAACCTCAAAATGTTGAGTGATGGCACACACATTTTCTTCCCTCCTTTCGTTCTTCGTGGGGTATGTTCCATGATTGAAGAAAGGGAAAGAAGAAAGATGGGCTTGAAAACGTGTTTCATGGGATTGTTCATCAGACCTTGCATGAAATAAAAGTGGCACAAGTAATTGATTATAAGGACAAATCAGCGAGGAGGATGTTTCTGTGTTCCCGATTTGAGCGCACGAATCCCCTTTAAGGGTATATTTTATCGCAAATAGCACCTTGAAGTTTTATTTTTGGGTGTCTTAGATGGCAAAATGTCAGTAATTAGACTTAAATAACAATAAAAAAAGTGGAGAATGAACATTGTTTCGCGGAATTTTAATATCTTTGCATCGTTGATTCCCGGCAGCCTCTGAATTTCAAGCTGTCGGGTCTGTTTTTATATAACACCGTTCAAATGCTGATAGACTGCATTTGGACGGTGTCTTAAAAAGCCCCGATAGTCTTATATTCAGAGGCTGTAAGGAATAAACGGCGCAAATTTTGTGTTTTTCTTCGTACTTCCAAAACTTTTCGTGCAAAATATTTGGAAGTATCACAAAAAAAAACTACCTTTGCAGAAAATTATTAAGCTCCGCCATTCTTTCTTGAATGGACATGGCCGTCCGAGGACGGCTTTTTTATTATATAAACATCGGCAATATGGCACAACGTGTTACGTTCTACATTGACGGATTCAACTTCTACTACGGTCTTCGCCGCACCAAGCGCAACGAACTGCAGTGGGCAGACTATTATTGGATAGACATGGTGAAACTCTGCCAAGGTTTTCTTGGCGAAGGACAGGAAGTGGAGAAGGTCATCTATTTTACCGCCTCACCGCTTAACCCAGAAAAGAGCAGTCGCCAAAGTGCTTTCCTCAATGCCAATAAACTCATCAATGGCAACCGTTTTGAAATCGTGCGCGGCAAGTATCTTGACAAGCAAATCCAATGTCCCAATTGTCATTATGCAATCTCACGCCCTGAAGAGAAGAAAACCGATGTGAATATCTCCGTGCGAATGATTGCCGATTGTGTACTTGATGCGACAGATACCATTGTGCTTGTCAGTGCCGACAGCGACCTTGTTCCACCTTTAGAGTTCATCCAAAAGCAATATCCTGAGAAGCGAATCAAGGTCTATTTCCCACCCTCAAACTTCAGTTGTGACCTGAAGGATAACCTTACGCATCATAGCAGCAAGCCAGTTCTGATGTATAAGAATGAGCGTCGATTTCGTGATGCCATCATGCCAGACGTGGTGACCGATGGCACCAAGCGTTACGAAGTGCCAGAGAAATGGCGACCCGCAAACATCGTAAGGTAATATAGAAGATATGAGACTACAAAGCGAAAATCATAGCGTTTGTAACTTTACTCCTATCGACAATCCGAGGATGTCTTTCAGCGGCACGCTGCTGTCCTGGAACTTGGCGCGGATATAGAGGTCGCAGGAACTGACTTCGTAGAACAACGTAACGCTCTTGGCATATTTGCGGCGATTACGGGGTATCTCCCATGTGATGCGCTGGCCGAGGGCGACGTTCAGGCGGAACTTGGTGGACATGAACTCATAGTATTTGTCGGGATAGCGGCTAGGCTGGCTCTTCCAGAACTCATGCCCATAGACCGTGTTCACGTAGAGGCTGGCGATGAGCGGACTTAGCGTCCATCCGCGTTTCCATGCTGTTGCCGATGCGTCGTGCGAGCCTGTTATTGGCAGATTCCAGGGGATATAGTTCTCTTTCAGCGTCATCGTCAGTTTGCCGCGTGTGCTCTGATGCTTGGGGATATAGCCCCAAAGCAGGTGCGTTTCCCAGTGCTGACGGCCATAGCCCCAACCGAAGCCCGCAGAGAGAACACCCATGTTGCCGGCATTCTGGATGACGAACTGATTGGGAATGAGCGAGGCCCACTGGCGCTGACGCAGTTCGACATGGTGTCTATAGGTGGCGCTTTCCTGATTAACAACCTCGATGCTGTCTTGCCCCAAAGCAACTAACGCCTGTACCAATAGGCTGATGCTAATAACGAATCTGTTCCATCTCATAGCCGTCAGGGGTTATAGTCATGATACGATAGTTACGATGCTCGGCGCAGTCGATGCCCCAAAAGATAAGGTCATCATCATAGAGGCAGCCAACGTCATCCCCATGACAATGCCCATAGACACAGCACATCAGCCCGGGGAAGAAGTCGAAGTAGCGACGGAAGGCCTTGCACACATTATTATTAAACTGGTCGCTGTATGGTGGGGCATGCATCACGATGATAGTACGGTCGAAACGCGCAGAGTCTCGAGTCGTTTCCTGTTCCATGAAGTCGAAGTTGGGCACAGCGGCCATATAGTCGTACTCCGTGGCGTTGGTGTTCAGACAGACGAATTTCACACGGGCGGCAATGAACGAGAAGTCCATCTTGCCGTACATCACGCTATACGTCTGATCGCCTGTACCGAGGAAGTCGTGATTGCCGACAAGGGCGATATACGGCACTCGAAGACCATTCAAGATGTCACGCGACCACTCAAACTCCTTCGTCGTCCCCGTATCCGTCAGGTCGCCACAATGCACGACGAAATCGACGTTCCTGCGGTTTACGTCCGCCACCTCCTCCCGTGCATCCGAATGCCACAGATGCGTGTCGCTGATGAAAGCCACCCGCAGCGTGTCCTTGTCGGCAAAAGCCGTCTCTACCCTCGCGATGTTCTTCGCGTTGATACCAGTCTCGCCCTTGATGTTGACATCATACGGATGCGTCTGGAACACATCATCGCACGATGCCAAGAGCAATGCCAACAGCGGCAGCAGCGTTCTCCGTTTCATGGCTCGCTGTTCATCTGTTTGTTTCTGTACTCCATGGGTGTGCAGCCGAAGTGCTGCTTGACAAACTTGCCGAAGAACGACGAGTTGGGCATGCCCACCCGATAAGCAATCTCCTTGGCCGACAGCGACGTGTTGAGCAGATAGTAGCGTATCTTCTCTATCAGCCGCTCGCGAATCCAGGCCGATGGGGTCTTTCCCGTTTCCTGCTTGCAGATGACGGAGAGATACTTGGGCGTGACGCACAGTTGGCTGGCAAAGTATTCCACGGTGTGATGGCGGCTGTCGTCCTCGGCCAGTAACATCAGGAAACGTTTCACCTTATCGCTCTTCACCGAGGGGTACATCTCCTCATCGTGTGTGTTTGTCGCCTCCGCGGTTTCGTGTTTCCGCTTATCGATGACGGCAAGAATGTCATACAGTATCGCCTTGTGAAGGCCGCTCATCGACTGCTCCGAATACCTCGACGCACCGTCCTCCAGTTTCTTGCCTATCAGTATCTTGTACGTCCGGAAGAGTCCACGCTGTTCCTCCGTCAGGTGTATCACGGGGTTGTCGTTGGCAAAGAAGAAATCTCGCAGCACTTTCTCGTTGACGTGAACAGCCTCCGCCGATGATGTGCCAGGGAAACAGTAGATGCTGCAAGAAAAATCGATGCTGTGCAGGGCATCTGTCAGCGTGTGGAAACTGTTACAGAGCAGCATATCGCCCGCCTCTATCAGATACTGTCTGCCGTTGATGTCCGTCTGCAGTCGGCCCTGGTTGCATATCAACACGATGAACATGTCCGGACGGAACGCCCGTTCATCCACCGGCAACTGATTGACGTTTTCGGCTACCAGAATCATTCCGTCCATATAGGTCACTCGCTCAATGTTTGTCTTCTTTTCTTCCATGTCTGATACGATTATGATGGTTTATCTGTTATTTTTTGCCTTGTCAATAAACAATAGCAGCCGATTGATGACGTTCACACGGCTTACACCCGAGTCGAAATCGAGCGAGAGCAGATTAAGGTCGGGATACCGGCGTAACAAGGCCCGTTCAATACCCTTTGACACTACGTGGTTGGCGATACAGCCGAAGGGCTGTAGTGAGATGACGTTCTTAACACCGCTCTCGACAAGTGCACAGATTTCAGCAGGCAGCAGCCAGCCTTCACCAGCCTGGGCTGCCGGTGAGACGATGCCTTCGGCAAGACTGGCTTCCTCATGAATGTCACCGAAGGGCTGGAAGTAGCGAAAAGCACTTGCAGCCCGATTGAACTTGTCAGTGCGACGGCGGGCCATGTCATAGAGCAATTTTATCAGTGGCATGGGTACGGATGGCGCGGGAAGTCCCATCTCACGGTTACGCTCAACATTGACAAACTCCTGCAAGAAGAATGGCGTGATGAGCGGCGGAACTACTTCGATGTCCCGTGCCATCAATTGAGTTGTTATCTCCTGATGGGCAAAGTGATTGAACTTCAGGAATATCTCACCGACGATGCCCACTTTGCGTGTGGGTTTGTCTTCTGCAATCATGTTGAAGGCTGATGCGGCATTGGCGACGAGACGCAGCAATTTGTCGGTGTTTCTCTGACGGACACTGCTGGCTGCCAGATGCAGGTACTTGTCGCGCAATGCTTCGGCCTTACCGACTACAGTGCAACGGGCGGCAGCGGCATAGTACATCTTTGCAATGGTGTCGGCATAGATCAGGGTGCTCAGCACGATGGGGCCAATCTTGCGCCACGACACGTCGAAGCCTTCCTGTTCATTGGCTCCATTGCCGTTGGTAGTTACTCCGAGGGTAATCAGCGGCACGTTGGAAAATCCCGCCTGCACCATCGCCCGTTTGATAAGTCCGGCATAGTTGGTGGCACGGCACTGCCCGCCAGTCTGCGACATAGCCACGGCAGTATTGTTCAGTTCGTAGTGCCTCGACTGCAATGCACGTATAATGTCGCCGACTATCAGTGTTGCAGGATAGCACACTTCGTTGTTGGCATATTGCAGACCGATGCGGGCCGACTCTGCATCGCTGGGCGGAAGGATTTCAAGATGATAGCCTGCAACTTCGCCCAGGGCAGGCAGCAGCGGCGTGATGAACTCAGAGATATGCGGTACCAGGATGGTGCGCTGCCGGTCTTGGTGGCGGAAGGTACGGGTGGTTTTGAAGGGCGTCCCTTTCAAACCTCCCTCCATAGGGGTGGCGTTATGGATACTTTCAATGAGTGAGCGTACTCGGAGTTTCAGGGAGCCGACATTGCTGACGTCATCAATCTTCAGCAGTGTATAGGGCTTACCGTGTCGGGCAAGTAGCGAACGAACCTCATCCTGAATGAAAGCATCGGGGCCACAGCCAAACGAGGTCAACTGGACAAACTGCACGTCAGGAGCGAATTGGCTCACCCACTGGGCAGCCTTAATAATGCGGTTAACGTATGCCCACTGCCGCACGGTGTTTGTCTCGCCATCGGGCAATTCTGGCGTATGCCTTACAATATCCTCGCTGATGACACCCACACCCATCGCCGCAATCGTCTCACTGATGCGGTGTTGCACGAGCGGGTCGGTGTGGTAAGGGCGACCTGCCAGCAGGATGACGGGCTGCTGGTTGCGCTGGCTATAGGCCAGTATCGCTTTGGCTTTCTCCTTGATGATACGCTCATACTCCATTTGTGCCAGCCATGCTGCCCCAAATGCTACACTGGCGACTGATTTTCTAATGTCCAAACTGCGCAGATAATCCATGACCTGCCGCCTCAGTTGCCGTTCACTGGAGAAATTCAGTACGGGTGAATCGACGGGTACAGCCAGTTGCATGGCACTACGAATGACATCGGAATAACCCGATACGATGGGACAGTTGAAACTGTTTACGGCCGACGGGCATTCCTGTTGCTCATACACGACGTATGGCATCAGGACACGCTCTACACCCAACTCCTGAAGTGCCTCGATATGACTATGCACTAGTTTGGCAGGAAAGCAGATGTTATCGCTCATCACTGTGCAGAGGGCATGTTCATATCGACTCATGGCAGAGTCGGAGGAAAGCACGACCTGGAACCCGCAGTCAGTGAGCAGTCGGTGCCAGAACGGATAGTTCTCATATATGTTTAATGTACGCGGTATTCCTATCTTGCGGGGAGCAGTTATGGTCCTACGGTCGAAAAGCAGATGGTATTTCTCCATATAGATGTTTTGTCCCTTCTGCGTTCGTCCGCCACTGTTGGTGAAGATACGTTCGCACTTGTTACCGCTGACGTATGTGTTTCCTCCAGCAAACCGGTAGCGTGTCACATGGCAACGGTTCTCGCAGCCGTGACACTGTGACGCCTTGGTCTCGAAATCTGCCTCAGCCACGGTTTCGCTGAGACTTTTGGGCCGTTGACAGTGTTCTGATGCGTAGAGCGCACAGCCGTATGCCCCCATCATCTCAGGCATGTCGCTACGTGCCACCTCGCAGCCGGTTAGCAGTTCAAAGGCACGCACCACGGCATCGTTGCGCATTGTGCCGCCTTGAAGTACGACGCGACCTCCTAACTCGTCTGCGCTTTTCAGTTTCAACACCTTGTACAGACAATTTTGCACAACACTATATGACAGTCCTGCAGCAATGTCGGCCACGTCGGCACCCTCACGCAGCACCTGCTTCACCTTTGAGTTCATAAACACCGTGCAGCGTGATCCCAATTCCGAGGGATGCTTGGCTGTACAGGCCATCCGCGCAAAGTCGCCAATTTTATAACCCAGATTTTCGGCAAAGGTCTGCAGGAATGTTCCGCAACCGGAAGAGCAGGCTTCATTCAATTCTATACGGGTAACAACACCCTTGTCCACAAAGATGGCTTTCATGTCCTGCCCGCCAATGTCAAGGATAAACGACACATCGGGCATCAGCCTTTTAGCGGCACGTGCATGGGCTGTTGTTTCTACGATGCCTGCATCCAACCCGAAGGCGGCCTTAATCAATTCTTCTCCATAACCCGTGGAGCAAGAACCCACTATCTGTAACTGTGTCTGCCGGCTGTCTGCTTCAGCTTGAAACCGCTTCAGCCCCTCGCTGACTGCCTGTATGGGATGACCGTGGCTGGGTGCATAGTGACAGAAGACGATGGAACCATCTGGTCGTGCTGCCACGATCTTCGTTGTGGTAGAACCAGAGTCTATGCCGATAACTACCGCCTCCGTACCCTTTCCTAAACTATGAACTATGCTCTGTGAACTATGTACTTTTCTTTCCTGCCATTCGGCATACTCTCGTTCGTCAGCAAAAAGCGGGCGCAGACTGGTTGACACTTTGACTTCCTGCTGACTGTCAAGTCGCTGAATCAACTGACGGAGGCCTACGATACTGCTGTCTGCCTGCAGGGCGCAGCCGATGGCTGGAACCATATGGCTCTCTTCCGTAACGATAAATGACTGCTCGTCCATCTGCATATAATCGGCAAAGGCCCGACGGAGTGCGGGCAGAAACGTCAACGGCCCGCCACACAACAGCACAGGAGGCAGCATCCGGCTACCATGAGCCAAGGTGGTAATGGTCTGCACAGCGATGGAATGGAAGATAGAGGCACAGATATCTGTCAGCGAGACATTACGGCTGACCAGGTTCTGCACGTCCGTTTTGGCAAAAACACCGCAGCGCGAGGCAATGGCATAGTTGTGTTCTGACTTCATGGCAAAATCGTTCATCTGCTGGTGACTCAGTCCCAGCAAGGCCGCCATCTGGTCAATAAATGCTCCTGTACCACCGGCACAGTTACCATTCATGCGAAGGTCGGTGCGCCCGCCATCCAGCAGCATCACTTTCGAGTCCTCCCCGCCAATGTCGATGAGCATCTGGGCTTCAGGATGCATCTGCCGGGCATAGGCCGAGGCGGCCATCACTTCCTGAACAAACGAAACCTGTAACATTTCTGCCGTCTGCATACCCACGGAGCCTGTCACACAGATGCTCACTTCAGCCTTGCCCACTACCTGTTCTGCCTCGACGAAATAATGGCGCAGCAACTTTTTTACCCGCGCATTGTGTCGCTCATAACGCGACCACACCGTGCGGTAGCTGTCATCCACCACTACCATCTTAGCCGTGGTAGAACCTACGTCAAGTCCTATCCTGTATTCCATTTCTGTGTGCAAAGGTAAGAAAATCTGAGCATTTGCCGATTGTTTAAATTTACCTTTAAGTGTTCCATCCGTTATATTTTGACCCATCGGGGCCGTTTTGTTACATTCTGAAGGAAGTGCGGAACATCGACGAAAGGTGAAAAACGAGTAATTTTGCCGTCGATTTACATAAACGTATTCAAGATGAAGAAAGATTTATCTATAGCATTGTCGGGCATCATGGCAGTGCTGATGCTGACAGGGTGCGGCCAGAAGACAGAGACGGAGGTGGCCCCCACGAAAGTGAAAGTAATCAGCGGACAGACATCCGCAGTGCCGATTGAGACGGTTTTCTCAGGAACGGTGGAGGAAGACCAGGCCACGTCGCTGTCGTTTGCCACGGCAGGAACGGTCCGTCAGGTGCTGGTGTCGGAGGGGCAGCGCGTGTCGCGGGGCCAGTTGCTGGCAGTGGTCGATGACACGTCGCTGCGCAGTGCCTACGCCTCGGCAAAGGCCGTGCTGATACAGGCAGAGGACGCTTACCAACGCATGAAACTGCTGCACGACAACCACTCGCTGCCCGACATGCAGTGGGCTGAGGTGGAGTCGAAACTGGAACAGGCACGCTCTATGGAGGCCATCGCCCGCAAGAACCTGTCGGATGTCCGTCTGACGGCTCCCTCGTCGGGTGTCATCAGCCGCAAACTGACCGAGGTGGGGCAGCAGGTGCTGCCCGGCATGGAGGTGTTGCGTATGATAGATGTATCACGCGTAAAAATGAAAATCAGCATACCCGAACAGGATGTGGCCGGCATACACGTTGGCCAGCACGCCACGGCGACGGTGGAGGCCCTTGGCTTGCGCACCTACGACGTCAGCGTGTCGGAGGTGGGCACTACGGCCAATGCCCTGACGCGCAGTTACGACGTGAAGTTCACGGTGCCCAATGCCGACGGAGCCTTGCGCCCCGGTATGCTCTGCACCGTGCAGTTCGCTCTCGGCACTGCGTCCGCTACTGACGACGGCATCACCGTACCAGCCAGTGCCGTCATGCTGACCGAGCGCAACACCCACTACATCTGGGTCTTCGCCGATGGTAAGGCCCATCGTCAGGACGTCACCATCAGCGGCTATGCCTCCGGTGGCGTGCGCATTCAGGGTGTCGCCGACGGCGCACAGATCATTACCGAGGGCATGCAGAAGGTTTACGAAGGGTGTAACGTCAAAGTCGTTTCTGAGCCATGAATATCGTCAAGACATCATTCAAGTTTCATCGCATCGTGATCCTCGTGGTGACGGTGCTGATGATTTGCGGCGTGTATGCGCTGAAGTATATCAACAAGAACGAGTTTCCCGACTGCACCGTCAGGCAGGGCATCGTGGTGGCGGTATGCCCGGGCGCGACGGCGGAGCAGGTGGAGCAGGAGGTGACGAAACCGATGGAGGACTACATCTACACCTACCGCGACGTGGACAAGAAGAAGACGACATCGGCATCGATGAGCGGCATGAGCGTGGTGCAGGTGCAACTGAACGACGAGATAGACAACAAGGAGGAGTTCTGGGCGAAGTTCAAGCACGGCGTGAACGAGTTCAAGGGGCAGTTGCCCAAGGGCGTGGTGGCCGTGGTGGTGCTGGACGACTTCGGCGACTCGTCGGCGCTGCTCATCACGATGGAGAGCGACGACAAGACCTACCGCCAGTTGGCCGACTACATGGACGCGCTGAAGGACCGGCTGCGCACGGTGGAGGCCGTGGGGCGCATGACGGTGACGGGCATGCAGAGGGACCAGGTGAGCATCACGCTGGACAACGACCGCCTGTCGCAGTACGGGCTGAGCGACCAGACGCTGGCCATGACGCTCTTCTCGAAGGGTTTTACTACTACGGCGGGCCGCATCAAGGATACCGACAGCGAGCAGCCCATCTATGTGAACCGCTCGGAGGCCAGCGTGCCTGACATCGAGGAGATGATAGTGCTCTCGACACCGACGGGCGACGTGGTGCGGCTGAAGGACGTGGCCGACATCAGGCGCGAATATCCCGCACCCGACTCGTACATCACGAATAATGGCCACAAGTGCCTGCTGCTGTCGGTGGAGATGAAGAAGGGCCAGGACATCGTGGCGATGGGCGAGGCGGTGAAGCGCCAGATAGCCGAGTTCGAAGAGACGCTGCCCAATGACATCACGCTGTACAACATCACCGACCAGTCGAAGGTGGTGGACGATGCGGTGAAGAAGTTTCTCAGCGAACTGGCCATTGCCGTCATTGCGGTCATCGTGGTGGTGATGCTGCTGTTGCCGCTGCGCACGGCACTGGTGGCGGCGGGCACCATCCCCATCACCATCTTCATCTCGCTGGGGCTGTTCATGGCCTGCGGGTTAGAGTTGAACTGCATCACGCTCTGCGTGCTCATCTTGTCGCTGGGCATGGTGGTCGATAACTCTATCGTCATCATTGACTCCTATTTAGAGAAACTGGGCGCGCTGCCGCAAGATTTGCCACAAGCAGAGTACGATCGGCAGCGACGGGAGGCCAGCATCGACAGCGCCCGCCACTTCTTCCGCAGCATCTTCTCGGCCACGCTGGCCATCTCGGTGACGTTCTTCCCCATCCTGTTCACGGTGACGGGCATGCCGCTCGACTTCCTGGAGTCGTTCCCCTGGGCCATCTCAATCGTGCTGTTCACGTCGCTGCTGGTGGCCGAACTGCTGGTGCCCTTCCTGCAATACCAGTTCATCCGCAATCCACTGAAGCCGCGCGAGAAGGAGCACGGCGAGAACATCCGCGTGCAGTCGGGACGGCTGAAGTGGAAGCACCACACCACGCCCTCGCTGCTTGACGTGCTGCAGCGGTCGTACAACAAGATTATCGCCTGGTGTTTCCGCCATACGAAGACGACGCTGGCCCTGGGCGTGGCGGCAGTGGTGCTGGGTGTGATGTTGATGAAGACGATTCCGCAGAAACTGATGCCCATTGCCGAGCGCAACCAGTTTGCCGTGGAGATATACCTGCCGTCGGGCACATCGCTGGAGAAGACCGCCGTGATAGCCGACTCGCTGGAGCGTATGATGCGTCAGGACCCGCGTGTGCTGTCGGTGGCCTCGTTCCACGGCAGCGGCTCGCCCCGCTTCCAGTTCTCCTACGCGCCGCAGATGGGTGGCTCGAACTTCGCGCAGTTCATCGTCAACACGCCGAGCAACGACGATACGGTCGATATGCTTGATGAGTTCCAGAGGCTCTACGGCGACTACTTTCCCGAGGCCTACGTGCGCTTCAAGCAGATGTCCTACTCCGAGGCCGTCGCACCCTTAGAGGTACGCCTCACGGGCAGCGACCTGGAGCACCTGCGGCTGGCCGCCGACTCACTACAGACGGTATTGCGCTCTTGGCCAGAACTGCGCATGGTGCGCAGCAACCTGAACGAGCCGCGCCCCGCCAGCCACATCGTCCTGCACGAAGACCGCTCCACACGCATGGGGCTGACTAACTTCGGCATCGAATCGACGCTGGCCATGCGTTACGGCAGCGGACTGCCCGTGGCAAGCGTCTGGGAGGGCGACGACGAGGTGCCGGTGGTCATCAAGAGCAACCGCGCCGACAGCGCCACGACGGGCCACCTGACCGACGAGCAGATACCCGTCGTGGGCGGACTGGGCCATCTGCCGCTGCGCCAGGTGGCCGACGTTGAGCCACAGTGGGAAGTGGGCAGCATCCCCCATCGCAACGGTGTGCGCTGCGTCACCGTCAGTGCCGAGTTCGACCGCTCGCAGCGGGTCAACGGCATCGCGGAGAAAGAGAAGGTGGAGCGGATGATTCGTGAGCGGGGCGCACAGTTCCTGCCAGCCGACGTGAGCGTCAGTTACGGAGGCGACTTCGAGGAGAGCGACGACAACATGCCGAAGGTGATGAAGGCCCTCGCCATATCCATCATGATCAATTTCTTCATCTTGCTGTTCCACTATCGCAACGTGCGCACGGCCACGCTGCTGCTCGTCTGCTTCGCCCTGTGTCTGCCCGGCACTGCCGTCGGCGTGAAACTCATGGGCTGCGACTTCGGCTGCACCTGCGTAATGGGTGTCATCAGTCTGCTGGGAATCCTGGTGCGCAACAGCATCATCATGCTCGACTACACCAACGAGTTATTGGCCGAGGGACAGACCATCCGCGAGGCCTGTCTGCACGCCGCCCAGCGACGCATGCGCCCCATCTTCCTCACGTCGGCAGCCGCCTCGATGGGTGTGCTGCCAATGGTCACCGGCGGCAGCGAACTGTGGGTTCCGATGGGCTCCGTCATCTTCTTCGGCACACTCATCACCATGCTGTTTATCCTGACCATCATCCCCGTGGCGTATTATACAATCAATAAGAATCTCGTATATCAAACATCAGTAGAAGCATGAAAAGAAAACTCTCTCTTGTAATTGCTGTGGTTTGCTGTGGCGGTATGTCTGCCCAGCAAACCTACAGTCTGGAACAGATACTCGACTCGGCCCGTCAGAACAACATCGCCATCCGCACGGCTCGACACGACATTGAGGCTGCCAGTCAGCAGCGCAAGGAGGCATTCACCAAATTCTTCCCCAACATCAGCGCCACTGGGCTATGGTTCAATGCCAACAAAGGCACGGCAGAGAAGACGCTTAACCCATCGGAGATGATTTCGCCGGAGATGGGGGCAGGTCTGGCACAGATGATTCCCGCCGAGGCACTGACCGCACTCGCCAATCCCGTCAGCATCTCGCTGATGAAGCATGGCACCATCGCAGGCATCACCGCCGTGCAGCCAGTCTTTGCCGGAGGTCAAATCGTCAATGGCAACCGACTGGCCCGTATTGGCGAGGATGTGAGCCGACTGCAACTGCAACTCTCCGAAAACGAAGTGGAGAAGACTGCCGAGCAGTATTTCTGGCAACTCATATCGCTTCAGGAGAAGATGAAGACCATTGCAGCCGTCGATACCATGCTCCGTGACATTTATAAGGATGTGGACGTAGCCGTCCGCGCTGGTGTCGCCCTAAACAACGACCTGCTACAAGTGCAGTTGCGCCAGAACGAGGTGGAGAGCCAGCGGCTGAAACTCCAGAACGGCATCAGTATCGTGCGGCTGCTGATGGCGCAATACTGTGGACTGCGTGACACCAGTTTTGTGCTCAGTCATAATCCTGACGCGGTGCCTGTGGCTTTGCAGACAGACCATCAACAGGCTTTGCTCGTCACGCCTGAATACCAACTTTTAGGCAAACAAGTCGAGGCCACCAACCTGCAGCGGAAGATGGAAATCGGCAAGAACCTACCCACCGTAGCCGTTGGTGCTGGCTACAACTACCACACCTTACTTGATAATGATCATTCCTTCGGCATGATTTTCGCCACCGTCAGCGTACCGATCAGTGACTGGTGGGGCGGTTCCCACGCCATCAAGCGCAAGAAAATAGCCTACCAGCAGGCGCAGGAACAACTGACCGACAACGCCCAGTTGCTCACCATCCGTATGCAGAATGCCTGGAACAGTGTCGTGGAATCGCAGCATCAACTCGCCATCGCCCGTCGCAGCATCGAGCAGGCAGAGGAGAATCTCCGTCTGCATCGCGACTACTACCGCGCGGGCACTTGTAAGATGTCCGACCTCCTCGAAGCCCAACTGCTCTATCAACAGTCGTGCGACAAGCACACCGATGCCTTCGCCGACCTGCAAAACAAGATTCTGGAATACCGTCAATCAATAGGAGAATTGCATTATGGATAAAGAACAAATAGGAACCCTCGCTGGTATCGTCTGGCGAGCACTCAACGAAAAAGGCCCCCTCTCATTCGAAGACCTGCAACGCGAAACACTTCTCGACTCAGAGTCCGTATGCACCGCCATCGGCTGGCTCGCCCGCGAGGACAAAATCTGCTTCGACGAACAGAACGGTATCACCCAGTTCTATGTGTATCAGGAGAAATACTACTGATGGAATATACCGAGGATGGCAAGGAACACATAGAACTTTAGTATGGGTGTCGCATATAGAAACAGGAGCAGGAACGCAGGAATGCCCAGAAGTCTGTAACACAATATCGTTAATTGTTTGTGAATGCGAGGATTTTTGCGTACCTTTGCACCCGACAAGAGTCATAAAACGGCTGATGGCTCATTGTCGGGTGTTCATTGAATGCAATTTGTAGCAGAACGCAGAATTGAGAACAGTCTTCAAATCGTAACCCTGAATTTTCTCAATCCTCTGCATCGCCTTTATACAAAGAAGTCCTGTGAATTCTTCCAAAGTTGCAGAAATTCATTGGAACAGCGAGAAGAGGCAACTTGACGTGACAATTAACCCTCCTTGCTGTGTAGGCATCGAGTATGACCGAAAGAAAGTGGAAGTCTTTCTTGAATTCCATTTCACCGATGATATTGATCTGAAAAGGGAATATACCCAAGACGATTTTGCCGACGAGATTTCAATGAAAGAGTTCCACGGGTTCCTGGAAACATGGTTTGATTTTATCACACTGAATATTACGTCAAAAGGAGTTATAGTTGACAAACCGAGATTTGAGCCAATAAAAAAAGCGTGATTGTCGTTGGATTCTTTCACGCTATCCAGTGGAAGTAAACCCAGAAAGAGAAGTATATCACCCAAGCGAATATGGAAAACAGGGTTATCGGTGCAATGATGTAGAACACACGTTGAGACATCCAGACACCTTCGCCTCTGCGGACAATATCCGCTAATTGTTTTGACTCCCTGCGGAACATGGATTTCAGCTCCTTCCTATGCTGGGCAAGAACCTCACGTTCATGTTCTATTGCCTTGCGGTTGGTTTCCTGCACCTGAGTCACGCTGCCCTCGTCCAGATGGGCGGTGAAGTGCATGTTCTCCACACGGACGATTTGTGCCACGATACCTGTGACGATATTGTTAGCAGAATCCTTGGCGGCATAGAATGCCTTCATGGTTTCTCCTAGGTCATCCTTGGCCGAATTCTGTGCCTTGGTAGCCTCGTTCAATGCGATGCGCGAGAGTTCCATTTCCTGGATTTCTTTGCGCAACAAGCCCAGCTTCTCTTGAATGGAGTTTTCGGCTTCTGCCACTTGCAGGACATTCTCCAGTCCTGCGCGCTCGCCAGCATTGGCGGTGGTTGCCGCCTTCGGTTCTTCCGATGGGCGGTATTCCTGTATTGGTTTCTGTCTCAGTCCCATATTAGCTTCCTCGTTTATATCCGTATTTCGGTTTTGGTGTACTCATGCGTGTGGCCATCTGCGCACATCGGCGTGCCCACTCCTCGTCATCGTCCTTGTCACGTCCCCAGCCGCTGTCTGGTGCGCTGCCACCTCCGCCGCTGCTCTCGCTCATGGCGGTGGCTGCGTCGATATAGCCAGCAAACAGGAGCATGGCGACCTTCACGACATCCTCATGTGTGGCAGTCTCGTTGTCTGGATGCACGGACACCTCACGGTCTATCAGGTCGTGAATGGCCTGTGGAATATCAATGTGACAGTTCTCGTCCTTATATGGTATGTCTTTGATATATCGGGGCGGTTCGGCTGTCCGCTGTTGCTCTGCCTTCCGCTCCATATAACGCTCCACTACAGACTTCGGCTTAGTGGCATCAGGTGTGGCACTGACAGGTCGGGACAACTGGCTATCAGGTTTCAGTCCTGTGCCAGAAGGAGCCACTATGTGCTGTCCATCGTGCTGATGGAGTTTCTGCCAGGTATGCTCTATCTTCGGCACAGTGAGGTTACGGGCTACGCCCAGTTCCGAAGCCTTGAAGTGGCTGTTGCCCATCCAGACGGTGTAGCCCACAAGTTTTCCCTGCTTGTCATGGCGGAGCATGACGGAATAACCCTTGTCCTTCATCTTGTCGCAGTAGCCCTCCCAAGAGAACTTGTCAAGCTCACGGAGCGCAGCTTTGCAAGCATCGTTTATCTGGTGTCTGTGTCGGTCGCGTATATCCTTTGGCAGTTTCCATCTGCGGCGTTGGTTGATGATGTCAGCGGCCATCCAGCCACGCTCACGAATCTTGTGGTCGTTGTTCACATGACCGTCCATATCCACACGGTTCACCACGATATGCAGATGTGGAATGCCGGATTCACTATCGACGTGGAGCGATGCCACATATTGGCTGTGCGCCAGATTGGTGTGTGCGTCCTTCGGTCTGCCATGGTAAGGGGTCATGTCGAGAGAGTCAAACTCGTTGATGAACTCATCGACGAGCTGCTGCCAGTCAGCCATAGTCCAGCCCTCGGTCTCTTCCTTGGAAGGGGACAGCTCTATGCGGATGGCAAACTTCTTGAACTCGTTGTTGCCCTTGCGCTGCCTTTCCGTCTCTCGGATATGCAGCATCATCCGTCCCCAGATGGCAGACGGTGACAGGTCTTCCGGCAGGAAATTCAGCTTCACTGTCTCGGCATCGAGCTTGTCCATGGCATAGGTTGTCATGGCGGCTCCGTGTGAAATGGTGTGTACTTGTGCTATCATAGGCAAAGTGGCATTTATCTGGACAGACTTTCAATGATGTTGTTCCACCGCTCCATGAGAGTGTCCACTTTCTGGAGCCAGTAGCGCATGAAGTCATCACTGCGGAAGAGCCTCCTGCGCTCTTCCTGATTTCGGGTTTTGAGTGCATTCTTCACATGCACCAGTTCGCCCCTGGCATCGTTGAGGGCGGCGATGGCATCTGCCTCTCGCTCCGTCATCCGTGCCTTGGGATGGTGGCCGGTGATGACCTTTCGGACATAGCGGCTCATGGTCAGTCCGCACTTCTCGGCTATGCCGTCGGCGGTCTTGTATTCTGCTTCTGTCAGCCGTACCTGAATGCGTCGGGTGCGGTTCTCTTTAGGGTTGTTATCTGTCATTTCGGTTGTAAACTATAAAGGGTTAGGAAAACCAGTGCGAGCCTGCGAGTAGTGGCAAGAGGCACTTGTCGGCACGGATGCTGCGGAGCGCATTTGTGTGACATGGGCAACTCTTGCTATAACTGGTCGTAATTCGACCACGACTGACTGGGGCTTCACGGCTGTAAAGTCGCTGGCTGTCGGCATAGTCCAGGAAGATTCCTTGTCGGTGGCAAACCGACTGTCAAAAGAGAAAGGTGGTAAGCGGTAGTCTGCTGACTTCCTTTTCCCTTTTGTTCGGCTTGCTACACCTGTTGGCTCTTGCCGTAGGCATGTGCCGATAGGTGGAGCTGTTTCAGTCAAGAGAAGAAGCTGTAAGGGTCTGTTGTGGCTGTGCCATCGGCAGACTGTTACGCCTCCTGACTGAGGGCTGCTTGCCAGACCATTACCTGCTCTCATGTAGCCATCGCTGTAAATCAGCCTCCAGTTTCTCTGGAGTATCTTTTTCGGCAATCCACAAGAGTTTGGCACCAAGACGTGCCACTTGTTTGTCGGTCAAATCTGGCATACATTTGTTGACCAGCTCTCCAACAAGTTCCCACCGTCTGCCAAATACGGCATCGGGAGATTTGTCCTCGTCATCCCTGTGAAGGAAGTCAGAGACAGTCTTGTACTTGTTCATGGCGATTCGCAGGGTGAGCCAATCAGCATACCGCCAGCGGTATCTGGCATAAACCCGTGCGCTGATACGGCACAGCTCGAAAGCGTCAATAAGGTAGGCTCTGTCAAGGGGACGGCCTTTCTGCTGTTTCAAGTCCTGTATCATGTCTCGTCCTCCTTGCCAGTTTCATCAGCGTTGCAGCCAGTGTTTCCAGATGGGTAATCAACAGGGACGTTACCCAGCTGCCCATTGTTCAACAGCCGTACTATATCCGACAGGGCATAGCGGTTGTGACTGCCCACTTTCTTAGGGGCAATGATGCCACGTTTCTGCCAAAGCCAGAGGGTGGATTTGGCTATGCCCAGTTTATCACATACCTGACCAGAGGAAAGGTAGGTCTCGCCATTGATGGCGTTCGCACCTGTCTTGGTCAGTTCCTTGCTCCTTGCCGCAAGGGTCATGTCAACGACATCCTTTGCGAATTTGGTGAGGTCGGCGGCAGTGACCTCCAGTTTGAGGTTGCCACCGCCAATCTCCATGAGTGTTGAAATATCCATGATGTTTTACAGTTAAAGGGTGAATAATATGTATATGTGTATATAGCGTATAAATGTATAAGTGTATATGTGTATAGGATGTATAGTCAGTCTATCAGGTTGATAAGCTCCTTCTTCATGTCATCATCGATGGCA